>WGNM01000018.1 GCA_016124575.1 Cryomorphaceae bacterium
GAGCTCACATCGACGGGGAGGTTTGGCACCTCGATGTCGGCTCGTCACATCCTGGGGCTGGAGAAGGTCCCAAGGGTTGGGCTGTTCGCCCATTAAAGTGGCACGCGAGCTGGGTTCAGAACGTCGTGAGACAGTTCGGTCTCTATCTGTTGTGGGCGTTTGAGATTTGAGAGGACCCGATTCTAGTACGAGAGGACCGAATTGGACGCACCTCTGGTGTATCTGTTGTGGCGCCAGCTGCATTGCAGAGTAGCTACGTGCGGATGAGATAAGCGCTGAAAGCATCTAAGCGCGAAACTCACCTCAAGATGAGATCTCATTTGAGAGTCGTTAAAGACGATAACGTTGATAGGCTGCAGGTGTAAAGGCAGTAATGTCAAAGCCGAGCAGTACTAATTACTCAAAAGCTTATAAGTAAAGAACTCTACCAATATGTCCCCATTAGGGGATTTTGTAAGATATTAATCAACGCAAAACCCTACGATTTTAGGTGTCTATTGCGGCGAGGTCCACCTCTTCCCATTCCGAACAGAGAAGTTAAGCCCGCCAGCGCAGATGGTACTGGGAAACCGGGAGAGTATGTCGATGCCACTTTTCAAAAAGCCCCGCTCCCGCGGGGCTTTTTTTTTGAATACATTCACCACCTTTGTGCGAATATTTCTATCATGAATAATCTAGTCGCTATCGTCGGACGACCGAATGTCGGAAAGTCTACGCTGTTTAACCGCCTCACAGAATCAAAAGAAGCGATCGTCGATCCTGTTAGTGGTGTCACCAGAGATAGAAAATATGGTAACGTCCAATGGGGTAATCGTTTGTTCGTCGCCATCGATACTGGTGGGTATATAACAAATAGCGATGATCACTTCGAAGGCGAAATACGCGAACAAGTGCGTATATCAATCGAAGAAGCCGATCTGATCCTATTCATGGTGGATGTTTCTACAGGTATCACCGACCTCGATATGGAGGTGACCGAAATTCTACGCAGATCAAAGAAACCTGTTATCGTTATCTCTAATAAGGTGGATACCAGCGATAAAGAAATCGGTTCCGCCGAATTCTATAGCCTAGGTCTGTCTGATGTCGTATACTCTATTTCAGCAAACAATGGATACGGTACGGGCGACCTGCTCGATCGTATCGTCGCCGACCTGCCCGATGAAGATGAGGAAATTGAAACCAATCTTCCAAAAATTGCTGTGGTGGGCAGACCGAATGTGGGTAAATCTACGCTCATCAATACGCTGCTCGGTAAACAGCGCAATATCGTTTCCGATATCGCTGGAACTACCAGAGATAGTGTGCATACCATTTTTAAAGGGTTTGGATTCGAAATCGAAATCATCGACACAGCTGGATTAAGAAAACGTGCGAAAATTGATGACGATCTGGAATACTATAGCGCAATTCGAACAATTAAGGCTATTGATAAGTCGGATGTTTGCATGCTGCTGATCGAAGCGCCGGAAGGTGTCAATAAACAAGACCTCGCTATATTCTACCAAATTGTTGAAAGCTACAGAGGTGTAGTGATCCTAGCCAATAAATGGGATCTGGTAGATAAAGATCATAAAACTCACGATCAAGTGAAAAAGGAAATGCTCGAACGTCTTGCGCCTTTCACCGATGTGCCAATTATTTTTACTTCGAATTTGACGAAACAACGCGTGCACCAAGCACTTGAAGAAGCTATGCGCGTTTTCGAGAATCGTCAAATGAAAATCCCTACGTCTAAGCTGAACGATCTCATGCTGCCTATCATCAGCCAAAATCCTCCGCCATCCACGAAGGGAAAGTATATCGTAATAAAATACGTTACCCAAATACCTTCGCAAGTACCTACTTTCGCATTCTTTTGCAACCTCCCTCAATACGTGAAGGAACCGTACAAAAGATATCTGGAGAATAAATTGAGAGAAAACTTCGATTTATCAGGTGTTCCGATCCGACTTTTCTTCCGTCAGAAGTAAGTTTAGCCCTTTATACTTGCGAATACGAGGCCGACAAAAAAATCGCGCGCTGTGCGCTCTGTAGTTAGCTCCGTTAACCCCGGTAAATGATCGGCAAAGTACTTCTGCTGATGCACTCCTTCTATCACCATCGACATTAAAGTATGCGGATGAGCGTATTTTGGATTGATCTCGTGGATGATGTTGGTGAGCCTTTCGAGTAAGTTCTGATAGACCTGAAATAACCCAGCTTTGTTTTCTGCATCCACTTCTTTGGTCAAATAAACTTTTGCCGACTCAGATAGAACGATGCGATGCAACGCAACCTCGTTGATATGACTGAAGTTGCTGTCTTCTTCTATGTCTGATGTAATGACTTCCAAAGCGCGATTCAAACGCTCTTCGGGTGAATCAATGTTGGCCATCGCAAATACCAATCGGTACTCCAACCAACACCAATAGTAACTAATCAAGTATACCAAAAGCTTGTGCTTGTTCTCAAAGTACCTGTAAATGGTGCTCTCCGGTGAACCAATGCGCTGACCCAATTTGCGAAAAGTAAACTGCTCAATTCCAATCTCAGCTATCAATTCTATTCCTTCACTGATGATCTTGAGTCCAACTTCACTCTCAGTCGGATTCTTGAGATATATGTTCTCATTCAGTTTCAGCGTGTATTGAGAAAGTAATTGTTTCATTCGCAATGTTTACTTACAAATATAATAGTAAAACTTGCAAATTGACGCTTTAGAACACGGCTTTGGCTATTCTTGACGTGCTAATTGCCTTTCCCATGGTGTAAAAGTGCAAAACAGGAACTCCCCCTTCTATAAGTTCTTTGCACTGTTTTATGCACCATTCTATTCCCAATTCCTGAATCTCGGCGTCTGTTTTACATCTCTCAGCTAGGTCTACAAGCTCTTCAGGCATGTTGACGTAAAAGTGCTTGGGGATGCTGTTAAGCTGCGCTCTGTTTGCCAATGGCTTGATGCCAGGTATGATCGGCACTGTGATTCCTTCCGATATACATCGCTCTCTAAATGAGAAGAATGCTGCGTTGTCGTAAAACATTTGAGTGACGATATACGACGCGCCAGCATCTACTTTTTGCTTTAAATAGCGAAGGTCAGATTTCATATTGGGCGCCTCAAAATGTTTCTCGGGATACCCTGCTACGCCTATACAGAAATCAGTGTTTTTGGCGTTTTTCAAATCGGGATCGAGATATACGCCGTCGTTCATTTGGACAACCTGCTTCAACAAATCTACTGCGTATGCATGTCCTCCTGGTTCTGGTTTAAATGTGCCTTCTGACTTTATAGCATCCCCTCTCAGCAAGAGCACGTTGTCGATACCCAAAAAGTTTAAGTCTATCAATGCATTTTCTGTCTCTTCTCTATTGAATCCTCCGCAAATAATATGGGGCACGGGGTCAATTGAATAGCGGTGTTTTAACGCTGCACAAATGCCTACTGTTCCCGGACGTTTGCGCACGGTGCGCTTCTCAAGCAGTCCGCCACTGACCTCACGATATACATACTCTTCCCTATGGTACGTCACATCGACAAAGGCGGGTGAATACTCCATCAATAAATCCATCGTTTCAAAAATCGAGGATATGTTTTGCCCTTTCAATGGGGGCAGCAGCTCAATCGAGAAAAGCGGCGATTTGGCCTGTGCTATATGTTCTGTTACTTTCATGCTTCTGGTTCGTAATTTAAATTCGGCGATAGCCATTTCTCACAATACGACAATGGCTCGTTTCGCCTTTTCGCAAAGTCTTCTACTTGATCTTTACCAATCTTACCCAATCCGAAATAATGCGACTCGGGATGGGCGAAATAATAGCCTGAAATCGATGAGGCGGGCTCCATGGCCAATGATTCGGTAAGGGTGATGCCTATTCGTTTTTCTACATCAAGGAGCTTCCAAATAGTGAGTTTTTCGAGGTGGTCCGGACAGGCAGGATAGCCAGGAGCTGGACGAATACCTTGATATTTTTCACCAATTAACTCACTGTTGGTAAGGATTTCATCGGCGGCATAGCCCCATAATTCTTTCCGTACCTGCAAATGAAGTCGCTCAGCGGCTGCTTCAACAAGGCGATCACCAATGGCTTTTATCAATATCGCTCGATACGAGTCGTGCTGCGCATCATATTCTTTTGCCAGTTGCTCAATCTCTTTTCCAGCTGTAACAGCGAAACATCCAATGTGATCGGTCATTCCTGTGTCGTGCGGTGCTATGAAATCAGACAAACACGATTGACTCGCAGCACTGTCTTTTTCCGATTGCTGCCTCAATAAATGAAAGATTGCAAGTTCATTGTTTTGGTCATCGAACACAACAACGTCGTCGTTCTGTTTGCTGGCAGCTCGAAACAATCCTACTACAGCCTTTGGTGTCAGTGCATGCGTTGCTTTCAACTGATCGAGCATGGCGTTCACGTCGTTGAAAAGCTCTTGGGCTTGCTCGCCAACAACAGAATCAGTGAGTACCTCAGGGTATTTCCCGTGCAATCCCCATGTTTTGAAAAAGGGTGTCCAATCTATATACTCAATGAGGTCAGCTATTCTAAAGCTTATTTCGCGAATCCCTAGTTGATTCGGGACAACGAGTTTAGCTTGTTTCCAATCAATTCTTTTGCGCAGTCGCCGGGCTTCTTCGATACTCACATAACGCTTGGCTGCATTGCGCGTTTTGTATAGTTCACGTAGCTCTTGATATTCGGCTTTGATTTGTTTTGTGAACGATTGGGCATCTTTTCCATTGGCGGAACTGAGAACGGGAACAGCCCGTGAGGCATCGTTAACGTGTATCACAAGTCCGCTATACATTGGGTCAATCTTCACTGCGGTGTGTACGCGCGAAGTAGTCGCCCCGCCAATTAGCAAGGGGATGGTCATATTTCGCATCTCCATTTCTTTGGCAACGTGTATCATCTCATCGAGCGATGGGGTAATCAATCCGCTCAATCCAATGGCATCGGCGCCAATCTCTTGCGCTTTGTCGAGGATAACGCTCGTAGGAACCATCACTCCCAAATCGACGATCTCAAAGCTATTGCACGACAGCACAACACCAACGATGTTTTTGCCAATGTCGTGGACATCGCCCTTCACGGTGGCCATTACAATCACTCCTGATTTGTTTGATGTACCTGCTTTTTCTGCTTCTAAATACGGGGTGAGCCAAGCAACGGCTTTCTTCATTACACGTGCACTCTTCACCACTTGTGGCAAAAACATTTTCCCAGATCCAAACAGTTCCCCTACTACGTTCATGCCGGCCATGAGTGGTCCTTCAATTACTTTGAGCGGACTACCATAGTGCATTCTTGCCTCTTCAGTATCTTGTTCAATGAATTCGATAACACCCTTCACCATGGCGTGTTCCAAACGTTTTTCCAAAATTTGGTCGCGCCATCTTAGGTCTTTTTCTTTTGTTTTATGGCTATCCTTTACGCGGTCTGCATACTCCAGCATGCGTTCTGTTGAATCGTCTCTGCGATCGAGCAACACGTCTTCAACGAGCTCGAGCAGGTCGGGGTCGATTTCGTTGTATACTTCAAGCATGGTCGGGTTCACAATGCCCATGTCCATGCCCGCCTTAATTCCATGATACAAGAAAGCGGCGTGCATGGCTTCGCGTACTTTCTGATTTCCTCGAAAAGAAAACGATACGTTGCTTACACCGCCGCTGACGTGCGCACCGGGTAAATTTTCTTTTATCCAACGTGTTGCTGCGAAAAAATCAAGCGCGTTTTTTCGGTGTTCTTCCATGCCTGTGGCAACAGGGAAAATATTGGGGTCGAAGATGATGTCTTCTTTCGGAAAGCCTACAATTTCGTTGAGTATGCGGTATGCTCGGGCGCAAATCTCAATGCGTCGCTCATAACTATCAGCTTGTCCGTTTTCATCAAATGCCATAACTACCGTAGCAGCGCCGTATCGGCGGATGGTAGAGGCTTGCTCAATAAATTCTGCTTCGCCACCTTTCAAACTGATTGAGTTAACCACACATTTCCCTTGCACGACTTTCAAGCCTGCAGCGATGATTTCCCATCGCGAGGAGTCGATCATTACAGGCACTCGGGAGATATCTGGTTCTGAGGCCACGAGATTTAAAAAGGTGGTCATGGCTTCAACTCCGTCGATCATCCCTTCATCCATGTTGATGTCGATGATCTGCGCTCCTCCTTCAACTTGTTCTCGGGCAATTTCAAGGGCGTCATCGAATTTTCTCTCGCGGATGAGTTGAAGGAATTTCCGGCTACCGGTAACGTTTGTCCGTTCACCGATGTTGACAAAGTTTGATTCTGTGGTAACTATCAATGGCTCCAATCCGGAGAGCACCAAGGTGGTTTTTGCACTCATTCTGCTTCCTCCTTCACGATTTTTCGCGGTTCAAACCTAGATGCAACATCCGCGATAGCGCGAATATGCTCCGGTGTTGTGCCGCAGCAACCTCCGATGATGTTGATCAGGTCGCGCTCGAGGTACGCCTGTATCTGCGCTGCCATCTCTTGGGGCGATTGATCGTAATGCCCCATTTCATTCGGCAGTCCTGCATTTGGGTGAGCACTAACGTGGCAAGAGGCGTGTTGCGCGAGGACATCCACATATTGCATCAACTGATTGGCTCCTAAAGCACAATTGAATCCGATGCTTAAAAGGGGTGCGTGCGACATAGAAATCAAGAATGCATGCGCCGTTTGCCCTGATAATGTCCGACCAGAAGCGTCTGTTATTGTCCCACTGATCATCAAAGGGATGGTGACGTTGCGTTTCTTCATGGCCTCTTCAGCGCCGAAAATTGCTGCTTTGGCATTTAGGGTATCGAAAACGGTTTCTATAAGCAGGGCATCTACTCCGCCATCTATCAAACCCAATGTCTGTTGCTCGTAAGCTTCTGCCAATTGGTCGAAGGTGACAGCTCGAAATGCTGGGTTATTCACATCTGGTGAAATGGACGCAGTGCGGTTTGTTGGTCCGATGCTTCCTGCTACAAAGCGCGGCTTGTCGGGCGTCAGATGGGTGTAGTGATCCGCGCTGGCACGCGCGATCTTCGCTGCCTGAAGGTTTAAATCGTAAACAATTTCTTCTAGGTGATAGTCGGCCTGTGCTATGGTCGTCGATGAAAACGTATTTGTTTCCGCAATGTCGGCACCAGCCTCGAAATACGCGTCGTGAATTTCTCGGAGTATATCGGGCCTGGTAAGGGTTAAAAGATCGTTGTTCCCTTTCAAGGGGTGCGGGTGGTTCTTAAACTGCTCGCCCCGAAAATCTTCTTCTTCTAGTCTGTATCGCTGGAGCATTGTGCCCATGGCTCCGTCTAAGACGAGAATACGCCTGCTTACTTCTTCCTCTAATTTTGTTCTCATGTATGGTTCTCTTGCAGACTATATCAAGAAAACCGGCGACAGAAACGTCTGCTTTTACGATCATCTTTCCTCTTTCGAGGTAGGAATTGGCACCCGGCTCAATCCGGGTTGCCAAGACATCTTCGGGCCTATTCCCTCCGTCTTTCTTGATAAGTCGATGCAAAGTTAGCTCATTTTTAATTACTCTCTGCAAGAGATCTTTTTTTTGATGACAAAACTAGCTTCTGCGATTCTCGAAATAATAGTAACTTTGGCGCCGTTCAAAGGCAATGAAAATGATGTCAGTATCGTGTTAAACGCCTTATAACTGTCACTTTTACTCATATTTAAAACGGAATTCATGCCGTATCTTTTTACATCCGAATCGGTTTCGGAAGGACATCCAGACAAAGTAGCCGATCAGATTTCTGACGCGCTGATTGACCATTTTTTGGCTTTTGATCCTGAAGCAAAAGTGGCATGTGAAACGCTGGTAACTACAGGTCAGGTTATACTTGCTGGTGAGGTGAAAGCGTCATGTTATTTAGACGTTCAGAGCATTGCTAGAAATGTAATCCGCGAAATTGGGTATACCCGCAGTGAGTATATGTTCGAAGCGAACTCTTGTGGTGTGCTTTCAGCTATTCACGAGCAGTCTCCAGACATCAACCAAGGGGTAGAAAGAGCCAAGAAAGAAGATCAAGGAGCGGGCGATCAAGGAATCATGTTTGGATATGCTTCGCGAGAGACAGATAATTACATGCCTCTTCCCCTTGAGCTGTCGCATTTGTTGTTGCAAGAACTAGCGGCAATTCGCAAAGAAGGTAAGAAAATGAAGTACTTGCGTCCAGACTCGAAGTCGCAAGTTACCATTGAATATAGCGATAACAATGAACCCATTGGCATCGATAACATTGTGTTGTCGACTCAGCACGATGAGTTCGTGATGCCATCAGCAAACACTGCCGCTGCAAAGAATAAGGCGGAGAAGGAAATGTTGGCGACCATTCGCAAAGACATCGAGGAAGTTCTGCTTCCACGCGTAAAGAAGATGCTTCCAAAGCGGGTTCAGAAATTGATCACAAACAAAATCAAGCTTCACATCAACCCAACAGGAAAATTTGTAATCGGTGGCCCTCACGGGGATACCGGATTAACAGGGAGAAAAATCATTGTTGATACCTACGGTGGAAAAGGAGCTCATGGTGGTGGAGCATTCTCAGGTAAAGATCCGAGCAAGGTTGACCGCTCAGCAGCATACGCCGCTCGCCACATAGCGAAAAACATGGTGGCCGCTGGTTTATGTGATGAGATACTCGTGCAAGTGGCATACGCAATTGGTGTTGCCGAACCGGTAGGTATCTATGTGAACACCTACGGCACTTCTAAATTGAAGATGACTGATGGTGCACTCGGAGCTGAACTCAACAAAATATTCGACCTTCGTCCGTACGCTATTGAAAAGCGTTTTAAACTGAGAACGCCGATTTATCGTGAGACTGCTGCTTACGGACACATGGGGCGCATCCCTGTGGAAGTGGAAAAAGTATTCGTTGACGGAACTGGAAAAGAGAAGAAAGTAAAGGTGAAACTTTTCCCTTGGGAAGAGCTTGACTTCGTAGCGAAATTGCAAAAAGCTTTTGCTGGAAAGTAAAATGCAGCAATCAATATTGGTAAAGCCCGTTGTGATCATTCATAACGGGCTTTGTTTTTTGCAGAATTAGCTTTGCTTTTCCGACCTTTGAGAACAATGAAGAGTTGTTTATTATCTATCATCGCCCTTTGCTGTTTTTTTCAAAGCTATGCCCAGTTTTTGACGGGGTACCAGGATTCCCTTCGCAGTCAGTTGGATGGAATGAGGAAAACAGATGATTTTTCGTTTTTCGGACAAAAAGCACTCGAAATATGGTGTGAAGATGCAAAAGGATTCGTTGATGCCACAGGAACCTTCAATGGTTTTCCAGAAAAGGCATACAAAAGTGTCCTTTCTGAAAGAGGGCAGGGCGGACCTGTAATCGAATGGACATGGAGGGAAGTAGGGGCGTCGCAACAACCCATCGAATTAAATCCCGGAGGTTCAGCCATTCCCGCTTATGCATTGAATCGAGGAAATGGAACGGGGAGAATCAATTGCCTCTACATCGACCCTGTAATCGACGGGAGGGTTTTTGCCTGCTCACCAACTGGTGGCTTGTTTGTGTCTGAAAATCATGGAGAAACTTGGAGAAACGCAGGTACCGACCAGCTTCCTGTTTCAGGTGTGAGCTCAATTGCTGTGAACCCCTTAAACCCGCAACAATGGTTGATTTCAACCGGAGATGGAGACGATAAGTTTATGTTTTCTGATGGTGTGTGGCGGACATCAGACAATGGTGGGAGTTGGGAGAACATCAACGGTGAGAAAAATGGTCGAGCTATCTTGCCTTCTGAACGACAAGAAAGTTTGCTCTACATTGCTGAAATCGTTGCCCACCCGTGTGACTTTAATCGCGTTTTTGCTGCCACGAGTGAGGGTTTGTATGCCACAGACAATGCCTTAGACATCCCTGAGAAGGTGAGGTGGAAGAAAATTGCTCCTTCATTTTTTTACGACATTTTAATATTACCCGAGAATCCTGCAGTTGTGATTGCAGGCGGAGAACGTTTGTTTGTGAGCAATGACTGCGGCGCAAGTTGGGATGAACACGAAGCGCCGAGCTATAAAGATGCCGTCAAATTTCCTTTTATGCGCCTTGCTTTGCAAGCATCAACATCTGACCCAAATCTCGTTTGGGTAGGCGTTTCGTGTGCAGAGAAGTTTTCGCAATCTCCTCTTGGAGCTGCCGTATTGCAAACCTACAATGTGAAAACGCGATCGTGGAAATTCATCCGTTCGTTGAATGAACAAATGAATAACCTCACCACCACCCGTGGTCGCGCTTTTGCCGTTTCACCCACCGATGAAAAGATCATCATGGTTGCCAATGTGCAGCCCATTTACCGCAGCATCGATGGTGGAGTGAAGTTCGAGAGAATAGATGCCAATCAAATGCACGACGACGTGCATCATATACTTTTTGAACAAAACGGGACAACGGTTTGGGCTTCTCACGATGGAGGTGTGTCTCGCAGCACCGATGGAGGAATAACTTGGCATAACCGCGATTTTGGTATCGGTGTGTCGAATGTTTTTGGATTGGATGTGGCCCAATCAGATACGCTTAAGGTGCTGTTTGGTGCCTACGATACAGGGTGCACCTTGGGAACGGAGGAGGGCTGGTATCATGCCACTTGGGGCGATGGCTTTGAAACCATAATCGATCCGAAAGATGCAATGGTTATGTATACCTCAAAGCAAAATGGGATATTGAATCGCAGCGATGACGGAGGCTTAACCTTCGAGAAAGTTGTGAGTCCAAGAGCTACAAGGTCAGACTGGCATACGTGGATTCGGTGTCATCCTAAGCGGACGGAAGTGCTGTTTTGTGCTGGCGACAAACTGATGCGTTCGTTCGATAAAGGAGCAAAATGGGATCCCATTTTGGATGTCAAAACGGTTTGTGAAAACTGCGTAAACGTCTATAAATTTTTCCTTTCTGAATCGAACCCGAATGTGATGTACGCCTACGTGCTCGATGAATCGAAGGTGAATCCATTGCTTTTTAGGACCAATAACTTGCTGACGCCAAATCCGGAAGATGTGAAATGGGTTGAAGTAGCGAAAATTCCTCGGCCAGGCTGGCTGTCGGCCATTGTCATCGATCCCGACAATCCGCTGCAGTTTTGGCTGGCATACAAAGACGCTGATCCAATTGGTAAACTGTATCGCTTCAATGGCGATCGATATATCGATATAAGCAGAAATCTAGGCTGGGCTGTAATTAATGCTTTGGTGCTCGACGATAAAGACAATGAAAGGCTGTACATCGGCACCAATCATGGGGTTTTCACCCGCAATCGCCTTGAATATGATTTTACCTTGATGAATGGTTTGCCCGGCACTTGGGTGAGGTCGATGGTGATTAACGAGGTGACGAGGGAAATGTTTATCGGCACACACGGACGAGGTGTCTGGAGAGGTCCGCTGCTAAATCCTTAGTTATTTGTTTAATAGCACGATCACTTGCTGAGCGTTTGGGCCAGTTTCAATGGTGCTGACGATGTTTCCCGTTGGAGAAATACTCACCAATTGGCTGTTGGCGCTCAGTGCAAAACAGGTGTTGGTCGTCGTGTCGTATTCCAAGTCGATGGCCGAAAAATTGTTAGCTGATCCCGGAAAGAATGCCGCTTCACCCAGCTTTTGAAGCACTACTCCATTTGAATGTGCGAGCGCAACCCATCCGTTCGATAATTCAGCGATGTCGAAAATTTGGGTTGATTCAACCAATAAATCTTGAATTTGATTTGTCATATTCTCGAATACAACTGCAACTTTCGACTCTGCGCCGCTATTGCCTATGGCGTAGATGTTACTCGATGTCTGCACAAATGAAACCACATCAAACGAAATGGCTGAAGATTCTAACAGTGCCCCACTGTTTATGTTATATTTCGATAGCACACGGCTTTGACCATTGGGGCTGACCAATTCACAAACCAATTCGCCGTCGGCCACATGCAATTTCTGTGGTCCGAAACCAGGAGATACTTGAAAGGCATTTTTGATGTTGCCACTTCCTGTAAATTCCCTTATCCAGCCATCGAAAAAGGAAACGATGTAGCTCTTGCGTTCAAAATCAAAAACAATATCCGAAACGAATTGTCCGCTAAGTGGATTTTGTGCGCTAAACCCACCAACCCCTAAAAATTCAGGCACCTGGTAGAAAAAACAAGCTGGAAGACTATTGCCACCAACTACGACGTGTTGATGATAGCTCCCGCCAAAGGCTACTGCGGCATCTACATCCAGCGCAGCTGCCATCATCCAGCCTGTGGCTGATAATGAGTCAATTGTAGTGGTGTTTGATGTTTGACTGACGATGAACAAGGCCTCACGTTGCAAAGGAAGTTCGTAATATCTCACGGTGGTGAAGGCTATTCCTCGATTTCCGTCGCGATCTTCAACAATGATTTCGAGCGAATAATCGTCAGATGGTAGATGTCGGTCAACCAAGTTGAACGATGTCGTCACCGACTTTTCTTTCCCATCTAAGTCGTTGAACCCTGAGCTTGCAACTATTCTTCGGGTTGCATCAACGAGTTGCACAACGTATTTAGAGAGTTCCGTTTCATCATTGGCGCTAAAGCGGATGAATATGCTTTCTCCGTAATTGTAGGCGGTAAGAGCCGATGAAGGGATTTCAAGATTTACATCAGGGGGAGTGGTGTCGGATTTTTTACACGACAATACCAGCAGCAAAGCAAGATACATCCAACGGGTCATGAACAAATATACAACACCATAGCGTCGTTGTTTTATCAGAGTGTTAATAACCTTGGTGAAATCGCGTGGATAGTTAAGTAAAGATTTCTGACCTTAAATGTCCTTTGTAAGTGTATTTTTGTCCCCCCATGGATCAACGGAAAGAAACGAAAAGAACGGAAAGACTGCCTTTAGGTGTGTCACCAAAGTCAGCAGGCGAAATATTAGCTGGAAAATTGCCACCACAAGCCATTGATCTTGAAATGGCAGTTTTGGGAGCGATGATGTTGGAACAATCGGCTGTGAACTCAGCCATTGATATTTTGAAACCGGAGAGTTTCTACAAAGATGCTCACTCGGTAATTTTTGAAGCCATCGTTGACTTGTTTCAAAAAAGCGAACCCATTGATATTCTGACGGTTAAAGACCGTTTGTCGCGTCGCAGTACTCTTGAAATTGCTGGAGGTGCCTACTATGTTCAGAGTCTTACAACGCGTGTAGCGAGTACTGCAAACGTTGAACAACACGCGCGTATCGTTGCTCAAAAGCACATCCAACGCGAGCTGATTCGTGTGTCGAATGAAATCATGAAAGATGCCTATGAAGAGTCGACCGATGTGTTTGAGTTGCTCGACAAAGCTGAGGCAAATCTATTTCAAGTAGCAGAAGGAAATATCCGCAAGAGCTACGATACAATGAGTAACCTCTTGCGTGAGGCCATCAACAATATCGAGGCAGCGATAAAAAACAAAGATGGTATTTCTGGAGTCCCTTCCGGGTTTACTGATCTTGATCGCCTCACTGGCGGATGGCAGCGTTCAGATATGATCGTTCTTGCTGCTCGCCCTGGTATGGGTAAAACGGCTTTCGTATTATCGATGGCACGCAACATGGCAGTAGACTACGATGTACCTGTGGCTGTGTTCTCTTTGGAAATGGCGGCTGTGCAATTGGTGCAGCGTCTTATCGCCAGTGAAACGGCTCTTTCTGCTGAAAAACTGAGAAAGGGAACCCTTGAAGAACACGAATATCAACAACTGCATCAACGTATCGGGAAACTAGCGAAAGCTCCTGTATTTATTGATGATACCCCAGCACTTTCAATTTTCGAATTGCGTGCGAAATGTCGGCGTCTGAAAGCTCAGCATGGCATCGACATGGTCATCATCGATTATTTGCAGCTTATGACAGCGGGTGGTGATGGAAAAGGGAACCGAGAGCAAGAGATTTCAAGTATTTCGAGATCCATCAAGAGTATCGCGAAAGAACTGAATGTGCCGATCATCGCTCTGTCGCAGCTCTCGCGAAGTGTGGAGACACGCGGTGGTGATAAGCGCCCACTTCTTTCTGACTTGCGTGAATCGGGAGCGATTGAGCAAGATGCCGATATTGTTGCATTTATCTACCGTGCTGAATACTACGGGTACACCAGCCCTGATGAACATCCGCGCAACCTCGACCCACGTGGTCTCGGTGAGTTGATCATCGCAAAACACAGGAATGGTGCGTTGGAAACTATCGATTTGCGATTTATCGGACACCTGGCGAAGTTCACGAACTACGATACGTTCGATTCTGAATCTCCAATTTCAAATGCCATGCGTCCGAATGAAGGCTTTGGAGCGCCGAAAACAATTACTGTGGGTTCTCGTATGAATGAGCCAGATGAAGAAGAAATAACGGATCACGCTGGTTTCGAACCGCCGTTCTAGTATTTTAACAAGCCAGAACACTTGGGGTATCTGTGATGTCGTTATCTCTTTGTATTTTTATTGCATGATACGTTTTGTAACTCTCTTTGCTTTACTTTTTCTCGGACTTCAAAGCTATGGTTCCAAGTTGCTTATTCCGATGGATAAGGATCAGGCCAATCACATGAAGGCCTACGGCATTGCTTATTGGGTGCTGCAAAATAACATTGAAGTAGAATGGCTTTTGAACTATCGTGGGGGCAGCTTTCTCATTGAGAACTACCCAGATATTGTTGCTGAATGCACCATTCGGGGTGTCTCTTTGCAGGTTATCGCCGATGTACAGGCGCAGCAAATCTACCGCGAAATCAATGACCCTGAAGTCAACATGGAGCGGGTGAAGCTTGAAGTTGTTCCCAAAATAGCGGTGTACTCTCCCAAAAATAAACTCCCTTGGGACGATGCAGTTACTTTGGTGCTCACATATGCTGAAATTCCATACACGGTTATTTACGACGAAGAAGTTGTACGTGGCGATTTGCCAAAGTACGATTGGCTGCACCTTCACCATGAAGATTTTACAGGTCAATACGGAAAATTCTATCGCAGCTTCAGGAATGCCGCGTGGTACCAAGAAGAGGTGAGAAGTCAGGAGGCAACAGCGCGCTCTTTGGGGTTTGGAAAGGTGTCTGAAATGAAAAGAGCAGTAGCTATTGAAATGAAAAACTTTGTTGTCGGCGGCGGATTTCTGTTTACAATGTGCTCAGGAACTGATTCATTCGACATCGCTCTCGCTGCTGCAGAAACCGATATTTGTGAAAGTATGTTTGACGGCGATGGCGCCGATCCTCGTGCGCAAGAAAAACTGAACTTTTCAAATGGTTTGGCTTTTCGAGACTACCAGCTAGAGCGCGATCCCATGGTGTATGAGTTTAGCAGCATCGACGGTACCGAGGATCACACCAAAATCAAAGAGATCAACGACTTTTTTACGCTCTTCGATTTTAGCGCCAAATGGGATGTAATTCCAACTATGCTAACGCAGAATCATGAGCAAGTAATCAAAGGGTTTATGGGACAAACCACTGCCTTTAGAGATAAATACATTCGAAAGGATGTAACGATCATGGGGGAAACCAAAAGCACAAAATGTGCGAAGTATATTCACGGTGAATTGGGGCAGGGACAGTGGACGTATTTTGGTGGACATGACCCGGAAGATTATCGCCACCTGGTAAATGACCCTCCAACAGATTTGAAGCTGCACCCGAATTCTCCAGGATACCGTTTGATTCTAAACAATATTCTGTTCCCAGCAGCTAAGAAGAAAGAGCAAAAAACCTAGTACAGGATTTTTTCGATCGTATCTCCTTCGGTGATTTTTCGCACGATGTCCATTCCAGATGTAACTCGACCGAACAAGGTATAGCGCCCATCCAAATGGGGAGTAGGTGAATGGGTGATAAACCACTGACAACTTTCTGTGTCTTTACCCGCTGAAGCCATGCCCAAAGCTCCCGTGGAATAACTTTCTTCTGAGAATTCTGATCGGATGATGTCGTCTGAGCTTCCCCAGCCGTCTCCTCTCGGACAACCTCCTTGAATCACGAAGTTCGGAACCACGCGATGGAAGCGCTTTTGATCGTAGAATCCAGTGTCGATCAGTTTTAAAAATGCGACAACAGTGCCGGGGGCGATGAGGGGGTACAATTCAATCTGGATGATTCCGCGTGATGTATGTATCGCCGCAGTTATGGTGTCGTTGAAGTTTGTCAAGATTTTGTAATCGGGGACATTCTCTCCTTTGAAAACATAGATGTCTTGGATTGAGTCGCTAGAAGCATTCAGTCCGTTAATCAAAGCATTGTACGTTTCAACAGCACGCGGCAACACGCATGCGGCAGCTGCTTGTTGAACCAGTTGACGTATTTCAGCATTCACCTGTTCGGGATGTTCAACGAAGTAGTTGCCTAGTATGGCGAGTTGTCCTTCTTCATTCAACTCAGTAGCCATAAGAAGGTATTTTTTAATGTCGGTAGTGCTGTAAGTCAACAGCGTTTCTAGCGCTGCTGTGCGCAGCGGGGCATGTGGAGATGTCAAAAGCGACTCTAGAAAATCTTTTTCAGCATTTGTATTCGCAAGAGAGCGAACGCCTTCAACCTGCTGGTATTGATCAGGTAGTTCTTGAATCATTTGTGCGAGATATCCAGGTTCTGGATTGAGCTTAATTGCCGCACCAAATGCTACTGAGGTATTCTTGCTCTCGGCGAGTGAATGCAAACTATCGGCAGGCAGTTCCTTGTTAGCGATGCTGCTCGCTGCTAGACTTGCGATGTGTGGCCGTTGATCGTGGCACAAAACCATGAGTGAGGCAGGCGTTAACCAGTTTTTCTGTTGGGCCGCGCGCAATAGGTTTGTAGCAATGCGCTCGTCGTTGTCGGAATTTAATAGTTCAGAAATTACCCAACTGGCGGTTTCTGGATGGTTTGATTTTTTAAAGGTACCAGCAATGGCGATTTTGACGTCGATGTTGGTCTCTTCTTCATAGGCTTTGACCAGGTTGTAAAACGATTGTGTAAGATCGATGTCGGGTGTTCTGCTTAAGTAATGCGCTGCGGCCAATCGCGCATCAATAACGTTGCAATGTAAATCAGTGATCGCCTTATCGATGAAAATTAAATTTTTGGTTCCATTTTGCGTGCAACGAAAAGCAGCCCAAAGTGGAGATGATTCGCAAGATGCCGATGCAATGAGGTTTGTAAAGTCGGTGTGCCGTGTCGACGGTAAGCTTTTCGCCATCGCCTGAAGCAGTGCGCTTTGAACGTTAAAATCACTCTCAACGAGATACCTTGTGTGCAAGACATTGAATAGGGTGGTGTCTTGCTGCTGGCCGATAGTAAACGCTACTGCTTGACGAATCATAACTGTGTCGTTTAGTGCAGACAATAAAGCAGTGTATAGCGCGGTGTCTTTCAACGAACCGCTATGTTGATGCGCAAAGAGCCTCAGCTCCCAATCATTCGATGTCAAGTATGGTATAACGGCTTCAATGTTTCGTTGATCAACAGCTGTGAGAAGAGCAATGTATTCAGGTTTCTCGAAAACTGATTGTGGTGCAGGCGCGCTTGTTTCTGATGAGCAACCAAACCATGCACTAAGCAAGCAGAAGCTTAAGATGCTCAATGTTAAGCTGTTTTTGAGCGTTGTATTTATCGTATGCATAGGGCGTAAAGAATTCGTGCGCAGATAGAAAATGTAGGTTCGAAGTCAACCACTCTTGGTTGTTGAATGTGATGCCACGGCGAATGGCCCATTCTTGACGGAGCAGTTCAGCTATTTCTAAGAAGTGCGGTTCTGCGATATACAGAAGGTCGGCGTCTTTTAATATCTGTTGACCAATGGTTGCAGGTGTTGCACCCATTGCAGTGGCTAAAATGTTTTGAGAGACATCTTCTATGTAAGTGTGCGATTGGTTTTGTGCTAAAAAGGATGCTGCCATTTCCGCACCCACTGCTTCATGTCCGTTGTCGCACTGAAAATGACCGAGGTCATGAAAGAGCGCAGAGATTCCAATTGCGCTTGTCATCTCCGGGTCTATTCGCATGGCATGGCATATCAGTAAGGCGTCGCGATGAACTTTCTCGGTGTGTGACCAATTGTGGTAAATGAGTTCAGTGGTGTCTTTGGAGTCGAACATTTCACGTGCCATCGAAAAGGCCTTTTGTTCAAGGTCGATAATCGATGTTGAAGAATGTCTGTCTGAATCCATAGACAGAGTTACCAAAAATTAGCGAGAAACACTGATCGATATGGAGAAAAAAGAGAAACGATCACCGACTTCAGTAAGAGAATATTTCATCGGATGATTTGAGCGTTTCGCCATGGTCAGGAAGCCAAGACCTGCGCCGCCTTTGTCGTTAAAGGAGTCGTTGCACAGGGTCTCAATATAAAGTTTCCGAAGTTCAGGCAGCGACATGGCGTTGAGATTGTCGATTTTGCTTGCCAAATGCATGGCGTCATGCGTGAGGATTAAATTTCCTGTTGAAATGATAAAGCTGTCCTTATAAGAACGCAGGATATAGAAGCTGCTCAAATTTCCTTCACCGTCTTTGGTGCCATGAATAGCAGTGTTTTGCAAGCATTCTATGATGACGCTGCAAACACGTTTCATGACCATACGCTTCGACCCGTTGTCGAGAATGGCATTTTCTGAAAGTCGCAGTAAAGAGTCTATTTTAGGTTGAGAAATGTCGCCAGCATAAGACAGCAAAACTCTTTCGCCTTGAATTTTCTCAGGCGACCATCCAAGCATCTCATGGTAGAGACGGCTAAGTTCTGTCTTAGCGGATTCAGATATAACTGTCATTTACTTTCCTTTCTCGTGCAATAGCGCGATGATTAAAAATACAAAATAATTTAGACAAAATGACTAAAGTTGTAGACGAATGTTGAAATATCTTCGCTAAGGTTGTATTTTGTTCAGCCGTTATTTGCCGTTCAAGCCAAAAGTATTAAGTTAAGCGAGAGTTTAGTGAATTGTGGGATTAGACTTTTGAACATTAAGCAATGGAAAAAGGAGGAGCCGGCCAATTTGGACAGAAGTGTAGGATACGAGTTTTTGCTGACCGGCTCCGATTATAAGGGATGTTTAGGTAAATTAATTGTAGCGTCGGAAGGTGTGTTCCGGAATGATGTAGTTGCCGTTGGGCAGGCGCAGCATCTGATAAAATTCTTGGCAGAAGTAATTCACTGGTTTTCTGAACGGACGATTGTTGAGGTAGCATTCCCAAGCTTCCAATGCCATGCGCTTAGCTGCATTCCATGCATACAAATTGTAGCCATTCGGTCTTGAGATAGAATCGATGTGGTGTTGTGCTTCAATGAGTGAATTCATGACCTTGTGTTTTGTTGATGATACAAATCTCCATTGGCAGAACGTAAAGGATTTACGCTCTGAATTTTTTATCGGATTTGTAGTTGAAAAATGCATCTACCTGCAGCAGATCAGGGTTTTTCTTCTTCCCTACAAGTCCAATTCCGAGAATCAAAACGGGGTGGCCAAGAATTTCAGACATGGTAAACGATTCCCATCTCTCATTGGTTGTTTGCAAACGCTCTCCTATGGTCGACATGATTTTTAGCGCATCGGCTTTTACCATTCTCGACATCATAATGTTGTTGAGGGTGGGGTAGGTTAACTCCAGACTTGTGCGCATGAGCTTGTCGTCGCTTGCGTACGAAGCGGCTATTTGGACATGGTCGCGGTGCGTGAAGAATGAAATGGAATCGATACGCAGTGAGCGGAGTAGCAATGTTGAATCTTTCATTTTGTTCTTTTTTGAAAGATTCAATCAACACTACGTAATCAATTTACGTGGTAGAATATTGTTTGAAAGCGAGTTCGAGGTCGTCTCTCATTCTTAATCGAAGTGATTCAGGTTGTGTTACTTCAATGTCTTTTCCATAGCTGCGCAGAATGCTCAATAGCTCATAGGTGATGAGCACGCGCAATTGAATATAAACCAACTTCCCTTTTCTCTTGATTTGCTGGGAGTGATGCAGTGGCTGAGAGGCGAGGTATTTCGCTAGCAGTGTGGAGCTCAAAAACTCAACGTTCGATGGCATGCTGTCTATCTCGGTGATGCCGATGCTGTGAGTGAAAAACCGCGCAGGGTCGAATGTGGGGTCGGGTTCGAATGTTTCTTTTAAAACGTCAAGCTCGCTTATTCTGTCTAGTCCATATGTGCGGAATCCTTTCTTGTCGAGGTCCCAAGCAATTAAATACCACCTGTTTCTGTATTCTTTAAGCAGATATGGATTGGTGGTACGTGTTTCGAGCTCAATGTTGTCGTCGATGCTGAATTTCTCGTAGAAAAAGGAAATGCTTGCATGGTTTTGTATCGCTTGCAAAAGTGGACCGAGGAACTCTATTCCTTTCACTTCGGGTGCTTCTTCAAATTGAATGAAGGCATCGGCTGTGTGGTCGTTTGCATCGGGTTTGATGCTGATGCGTGCGACTATCTTTTCGATGGCATGCTCGTATTGCTTGAATAGCGGTGTGTTTCGAAACTGATACAATGTAGAAGTGGCCAGTGTTAAAGCATCTATGTCGTCTTGGTTAAGGCTTATGTTGTTGATGCTGTATTCTGGATCTTCGTAATAATAGCCTTTTTCTATGCGGTGGTATGCAATAGGTGCGTAATAGCCAAGCTCACTCTCATTTCGCATTGCCCACAGGTCTTTTTCAATGGTGCTCTCTGAAATGTTTTCGCCGAAACTGCCGTACAACGCGTTTTCACAAGCCTGTCGCAATACTTCTTTGTTGGGGTATGGTTTGCCAACATTGGTGAGGCATCGATCTATAATTCTGTAGCGTAGTAACGCGTATTTATTCGCCGGCATGATGTTCAGTTTCTTGTTGTAAAAATACGCTTCTTGTTTGATGAAACACGTGATCTTTGTCGGTGAAGTGCTTTACTTTGTTTGTGAAATGTACATTTCCAATCACTTTTTTCCATCTTTAACGTTCAAGATAAAAAATGTCTACCATGCGCTTTCGCCACTTTCTTCTGGCTTTTTTACTTACGGTGCTCACCATTTCGGTGTACATGCTCTCAACAGGTAGGTGGAGTTCACCGGTGGTGGATGTTAATGCTCCTTTCACCCTTGGGCTCAATGCCCTTGAGTTGGCTGAGCACAATTACGGCGATGATGTGAGGGAGTATGCGCAGAAATTCGATCTTCCTGCCGAATATTTACTCGCGCTAATCGTCTTGGAATGTAGCGGAGAGGCTTCGCCAGGAAGCAGGTTTGAAAAGGGTGTTTACGAGAAATTGGTTGCATTGCGCGATGGCAAGCGCAAGAAGTTTGAGCAAATCAGACAAGGTGATCTCGCTGACGCTTCGGATGAATCACTCAAAAATTTGGCGACTTCGTGGGGGCCGTTTCAATTGATGGGTTATAAATGCTTGGGGTTGGATGTTGAAGTGAGTGACATCCGCGGTAGCGATGCTTTGTACCACGGTGTGAGGTGGATAAATGAGGAGTACGGAAGGATGTTGCGAAATAAACATTTCAAAGATGCATTTCACTATCACAATGCGGGATCCCGTTACCCGCTTATTGGTAAGCCGCGTACCCACGACCCCAATTATGTGTCGAATGGTTTGCGATACATGGAGTACTTTAAAAAAGAAATGGTGCAGGAGTGAATTGGTGTCGGTTTTAAAAAAGAAGAGGACAGCTTTCACTGTCCTCGACTTACCTTAACCAAAAAACCAATTAAACCAACCTTACAAGATTTCGATTTTCTTTACCTGAGGCTGAGCAGGTGCTTCTTTAGGAAGCGTAATCGTCAATATTCCATGCTCTTGGTGAGCGCTGATGTCGGATGTACGAATGTTCTTCGGCAATGAAAAGCTTCTGCTAAACGCTTTCGATGAAAATTCGCGGAAGGTGTATTTGCCTTCTGTCTCCGCTTCTTCTTTTTCTTTTTTCGCTGAAAAGGTGAGGACGTTTCCAGAGAGCTCAATGTTGATTTCAGACTTGCTGAAACCAGGTATGGCGAGCTCAATTTCATAGCCGTTTTCCAATTCTTTCACGTTTGCAGCGGGTATGATGCTGCTCTCTTCTTTCGGTAAGCCTTTGAAAAAAAGATCTCGAGCAACTACATCGTCGAAAAAGGTGTTGAAGACTGAAGTGCGCGGGGTGCGGTATTTTACTAGTGTCATAACAAATGATTTTAAGTTTTACGATTGTCCCCTTTTCAATCGATGTACCATTCGGAATTTCATGAATTCTTGTCATTTAACACCACCCCGTCAATGACAAAATGGCATTTCGTGTGATGTGTTAATGACAAAATGGCATTTTGAATAGACAAACGGGTCCAGAGCGAAGACTGAGATGTTGCTTCGTTCGTGTTTTAAGTAGGAAATAGAGGTTTAAATCAATCCCAGTCTCCGAAATCGTTCGGGTCGTAGGTTTCAGAAGAATTCGCAGTGAGGCGGTTGATTTCTTTGAGTTCGGCATTGCTGAAATAGCGCCAACGGCCGACAGGAATGTCGAGGCGGACGTTCATGATGCGGGTGCGACAAAGTTGAACAACATCGTAATCAAGGTATTCGCACATGCGCCGGATCTGACGGTTTAGCCCTTGCGTGAGGATGATTTTAAAGCGATACTTGTTTATTTGCTCTACAAAGCACTTCTTGGTGACGGTGTCTAATATGGGAACACCGTTGCCCATGGCTAGAATAAATTCGCGTGTAATAGGTCTGTCAACTGTTACGACGTATTCTTTTTCGTGGTTATTTCTTGCCCGAAGAATCTTGTTTACTATAGCACCGTCATTGGTAAGAAAGATCAAGCCCTCACTGGCTTTGTCGAGTCGGCCGATGGGATAGATGCGCTTCGGGAAATTGATGTAGTCGATGATGTTGTTTGGCTCATATCGCGTATCGGTGGTGCATACGATGCCAACGGGTTTATTGAAAGCGATGTAGATAGGTAGTTCGTTTTTGTTGACGATCAATTCGCCATCCACGCGGACTTCATCGCCGGCGTTCACTTTGGTACCCATTTCAGGAACTTGTCCGTTAATGGTCACCCTTCCTTCGTCAATAAGCTGATCTGCTGCTCTGCGTGAGCAAAATCCAACCTCGCTGAGGTATTTGTTGATACGAACTGATTCTTCCATTTCAATAAAACAGTGGACAAAAGTACGTTTTAAGCAGCTAAATCTTTTTTGGTCTGCGTCTTAATCACAATTAAAATGGCATGAGGGCAGCAACATGAGGTGCTATGCCTGCGAAAATAGGTGCGAAAACCAAGGCGGGAAGGATGTTGATCAACCGCAATTGGGTGAGGTTTAGCATGTTCAATCCAAGGCCAATCATCAAGATGCCGCCGGTTGCAGTAAGCTCAGTTTGCGGACTTCCCTCGAGCAACGGTGCGAGGAAAGATGCTGAAAGTGTAAGTCCGCCTTGATACAAAAACAAAGGAATAACGGCCAGCAAAATGCCACGTCCGAAAGCTGCGGTGAGCGCCATCGACGAGAAAAGATCCATCAGTGATTTGGTCATGACAGTGTCTCTATTGCCAGTTAAACCTTCTTCAAAACTACCTACAATAGACATAGCCCCGATGCTGAACATGGCAAATCCTGTAAGCATCAATTGGCCTGGAGGCACTTTATCATCCGTGGCGTTGCCACGACCTGAGAGAACGGTGTCGAGCCGCTGCTGAAGGCGCAGCACTTCACCCAAAACAATGCCTGATGAGAGTGCCAAAACCAAAATGAGCGGGTTGAGCGAATTGAACGACATGCGTACACCCAAGTATAGCGTGAAAAGCGCCAAACCACTGATAACAGTATTGGATACACGTTCTGGCAGGCGGTGCTTGAGCAGCAAGCCTACGGAACCGCCGACTAAAACAGTGGCGACATTGAATATTACACCAATCATGTGACAAGTATACGCAAACGCGCGCATGATCGATTCGGTTCGTTACCTTTGCGCCGATGAAATTTTCAGTTCAAGCGAAAGATCCCCGCAGCAAGGCACGGGCGGGAGTTCTGGAAACCGATCACGGTCCAATAGAGACGCCTATATTTATGCCTGTGGGTACGGCGGGTACTGTAAAAGCTGTCCCACAACAAGATTTGGTAAATGATATTCAAGCGCAAATCATTTTGGGCAACACGTATCATCTGTATCTGCGTCCGGGCATCGATATCATTTCAGCAGCTGGTGGTTTGCATGAGTTTATCCATTGGGATCGTCCGATTCTTACCGATTCTGGCGGTTTTCAAGTGTATTCGCTATCTGGAATTCGCAAGATCACAGAAGAAGGTGTCAAATTTAAGTCGCATATCGACGGTTCATCGCATGTTTTTAGTCCTGAACGCGCCATAGATATCCAACGCGCCATTGGTGCCGATATCGTCATGGCTTTCGATGAATGCACGCCTTACCCTTGTGAATTCGGCTATGCGCGCGAGTCGATGGAGATGACGCATCGTTGGCTGAAGCGCTGCATTCAAAGAATGGATGAAACGGAGCCAAAGTACGGATACAATCAAGCCCTTTTCCCAATTGTCCAGGGCAGCACATATCCTGATCTGAGAAAGCAATCGGCTGAGTTTATCGCTCAACAAGGAGCTTTCGGAAATGCCATTGGCGGACTATCAGTGGGTGAGCCGCACGAAGAGATGTATGCGATGACCGATTTGGTGTGCTCTATACTTCCTGAAGATCGTCCGCGTTACCTCATGGGTGTTGGCACGCCGGCCAATATTTTAGAGTGCATAGCGTTAGGCGTTGATATGTTTGATTGTGTAATGCCAACTCGTAACGCACGCAATGCAACCATATTCACCAAAAACGGTGTGATGAATATGCGAAATGCAAAGTGGGCAAATGATTTTTCGATGCTCGATCCTGATGGTACTTCTTTGGTCGATACGTATTATTCGAAATCATACGTGCGCCACTTGTTCGCAGCAAATGAGATGTTGGCTTTTTGGATTGCCAGCTTGCACAATTTGGCATTCTATCTATGGCTTGTAAAAGAGGCGCGATTGAAGATTCAAGATGGTACGTTTGCGACTTGGAAAGATGAAATGGTGAAGAAGGTAACACAGCGCCTATAATGAAGTTGCTCGACTGGTATATCATCAAGAAGTTTCTCAGCACCTTTTTCTTTATGATCGGTGCCTTCTGTGTGATTGCCGTGGTATTTGATCTCTCTGAAAATATCGACGACCTCATGGCCAATGCCGCGCCATTGGATGAAATTATTGTCGATTACTACCTCAATTTTTGTCTGTTTTTCGGAAACATGCTGAGCTCGTTCATCGTGTTTCTTACCATCATACTTTTTACGAGTCGGTTGGCGCAACAAACTGAGTTTGTAGCCATGCTATCTGGCGGGGTGAGCTTCAATCGCTTGATGCGTCCGTATTTCATAGCATCTACATTTCTGGTTTTGCTATCGCTTTTAATTGCGCATATTCTCTTGCCTGAGGCGAATAAAACGAAAGTAGACTTTGAGTTCAAGTACATTCATACGCGTTTTTTGATCAGCGATCAGCACATGTATCGCGAGATAGAGCCGGGCACCATTGCCTACTTCCGGTCGATTACAGCTGATCGAAATGTGGGCTATAAGTTCGCTCTGGAAAACTGGGAAGATGGCCGCTTGGTACGCAAGATTATGTCGGCAAAAGCCAATTACATTGACTCAACGGGGATGTGGAAATTGACAACGGTGAAGGTTCGCGACATACACCTTGATGGCACTGAGGATATCCGCATTGAGAGCACAATCGATACTACATTGGATATGCACTTTTCAGATTTTGCACAGCGCAGCGAGATCATATCGACGATGGGCTATCATGAGTTGAACGACTACATCCAAAGTGAAAAGCAGGGAGGGTCGGGTAACGTAGCTTTTATTGAAATTGAAAAATACTCTCGCACTTCGAATGCTTTTGCGATCTATGTTTTGACCTTGATTGGGGTGTCGTTGGCGTCGAGAAAGGTGCGCGGGGGGACAGGTTTGCACCTCTTTTTCGCGGTCGTCATTGGTTTGACTTATGTTTTTTGTCTGAAGATGACAACGGTGGCAGCCACAACGGTTGGATTGCCAGCATACATCGCTGTGTGGGTTCCGAACGTGTTGTTTAGTGTTCTGGGGCTGTTCATATACGTCCGTGCCCCGAAATAATCAGAGTTTCACAATCTTCGAGAACCAATTTTCAGGTATCACAGGCATTGCCGGTTCTTTCTCGAATATTCCGTAAACAGCAGACCCCGATCCCGTCATTGATGAAAATAGTGGTGTTGCACTTGTCACAATATCCAGCGCTTCGCGGATGGCCGGGAAAGCATTGCACATGGGTGTTTGGAAATCGTTTTTAGCTATTGTATGCCACTGATCTACAGGGAGTTCAATTATTTCGCGCAGGTCAACATCCGCCGCGTAAGGCGTGATCATGGAATATGCAACAGGGGTTGAGACATGCACTTTTGGGTGGATGAGCAAGAGGTAGTAACCTGCGAGCGACAGTGCTATTGGTGAGAGTATTTCTCCACGGCCGGTTACGTATTTTGGCTTGTTCTCGATGAAGAACGGACAATCGCTGCCGAGCATCGCGGCATATTTTTCGAGTTGAGGTGTGGAGAGATTTAGGTTGTGGAGGTCGTTCAAGAGCAACAGCATATTCGCCGCATCTGAAGATCCTCCGCCTAGTCCGGCACCCGTTGGAATACATTTTAACAACGCCGCCTTATTACCAGAAATCGCATGTTGGTCGCGAAGCAGTTGCCAGGCTTTGAATACCAAGTTTTGCTTTACATCGCCATCGATGTGAATGCCTTCTGTTTGCAAAGAAAGATCGTCGGTGGTGGCGGGCACAGCTTCCATAACATCGTTCAGCGGAATGGGATAGAAAATGCTTTCGATGTTGTGAAAGCCGTCGGGTCTTTTTTCTGTTACCCGCAACCCAATATTTATTTTCGAGCTAGCGAACCGAATCATATCAATCGAGGTATCCGAATCGTTTCAATTTGCTTTCGTCATTTCTCCAGTTTTGGTCGACTTTCACAATGATTTCCAGGAAGACTTTTTTATCGATGAACGCTTCAATGTCTTTTCGTGATTCAATACCAACCCTCTTGAGCATTTTGCCCTGATGTCCGATCAGAATGCCTTTTTGAGAATCTCGAGCAACCATAATTTCTGTCCGAATTCTCACCACATGCGGTTCTTCTTTGTACTCTGTAACGATTACTTCGCACGAATAGGGTATTTCTTGTTTGTAGTGAAGCAGTATTTTTTCGCGGATCATTTCAGCTACGAAGAAGCGCATTGGCTTATCGGTTAGCTCATCTTTCGGGAAATACGCAGGCGACTCAGGAAGAGCGTCGACAATATAGTTCAGCAGATTTTCTGTGTTGAATTTATGCAAGGCTGAGATGGCGCCAACAACCGCACGTGGGATCAATGTTTTCCAATGATCCATGAGTTTTTCAATTGTTTCTGAGTCTGCGAGGTCTACCTTGTTAATAAGGACAAACACAGGGACATCCATGCGAGCGATTTTCTCAAGCGTTTGCGGATGATTCATGGTTTGTTCGGTGACATCGGTAACAAGAAGCAACACATCGGCATCTTGCAGTGCGCTTTGAACAAAGCGCATCATCCCTTCTTGAAGTTTGTATTGCGGGTCAAGTACTCCCGGAGTATCAGAATAAACAATCTGGAAGTTCTCATCATTCACGATGCCCATGATGCGGTGACGCGTTGTTTGAGCCTTCGATGTGATGATGCTAAGTCGCTCACCCACAAGTGAATTCATGAGAGTCGATTTCCCGACGTTCGGGCTTCCAACGATGTTTACGAAACCTGCTTTATGTACCAAAATGGAAGTTCTTAGAAATTTCTTGCAAAGAAAGGAATTATATCTATATTTGCAGTCCCTTAAACGATAGGGTTTAGCGAAAAGCTAGAGAAAAAGATTAAACACCGAAAGGTAAAGATATATATTGCGGGGTGGAGCAGTTGGTAGCTCGTCGGGCTCATAACCCGAAGGCCACAGGTTCGAGTCCTGTCCCCGCTACTACAAAGAGGTTAGTCATAAGACTAACCTCTTTTTTTGTCTAAATTGTAGGTTTTGTCATGCAGAAAGCGGGCTATCAACGAAATATTTTTCAATTACCGCTGAAAACTCTTAGATTTGGACAAATGCGACGGTAATGAACATTTTGAATTGTGATAAATCAAAATGCTTCGTTGGCTGTCTCAAACTAGTTGAACTTAATTTATACGATATCGTGAAACGTTTACTAATTTTTTCTGGGGCAATGTTATTTGCTCTTTCAACATTTGCTCAACTCAATCAGATTGTTGTGGAGCCATACACACTCACAAACCCAGCGAGTGTTCAACCAGAAGGCACTACGACATATAGAGTGTATGCTCAGCTTGACGCTGCTGTAGACAAGGTTACAGCTGTTTTTGCGACGTTGAACTGCCATACTTTGGATATTTCTACGACCACCACCTTCCACAACGATGCACTTGGGACAACAACAGGGGCGGCCGTGAATACTGCATTCTTTGCTTTCTTCCCAACATACGAAGCTGATTCGTGGGTGACCATAGGAGCAGCTGACAATGCAACTCCGGGTGCTGCCGACATTGGAGCATTAGCAACTGTGCCTCTTAATCCTTATGCAGGATCTGTTGGAACCACGCCTGGGGGCAATTTGGCAATGTCTGATGGTATTTGGTACACTTTGCCAACAAGTCCGACTTGTTTGCCAACGGGCCCGAACAACCGCGTATTGCTTGGTCAATTTACAACGGATGGTATTTTCTCTTTCAACATAAATATTCAGGTTTTTGTTGGTGGTAACCAACCAGCAGGACGTGCAGACTACGTTTGGAGTGTGCCTTGTGTTGAGACTTTTGGAAATCAAACCGGATTTGAGCAAGACGGTGCTCCCCTTGGTTTGAGCTATGTATCTGGAGGTGCTATAACAGGATGTACAGATGATACAGCTTGTAACTATGATCCAACAGCTGAAGTTGACAATGGTACTTGCGAATATCCGGATGCTGGATATGATTGTAACGGAGAGTGCTTGGTTGATACAGATGGCGATGGTGTTTGTGATTCGAACGAGATTCCAGGATGTACAGATGTTACAGCATGTAACTACGACATGAATGCAACTGACGATGATGCTTCTTGTACTTACCCAGAACAATATTTCGACTGTGAGGGCAACTGTTTGATGGATACAGATGGCGACGGCGTATGTGACGAGTTAGAGATTCCAGGTTGTACGAACCCTGCAGCTTGTAACTACAACATGGATGCTACGGAAGAAGACTCTTCATGTGTATTTGCAGAACAGTACTTAGACTGTGAAGGCAACTGTTTGATGGATACAGATGGCGACGGCGTATGTGACGAGTTGGAGATACCGGGCTGTACCAACCCTACCGCTTGTAACTACAACATGGATGCTACGGATGAAGATTCGTCATGTGTATTTGCAGAACAATACTATGATTGTGAAGGAAACTGTTTGATGGATACAGATAGCGACGGAGTTTGTGATGAATTGGAGATTGAAGGATGTTTGGATGACACCGCTTGTAACTACAACCCAGATACCACCGATGAGGTAGACTGTGTTTATGCAGAGCAATACTACGATTGTGAAGGCAACTGTTTGATGGACACTGATGGCGACGGCGTTTGTGATGAATTGGAAATCGCAGGTTGTACCGATGCTGAAGCATGTAACTATGATGCTGACGCAACCGATGATGACGGCTCTTGCGAATTCGTTTTAGCAGGAACAGTTGTTGGATCGGCTGCTTCATCTGAAGGTTCAACTGAGACCTATACTTACGATACTACCGCAGGTAGTACGTATGCATGGACCGTTGTTGGTGGAACTATCGTTTCAGGACAGGGCACAGCGACCATCACAGTGATGTGGGATGTTGTTGGAACAGGGACTGTAAGCGTAGTTGAAACCAATGCTGATGGATGTGTTGGCGACGAAGTGTCGCTAGATGTTGACGTTGCAGTTAGCGTAAGTGAGTTCGAGGCTTACCCGGTAGCAATTTACCCTGTGCCGGCAAATGACCAAGTGATCATCAGCGCGAAAGGCTGGAACGGATTGACAATGGTGCGTGTTTCAGACATGACAGGACGTCTTGTTGCTGAACACCAAATGAATGGCACTCAGCTCAATATGCCAGTTTCTCAATTGGCTTCAGGGCAGTACATCGTAACTATTTCAGGTGTGAACGGTGCTACTTCTGCACGCATTTCTGTTCAGCACTAATAGCTACAACATATAGTATTCAAAGCCCACCCTTTTCGGGTGGGCTTTTCTTTTGTAGTTTCTTAGAGTTAAGATTTGTCCATTTTAACTACCTTTCAAACTTAGAGTATCCCTATGCCATTTAACGCTGTCTTCTCCTGGTTTATAAAGAAACGCATCCATCAAATTGAATTGTTCAAGATGTACCCGATGGAGGTACAGCAAGAATGGTTTGATAGGCTGATGGAGAATGGCGCACAAACAACTTTTGGCAAAGCTCATGGGTTTTCGTCTGGACTGAGTCTTTCAGACTTCAAAAAAAACGTCCCTGTTAGAAATTATGAGGCACTCAAACCCTATATCAATAGAGTTCGAGAGGGCGAGCCAGATGTTTTATGGCCCACCAAAACCCGTTGGTTTGCGAAGTCATCGGGGACAACAGATGCGCAGAGCAAGTACATTCCCGTAACCAAAGAAGCGCTTGAAGATTGTCATTACAAAGGCGGCAAAGATCTGCTCGCCATGTATTACAATAACAATCCCGACGCAAGGCTCATCACTGGAAAACATTTGGTTGTTGGGGGAACCAGCAAACCAAATGAAGAAGGGCTGGAAGGATATTCTGGCGATTTGTCGGCAATTATCATTCAAAATTTACCGCTGTGGGTTGAATTCCGACGCACACCTGCGCTTGAGATCGCCTTGCACGATAACTGGGAAGAGAAAATTGATCGGATGGCTTATGCCACCATGAATGATGATGTAGCCATTTTGGCTGGGGTTCCATCGTGGACCTTGCTGCTCTTGAAAAGGATTCTTGAAATCAAAGGAGTAGATGACATCAACGAAGTTTGGCCAAACCTGGAATTGTTTATGCATGGCGGCGTTAGCTTCAAACCGTATAGGGCGCAATTTGAATCCATCATCTCTTCAAAGGGGATGAACTACGTAGAAACTTACAATGCCAGCGAAGGGTTCTTCGGTATTCAAGATAGATTGAATTCGGATGAGATGTTGCTGATGCTCGATTACGGGATCTACTATGAATTTGTTCCCCTAGAAGAGTTGGGAAAAGACTTTCCGATCACGCTCACCTTGCAGGAATTGGAATTGGGACATGTATATGCCGTAGTGATAAGCTCCAATGCTGGGCTGTGGAGATATTTGGTAGGTGATACCGTTCGGGTTACCTCAACTTTTCCATTTCGGATACAAGTGGCGGGTCGTACGAAGCTCTTCATCAATGCCTTCGGAGAAGAAGTTGTTATCGACAATGCAGAAGATGCAATTGCACATGCTTGTCGACTTCACAATGCCATGGTGAATGATTATACCGTTTGTCCGATTTATATGTCTGACCTGCATCAAGGCGGTCACGAATGGCTAATAGAGTTCTCATCACCACCCTCATCTTGCGAGCATTTCATGGTCGATGTAGATAACCGATTGAAGGAATTGAATTCAGACTATGCTGCAAAGCGTGCATTTGATTTGAACATGGGTTCACCAAAACTCAAAGTATTACCACAAGGCACTTTCTATGAGTGGTTGAAGTCGAAAGGGAAGCTGGGCGGACAACATAAAGTTCCAAGATTGAGCAACGATAGAAACATTGTGGAATCAATATTGCAATTTTCGGAATTGGTATGAATTGGATATTGATAGCAATTTCGGTTTTTGGGATAGATCATTGTTGGGATACAAGTGCCAATGATTTTCTTGTCGATGATTTGGGTTATCTCTATACCATTTCTGACTTTTCGTTGGTGAAACACCGCGACAATGGTGATACGTTGTTTGTATACAGCAGAATGGATCTGGGGAAGATCTCTCAGGTAGACTTGAGTAATCCGCTAAGGCCGCTTGTGTTTTACAAGGAATCTAGCAACCTATGCATTTTAGACAACACATTGAGTGAGCAGCGTTTGCTTTCATTGTGGAATAACAACTTTGGCATGGTTGAGATGATTGCCTCAGGGGTGAATCAGCAGTTTTGGGTATATGACGCAATCAATAAAGAACTGCTTTTGGTTGATGAGCGAATGGAAATTCGGGCGCAATCGGGTTATCTTCCTGGCATCATCGGACGAGACATTGGCTTGGTGGGAATGGCCGAGCGACATGAGCAACTTTTTATAGCCGATAGCAATTATGGCATTTGGGTTTTCGATCGTTTTGGAACCTTGACCTATCGCGTGCGATTTGAGCATATTAAGGCCATACGAGCGCATGCTGATGCCATATCGATACGTTCTGAAGAAGGCTTTTATACCTATTCATATGCATCGCGAGATGTCGCAAAAGTAGATGTTTCGGCAGAACGCTTCGATCAAGTAAAAAACAAGCAATTTATTTTTCAACAAAATCGTATTTGTGTCCGCCAGAATTGACTTTTTGTCTGGCACAAGCAGAACTTTTTGGTACCTTAGTTCCCTTTCTAAATTGAAGTTAAATGCACCTAGCTATAGCCGGTAATATCGGGTCTGGGAAGACTACTCTAACCACGCTTCTTGCCAAACATTATAAGTATCAGCCTCATTATGAGAACGTTGATGACAACCCATATTTGAATGACTTCTACAAAGACATGCAGAGGTGGTCGTTCAATTTGCAAATTTATTTCTTGAATTCTCGTTTTTCGCAACTTATGGATCTGCGTAAATCGGGAGCAAAGATTATTCAAGATCGCACCATCTATGAAGATGCGTACATATTTGCTCCCAACTTGCATGCGATGGGCTTAATGACCACGCGTGATTTCGAGAACTACATGGATCTGTTTAGTTTGATGGATGAATTCCTTAATCCACCTGACCTGATGATTTATCTGCGTGCAAGCGTGCCAGCTTTGGTAGCGAACATCCAGAAACGTGGACGAGAATATGAAGAAGCGATTCGACTCGACTACTTAACGCGATTGAATGAGCGTTACGAAGCGTGGATTTCGACGTATGACAAAGGGAAGTTGTTGATCATCGATATAGACAACAACCGTTTTCATGAAGAGTCTGAAGACTTGGGTAAGATTATTCAGGCAATTGATGGCGAGTTGAACGGATTATTTTGATGACAGCATTTTAAAAGACGAAAATATAGACAATAAAAAAGCCCGAGTGATCGGGCTTTTTTATTGAGTCAGCATCTAATAATTAGTTCTGCTGAAGAGCTTTAACTTTAAAAGTAAGCATGACTTCGTCGCTGATTACTTTGTCGCCAACTATGTCGAAGAATTTCGAAGAGCCGTATCGGACATCAAAATCGGTTCTGTCGAATATCACAGTGCCTGAAATTACTGCGCCATTGGTGCCGGTGCTTGCAAGAACTGCATTACCTGTTACTTCTTTCTCTTTGCCTTTGATGTTCAAAGTCCCTTTGAACTCTGCTTTGTGATCAGCAGATTCTATGCTTTGAATCTGGAAAGACGCGGTCGGGTGATTTTCAACATCGAAGAAGTCTGCACTCTTTAAGTGACCTTCTAATTTACCGCGTTCCTCAGCTGGTAGGTCGGTATTGGTTAAAGTGGTCATGTCGACAGAAAAATCACCAGAAACCAATTTGCCATTCTCGAAAGATAGTTTCCCACCTGAAAAACTCAATAGACCTGTGTGAGAAGAGCCAACAACTTTGCTTCCTTTCCACTGCACGTTTGAACCTTTTAGGTCGAGAACATACAATCCATCAGCAGGAGGTGTTAATGAAATCTCATCGTCTTTAACTAGGTTCACTTCATCAGGATTTCTTCCTGTGATTGAAGCGGCCATGCAACGACGAAATTGATCGTCGAATTCTTCTACTTTGCGGGCATCATCACAAGCAGTTTTTTGGGTAGGAACTTCGCTTTTGTAGACTTCAACACAGTCACAAGGCTCAAGTTTTTTTGCTTCTGGTTCAGAGCCGCATGAAGCGATGAGAAGACCAATAGCTGCGAAAAAGACAAATTTTGCTTTCATTTTAAAGGATATTTGGCGTTAAATGCTCTTTTATTATTGAGCAGTGTTCCATTGAGCCACTTCAGCAGCTTCTGCTGTTTCAGCAGGCACTGTGATTTCATTTTGAGAGTGACCCGCATCGTGTTTGTGATTCATTTCACCCAATATTGGGGCGATAACCAATCCAACCAGGCAAGTAAGTTTAATGAGGATGTTCATTGAAGGACCAGAGGTATCTTTGAAAGGATCACCTACGGTGTCGCCCGTAACTGCTGCTTTGTGAGCGTCAGAACCTTTGAACGTCATTTCACCATTGATCATCACACCTGCTTCGAATGATTTTTTCGCGTTGTCCCATGCACCACCAGCATTGTTTTGGAAAATTGCCCAAAGCACACCAGAAACAGCTACACCAGCCATGTATGCGCCGAGTGCTTCTGGACCCATAACAAACCCGATAATAATAGGAGTGATGATGGTAATTGCTCCCGGAAGCATCATTTCTTTCAATGCTGCTTTCGTAGAAATTTCAACACATTTGCCATATTCTGGTTTACCAGTACCTTCCATGATTCCTGGAATTTCGCGGAATTGACGACGCACTTCCATTACCATTTCCATGGCTGCTTTACCCACTGATTTCATTGCCAAAGCAGAGAAAACAACAGGAATCATTCCGCCGATGAACAATGCGGCAAGGACATCCGCTTTAAAAATGTTGATCCCTTCAATGCCCGTGAACGTAACATAGGCAGCAAACAAGGCCAATGCGGTAAGTGCAGCCGATGCGATTGCGAAACCTTTACCAACGGCTGCAGTTGTGTTACCTACAGAGTCTAGGATGTCGGTACGTTGACGTACTTCAGCCGGCAATTCACTCATTTCAGCAACACCTCCAGCATTGTCAGCGATTGGTCCGAAAGCGTCAATAGCCAATTGCATCGCAGTAGTAGCCATCATTGCAGAAGCAGCGATTGCCACACCGTAGAAACCTGCCAGTTCGTATGAACCCCAAATCGCGGCAGCGAAAAGGATAACTGAAGAAGCAGTTGAAATCATACCTGTTGAAAGTCCAGCGATGATATTGGTTGCAGCACCCGTGGCAGAGTTCTGAACGATATTCAGAACAGGCTTCTTACCAAGAGCTGTGTAGTGCTCAGTGAACATTGAGATCAAATACCCAACAGACAAACCAACCAAAGTAGCGTAGAATACATGACGGCTAGGGATATCTTTCAAACCTTCACCGAAGAACTTCATACCTGTTATGGTTTCAGGTAGCAACCAGTCAACCAAAAACCATCCTGCGATAGCAGAAAGAAGAATTGAAGAAATGTTACCGATGTTCAAAGCGCGTTGAACGTCTGCTTCTTTCGCATTGTTGTCTTTGATGCGAACCAAGAATGTACCGATGATTGAAGCGATGATACCAACGCCTGCAATCATGAGAGGAAGGAGGATTGGTCCCATTCCGTTGAAGGCTGCTTCAATTTGTCCTGAGTCTGCCATGTCTTTGATGATGTAGTTACCTAGCACCATCGACGCCAAAACAGTTGCTACATAAGATCCGAACAAGTCAGCACCCATACCAGCAACATCACCAACGTTATCGCCAACGTTATCTGCAATGGTTGCAGGGTTGCGAGGGTCATCTTCTGGGATTCCAGCTTCTACTTTACCAACAAGGTCAGCACCTACGTCGGCAGCTTTGGTGTAAATACCACCACCAACACGCGCGAACAAAGCAATTGATTCAGCTCCCAAAGAGAAACCAGCGAGTGCTTCAAGGGCGATTGTCATGTCGTTATAGAAGTTTCCACCCTCTGTCATAAATTGATTCATGAAGAAAATGAAGAACAGGCTCAAGCCAAGAACAGCCAAACCAGCTACGCCGAGTCCCATTACCGTTCCGCCCCCGAAGGAAACTTTAAGCGCTTGAGGAAGACTGGTGCGTGCTGCTTCAGTAGTGCGTGAGTTAGCGTCTGTTGCTATACGCATTCCGATATTACCAGCAACTGCTGAGAAAACGGCACCGACAATAAATGCAGGTACGATCATCCAGCTGGTGGTTTCAACAATTCGAGATATCCAAAATAATGCACCTGAAGCGATTACTACGAACACAGCAAGCAAGCGGTATTCAGCGCTCAAGAATGCCAAAGCACCTTCTTTGATGCTCTTAGAGATTTCTTGCATTCTCTCGTTACCAGGATTTTGTTTTTTTACCCATGCCATCTTGATGAACATGAAAATCAATCCGATGAGTCCGAACCCCGGTAAGATGTAAATTAAGTTATCCATATAATAAGTTATAATTGATTAAGGCTTTTTAGAAGCGCGCGCAAAAATAGGGCTTTCGATTAGATACCCAAAAAATGAAACAAAGTAATAAAGGAAAAAGCCTATTTTGTTACGTATAAAAGCTCTTTTGCCGTGCGAACCACGTCGCCCAAGTTAGGCAAAGCGGCATCTATCAAAGTAGGAGCGAAGGCAAAAGGAGTATCTGTTTGCGTAAGTCGACGAATTGGAGCATCCAAATAATCGAAAGCGTTTGCTTGCACGCGGTAGGCGATTTCTGTTGAAATCGAGCATACTGGGAAGCTTTCTTCAAGGATGATCAAACGGTTTGTTTTCTTGACAGACTTAACGATTGTATCGATGTCGAGCGGACGAATGGTGCGGAGGTCGATAACTTCTGCACTGATTCCCTCTTGAGCAAGCGCTTCCGCCGCCGCAAGAGCCGTTTTCATGATCTTTCCAAAGCTAACGATGGTTACATCTGTACCTTCGCGCTTCACATCGGCAACGCCAATTGGGATCAAAAATTCACCTTCAGGGACAAGGCCTTTGTCGCCGTACATTTTCTCACTCTCCATGATGAGTACAGGGTCGTTGTCGCGTATGGCAGACTTCAACAAACCTTTCATATCGTAAGGGTTTGAAGGAGTGATCACTTTCAATCCTGGTATGTGCGCGTACATCGACTCAAAACTCTGAGAGTGCGTGGCTGCTAGTTGACCAGCTTGTGCATTTGGACCGCGGAAAACAATCGGGATATTGAACTGACCGCCCGACATCTGAAGCATCTTCGCAGCGCAGTTGATGATTTGGTCAGCTGCCAAAATAGCGAAGTTCCATGTCATGAATTCAACAATCGGCCGAAGTCCGTTCATTGCCGCTCCAACCGCAATCCCACTGAATCCAAGCTCTGCAATCGGAGTGTCAATTACGCGTCTGGCACCGAATTCATCGAGCATGCCTTTACTCGCCTTGTAAGCGCCGTTGTACTCGGCTACTTCTTCTCCCATAAGGAATACGCGTTCATCGCGGCGCATCTCTTCGCTCATGGCTTCAGCCACAGCTTCTCTGAATTGAATTTCTCTCATCGTTTGCAGTTCAAGGGGCAAAAATAATGATTAAAGAAATTGAATCGTCAAAGATTCAGTTATTTCAAAAAAACGTGTGAAATATTATGCGTGCATACGAAATTGAGTTTAACTTTCGGCCGAACTTAAGCGGCTAAAAATGGTTAAGTTTGCAGGCCAGAATAAAATATAAGAATATGAAGATATTGGTATGTATCAGCAAAGCGCCAGACACTACGTCGCGGATAGCTTTCACCGATAATAACACCAAATTCGATGAGAACGGTGTTCAGTATATTGTTAACCCGTACGATGAGTGGTATGCTCTTGTGAAGGGAATCGAGTTGAAAGAGACTTTGGGTGGGAATGTAACAACCATTACTGTGGGAGGTTCCGACAATGAGCCAATTATTCGCAAAGCATTGGCCATTGGGGCTGATGATGCTGTGCGCGTGGATCTCGAAACTGGAGATTCGTTTGTCGTTGCTAGTCAGATCGCTGCATATGCCAAAGATCAAGGCTTCGATTTGATCCTTTGCGGAAAGGAAACAATCAACTACAACTCTTCTTTGGTAGGGGGTATGGTAGCTGAAATGTTGAACATGCCCTACCTATCGCTAGCTACCTCACTTACCATGGAGGGTTCAACAGCGGTGATTGAACGTGAAGTTCAAGGGGGTGTGGAAGTGCTAGAAGTTACTGGGCCATTCGTTTTGAGTGCTGCAAAGGGCCTCGCGGAACAGCGCATTCCAAACATGCGCGGCATCATGGCAGCGCGCACCAAGCCGTTGAATGTCATTGCCGCTATTTCAGTAGATCAAACTGCTGAAATCGTTTCGTATACATTGCCAGCTCCAAAAGGTGCTTGCAAGTATGTGGATGCAGACCATCCAGAAGAGTTAATTCGCCTGTTGCACGAAGACGCGAAGGTTATCTAATCCTTAAATGAAAAGAAAATGTCAGTTCTAGTATATACAGATTTACACGACGGTAAGGCTTCAAAGGGATCTCTTGAGGCGCTGTCTTACGCTTCTAAAATGAATGCGGGTGATGTTGTTGCTTTTTGTCACGGCACTTTGAACGGTGATGGGGGAATGGGAGCTTTTGGAGCAACCAAGGTGTTGCACAATGCAATTGAAAACCTCGACGCCGGACAAATTGCGAAAATGGTTGCCGATGCGGCCTCTCAAGCAGGAGCAGATGTGGTTGTGTTTTCGCACGACAACTCAGGAAAAGCGGTAGCTCCACGTGTGGCTGTTCGCATGAACGCAGGTATTGTTGCAGGTGCAATTTCGTTGCCCAATACGAGCGCGGGATATGTTGTCCGTAAATCAGTTTTCAGCGGAAAGGCGATGGCCGATGTGAGTTTGAAAACAAGTAAAAAAGTGATCAGTATCGTGCCGAATTCATTCGGACTTCATCGCACTGATGGGACAGCTAGCGTAGAAGCTTTCAATGGTGATGCAGGAAATTCATCAGTGAAAGTAAGGTCGTTTAAACCAACATCAACTGATGGCGCTATTCCTTTGCCTGAGGCAGATATTGTTGTTTCCGCTGGTCGCGGTATGAAAGGTCCAGAAAACTGGGGGCCTATTGAAGAATTGGCTTCAATTTTTGGCGCTGCTACCGCTTGCTCACGTCCGGTTGCCGACATCGGCTGGAGGCCTCACCATGAGCACGTAGGACAAACAGGTATTGCCATTCGTCCGACTTTGTATTTTGCAATTGGAATCTCTGGAGCCATCCAGCACCTAGCGGGTGTCAATGGTTCAAAAGTGATCGTTGTAATCAACAAAGATCCCGAAGCACCGTTCTTTAAAGCTGCTGATTATGGCATCGTGGGCGATGCATTTGAAGTGCTTCCAATGCTTATTGAAGCAGCTAAGTCTTTCAAGTCACATTAATGACTTGTTGACCTCAAAAAATTATTACTTTTGCAAACACGGGAAGCCTTAGTGCTTCCCGCTTGTTTATATGGAAAAGATCGAACTCGAAATCTCTGATATTGCTCCAAGCGGTTCCACCAGCGGTGCTTATGCTTTGGTGCTAAGTGAAGTAAATGGAAAGCGTAAATTGCCGATTGTTATTGGTGGGCATGAGGCGCAAGCTATAGCCATAGAACTTGAGAAGATGACCCCTAGTCGTCCGCTGACCCACGATCTTTTCAAAACATTTGCCCATTCTTATGGAATTAAAGTAGATGAAATCATCATCTATAATCTGCTAGAAGGGATTTTCTTTGCTCGAATCATCACCAATTTAGATGGAAAAAAGGCGGAGATCGACTCCCGTACCTCAGACGCTGTAGCAATCGCTGTCCGCTTCAATTGTCCGATTTACTGCTACGATTTCATCCTCGATGCTGCTGGAGTAAATGCTGAAGATGTTGAAGTTGAAAAAGCGACAGAGGAGTATTTTGATAGCGAAGAGTCTGATAGCCAATCTCCAACCGACGCTTCAGTGATGTCGGTTGATGAACTGGAGAACGAGTTGAACATCGCGATTGAAAGAGAAGACTACGAGCGTGCTTCGATGCTTCGTGATGAAATTCAAAAGCGCAGCAGCGAATAACGCGTTTTGTGAGAAAGTTCTCGATAAGTCGCATATTTTCATCGTTCGTACTTCCTTTCTGATCCCTAGGATTTTCCTAATTTGCCGTTCTTAATCGTGAGGACAATACTATGCGTGCAATTCTGGGTATAGCTGTTTTAGTTGGTGTTGGCTACTTGTTTAGCACGAACAGAAAAGCCATTAATTGGCGCACTGTCGGCGGAGCTTTCTTGCTCCAGATAGTGCTCGCTGTGCTTATCTTGAAGGTGCCGTATGTTGATACAGGCTTTGATTGGCTCGCCCGAGGCTTTGTAAAAGTTATTTCATTTACCGATTTCGGGACCGATTTCTTACTCGGTAGTTTTACCGATGGCGGGAAGGTTGATGGTGCGTTGCTGAACTTCGCTTTTCGTGTTCTTCCTACCATCGTCTTTTTTTCTGCGCTGTCGGCCCTGATGTATTACTTAGGTGTTCTTCAACTAATTGTATACGCTTTTGCCTGGGTGATGAAGAAAACATTGCAGCTTTCAGGGTCTGAAAGTTTGTCGGCGGCAGGTAACGTGTTTCTCGGACAAACGGAGTCTCCCTTATTGGTGCGTCCGTTCCTTGGCAGTATGACCAAATCTGAGATCATGTGTCTGATGACAGGCGGTATGGCCACCATTGCCGGTGGTGTTTTGGCATCGTATATCAACTTTCTTGGAGGCGATGATCCTGTTCAGCAGGCTATTTTTGCGAAGCATCTATTGACAGCCTCGATCATGTCGGCCCCAGCGGCCATCGCAGCAGCAAAACTGTTGGTGCCAGAAACAGAGTCGTACGATCAACGCATGGAGATCAGCAAAGATAAGTTGGGGACGAATGTGCTGGAAGCTGTGGCAAATGGGACAAGCGATGGTTTGAAATTGGCAATTAATGTAGGCGCCATGCTTTTGGTATTTACGGCATTTATCTATTTCGGCAACTATATTCTCGGCGCTATTGGCGGCTTCACAGGGTTGAATGGAGTAATTGCTGAAAATACTCCTTACGCTACTTTGTCGTTCGAAATGCTATTGGGATATGTTGGCGCACCCATCGCTTGGATGCTCGGAGTATGTTCCGAAGATGCTTTGCTTGTTGGACAGCTCTTGGGTGAAAAGACTATTTTGAATGAGTTTTACGCTTATGTGACACTCGGAGATTTGAAAACGTCGTCAAGTTTCACCGAAGAAAAATCGATCATCATCGCAACCTACATCCTTTGTGGCTTCGCAAACTTTGCCTCAATAGGGATACAAATTGGAGGTATCGGATCATTGATTCCTGAGCGAAAAGCATTGTTGTCGAGCTTAGGCGTACGCGCATTAGTTGGCGGTACAATAGCATGTTTATTCACAGCCGGCATAGCCGGGATGTTGTTATAATTCTTACTTATGGAAAAGCCAGTTGTTGGAATCATCATGGGGAGCAAATCTGATCTCCGCGTTATGAAAGAGGCGGGAGACGTCTTGAAAGAATTGGGAGTGTCGTTCGAAATGACGGTAGTGTCAGCGCACCGCACTCCTGAACGCATGATAGAGTATGCGTCTACAGCTGTTTCACGCGGACTAAAAGTCATTATCGCAGGTGCAGGTGGAGCTGCTCACCTACCCGGAATGACGGCTTCTGTAACACCTTTGCCGGTTATTGGAGTGCCCGTTAAATCGAGCAACTCGATCGATGGTTGGGATAGCGTACTTTCGATTCTTCAGATGCCCTCAGGTGTGCCTGTTGCCACGGTAGCCCTCGACGGTGGAAGAAACGCGGGGATTTTAGCGGCGCAAATCATAGCCGCTGGCGATACCGATCTGCTCAGCAGGTTAGTAGAATTTAAGTCGAAACTAAAAGCCAAGGTCTTGGATAGTATCGACGAAGTAGAAAAAGAAAGTTGGTCGCATTCGTAAACTTAAAGTGTCGATTCACAAAATAGGCGGGAGTGGCATTTTTTAATCTCCTACCTTTGTCGAACAAATGAAATTATGGTATCTCTGGACCCCAAAGAACTTCATGTTTCTAAGCTGCACGGACTCTTATTAAGTGCTGTTGCGCCCCGGCCAATTGCTTTTGCAAGTACTATTGATGCTAACGGAAGGCCGAATCTTGCCCCTTTTAGCTTCTTCAATATTTTCTCCGCCAATCCGCCGATAGCTATCTTCTCACCCGCTCGCAGGGGGAAAGATGGCAGCACGAAGCATACTTATGAGAATGTTAAACTGAATCACGAAGTGGTAATCAACGTGGTTGATTTCGACTTGGTGCAGCAGTGTTCGTTGGCTAGCACTGATTATGCGGAAGGTGTTTCAGAATTTGAAAAAACGGGTTTAACACCAATCGCATCAGACATCGTGCGCCCTTTTCGGGTTGCTGAAAGTCCGGTTCAACTCGAATGTAGAGTTAATGATGTCGTTTCTCTCGGTGAGAACGGAGGGGCAGGAAACTTGGTTATTTGTGAGATCTTACGCATCCACGTCAGTGAAAAAGTCATGACCGAAGATGGGCGGATAGATCCTGTTAAAATCAATCTTGTTGGACGTTGCGGCGGCGATTTTTATGTTAGATCCAACGCAGATTCAATGTTTGAAGTTGCGAAACCCATCGCTCGTCTGGGCATTGGAGTAGATGCAATTCCTGCCGACATCCGCTTTAGCGCCATACTCTCAGGAAACGATTTGGGAATACTCGGAAATGTTGAGTCGCTTCCCGATGAAACAGATGTCAATGAATTTAAACTGCTTGAATTAGCAGAAGTGTTCTTGGATCTTCAAGATGAGCCGAGAAAACTCGAAGAGACTTTGCATCTGCATGCAAAAACGCTTTTGGCGGAAGGAAAAGTAAACGAAGCCTGGATGACCCTCCTGGCATTTAATAACGGATAAACAACGAAAGAACTATATCATGGCCTACGAACTTAAAGGAAGAATCAAACGCATTATGGATGAACAGCGCTTTGATTCAGGCTTTTTTAAGCAAGAATTTGTTGTGACAACTGAAGAACAATACCCACAAGACATTAAGTTGGAATTGGTAAAGGACAAAGTTGAACAACTGAAGTCTTTCAAAGAAGGAGATAGCGTGGTAGCACGTTTTGACCTTCGCGGAAGCGAGTGGCAAGGTAAATATTATGTAAACCTCGTGGCTTGGAAGGTTGAAGCAGCAGGCGCTGCAACAGCATCCGCTTCAGCTCCTCAACAAGGATCAGTTCCGCCACCCCCTCCACCGATGCCTACTGGCGGAGATGCAGATTTTGGATCTGATGAGGGTGATGACGACTTGCCATTCTAAAAACGTTATATGGTAGATCGTTTCGCAGATTTATTTCGCCGTCTTCTACCATCCCCATTCAGTATAGCGCTGCTGTTGACTATTTTGACGGCGGCGCTTTCTCTTTTTTTAGGTGATTATTCGGGTAATGGCGCAGAGCGATTTTCGAAGCTCGCTGCCGACTGGTACGATGGTATTTTTAAATCGTCGCTGCTTGTTTTTGCATTTCAGATGATGCTCATGTTGGTTCTCGGGCACATGCTGGCACTTGCACCCTTTGTGAACCGTGCGCTGCGGAAAGTGAGCTCTAAAATTGCTACAAACACAACTGCTGCTGCAATGGGAGTGGGAGCGGTAACCATGTCTATTGGTTTTTTTAACTGGGGCTTCGGTCTCATTGCTGGTGCCATACTTGCTCGTATGGTTGGAGAGGCGGCTGCTGAGAAATCTATAGACATGAATTATCCACTTCTTGGTGCTGCGGGGTATACCGGGCTTTTGGTGTGGCATGGAGGGGTGAGTGGCTCATCGTTGATTAAGGCGGCTGAGAGCGGACATTTGCGAGAGTTATCGGCTTTGAATGGTGAGTCGTATCAGCTCGTTCCCAATTCGTTGGGATTGGCTGAGACGGTTTTTTCAACTTCAAACCTGATAGTCTCGGGAGTGATTTTTATATCGGTTTTGCTGACGTTGTTCATCGCAGCGCGATGGAGGCCAAAGGAGGGAAGTGTTTTTCGAAAAACGGCGATTGAACCTGAGCAAGTGAAGGATGCTGTTGGTGCGGAGCGGTTGGATGATTCATCGTTGTTCGGACGAGTCATTGGTGTTCTTATTCTCCTAGTATTGGTGGCACAAATCCCTATCTCATCGTTTTCTTCAATGACGTGGGTTACTCCCAATTTCATAAATGCATTTCTACTCGCCTTGGTTTTGATTTTGCATCCTTCGATTCGAAAAGTAATCGCTAACGGAGAGGAAGCTGTTGGTGGTGCATCAGGGATTTTACTTCAATTTCCCCTGTATTTTGGAATCATGGGGATCATGACTGGTTCGGGTCTTTTGTTGCTTTTTTCGAATCAATTGGTGTCTGTAAGCACACCTGAAACTTTTCCTTTTTTGACTTTTTTGTCGGCTGCAATTGTGAATGTGTTTATTCCTTCAGGGGGCGGACAATGGGCGGTTCAAGGGCCCGTAGTTATTCAAGGTGCGTTAGATCATGGATTGCCTTTGTCGAAATGTATTTTAGCTTTTGCCTATGGCGATGAAGTAAGTAATATGCTGCAGCCATTTTGGGCGTTACCCTTGTTGGGCATTACTCGGTTGAGCGCGAAAGCGATATTTCCCTATACCATGTTGCTTTTTGTAACAGGCATGGTCGTTTACGGGTTGTCGGTTCTATATTTTTAGTCTCAACCGAATTTTAACGAATTCAAGATTGCATTGAAAGGTAGATTTTTGCCATTTACGTGGTGAAAAGAGCCAACTGCTCATTTCGCAATTTGAAAAGTTGGAAGTGGCTATAAATTCGTTGGAGCAAAGCTTTACTGCGAAGCAGACTGATTTATTAATGGTTATCTGGTAGTAAGCAGGGTCTTATTGATCCTGCTTATTTTTTTTGTTGCTTTTTGCTGGAGATCCTGCCAATGCAGCGAGGAACTCATCTTTTCTTCTTCGCGCGATGTATATTTGAGTGCCATCTTCCATGAGGATGTACCCGCCGTCTTCTTTCATAAGGCTGATGACATAATTCAGATTTACAATATGCGATTGATGGGTTCTGAAGAAATGGGTTCTTGGCAATTGTTCTTCATATTCTTTCAATCCCTTCGAGGCCATCACACGGTTTCCATCCTTCATGTGGAAATTGGTGTAGTTGGAATCCGCTTCGAGGCGAACAATGTCTTGCAGTTTCAATACTACTTGTCCGTCGTAAGTGCTCACCGCAATTCTCCCTGCTGTTTTTACATTTTGTTGCACGCGCAATGCTTCGGCCGTAAGTCGACTAGAAATAATTTCATCGAATCGGGTTTGAGCGCGTAAAACAGCTCCCATCAGCTCTGCTGGATTGATGGGCTTTTGAAGGTAATCGATGGCGGAATGACGAATTGCTTGTATTGCAAAGTCATTGAAAGCTGTAGTGAATATCACCAATGGTATTGGAGCATCGATAGCGTTTAAGACATCAAATCCGGTCATTTCACCTAAACGAACATCAAGGAACACCAAATCAGGATTGGTGTAATTTATCATTTCAATGGCCTCGTTGCCGGTTGCAGTTTTACCGATTAATTCAATGTTCGGACAATAGATTCTCAAAAATCGGACAAGAACTTCGGTGGCAGCCGCCTCATCCTCAACTATAATGGCACGCATCATAAAAAGATAGATTCATGTATTTGGATATCGTCGTTGAAATAGCGTTTTAAGGTGCTCATTTCAAATCGCAATTCTGTTTTATTTCCTTGCATATTGTTCGTTGAATCTCTATCAGAAATCACAGAGCACACAATTCCGAACTTGTTGAGCAGTTTTATGCGGTCTTTGATGACATCAATTGAGTTGAATGAATGTGCAACGTTTTCATGATTATCGGAAAACGTATGGGAGTCTTGAATAACAATGATCAAGTCTTTGTTGTCTGTTTTTACGAGTACTGTAATCTTTAAATACTCCAATCCTTTCGAAAAACCCAATAAAACAGATCGTTCAACGAAGGGTTGAACCATCAATGACGGTATTCGAATCGTATTCGCATCGAGATTGTCGGACGTCTTAATTTCAAAATCTAGTCCCTTAGGAAAACGAATTTTTTCTAAGTTTAAATAACAACTGATTTGATCAATTTCTTCCTCCAGAGCAATCAGTTGTCGCTTTGAATTATTCAAGGTTCTTCGCATAAACCGACTGAACTTCGTGAGGTTTTCCATGGCAACTGCTGTGTCTCCAATTGCGAGGTCGTTTTGCAAGCGTACCATTGAATTAAAAACAAAATGTGAGTTTAGTTGATTTAGAACAGATGCTTTTTCTAACAGCGTTGTTTTTGAAATCCGATACAGTTTTCTATTCGCTTTCTTTAGCCGATTTATTTCAAGCAAAAAATATAGTGCGATCGCGAATGAAATGATGCAGATGCCGCATATTTCAAGCGCATACACACCAATAAAGGTCAGACTGTCTTTAGGCGTAAAAGGGTTCAAATCTGGTTAGTTTTTGCTTCGGGCAAATTGAAAAAGTTCGCAATTTACTGTTGTTTACGGACTTATCTAAAATTCGTCTCAGCTTAATACAGCGAATATAATAAATCATTTAGGAGTATAAATTATAAACTAAATAAAAAGAACATATTATTATATATGCAAATTCTCATTCGCCTATTCAGCGGTTTTATTAAAGTGCCCGCCTGCATTTCTACTCAGCTTTCCTGTTGTATCTTTGCGCACTTATGGATTTTTGCACATTTGAGCTTTCGAACGGAATACGTGTAATTCACCTGCAAACAGCGAGTGTAGTGAGTCATTGCGGCTTGATAATTAATGCAGGTTCGCGAGATGAATTGGAGCACCAGCAAGGACTAGCGCATTTTATAGAACACAGTATTTTTAAAGGGACAACGAAGCGCAAAACGTTTCACATATTGTCGAGATTAGACAGTGTTGGAGCTGAGATCAATGCTTACACGACAAAGGAAGAAACATGGGTTTATGGTTCTTTTATGGAAAAGCATTTGGCGAGGGCTGTTGAGTTAATTGGAGATATCTGCTTCAATTCCATTTTTCCGGAAAAAGAGATCAATAAAGAGAAAGACGTTATTATTGATGAGATCAACTCATACCTCGATTCACCAAGTGAGATGATTTTCGATGAGTTTGAAGAGTTGGTTTATGCCAATCACCCTCTGGGAAGAAATATTTTAGGAACTGAAGAAAGTGTTCGCAGTTTCACGCGCGACGATATTTTTGAAATGACTTCTCGCCGATACCGTGTCGATCAAATGGTTTTTAGTTCAGTTGGCCCAACAAGTCCGGATAAGGTGTGTAAGATTTGTGAGAAGTATCTGGGTAGCTTTAAAACTGAAAAAAGCACGGATGTAAGAAAACCATTTACAGGCTACACTCCAACCAACACCGTTGAAGATAAAGACGCTTTTCAGATGCATTATTTGATAGGCAATGAGGCGTATCATGCCGGACATCCGAAGAAAACGGGATTGATTTTGCTCAATAACTTGTTGGGAGGGCCGGCAATGAATAGCACGCTAAATCTTCAGATTAGGGAGAAGCATGGAATGGCTTATAACATTGAATCGAGCTATCAAAGCTATTCGGATACAGGGCTTTTCCAAATTTACCTCGGAACCGATGAACGTTTTTTCGCTAAGGCAGAACGTTTGGTGATGCAAGAACTGAAGAAATTGAGAGAAAAAGCTCTGGGTATTTCTCAACTGCACATGGCCAAACAGCAGTTGATCGGACAAATTGCCTTGAGCCAAGAGAGTGGTTCGGGAACAATGTTGGCATTGGGAAAAAGTTATCTGCTTTATGACCGTGTTGACTCTTTGGAAGAAGTTTACAAAAGCATTGAGGCATTGACTTCGAGTGAGCTCTTGGAAATAGCCAATGAGATTTTTGACACCTCACGCTTTAGCTCTCTGATTTATCGCAAAGGGGGTTAATTGCTCGAGATGCCGTGAACATCATTGTTCTTCGCTTCAATTTCGTTTTTGATTACTCTTATTTTACTGGCAATAATAAACCATTCTTTTTCGGGAAGCTTTCCCAATGTGGCCATGGCTACATCATCATTGTCTGCCGCCAATGCCATTGTATGCAGTAAATCGTATTTGTTGAGTTTAAGCCATTGGAGGGCCACAGAATTTCCTTCTGCGCCATTGATTAGTGCGAGTAGTTCGGGGAATTTATTATCGAGTAACCATTTTCGCGCTTCATCGTTGTTTCTTACAGCAAAGGCGAACAGCCCGAGTTCTGGGTAGCCGTTTTTAATCAACCAATCTCGAATTTCACCATTGCCACTGATGGCTTCTCCCCATGCGATGATGATCTTTACTGGATATGCTAAAACATTTGCCATTACTTAAACCAACGATTTGTAATTGATTCAGGCCATTGCTGAGGAATGTACACCTCAACAAGGTCTCCTGGCTGAATTTTTCCGCCATTTTCTACCCATCCAACCAAGCCGCGCAGTCCAACGGCTGCTTTCTGAAATCCTGTCCCTTTTATTTCAATGCCCCGCGAAAGCATGGCTTCTTGCGGATGCTTGCAAGGGAAGTTCTCTTCATATACCACAAGAGTTACCTGGTAACTACCTTCTCCAATGCGCAAGCGGCTCAGCGGCGGAAGTTGGGTTAGAAAAGGAATGCCTTCTATTAAAATATTGGCTCCCAAATGCTCGGGAGACACCTTTTCAATTTGCATTTTCTTGGCAACCTGCTCCATCTCTTCAACAGAAACGGCTGACCATTGACGGTGATTTTTAATCGGGAAGCCTTTCTTATACAGCTCGGTCTCCCGCACACCGGAGTTTTTATGAAAACCAGCATGCCTTTCACCCGGAATTCCTGCCAAGGTGAAGGTGAGCTTTTTTACAGCGCTGGTGACAAATTCGCGGTTGTCGGTGGTTCGCAATGTGTCGACGACCCTACCAGTAAATGGGATTTTGTTGAATTTCATAACGGTTCAACAAAGATGACAATCCTTATTCATGCTCATGAAAAAATCGGAGTGTTTTTTTATACCGATTTGTTGAAAAATGGACAAGGTATACACCAGTTTGCAATGCTGATAGGTCGATGCTGCGAAAGCCAGGTACATAAATTTCACGAATAAGTTGTCCGTTTAACGCATACAGCCTCAAAGTACCTGCCTCTGAAACTTGTAACTCCTTTCCACTGTATATCAGTTCTATATTTCCTTCTGAATCCTCAATAGATGACTCACAATCCAATATGGTGATGGCTGTTTCGGCCATCAGCAGACAACCACTGGCATCGTAACCGGAGAAAGAAACTATGTATTGTCCGGGTGCGTCGAAAGCATGCAGCGTTAGGATATTGTTCGCTTGTCCGTTGTCGCCAAAATCCCAACTGGGCAGCGTTACAAAGGGCTGCGGGAAAAGTGTGAATTGTATGGGTGTACCGATACACAAGGGTGCGTCAGGAACCACCGTAGCTGAAACAATATTCACGTCGGCATTCGGAGTTAAGACGTTAAATGGTAAACAGTATGTAACAGCATCATAAGGGTCGAACGATGCGAATTCAGCCCAAACACCACGCGGACAAGAATAGGAGTGTACACCGGCGTCGAAGGTCAGTCGAGCGACTTTTAGATTCGGATTTCCGCTGAATGTTTGGAATTGGCTGAGTATCTGTTCGCCATCAAATATGAGAGTTGATTCGTCGCCATTGTCAACGACAAAAGTGACGTAGTGATTGTTTTGTAAAAAGTTCGTGGTTGAGAAATTACCCCGTGTGCTCCTGAGATTAAGCGGGTGAAGGACTGCGAACGACGGTCCACTAAGTAGCGGATTGCAATCCGAACCCTTGTTGAAGTGTCCGACCGTTACTGGTTTCGTACTCTTCAAAATGGCTTCATCAGCCAAGTCGATCTCAACCGTTTCTCCGGTGTTTAAGGTTGCCACAAGGTCACAATTCACAAATACTTTCGTATCCTCGCTGCCAGCGAGCACTTTAAAGACGTTTGGACCTTGAGCAAGATACGGAACAAGAGCAAATTGTTTTCCCCAATGAGATTCCGGAAGGTTTTGATTGTACAGGTGGCTATTGTCTGTTTGGCAGCCGATGCTTCCTTCTCGTGCGCCAGCAAAAACAGCAATAGGTTCGCCATTGATGCTGGTGACCGTTGTATTCGTCAAGTCGTTTTGCGCTTGAATTTGATAGAGCTGTCCGGCATTTAAGGTCACCGTAAACGGCGTTCCTGCTCCGAAAAGTTCAGACGTGATGGTGGCGGGTACAATTTCAATCACCGTGTTATCGGCAGTAGCAACTATTACCACTTCAGAAGGTCCGGTCAGATTGAGGTCTTCTGCGGCTAGCACCCTGTAAAAGCTCCCGAGTTCATCTTCTGGCAGAATACGAGATCCCGCAGAGAAAAAATTCCGATAGTGCACCGCTTGTAGGTCAACAGGGGCGGTAGTTTCGACTAAAATGCCCTTGCCGACAGCCGTTTGATTTATTTCAGCATACCAAATGGCTTCAGGCATAGTGACTTCTCCGCCACCGGCGGGGATGTTGAAGGGGATGGTAAGTCCGGTAGCTGGAACTATGATATTACCGCTTGTAGCATTTGGGCATGATACACGAATAGCAAAAGTAGGAGGGCCATTGAAAGCGAGCGTAAGGTTCTCCATGAAGCCAATCCAAAACCGCGTGCCCGACGATTGGAGTTGTGCCGAAGAAACCAGAGAACCACAGCAAAACAGCAAAGTAGGGATGAGTGAATAGAAGCGCATCATAAAACCATTTATATGTAGGGAAGATAACACGTTGCTTATTATTTAAGTTGCAATTTTTCGGAAATAGGAGGAATGCTAAAAAAATACAGATATTCGCGTGACCAAATGAATTTATTTTCGTCATAATCAGACCCTAACCGCAATTAGCCTTGTTCAAACGCAAGAAAAAGGACTTAACCGACGAAGAGATTGTCAAAAGCATTGTTGATCAAAAGAATCACGATGACTTTGGGCTGCTGTATGATCGGTATTCGGAGAAGGTTTATCACAAGTGCATCAGTTTTGTGAAAGACTTGGATCTAGCGCAAGATTTGGCGCACGACGTATTTCTGAAGACATTCCTTAATCTTTCGCGATTCAATCACCAGTCGAAATTTTCGACGTGGTTGTATGCATTGACATATAATTTTTGCATTGATTACATTCGGAAGAATAGCAAAGTTCGCTTTGAAGAAGATGATGAATTGGTTAACATACCACAAAATGAAGATGACATAAATGAGAAGGAGCTTTTACAACTGCGATCTGAGCGATTAGCAGCGGTGCTTGAACTTGTCCCTCCGGGCGATAAGGCGATTTTGCTTATGAAGTATCAAGACGATATGAGCATAAGTGATATTCAAGCAGCGATGGAGTTAGCTGAGAGCGCGGTTAAAATGCGCGTTGCGCGAGCAAGGGCAAAAGCATTGGAAGTTTATCGTAAAACCTACAACGATGAATGAGAATCCGTTTAAAATAATCGAACCAAGGGAACAAGTTCCTGAGAATATGCGCAAAGACGTCATGGGCAGCGTAAAGCTGGCTGTGCTCGTGCTTCGTTTTGTGCAATTGTTCGTAGGCGATTATTCTTCGGTCATTCTCGAAAAGTTCTCAAGGTCATCGAAAAACAAGAAAGATAAATCTGAAGATCAGAATAGCTAGAAATTATGGAAACACTAGATAGAATATTGTTGGCATTGGAAAACTCGTTCACCTCTTTTGGAGAAGGTATCGCCAATTTTGTACCTGTAATCATCAGCGCAGTAGTTGTTCTTCTCATTGGTTGGATCATCTCCAAGATCATTTTCAAATTCGTTCACAGGGCTTTAATAGGTATGAAGTTCGATCAGATGACAGAGAAGATTCAACTCTATAAGCTGTTGAACAAAATCAAGCCTGACCTGAGTGCCTCGCTTATTTTAGCAAAGGTTTTTTATTGGCTCTTGATGTTACTTTTCATCACGAGTGCGGCGAATGTATTGGGGTGGGAAATGCTCACCGATGGCATTAGTGCGTTCATGGCTTACTTGCCAACCTTGGGGATTTCACTTATCATATTCATCATAGGCGTTTATATTGCAGACCTTGTAAAGAACATGGTGTATACAGCGGCTGACTCTATTGGTGTTTCTGGTGCAAAAGCGATTGCGAACATTGTTTATTACTTACTCTTCATCTTTATCGCGATTACCGCACTGAACCAAGCCGGAATCAATACGGAGATCATCACATCGAATCTGACCATCATACTTGCAAGTATTTTACTCGCTTTTGCCCTGTCGTACGGCATTGCTTCGCGCCATTTAGTAACAAATATGCTCAGTTCTTTCTACAGCAAAGGCAAGTTTAAAGAAGGTCAGCTCATTCGGGTAGGTGACGTAGAAGGAGTTATTGAGTCTATAGATAGCATTTCAGTTACAATTGCCACAAAGGGTGGAAAGGTTGTAATGCCGAGTAAAATACTCATCGAAGAATCTGTAACCATTCTTGCTGAGCCTGAGCGTTCAGAAGACTAAACATACAATTCAAATGGACCAGTTTGACTTTAAAGAATATTATGACGACATAGTAGCGATGGCAATTTCATATGCGCCGAAATTGATTTTGGCGTTGGTTGTCCTTTTCATCGGCTACAGAATTATAAAAATGCTCGAAAGGCTGCTCAAGAGTTGGGCACTAAAAATCAACATGGATCCTGCGCTGCAGTTGTTCTCGGTGAATTTACTGCGTTGGACATTAAAAGTGCTGCTTTTTATTGCTGTGGCGGATATGATAGGTGTCAAAACGACATCGTTTGTGGCCATTGTTGGGGCTGCTGGTTTGGCTGTTGGTTTAGCTTTACAAGGAACACTTGCCAATTTTGCAGGAGGTGTGTTGTTGATGGTGTTTAAACCTTATAAAGTTGGCGACTTGATTGAATCTCAAGGTGTGCTCGGGAATGTTAAGGAGATTCAAATCTTTAATACCATTCTCACAACTCCAGAAAATAAAACCGCAGTGATGCCGAATGGAGCGATCATGAACAATCACATGATCAACTTCACCACAGAAGGTAAGATCCGTGTGGATTTGAAAATAGGGGTGAGCTACAAAGCCGACATCTCACAAGCACGTAAAGCGATATTGAGTGTAATGGAAGCCGACTCTCGCGTGCTGAAATCACCTGCTCCTCTTGTAGCCGTTGCTGAACTAGGTGATAGCTCCATTGTTCTTGCTGTTCGTCCGTGGTGCGACCCCGCTGTTTATTGGGATGTGTATTTCGAAACCCTCGAAAATAGTAAACTTGCACTCGATCAAGCTGGAGTTTCGATTCCGTTCCCTCAGTTGGATGTACATATGATTCAAAAATGAACCAATTAACCTCAAATAATGAATACAACGTTTAAATTGATGTTCGCCGTTGCTTTAATGGTGTCGTCAACCATGTCTTTTGCGCAAGGTGAAATGACTATTTCCGACAACCCTCAAGCACTCTTGGCGCCCCCAGCAGATGTAGCTTTAGCTGATAGTAGCTGGAAAACAGGTGGTACTGTAGGTCTTAACTTAAGTCAAGTGCATCTTGAAAACTGGGCTTCTGGTGGACAAAGTTCAGTGTCAGCAAGTGGTCTTGTGAATTTGTTTGCGAATTACTCAAAAGGGAAAGGCACATGGGACAACACCTTGGATATAGCTTATGGTTTGCTTCGTCAAGGACAAAACGGAGTTGTATTGAAAACAGACGACAGAATTGACTTTGCATCGAAGTACGGACACAAAGCTACAGAGCATTGGTACTACAGTGGATTGTTGAATTTCCGCACGCAGTTTGCCCCTGGTTACAATCTTTTGGATGGTGTGCCAGACAAATCAAATGTGATATCTGATTTCCTTTCACCGGCGTACATGTTAGCTTCATTGGGTATGGATTACAAACCAAATGATAAGTTTACAGCATTCCTTTCACCAACAACCTACAAGATGACTGTTGTAATGGACTCAGCTCTTTCAGCGGTTGGTGCTTTCGGTGTTGACCCTGGTACTAACGTCCGCTCTGAAATTGGAGGTTATGTCCGCATGGCTTACAATACAAACTTGGTAGAGAACGTTGGGTTGATGACTCGTATTGATTTGTTTTCTAACTACTTGAATAACCCAGGAAATATCGATGTCAACTGGGAAGTATTGATTTCAATGAAGGTGAACAAGTTTATGTCGGCTACCATCAGCACGCAACTGTTGTACGATGACGATGTAACCCTTCAAAAGAAAGATCCTATCGTAGAAGACGATGTTGTGATTGATTCAGGACGAGGGCCTGGGGTTCAGTTTAAAGAAGTTCTCGCAATTGGATTCTCATACAAGTTCTAAGAGAAGAAAATAGTTTGTTAAGAAAGCCCCGTTTTTTCGGGGCTTTTTTTATTGAATGTTTTGTCATCTTCGCTGAATAGTTTTAAGTTTCCTCCCTTCGCAGTAAGTTTGCTGCTCATTTATCGAAGCATGAAAAAAGCATATGTATTTCCCGGTCAAGGTGCCCAGTTTCCTGGAATGGCAAAAGACCTATACGATAGTTCAGATTTAGCAAAACAGATGTTGGAGTCGGCGAATGACATTCTCGGTTTTCGGATTACCGACATCATGTTCAACGGTACTGAAGAAGAGCTGCGTCAGACGCGTGTTACCCAGCCCGCAATATTCCTTCATTCGGTTGTTTTGGCGGCTACTTTAGGAGGTGATTTCAAGCCCGACATGGTGGCAGGACATTCACTCGGAGAGTTTTCGGCATTGGTTTCTGCAAGAGCAATGCGTTTTGAAGATGGTTTGCGGTTGGTTGCTTCCCGCGCTGAAGCAATGCAGCGCGCTTGTGAGGCAAACCCATCAACCATGGCCGCTATTTTAGGTCTCGACGATGAGGTTGTTGAACTGGTGTGCAGTAACATCGATGGTGTTGTTGTGGCGGCCAATTATAACTGCCCAGGTCAATTGGTGATTTCAGGAGCCAATGAAGCTGTGGCTGAAGCTTGTGAGGCATTAACTGCTGCAGGCGCTAAAAGAGCGCTTATGCTTCAGGTTGGAGGCGCATTTCACTCTCCGCTTATGGAGCCTGCGCGCGAAGAACTTGAGGGCGCTATTGCCAATACAACGTTCATGATCCCTTCTTGTATGGTGTATCAGAACGTAGATGCTCTGCCAACCAATGACCCTGAAACAATAAGGAAAAATCTGGTCTTGCAGTTAACAGCTCCTGTGAAATGGACGCAGATTATGCAGCAGATGATTGCTGATGGTTTGACCGAAGTGGTTGAGGTAGGGCCAGGTAAAGTGCTGCAAGGACTTTTCAAGAAAGTAGACCGACAATTGCCTGTTTCAAGTGCAGAAATACAGATGATATAATAAGAAAAGCCCTCCATGGAGGGCTTTTCAATTAACTATATAGAATAGAATTTTTCCGCAATCTTTCTCTTCATTCGTTTCTAGCGGTTAGTTCTTTCGTGGACTCTTACGCGAAGAGCAGGACAAAGTTTCAGCGCTTTAATTCAAAAGACCTTGATCGCCGAGAAAAGAGAATAGATTCTGCAACTCCGTTTCACGGATGGCAAGGTTTTCCGATAGCTCGGAATTTTCTTTCTTCAACGCGTCGTTTTCCTCTTTCATGGTAGCCAATTCAGCTTTCACTTTGAGGAATACCTGCATTAAACGCTGTCTTTCTTGGTTGAGTTGGGTGATGTCTGTCATGTTAAAAAATTGAATAGTCTAAAGGTCGGTTTCAAAACAGGGTATTTAACCCAGTTTAATTCCAATTGTCAACGTTGCTGTGTTTATTCAGTGATCTCAATGCCTGAGTTACCGGTCCGGTATCTTGCTGTAATATCACCTCCGGCATTGGTTGCTTCTTGAAGTGATGGGTTTTTCGTGCGCTCTAAAAAAGCAGATGTGGTGCCTAAGCCCAAACCTGAGATTTGTTCTGTTGAAAGTCCAATGCTAATTGCTGAATTGGCATCTTCAAGAAAGGCATTGCTCGTTCCCCCAGCAGCATTGTTGATGGTTACACCCATCGTTTCGTTGCTCGTAAGTGCTGGGCCGTTCCAAAACAACTCGTATGGACTGCTGTGAGAAAGGGGACCCCATGTGTCAGGAAATGATACGCTTGTTAGCGAAACGTCATTGACATAAACATTCCCGTTCAAATCTTCAAACTCAAAAGTACCTGAGTTAACCAAGCCAGCGTAATCTTCTTCGTAAAGTGCTTGGCCCGATTTAAATGTTAATGGAGTGCCGTTGAAACGCACCTCTGATGGCTCAGTAAGTTGAAGTTTCGTTCCCGTTATTAGCCCAAACCGAAAGGTTGCTCGCGCATAGGTTACGTCTTCTTCCCCATTGTAAAATAACTCGTATGATGTGTGAATACGGTCTTGGTTTACATTTTCTGAGTCTTCACGCAGACAACCTGTAAGTGAAATCAGTAAAGTTATTGCGGTAATTAGGAATGCTGAATATTTCATAAATCTTTTTCGCAGCTCTTTCAAGGTTTATGCCAGAACAAAGATGATGATTTCATGCTGTAATATTAACCTGTATCTCGAATAGTAATCCACAATGTAATCTCTATTTGTCCATAAAATATGCGAAACACCTGAACCACTTTGTCTGAGTTACTGAGGGTATATTCAATTTGTTGTTGAAAAAAAATTTGCTTGTCAATGAATTGAAGCTTTTCTTGCTGTAGTTTGCATGCGGAAAGCCTTAGATAGAAGACTTTTTTACAACAACTAATCATGAAACCAATCCTAATAGTACCATCTTGATGGCTAACTTAATTGTCAGTGGGCAGTGTGAATGTCCTTTTGAAAAGTTTCACGTAGACACCCAACGTATGTCGTACTTATGCGATAATACAGGTGCTGTATTGTATCACAGGGCATGGGATTTTAATGGGGTCATGATATTTGAACAAGAAGATTCTATTGGCATATTCTCGTCATCAACGGTGGTGAAGTTTTATGAGAACGGACAGTTGAAAGAGGCGAATACGAGCATTCAATCTTCGTCAGCGGATGATGGATATGTGTCTCAAAAAGTGTGGAGTGAAGAAGGTAAGTTGATACGCAGTGAAATCATCAAAGGTGGTGTTCCTGAAACGGTAATTGAGGTGAAATACAATGAGAAGGGTCAGAAGGAAGAAGTCATTCAATGTCAGCCCGTGCCGGAAGAATATCAGACCAAACCGGTTAGTGATAAGAAGCCTTCACATGACGAGGCTCAGAAACCGATGGAAGATTCGCTGCCAAAACTTTTGGTGTTTTCAAAAGAGGAGTTGAAGATGCAGGCCAAACTTCTAAAAATCTACCTGAAGCAGCAGAAAGAGTTGGAGAAGAATCAAAAGTAAATGCGGTTGAAGCTGCCGCGATCTTTGTATTTAAGCAGAAACCCCAGTAGCACTTCATGTGTGCCTCCTGTGTATACTTGGATGTTTGTGTGTGATTGTTCATAGGCGTATCCGAGTCTAAATTTTTCATTTATCACAAGCTTGACATTGGTGCCCCATGCTTGTTTGAATCTGTAGCTCGCACCAACCCAAAGTAGCTCGTTGATCAGCAGGCTGGTATTTATATCAATGGCAATTGGCGCTCCTTGCGTATGTCTAATCAAAACAGTGGGTTTCAGTTTTAGCTTTTCGTTGAGTTCGATATAAACGCCGCCACATACATACATGTGCTGTTGAGTTGAGCCAAGTCCAATGTTTTCTATGTCTGCAGATTTTTGCTTCATAAGGCGTGGTGACGAAAGTCCAACGAAGTATCTTTCATTCCATAAGTAGGCTCCAAAGCCTATGTTGGGCTGCGCTTTGAATTGTATGTCTTGACTGAAGTTGAAGTCGGCTTGATCGATGTTCTGAAGTTCACTAAAGCGCAGCGATTGCGAAGTGATGCTTCCCTTAATTCCGAGTGCCAGACGTGTTTTTTTTGTTAGGTACAGTCGGTATGCAAAGTCTGCTGAAAACGATGTGCTGCGCGCTGGGCCAATTTGATCTGTTGTGAATGTGGCAGCGATGGCGAGGTTGTGGCCGCGCAGCGGACTATCAACGGTAACTGCGCTTGTGCGCGGATGTCCAGGCACACTTACCCATTGAGCGCGCTCAACCATCATGCAGTTCAATCCTTCGTTCACACCCGCGTATCCGCTATTGATGGTCAGGGGGTTGAATAGTTGAAACGAGAAGTTTGCTTCTTGTTGTGCGTTTGCCTTGAACGTGAGCAACAAAACGAAAGACAGTATGATTTGGAGATACTTCATTTTATTTGCGGCTTATGTACACAAATCCTTGTGCTGGATTTTTGCGTGTATCGTTGAAGTTGATGTTGTAATAGTATGTGCCACTTGGCAGTTCGCCATGCGAAGCTTGATTCGATGTGCCTGTCCAATTGTTCGCATAGTCATTAGCAACAAATACGCGACTGCCCCAGCGGTTGTATATTTCCACTCTTGCACGAGGGTAAAGATTGGTGAGGTTTTTTATCACCCACGTGTCAGCAATGCCATCTCCATCGGGTGAAAAGCCTTCAGGAATGTGGATTTCGTAATCGCACACGTCACCATCTAAGTAATCGGCTATGCCGTCGTTGTCGCAATCGTCTTGCGATTCGTCTTGATCAGCAATGCCATCGTTGTCTGAATCTGCGTCTTTATAATCTGGTGCGCCATCGCCGTCGGTGTCTACAGGAAAGTCAAAATTCCCAGCTTCGTCTTGATCACCTAGGCCGTCGTTGTCTGAGTCGATGTCGAGATAGTCGGGAATGCCGTCGTTGTCGGTGTCTACGCATGTATACGAGCCTTCATTTTCAATGCTGTCTGCTATTCCGTCGTTGTCTGAGTCGAGGTCGATATAGTTCGGAATTCCATCGCCGTCGGGGTCGTTGTTTCCTTCTAAATAATCTGAAATACCGTCGTTGTCGCTATCGAAATCCCTAAAGTCGGGTGTGCCATCTTGATCATTATCAACGGGTGTCGATGGGTCTTCTCCGGCTTCTATGTCATCGCTTATTCCGTCGTTGTCTGAATCGGTATCCAAATAGTCATCAATGCCGTCGCTATCGGTGTCTACAACTTGTACGCTGCACAAATCAATGGAGAGAAATCCGGCTTCGAAGTTGTCTGGAATTCCATCGCCATCTGAATCGGGGTCTTCATAATTCCGCAATCCATCACCATCTGTGTCTTCCCACATGCCTTCTACCGCATCGGGTAATTGATCATTATCGGCATCAGCAGGAGATACTGTAATGTAAACAACTGCTTCATCGTATGCGTTGCTTGCGCCTGAATCGGCAATGGTGTATGTCACGACATCTATTCCGCAGAATCCCAACACAGGAATGTAGGTGAGTGAGCCGTCGGTGTTGATAATGATTTCTCCATGTCCTTCATCTAAAACACCGCTTATGAGCACCTCTGCACCGTCGATGTCGTAATCGTTAGCGAGGACGTTTAATACAACCGGCGTTTGGTCATCGGTAACAGCCACATCGTTCAGCGCGACAGGCAGATCGTTAACTGGCAGCACATTCACAACCACGATTGCCGTGTCGCAAAGATTGGCTTCATCGCAGAAGATCACTTGCAGCATATCGAAGCCATTGTCGTTCAGGTTCGGTTTGTATTGGAAACAATTGTTTGCCAGTTCAATTATTTCGCCTTGCTCGGCGGATGACGTAGGGTTGAGGGAGTAGATATCAATTTCGGAAGCAAAGCCAGGACAAAAATCTAAAAATGTATCTTCCAGAATGGTGAAGCTGTTGTCTTCGAAAACGCCATCGTTGTCCGTAAAACCATTGATGGTGATGATTGAAATGGAGTCGTTTACGAAGGCGATCTCACCGCATGACGATGCTTCAAATGCTTTGTCATCCGCCCCGTGCGGGCGAAGAGCGAAAGCAGAATGTGCGGCAAACAGGCAGTAAGACAGCATCAAACTCATGAAAATCCGTGTCATCAGTCGTCGTTTTTGCTGATGAGCAAGTAGCGTTCGTATAGATCTCGTGTTTTCTTTTCGCTGAAGAAAATGATCACGTTACCGCTGTTTCCCAATCGAAAGTGCTTGTGTGTTTCGCCGGGCAGAATGCCGAGGGCTATGGGGTCGATGTTTTTAATGTCGATGCCTGGATACATCTCAAACAGATCGGGCAATGCTTCACCATTTTGAGTGATTGTTCCAATTGTAAACCCGTGTTCTTTGTAGAATGCAATGAATTTGTCGACGGGTATATCGGGACATGTATTCGTCTTTTGAACGGCGGTTTGGGCATGTCCTGAAATGGACAAGAAGAGCATTCCTGAGAGAATTAAGAGTCGCATGTGTTTTCTATTTACACCGCCGTTTACGTTGAAAGAGAAGGGCATGCATGTCGGCCTTGCTGCGAAAACGCTGTCAGACATTTCTGAGAACACAGCATTGAAAATCACGTTGCGACACGTTTAAATGGAGTTATATTTAATTATGGGTGTTTGATTTAGGGGGTGAATTGTCGATGAAATATATAATTTCAAGTTGGGGGTATAAAAAATAGAGGGTAGGTGGAAAAAATTATATAAAATACTTTCTACAGCCCCAAATTCGAATTATCTTTGCATCCTAAAATCTCACTTATGCCAACAACACGCAGCAAAGCAATGCAGGATGTGCTTCATCGCAAGCCGATGCCACAAACACCTCCGTCAGCACGTATTTCGGATTATTACGGTATCAATGTCTTTAGTCAGCACGTTATGCGTGAGTACCTCACAGATGAGGCTTACGATTTGGTGATGGCGGCCATTGATCACGGCACACGTATCGATCGTCGCATTGCAGATCAGATTGCTTCGGCAATGAAAGACTGGTCTATTTCTCGCGGCGCGACGCACTACACGCACTGGTTTCAGCCATTGACAGGTGCAACAGCCGAGAAGCACGATTCATTTATTCAACCAACGGGAGACGGACGTGCGATTGAGAAGTTCGATGGATCGTTGTTGGTTCAGCAGGAGCCTGATGCGTCATCGTTTCCGAACGGTGGTATTCGCAACACCTTTGAAGCGCGTGGGTATACATTGTGGGATCCGGGTTCGCCGGCCTTCATCATTGGGAATACGTTGTGTATTCCGACAATTTTCATTGCCTATACGGGGCATGCTTTGGATTATAAGATGCCATTGTTGAAGGCGCTGAGCGTTGTCGACAAAGCAGCAACCGATGTGTGTCAATATTTTGATAGAGATGTAACCAAGGTGAACACTACCTTGGGTTGGGAGCAAGAGTACTTTTTGATCGACAAAGCCTTATTCAATGCCCGTCCGGATATTGCGATGACAGGTAGAGCTTTGTTTGGTCACAATCCGGCCAAAGGTCAGCAGTTGGATGACCACTATTTTGGTTCTATTCCTGAGCGCGCAATGGCGTTTATGAAAGATTTCGAACAAGAGTGTCACAAAATAGGTATTCCGGTTACTACGCGTCACAACGAAGTAGCGCCGAACCAGTTTGAGGTAGCGCCAATTTTCGAAGAGGCAAACTTGGCGAACGACCACAACCAATTGTTGATGGACATCCTTGATCGCGCAGCGAAGAAGCACGAGTTCCGTGTTTTGCTTCACGAAAAACCATTTGCTGGAGTAAACGGATCTGGAAAGCACAACAACTGGTCGTTGAGCACCAACACGGGAGTGAACCTGCTCAAGCCAGGCAAAAACCCGAAGAGCAACTTGCGCTTTTTGACCTTCTTTGTGAACACCATCATGGCGATTCGCAAGAATGCAGACATCCTACGTGCGAGTATTGCTGGAGCTGGTAACGATCACCGTTTGGGAGCGAATGAAGCGCCACCTGCAATTATCTCTGTATTCATCGGTTCACAGCTTTCGAAGTTGCTTGATGATTTAGAGAAAAACATCAAGGCAGGAAAGCTCACGCCAGCTGATAAAACAGCTTTGAAACTAGAGATTGGTCGCATTCCTGAAGTGTTGTTTGACAATACCGATCGCAACCGTACCTCGCCGTTCGCCTTTACAGGAAACAAATTTGAGTTTAGAGCGGTTGGCTCATCGGCAAACTGTGCCAACGCAATGATTGCTTTGAACACCATCATGGCTGATCAGTTAATAGACTTTAAAAAGAAAATCGACGCACGTTTGGCGAAAGGCCAGAAGAAAGACGACGCTATTTTGAGTGAGCTGCAAGTGATGATCAAAGATTCGAAGTCGGTTCGTTTTGAAGGAAATGGCTACTCAGATGAGTGGGTTGTAGAAGCGAAGAAACGTGGACTTTCGAATTTGATGGACACCCCATCGGCGTTGAAGGTTTGGAAAGATAAGAAAGTGCAGCAGTTGTTCAAAGACATGAATGTCTTGGACCCAGAGGAGTTGCACGCACGCTTGGAGGTTGAGTTGGAGAACTACATTCTTCGTCGTCAGATCGAAGCAAGAGTTTGCGCCGACTTGGCTCAAAACCACATTATCCCTACAGCAATCAACTACCAAACTCGTTTGATTGAGAACGTCCGCGGATTGAAAGATCTGTTATCGGCTGCTGAATTTAAATCAGCATCATCAACACAAATGAAGTTGATCAAGGAGATTTCGGAACATTTAACTGAGATGAAATCGAAAATCGATGAATTGCTTGAAAAACGTCGCAAGGTTGACGCTTTGGAAAGCGCTGAGAAAAAGGCTGAGCAATACGCCTCAATCGTTCTACCTCTCATGGACGATATCCGCGAACACGTTGACCGCCTCGAAATGCTCGTTGATGACGAACTTTGGCCGATGCCGAAATTACGTGAGATTCTTTTCGCGCGTTAATCAGAAATAAAATAGAAACCTGGAAAGGCCGTTTCACGATTGTGGGGCGGCTTTTTTATTGGATAAGAAAACAAGAAAACTTGGCGTTTAAGTTAAATAAGAAGTCGCAAGAACTTGTAGGTCTCGTCTGACTTGTTACCTTTAACCCTTAAATTGTCGAGCTCCACAATAAACATGTAGAATTTGCAATTTGTTAATCTGTGGAATATTTACTTATTTTCGCTTCCTGTAATCGGAAAATGATGCAAAAGACCAACCTTAAAAGATCAGTATTACACTTTACTGCTGCTGCAGCCTTGCTTTTAGTTGCCTCTATTGGTAACGCGCAATCGAAGTACACAGAAAGTGCAGATAGAGAATTCGAACGCGGAGGATACTCAGATGCTTCGAAAGAATATTTAATTGCCTACAACAAGTTGAAGGGCATTGAAGAGAAGGGACGTGTTTCTTTCCAAATAGCAGAATGTCACCGACTGATGCTAGATCTTCAGGGTGCTGCCGATTACTACAACAAGGCGATAGGATTCAAATACTTCAAGGAAAACCCTGAGGTATTCTTCAATTACGCTGAAACGCTTCGTGAGCAAAATAAGTTCGATGAAGCCGTTAAGCAATACAACGAATACAAAGATAAAGGGGGCGATAAGTCGAAAGCCAACACACGTATTAAAGAGTGTGAAGAAGCAGCCCTCGCTTTGGATCAGCCACCAACAAGATACGTTGTTGAGCAGGTTCCTGTTTTAAATACAGAGCAGTTCGACTATGCACCAGCTTGGGCGAGCAAGAAAGGAGATGAAATGATTCTTTCTTCTTCAAGAGCAGCATCAACAGGAACTGCTGAAGACCCTATCACTGGAGAGAGCTTCATGGATTTGTTCGTTTCTGAGCGTGATAAAAAAGGAAAATGGTCAACCCCAATCCTTATCAACAATACCGTTAATACTACTTCTAGCGAAGGAGTTGTTGCTTTTGATAAGAAGTTCCAAACCATGTACTTCACTCGTTGTGTGTACGAAGGGAAATCGAACTTTGCGTGTGATATCTTCAAGGCGAAGCGTCAAGGTAAAAACTTTGGTCCTGCTGAACCTTTGAACATCATCAACCGCGATGAAGATGACTCTTCATTGGTAGGTCACCCATGCATTACCCCAGATGATAAATACATGATCTTCTCATCGGATATGCCAGGTGGTTTTGGCGGAAAAGATTTGTGGTACATGGAGTATGACTCTAAAGCCGACAAATGGTCGAAGCCTAAGAACCTCGGAAACACTGTGAATACAAAAGGTGATGAGGGATGGCCACATGTTAAGGCAGATGGTACTTTGTACTTTAGCTCAACCGGACATCCTGGTTTGGGTGGTTACGACATGTTTTCTGCTTCTCCAAGCGGCGACATGGTCTTCGGGAATGTCCAAAACTTGAAATACCCTTTGAACTCCTCTTCTGACGATTTGGGAATCATTTTCGAAGAAACAGCTGATCAAGGATTCTTCTCTTCTAACCGTCCAGGCGGAAAAGGAAAAGACGATATCTACTCGTTTAAAATGCCTCCTTTGGAATTCTGTTACCGTGCTACAGTGTATGATGACAAAACAGGGACTCCTTTGGCGAACTCGAATATTGTAATTGCTGGTACAGATGGTTCTAGCTTCGCTCTTAAAACCGATGGTAACGGAGGTGTTAGCCTTTGTGAAGGTGAAGTATTGAAAGATGTTTCTTACAATGTTGATGTTGCTCTTGATGGCTACATCGGAACAGGTGACAAGTATTCAACAGTAGGTTTAACCGAGTCTACCACGTTTGCACGTGAGTATTTCTTGAAGCCAATCATCATTGGTGAGAAATACGATATGCCATTGGTACTTTATCCATTCAACCAAGCTACATTGTTGATCAATGAACAAGTAAACTCTGCCGACTCATTGAACTACTTATACGATTTGATGGTGAAAAATCCAACGTTTGTAGTTCAATTGGAATCGCATACAGATACACGTGGTTCGGTAACCGACAACCAGAAATTGAGTCAGCGTCGTGCGCAGACTTGTGTTGATTACTTGGTTGGACGTGGTATAGATACTGCCCGTTTGGTAGCATCAGGAAAGGGTGAGAGTGAGCCATTGATCTCTGATAAAATGATCAATGCAATGGCTACTGAAGAAGAGAAGGAGATTGCCCACCAAAAGAACAGAAGAACGGTATTTACCATTCTACGATACGACTACGTGCCTAAACAATAGGTAGCTTACAGAATTTGCAATAACTTGCGGGGCGATTGAGAGATCGCCCCTTTTTTTTATGAACGATTCACGCTACAACCAACGCGGAGTGTCTGCATCGAAGGAAGATGTCCACGCCGCCATTCAATCCATCGACAAAGGTCTTTTTCCCAAAGCCTTCTGTAAAATAGTTCCCGACCTGCTTTCAGGAAGCGAAGAACATTGCCTTGTAATGCATGCCGATGGCGCAGGTACAAAATCGTCGTTGGCGTATATGTATTGGAAAGAAACCGGAGACATTTCTGTTTGGAAAGGCATTGCACAAGATGCCCTCATCATGAATATCGACGACCTGCTTTGTGTAGGAGCCGTGGAGAATATTTTGGTATCGTCAACCATCGGTAGAAACAAAAACCTGATTCCAGGCGAAGTCATCAAAGCCATCATTGAAGGAACTGAAGAGCTCATGGCAGAACTACGTGCTATGGGCCTCGGCGTTCATGGAACAGGCGGAGAAACAGCCGATGTGGGCGATTTGGTGCGCACCATCATCGTAGACTCTACCGTGGTTTGTCGCATGAAGCGGTCAGAAGTAGTAGACAACGCCAACATACAAGCGGGTGATGTTATTGTAGGTTTGTCGTCATACGGACAAGCTACTTATGAAAAAGAATACAACGGCGGTATGGGCAGCAATGGATTGACATCTGCTCGGCACGACGTTTTCAATAAAGCTTTGGCAACAAAGTATCCAGAGAGTTTCGATGCCGCAGTACCTACAGAATTGGTCTACAGTGGAAATCACAGTCTGACCGATGCCATTGAAGGCTCGCCTATTGACGCAGGGAAATTGGTGCTTTCACCAACAAGAACGTACGCACCCATCATCCGCCACGTGTTGGCGAACTTTAAAGAAGATGTACATGGCATGGTGCATTGCTCAGGCGGAGCCCAAACCAAAGTGCTCCACTTCGTTGACGATTTGCACATCATTAAAGACAACCTTTTCGATTGTCCACCGCTGTTTCGCATGATCCAAGAATCATCGAAAACATCTTGGGAAGAGATGTACAAAGTGTTCAATATGGGACATCGGATGGAAATTTACTGCAAGCCAGAAGCCGCGCAAGCCATTGTCGCAGCTTCCAAGACATTCAATGTTGACGCCCAAATTGTTGGTCGATGTGAAGTGGCAACCGGCAAAAAGTTAACCATCTCCTCAGAGTTTGGAGAGTTTAAGTACACCCAAGCGTAAGACATGAGACATTGGATGGATAAGTTGGTGGCGATAGAAGATCGTTACCGTGAAGTAAATCAACTCATTGTTGACCCCGGCGTAATATCTGATAGCAAGCGCTATGCAGGATTGATGCGCGAGTACAAGGAGCTTGGTGCGCTGGTGAAGCTGATAGTGGAGTTCAAAACCTTGCTTCAAAACCATACATCTACCAAAGAGCTGTTGGCTGTTGAAACCGATCCTGATATGAAAGAAATGGCCAAAGAAGAGCTTGAGGCCATTGAAGCGCGGCGAGAGACTTTGGAAGAAGAGCTTAAGATGGCACTCATTCCTAAAGATCCAGAAGATGCCAAAGATTGTATCGTAGAACTGCGCGCAGGCACTGGAGGCGATGAAGCCAGTATTTTTGTCGGAGACCTTTTCCGCATGTATTCAAAATACATCGAAACAAAAGGCTGGACCATGGAGATAGCCAACGTTAGTGAAGGAACGGCAGGCGGATTTAAAGAAGTGATTTTCACCGTTTCAGGCGACAATATTTACGGAACCCTCAAATACGAAAGTGGTGTCCACCGCGTTCAACGCGTGCCAGCCACCGAATCACAAGGCCGTATTCATACCAGTGCAGCTACCGTTGCTGTGATGCCAGAGGCCGATGAGGTAGACGTTGTGTTGAACCTTGTTGATGTGAAGAAAGACACCTACCGCGCAAGTGGAGCAGGAGGCCAGCACGTAAATAAAACAGAATCGGCTGTGCGACTTACGCACTTGCCTACAGGAGTAGTTGTGGAGTGTCAAGACGGAAGGTCGCAGCACCAAAACTATGAGAAAGCACTTATGGTATTGCGCTCTCGACTGTATGAAGCAGAGTTGGCGAAGAAACATCAAGAGCGGGCTGCTGAGCGCAAGAGTTTGGTAAGCACCGGCGACAGATCAGCGAAGATACGGACCTACAACTACCCGCAAGGAAGAGTGACTGACCACAGAATTAACCTCACACTGTATAATTTGCAGGCCATAATAGACGGCGATATTCAAGAGATTATTGATGCGTTGAAGATGACCGAGAATGCAGAGAAATTAAAGGCCGGACAATCATGACACGTCTAGAACTGGTTCAAGAGATAAAACGCAAACAGTCGTTTTTATGCGTTGGGTTGGATACCGACTTGGAGAAGATTCCAGGTTTTTTGCGTGGTCAGGAAGATGCCTTGCTGGCATTCAATGAGGCAATTATTGAGGCTACAGCTCCTTATGCAGTTGCATACAAACCGAATTTAGCTTTTTATGAGCGTTATGGTTCGGCGGGGTGGGACATCTTGAAAGAAACCATTTCTAAGATACCGAAGAACTGTTTGGTGATTGCCGATGCCAAACGCGGCGACATTGGGAATACAGCCAGCTATTATGCAGAAGCCATTTTCAATGATCTGGGCGCAGATGCGATAACAGTGGCGCCTTACATGGGAGAAGATTCGATCAAACCATTTTTGGGACATCCAGATAAATGGGCCATCGTGTTGGCATTGACATCGAACCCAGGTGCGAATGATTTTCAATATCTCGGCAATCCACCCCTTTATCAGCGTGTAGTTGAAAAATGCGTTGAGTGGGGAAGTCCGGATGAGCTGATGTTTGTTACCGGCGCCACGCGCGGAGCCGACTTAGCGCACATACGCGCTTTGGCGCCAGATCACTTTTTTCTCGTTCCCGGTGTAGGAGCCCAAGGTGGTGATTTGGATGCTGTTTGCAAAGCGGCGCTAAACAAAGAGGCTGGCTTACTTATCAACTCCTCACGCGGAATAATCTATGCTTCTCAAGAAGAAGATTTCGCGTCAGCAGCAGCAAAAGCAGCCAGCCAATTGGTAGATGAAATGAGAGGTTATCTAAGCGACTTATAGTTCGATCTCAGCGTAAGCCCGCACATCCGTTATTACCTGTAAAACGAAGTGCACCGGTGTTTCAGTCACCAAACCGTCTACGGCAATTTTGATTTTCTTGTCAGACTTCAAAGCAGTAGCGATAGCTTCTTTTGAAGCATCGTCAACAGTAATGAAGCGGTGTGCTTGTTCTAGATTTAGAACCACAAGGCTGTCTTCAGCAATAGCGAAATTGAAGATGTTTGAATCGTCGTTGGCATTCACTTTAATAGATCCTGACACTTTGCTTCCTTGATCGCCGCCGAATTCCCAGACTTTATATTGTATCTCGCGGAATTCCAAACGCGTGATTTTGTCTTGAACCTCTGAGATGTCGACATTGCTCAAGACATCAATCAATTCCTCTTGAGAAAAAGTTGCTTCAGTAGCACCTGCTGGAATGTCGACAGTGAAGTTGTGAATGTATTGGGCATTGAACCCTTTTTCAGTTGTTTCATTGCAGGAAGTCAACAAGACAATCACAGCAATTGGGAGTAGCAAGTAGTATTTCATGGCTAGTTATTTGCATCCACAAAATAGAAGTGGACATCCGCAAAGTTACGAAAAATTGTTCAGATTTTGTTTGCAACTTCCGCTTATGAACGAAGACTACCTCCAATATATCTGGCGATTTCAACGCTTTCAGAACCTTGATTTGCGCCTCACATCTGGACGGAATTTGGTTGTTGTTTTCCAAGGACATTGGAATAAACAGAGTGGTCCCGATTTTTTAGAGTCGCGGATGCGCATAGACAAAGAAGTTTGGATAGGGAGCACGGAAATCCACATCAAATCGAGTGATTGGCGTCGGCACGGACATGCGCAAGACCCAGCATACCACAACGTAGTATTGCATGTGGTTTATGAAGATGACGAGCCACTAGTGAATCATGCCGGCCAGCAAGTACCCACTCTGGAATTGAAGGATTTAATAGACCCCGAGCACCTGACACAGTACCATAACTTTGTAGGTGCTGTTGACCAACTGCCATGTGCTAAACGACTGTCTGAAGTACCCGACATCTCACGACAAGCCTGGCTGCACCGAATGGCAGTTGAACGATTGGAAAACCGATATGCAAAATGTATGTCGCTCCTGAACGAACATCAATTCGACTGGAATGCCGTTTGGTGGCTCATGCTGTGCAGGTCAATAGGTTTTGGCATCAACCAAGAGGCTTTCGAAGTAGTTGCCAGGAGCATTGATTGGAAATGGATGGACAGATGGCGGCACCAACCAGTGCGCATGGAGGCGCTTCTGGCCGGACAATCGGGATGGTTCAATTTAGACGACCCCAGTTTTCCGCAGGAAGTGAAACAAGAGTATCAACACCTCGTTAAGTTGCTGAAAGTAAAACCATTGATGGAAGCCCTGTGGCAAAGAGGGCGAATGAAACCCGCGAATCGGCCGATAGTGAGGATGGGACAACTGATTTCGATTGTGTCTGGAGGGTGGTTGAATTGGAATAAAATGCTTGAAGTTGATGATTTGGCTGTGCTAAGAAAAGCATGGAAAGCGACTGTTGACGCCAAACTGTTTTCTGATGGCAAAGGAAAAACCATCGCAATAGGAGCCAAAGCATTGGATTTGATTTTTACCAATGCACTGATTCCATTGATGTTTACATACGGACAATACTCAAATCGGACAGATTTAACAGATCGCGCAGTAGCGTGGATGGAGAGCATTGCGCCTGAAGACAACCACATAACAAGGTTGTGGTCAGCAAACGGATGGAAAGGCGAGAATGTACTCGAAACACAAGGACAACTTCACTTGCATCGCAATTATTGTTGCCAGAAAAAATGCTTATCTTGCCTCATTGGAATCAATCTTTTAAAAGACAAAGCGCAATGATACAGCGAATTCTCGATTACTTTGAGCGACAGGCCTTCGGCGTATGTTCTTGGTGGGGATGCAAACTGGGGATAGCAGCCTCAAAGGTGCGCTTATCGTTCATTTACCTTTCATTCCTTACCCTCGGCTCGCCCATCATCATCTACCTAATCATGGTTTTTATCCTTGAGAACAAAGCTTATTTTAAGCTCAACGGCAAGCGTAAAACAATTTGGGATTTGTAAATGGTATTCTCTCATTTCAAGATTTTCTCTCGCATTTTTTTTGCGATAGGAATTCTGTTTGCGGTAATTATCGGAGGAAGTTTTGGTTTTGTATGGCTCGAGGGCTACACATGGTCGGAAGCTTTTTACATGACCATCATCACGGTAACTACCGTTGGATTTGAAGAAGTCAAGCCGTTATCTGATAACGGAAGGTTATTTACTAGTTTCCTCATTCTAACGAGCATTGGTACATTTACTTATGCGCTCTCTGCCATCACAACGTATTTTGTGGCTGGTGAATTTAAAACTCGGACAAAAGAAGCACGTGTGAATAAACAAATTAACGAATTGTCGAACCACGTTATCGTATGCGGATACGGTCGTGTTGGTGAAATGGCTGTTAGCCAATTGGTAGATAGCGGCGTTGATATCGTCGTGATCGAATCAAATCAATCGAAAATAGCTTTCTTGACCGAAAGTCCGCATTTCTTGCTGGTTCGTGGCGACGCTACCTCCGATGAAAACCTTATCAAAGCTGGTGTGCAACGAGCAAAAGCCATTATCACAACCCTGCCTGATGACGCTGATAACTTATATACCGTGCTCACAGCTAGGGAGTTAAATCGAAATCTCATCATCATTAGTCGCGCATCAAAAACTGTTTCGGTGAAGAAATTGCGAATAGCAGGTGCCGATAATGTTATCATGCCCGACAAAGTGGGGGGAGCGCACATGGCATCTTTGGTTGTCACCCCTGATGTTGCTGATTTCCTGGATCATATTCGCATTCAAGGCAGTGGCACTGAGATCAACCTCGAAGAAGTTAGCTTTTCTGATTTACCAAAAGATTTTCATTTTCAGACACTTGGGGAGTTGGACGTCAGAAACCGTATCGGCGTCAATATCATCGGGTTTAAGACCGGAGAAGGAGAATACATAATCAATCCTGGCGCCAACACACGCATAGTTCCTGATTCTAAACTGTTTGTCCTCGGTAACAAAGAACAAATTCGCGCATTAAATCGGATTTTTGGTTTGCCATCTTCGGCATCATAGTGCAACTTCTATCGCTTTCCTTATATTTGACAGCCAAGCCAAAAAACTCATGAATAAACTATCACGCGCTTTATTAACCCTCGCAACTTTTCTCATCCCTGCTGTAGCAGGAGCTCAATCGACCATTGATGACAAATTGAACAGTGTTATGGAACCTGTTACAAAGTTCATCTCAAACGTTATTTTCTTTAAGGTTCCGATTGGTGGTGGAAAAGAAGTGCCTTTTGTCTTGATATGGTTGATTTTAGGTGCTGTTTATTTCACGTTTTTCAATGGATTCATCAATATTCGAGGTTTCAGACACGCTTTGGATGTCGTTCGCGGAAAGTTCGATAACCCAAAAGACAAAGGCGAAGTGTCTCACTTTCAGGCGCTTACTGCTGCATTGTCAGGCACAGTTGGTGTAGGTAACATTGCCGGTGTAGCTGTTGCAATTTCTGTAGGTGGACCTGGAGCAACTTTTTGGATGATTGTTGCTGGCTTGTTCGGCATGTCGTCGAAGTTTGTTGAATGTACCCTCGGTGTAAAATACCGAAACGTTAATGCAGATGGCACCGTTTCGGGAGGCCCGATGTACTATCTGTCGAAAGGTTTTGCCAACAAAGGCATGGCTGGGTTCGGAAAAGCGTTGGCCATTGTTTTCGCTATCGCATGCATCGGCGGATCATTTGGCGGTGGTAATATGGTTCAAGTAAACCAGGCCACCAATCAGTTTATTGCTGTAACGGGGGGTGAAGAGAGCTTCTTGTACGGACAAGGTTGGATATTCGGAGCATTGATGGCGTTGATAGTTGCTGTAATTATAATAGGTGGTATAAAAAGTATCGCTAAGGTTACCGATAAAGTAGTGCCATTCATGGTTGGCATCTACATTCTTGCAGCGCTCGTGGTATTGGCAGTTCGGTTCACCGATATTCCTGAAGCACTCGGATTGATATTCAAAAGTGCTTTTACAGGCACCGCGGCCTTTGGTGGATTTATAGGTGTTATGATCAACGGATTCAAACGTGCAGCCTTCTCGAATGAAGCTGGTATTGGTTCGGCGTCTATTGCTCACTCTGCTGCCAAAACCGATGAGCCAATAAGCGAAGGAATCGTTTCATTGTTGGAGCCGTTTATTGATACCGTTGTTATCTGCACCATGACGGCTTTGGTGATTGTGGTAACAGGCATGGCGCCAACAACAACTACTGAGATCTCAGGCGACGCAGCTATCGGTCTCACATCATCTGCATTTGGCTCTGTAATTAGCTGGTTCCCTTATGTCCTCTCTGTCGCTGTAATCTTATTCGCACTATCGACCATGATTTCCTGGTCTTACTACGGCTTGAAAGCATGGACCTACATTTTTGGAGAGAAAAAATCTTCAAGCGCTACATATAAAATATTGTACTGTTTGTTTGTTGTCGTTGGCTCTGCCATCAGCGCAAAGCAAGTCTTTGACTTTGGCGACGCCATGATTTTTGCCATGTGTTTCCCGAACGTGCTCGGACTGTTGATTTTGGCACCAGAGATCAGAAAAGACCTGGCCAGCTATATGAGTCGCGTGAAGTCGGGTGAAATAAAACGATTCAGCTAGCATGAAAAAATTCTTCGGTCAGCGATTCAAACTTTTATTGAGTGCAGGCCGAAGAGACAGGGAAGGGATCATTTCGTTTATCTTCCTTATTCTAGCCATATCCACTACCGTCCAATTTTTCTCTGAGAAACAAAAATTATCGCGCCTTAGCGATAACGAAGTTTTGTTCTCCTATCTCAACGCATTCGAAATCGATGATGCGATTCAAGATCAGCCTATAGCCGAGGCACCGGTTGATACTGAGCGCACCCCATTCGATCCGAATGAATTGGATAAATCGGGCTGGATGGAGACAGGGCTGAGCGAGCGGCAAGCAGAGAGCGTCTTAAAATATTTATCGCGTGGAAAAGGCATTTTCTCACTGGCCGATCTCGAAAGAATTAACGTCCTCTCTGAAAAATGGCACAGCAAAAATGATCCAATCATGGTTTTCCCTGCCCAGCCATCAGCTTCGCCTCACTCGGCGGATGTTGATGCAGCACCCACCCTGGAACGAATCATAGAATTAAATAGCGCTGATACATTGGAGTTGGTAAAAATCAGAGGCGTAGGAGCTTACAGTGCGCGCGCCATTGTGAAATACAGAGAGCGATTGGGTGGATTTGTTTCTTACGAGCAATTGAATGACATCCGCGCGTTGCGCGAAGAAGTAAAAGAAGTGTTGCGGACAAAAACCACCCTTGACGATCGCATGGTGAGGAAAATTTGCATTGACACGTGTGGTTTTGAAACACTTTCACAATTACCCTATTTCAGGGCCAAGCAAGTTCGAATTTTATTGAATTATCGCGAAGCCCATGGAGGATTTACCCATGTGAATCAAATAAAAGAGTGCGTAGTCGTATCAGACAGCTTATTTTTGCGAGTAGAACCCTACTTAGTAATCTGCAATGATTAAAGACGAGATACTATCAGTTGTGCGCAATGTTGCCGACTTCCCGAAGCCGGGGATATTGTTTAAAGACATCACACCGATATTGCAAGATCCTGCATTGAGTGAGCGCCTGTTAGACGCCCTAGCTGCAGCAGTGCCAGCAGATGTAAATGCCATTGCCGGAATAGAGAGCAGAGGTTTTTTATTTGGTTTACCCTTGGCAATGCGCTTGGGATTGCCATTTATTCCCATTCGGAAATCAGGGAAGTTGCCTTATGAAACAGTGGCTTATTCGTATGAGCTAGAGTACGGTCATGCCACCATTGAAATGCACGCTGATGCTTTGGAGCGCGGACATAAAGTGCTCATTCACGATGATTTATTGGCAACTGGAGGAACGGCAAAGGCGGCTGCTGAGTTGGTGATAAAAGTTGGCGGACAAGTAGCAGGGTTTAGTTTTATTTTGGGGTTAGAATCGTTGAATGGTATGCATGATTTAACAGTTTACAGCCGTAATATCACTATTTTAGCCCCATGTTAGAGCGCAGTAGCGTCTAACCAATTGAGGTCTAACGTTAAAGGTTAAAGCAATGAACTTTCAACCCAACGAAAACCTGCAGATGATAGCCGACATGGCGCGAGATTTTGCAGAAAGGGAAATTCGTCCGTATGTTATGGAATGGGACGAATCGCAATATTTTCCAAAAGAGCTTTTCAAGAAGCTCGGCGAGCTCGGAATGACCGGGGTATTGGTGCCGGAAGAGTACGGAGGTGCTGGCTTAGGGTATTTCGAGTATGTAACAGTAATCCAAGAGATTTCGAAAGTTTGCGGGTCAATCGGATTGTCGGTTGCAGCCCACAATTCACTCTGTACTGGGCACATCATGATGTTCGGAAATGAAGAGCAGAAGAAGAAATATTTACCGCTGTTGGCCAGTGGAGAATGGGTAGGAGCTTGGGGATTGACTGAGGCCAATACAGGATCTGACGCCATGCGCATGCAGTGTGTAGCAAAGCAAGACGGAGATTCGTGGGTGATTAACGGCACGAAAAACTGGATCACTCACGGAATCAGCGGAGATGTGGCAGTTGTTTTAGCTCGGACAGGTGATTTGCTCGATAGCAGAGGAATAACAGCATTTATTGTTGAGAGAGGAACGCCAGGTTTCAGAGGAGGCAAGAAAGAGAACAAACTCGGCATGCGCGCCAGTGAAACAGCCGAATTGATTTTTGAAGATTGTCGCATACCGGCCTCAAATGTTTTAGGCAATGTGGGTGAAGGCTTTGTCCAAGCCATGAAGATTTTGGACGGCGGACGCATTTCTATCGGAGCGTTGGGGTTGGGCATTGCGAAAGGTGCTTTGGAAGCTGCGGTAAAGTATTCGAAAGAGCGACATCAGTTTGGACAACCGATTTCGAATTTTCAAGCCATCAGTTTCAAATTAGCCGATATGGCGACTGAGATTGAAGCCTCGGAGATGGTTTTGATGGAAGCATGTGATTTAAAGAACCGCCATCAGAAGGTAACGAAGGTAAGTGCCATGGCCAAGTACATGACCAGTGAGGTTAGTGTGAGGGTTGCTACAGAAGCGGTGCAGATTTTCGGTGGATATGGGTACACCAAAGATTTCCCAGTAGAGAAATTTTACCGTGACTGTAAGCTATGTACCATAGGCGAGGGGACCAGTGAAATCCAGAAGTTGGTAATTTCACGAGAGATTTTAGGAGAATGATTTGGAGTATGTTTAAATAGTGCTATATTTGCGCTCCATTTAGAAAAGAGAAGATTATGTTGATCATACCTGTAAAAGAAGGCGAAAACATTGAGCGCGCTTTGAAGAAGTTCAAGAAGAAGTTTGAGCGTACTGGTGTTGTTCGTGAACTACGAGCTCGTCAGCAATACACGAAGCCATCTGTAGAGCGTCGTGAAGCAATGAAAAAAGCGGTTTATCGCGTGAAAATGCAAGAGCAATTCGAAGCGTAAGATAAATCTTCATATATTGAAGCGGAGTTTGATTATTCATTCTCCGCTTTTTTTATGTCTGAGATCGACAAGTTTACAAGCTACCTTCGAAGTGAAAAGCGCAGTTCTGCGCATACTGTTCAGGCGTATAGGACTGATATTGAGCAATTTAAGGCATACATCCAATACACATTTGAAGAGTCTGATATATTAAAAGCGACCAGTGTCATGGTGCGATCATGGATTGCATCGATGAAGACAGAAGGGTTTCGTTCACGATCGATGCATCGCAAGCGATCATCGCTAAGTTCGTTTTACAAGTATGCCCGTCGGCAAGGCTGGTTGACCGTTGACCCTGTGAAGCGCAGTGTAGCGCCAAAGATGGAGAAGCGGCTGCCTATTTTCGTTGATGAGAAAGGCATGCAAGACCTCTTGGAAGGGCCAGGTTTTTTCGAAGATGATTTTTTTGGTTTGCGCGACCGATTGATGGTAACCTTATTATATGAATGTGGTATAAGGAGGGCAGAGCTCATCGGAATCAAAGATGAGGACATCGATATGGGTCGGCAACAAGTCAGAATTTTCGGTAAGCGCAACAAAGAACGGGTTATACCTGTTTCAGAAGCCACATTGAAAATGATTGCAGAGTACCGCCAACAGCGGGATGCCGAGTTTGTCATGGGACATTCACATTTATTGTGTACCGATAGAGGCTCTAAAGTTTATCCAAAGTTTGTTTATGAGCGCGTGAATCTATACCTTGGAAGGGTTAGTACGATAGAGAAACGCAGTCCGCATATTCTTCGACACACATTCGCTACGCATATGTTAAACAACGGTGCACAGTTGAATTCAGTAAAAGAGTTGCTTGGTCATTCAAGTTTAGCTGCTACGCAGATTTACACGCACAACACCATTGAGAAGTTAAAATCAATTCACGAGCAAAATCACCCAAAAGGTTAAATCTAAAAGATTATGCAAGTACAAGTTCATTCCATCCATTTCGATGCAGATCAGAAGTTGATCGCTTTCATTCAAGAGAAAATCAGCAAGTTGACCTTGTTTCACGACGAGATCATTGGTGGTGAGGTTTTTTTGAGGTTAGATAAGGCAGACAACAAGGAGAATAAGGTAACAGAGATTAAGTTGCTCGTTCCGGGAAAAGATCTTTTCGCGAAGCGCCAGTGCAAGTCGTTCGAAGAAGCGACTGACGATGCAGTTGAGGCGTTGCGTCGTCAAATCAAGAAACAAAGGGATAAGGCACGCGAACATTGAAATAATTTAAGTCTACAAAGAAATATTTTCACGATTAGTTTTGTACGGTCGAAATCTTTATTACATTTGCACTCCCTTATTCCGAGGGAGTGTTTTTTTTGACACGAATTGATCTTTGAAATAGAAGCCGGTGTAGCTCAGTTGGCCAGAGCAGCTGATTTGTAATCAGCTGGTCGGGGGTTCGAATCCCTCCACCGGCTCTTCTTTTTTTTAAAAGAAGAGGTACCAAATAATATAAGGGGGTGCGCCGGAGTCGGAGAGCCGGGGCAGACTGTAAATCTGTTGTGTAATGCTGAATAGGTTCGAATCCTATCACCCCCACAACAAGTAGTTTAATTACTGCGGGAGTAGCTCAGTTGGTAGAGCGTCAGCCTTCCAAGCTGAATGTCGCGAGTTCGAATCTCGTCTCCCGCTCAAAAGCCGATGTAGCTCAGGGGTAGAGCGTTTCCTTGGTAAGGAAGAGGTCATGGGTTCAATTCCCATCATTGGCTCTAAGAAGAAAGAACAGGAACACTAATTTAAAATTCTGGCTATGGCTAAAGAAACATTCGACCGTTCGAAGCCGCACGTGAATATCGGAACCATCGGTCACGTTGACCACGGTAAAACCACTTTGACAGCAGCTATTACTAAGGTATTGGCTGATGCAGGATTCTCTGAAGCGCGCAGTTTTGACCAAATCGATAACGCACCTGAAGAGAAGGAACGCGGTATCACAATCAACTCATCACACGTTGAGTATGCAACTGCTAACCGTCACTACGCTCACGTTGACTGTCCGGGTCACGCTGACTACGTTAAGAACATGGTTACAGGTGCTGCGCAGATGGATGGAGCTATCTTGGTGGTTGCCGCTACAGATGGTCCAATGCCACAAACTCGTGAGCACATTCTTCTTGGCCGCCAGGTAGGTGTTCCTCGTATCGTTGTTTTCTTGAACAAAGTAGACATGGTAGATGACGAGGAGCTTTTGGAGCTTGTTGAAATGGAAGTTCGTGACTTGTTGTCTTTCTACGATTACGACGGTGATAACACACCTGTAATCAAAGGTTCAGCACTTGGTGCATTGAACGGAGAGCCACAGTGGGTAGCAACTGTATTGGAGCTTATGGCTGCAGTAGACGTATGGATCGAGATTCCACCACGTGACGTTGAAAAAGCTTTCCTTATGTCTATTGAAGACGTGTTTACGATCACTGGTCGTGGAACTGTTGCAACAGGACGTATCGAGACAGGTGTAATCAACACTGGTAACGAAGTTGACATTCTTGGTATGCAAGAAGAGAAGCTGAAGACTACCGTAACAGGTGTTGAGATGTTCCGTAAGATTCTTGACCGTGGAGAAGCTGGAGATAACGTTGGACTACTTCTACGTGGTATCGACAAAGCTGATATCCGTCGTGGAATGGTTATCGCTGCTCCTGGATCAATCAAGCCTCACACGAAGTTTAAGGCTGAGGTTTACATCTTGAAGAAAGAAGAAGGTGGACGTCACACTCCATTCCATAACAAATACCGTCCACAGTTCTACATGCGTACAACTGACGTAACAGGCGAAATCATGCTTGAAGCGGGACGTGAAATGGTTATGCCAGGTGATAACGTATCTGTAGAAGTACATTTGATCGTACCAGTTGCGATGGACAAAGGACTTCGTTTTGCGATCCGTGAAGGCGGACGTACAGTAGGTGCGGGTCAGGTTACTGAGATCATCGAGTAAAATCGATTAAATACAAATTGTGCGAAGAAGGTGACAAACGTCACCTTCTTTCGCCATATCCACGGGCGTAGCTCAATTGGCAGAGTAGTGGTCTCCAAAACCATTGGTTGCAGGTTCGAGTCCTGCCGCCCGTGCAAAAATAAAAGCCATGGCAGGTATAAAAACATATTTTGAGGAATCATATCAGGAGCTTTTACACAAGGTTACCTGGCCCTCATGGAAGGAACTACAGGAGGCTGCTGTTTTAGTATTCATAGCTTCTTTGATCATCGCAGGAATAGTATTCGTAATGGACTATGTTCTCGGTGTTAATTCTGCTACTTCCATTTGGAAGGGCGCAATTGGTTACCTGTACGAAATTCTGCAGTAACGCAGAAGTAAGCCCCAAAAGGTCCATGTCTGAAATAGAAAAAAAATGGTACGTTGTCCGCGCCATTAGCGGAAAGGAAAAAAAAGTCAAGGAGTACATCGAGAGTGAAATAAAAGCTCAAGGTCTCCAAGACTTTATCGGTCAAGTGCTGATTCCTACGGAGAAGGTTTACCAGATACGCAACGGAAAAAAAATCAGCAAAGAGCGCAGCTACTTTCCAGGATATGTCCTGATAGAAGCAAACCTTATTGGTGAAGTACCTCACGTAATCAAAAACATTACTAATGTTATTGGTTTTCTAGGGGGAGAAATAAAGGGAGAACCAATTCCACTTCGCATGTCTGAAGTTAACCGCATCCTCGGAAAAGTGGATGAGTTGGCAGAGACAGATGAGGAATTGAACATCCCATTCATCGTTGGAGAAACCATCAAGGTTATTGATGGTCCTTTCAATGGTTTCAATGGAACCATTGAGGAGATCAACGAAGAGAAGAAGAAACTGAAGGTAATGGTCAAGATTTTCGGACGTAAGACACCTGTTGAGCTTGGTTACCTACAAGTTGAAAAAGAGAATTAATTGGTTAACACAGCCGTATTGCACAAAGTCCTATTTAATGCTTCCCTCTGTGCACGTGCGTCTGATCATTTATACAAATAAAAATGGCTAAAGAAGTAGCTGCTCTGATCAAACTGCAAGTACGCGGTGGTGCAGCCAACCCGTCACCACCAATTGGACCTGCTTTGGGTTCGAAAGGTGTGAACATCATGGAGTTCTGTAAGCAATTCAATGCTAGAACCCAAGATAGACCTGGGAAGGTTTTACCAGTAGTGATCACGGTATATGGCGACAAGTCTTTTGACTTCGTTATCAAAACACCACCTGCTGCTGTACAACTTATGGACGCGGCTAAGCTCAAAGGCGGATCGCCAGAGCCGAACCGTAAAAAAGTTGCCACAGTAAGTTGGGATCAAGTACGTACGATCGCAGAAGAAAAAATGCCCGATCTGAATTGCTTTACCATGGAATCTGCGATGAGCATGATTGCTGGAACGGCAAGAAGTATGGGTATTACGATCGAAGGTGAACGCCCTTTTTAAGTTAGAGATCAAAAAGCAAAACAATGGGAAGAGTAACCAAAAACAGAAAAGCTGTCATCGGTAAATATGACCAACAAAAGTCATATGCTATTGGTGAAGCTGCTTCTATCGTAAGAGAGATATCGACTACAAAGTTCGATGCCTCTGTGGATATTGCTGTTCGCCTTGGTGTTGATCCTAGAAAATCAAATCAGATGGTTCGTGGAACCGTCTCTTTGCCTCACGGAACCGGTAAGGATGTCCGTGTGCTTGTGCTTTGTACTCCTGATAAGGAAGAAGAAGCGAAAGCAGCAGGTGCTGATTTTGTAGGTTTAGATGATTATCTAGCTAAAATCAAGGCCGGATGGACCGACGTGGATGTAATTATTACCACCCCCAGTGTAATGGGAAAAGTGGGTGCCTTGGGCCGTATTCTCGGACCACGTGGACTCATGCCAAACCCGAAATCGGGTACCGTTACTATGGAGGTTGGAAAGGCTGTGCTGGAAGTGAAAGCTGGTAAGATTGATTTTAAGGTAGACAAGTACGGTATCGTACACGCGTCTATCGGAAAGACGTCTTTCGATTCAGGCAAACTAACTGAAAACGCTCAAGAGCTAATTCAGACTTTGTTGAGATTGAAGCCAGCGGCTGCAAAAGGGGCATACATTAAAAGCATCAATTTGAGTGCTACAATGAGTCCTGGAGTTAAGGTTGAACCCAAATCAGTTACGGCTTAAGTAATTGGTCTAATTCTTTGACACATGACACGTGAAGAAAAAAACCAGGTTATCGATGAGCTGCAATCATTGCTCGCAGAGGCACCAGTGGTTTATCTTACTGATGCATCAGCGCTTGATTCAGCGGCCACTAGCCAGCTGAGAAGGGAGTGCTTCAAGAACGACATTCAATTGCGCGTTGTTAAAAATACTTTGTTGCGTATCGCTATGGAACGCACTGAAGATAAAGTCTTCTCGCCTTTGATAAGTGGAGCTCTTGCTGGTCAAACTGCTTTAATGCTATCGAACGCAGCGAATACGCCTGCACGATTGATTAAGGAGTTTCGCACCAAGCATCCGAAACCTCTCCTGAAAGGAGCCTACATCGAAGAATCTTGCTATGTCGGCGACGACCAACTAGAAGCACTCGTTAACCTGAAATCAAAAGAAGAATTGCTTGGAGACATCATTGGTCTTCTTCAATCTCCTGCGAAGAATGTTATCTCTGCGCTTAAATCTGGTGGTAACACAATTGCCGGTGTTGTTAAGACGCTGTCGGAGCGTTAATCCTGACGTATTAATTTTTTGTTGAACAATTTATAAATCACAATACAATGGCTGATTTGAAAGCTATGGCTGAGAACCTTGTTAACCTAACCGTTAAAGAGGTTAATGAACTCGCTACAATTTTGAAAGACGAATACGGTATCGAGCCTGCTGCTGCTGCAGTAGCTGTTGCTGGTCCTGCTGCTGCTGGTCCTGCTGCTGAAGAGAAGACATCTTTTGATGTTATCTTGAAGTCTGCTGGTGCCGCTAAACTTGCAGTTGTTAAACTAGTTAAGGAGTTGTCTGGTCTTGGTCTGAAAGAGGCTAAGGATATCGTAGACGCTGCTCCAGCTCCTATCAAAGAAGGTGTGCCTAAAGACGAAGCTGAATCGTTGAAGTCACAACTGGAAGAAGCAGGAGCGGAAGTTGAGCTTAAATAAGCTTAACGACTTTTAGCTTTAGGGTTTAGGCCGGGCCGCAGGTCCAGGCCTAAACCCTTTTACCCTTTCTTTTACCTGCAAGCCTCATTTTTGTTGTACCCATTAGTCTGTAAACCTCATGGCCCTGGTTACTCAACATACTTCACCCGCTCGTATCGACTTTTCGTCGAGCCGTCGTGAATTTGATTATCCTGATTTCCTAGAAATCCAACTGCGTTCGTTCCAAGAATTCTTCCAATTGGAAACCAATCCGGAAGATAGAATGAACGAGGGACTCTTTAATGTGTTCGCAGAGAACTTCCCGATAACGGATACACGAAACCAATTCGTGCTCGAGTTCCTCGATTACTTTATTGACCCTCCTCGTTATACCATTGAAGAATGTATCGAACGTGGTTTAACATACAGTGTGCCCCTCAAGGCGAAACTGAAACTCTATTGTACAGATCCTGAACACGAGGATTTTGAAACAATCGTGCAAGACGTATACTTGGGTACTATGCCGTATATGACTCCTCGTGGTTCTTTTGTTATCAATGGAGCTGAAAGAGTTATTGTAAACCAATTGCACCGTTCACCGGGGGTGTTCTTCGGACAAAGCCGCCACGCGAATGGAACAAAACTGTACTCCGCTCGGATTATTCCGTTCAAGGGGTCATGGATCGAATTTGCAACAGACATCAACAGTGTCATGTATGCATACATCGATCGTAAGAAAAAATTACCTGTTACTACGCTTCTTCGTGCGATAGGTTTCGAAAGTGATAAAGATATCCTCGAAATCTTTGACCTCGCTGAAGAAGTTAAAGTGAGCAAGGCTTCTATAAAGAGAGCACAAGGCCGCCGCTTGGCTGCTCGTGTGCTTAAAACTTGGATCGAAGATTTTGTTGATGAAGATACCGGTGAGGTTGTCTCTATCGAACGCAATGAAGTGATCATCGACCGTGAAACGGTTCTCGATAAAGATCACCTAGATCAAATCTTGGATTCTGGTTCGAAAAGCATCATCCTTCACAAGGAAGATGTTAACCAAAGTGATTACACAATCATTTACAATACCCTCCAAAAAGATGCTTCTAACTCTGAGAAGGAAGCTGTGGAGTATATATACCGTCAGTTGCGTAACGCTGAGCCACCAGATATGGAAACGGCTCGTGGTGTTATCGACAAGTTGTTCTTCTCTGAACAACGCTATGACTTAGGTGAAGTTGGTCGTTTCAGAATTAACCGCAAGCTAGGTCTTGACATGTCTTCTGATCAACGCACGCTTACACGCGAAGATATCATTCGTATCATCAAGTACTTGATTGACCTTGTGAACTCGAATGCTGATGTGGATGATATTGACCACTTGTCTAACCGTCGTGTTCGTACGGTAGGTGAGCAGTTATACAGTCAGTTTGGTGTCGGATTGGCTCGTATGGCCCGCACGATTCGTGAACGTATGAACGTTCGCGATAACGAGGTCTTTACTCCAACTGACCTTATCAACGCAAAAACTTTGTCATCTGTGATCAACTCTTTCTTCGGGACAAACCAGTTGTCGCAGTTTATGGACCAAACAAACCCGCTTTCGGAGGTCACGCACAAGCGTCGTATCTCTGCTCTCGGGCCTGGTGGTTTGTCACGTGAACGCGCCGGATTTGAGGTTCGTGACGTTCACTACACGCACTACGGTCGTTTGTGTACCATCGAAACCCCAGAAGGTCCGAACATCGGATTGATAAGTTCATTGTGTGTATTCGCAAAGGTGAACCGTCTCGGTTTCATCGAAACGCCATACCGTCGTGTTGATGATGGTGTTGCGAAATATGGCAGCGAAGCGATTACTTACCTATCAGCTGAAGAAGAAGATACCATGATCATCGCCCAAGCAAACGCGAAGGTGAACGATAAGGGTGAGTTTACTACAGATACGGTTAAGGCGCGTTTGGAAGGTGACTTCCCAGTGGTTGCTCCGGATAAGGTGAAACTGATGGACATCGCTCCAAACCAGATTGCATCGATAGCGGCATCGTTGATTCCTTTCTTGGAACACGATGATGCGAACCGTGCCTTGATGGGTTCTAACATGATGCGTCAAGCTGTTCCTCTTATGCGTCCGGAATCTCCGATCGTAGGAACAGGTCTTGAAGCCCGTGTTGCCGAAGATTCTCGCGTTCTTGCAACTGCTGAAGATGAAGGGGTTGTAGAATATGTTGACTCTCGTGAAATACGTATCAAATACAAAATGACAGAGGAAGATCTTCTTGTGTCGTTTGATGATGATATTAAAACATACCCAATCACCAAGTTTGCTAAAACCAACCAAGGTACCTGTATCAACCTTCGTCCACTCGTTACTGTGGGCCAAAAGGTGAAGAAAGGTGATGTCCTTGTTGAAGGTTATGGAACTCAACTCGGTGAATTGGCTCTCGGTCGCAACCTACAAGTAGCGTTCATGCCTTGGAAGGGTTACAACTTCGAGGATGCGATCGTAATCTCTGAAAAAGTTGTCCGTGAAGATATTTTCACCTCTATACACATCGATGAGTACGTGCTTGAAGTACGTGACACAAAACGCGGTGTTGAGGAGTTGACAGCTGATATTCCTAACGTTAGCGAAGAAGCAACACGTGATCTTGATGAGAACGGGTTGATTCGTATCGGAGCGGAAGTGAAGGAAGGGGATATTCTTATCGGAAAAATCACTCCGAAAGGGGAGACTGATCCTTCGCCAGAAGAGAAACTTCTTCGCGCAATCTTTGGTGACAAAGCTGGTGATGTGAAAGATGCTTCATTGAAAGTGCCACCTTCAAGCAGAGGTGTGGTTATCGACAAGAAGTTGTTCTCTCGTGCGATCAAAGACAGAAAGTCGAAAGCTGCCGACAAAGCAGTAATCGATGCAGTAGATAAAGAGTTCGAACGTGAAGGTGGTGAATTGAAGAAAATTCTCATCGACAAGTTGATGCAGCTTTTGAATGGTAGAACTTCTGCCGGAGTTTTCAATTACTACAAGGAAGAGCAAATCAAGAAGGGTGTGAAGTTTTCTGCAAAGGCACTTCAGACGCTTGATTACTCTATCGTAAATGCTGAAAATTGGACGAAAGAAGAAGATGTTAACGGACTTGTTAAGCGTTTGATTCACAACTACAACTTGAAGAACAATGATATTCTTGGTGCTCACAAGCGCAAGAAGTTCCAAGTTACCGTAGGTGATGAGCTGCCAGCAGGTATCGTGAAATTGGCGAAGGTTTACATTGCTCAAAAACGCAAGTTGCGTGTGGGTGATAAGATGGCAGGACGTCACGGTAACAAAGGTATTGTTGCACGTATTGTTCGTCATGAAGACATGCCTTTCCTTCCTGATGGAACGCCGGTTGATATCGTATTGAACCCACTCGGGGTACCTTCTCGTATGAACCTCGGGCAGATTTATGAAACAGTTCTCGGATGGGCTGGATTGAAGTTGGGTTTGAAATTCTCAACGCCAATCTTCGACGGTGCATCTCTTGCTGATATCAACAGTTATACACAACAGGCTAACTTGCCAGAATACGGGGTAACTTACCTGTATGATGGTGGTACCGGAGTGCGCTTCGACCAGCCTGCAACCGTTGGAGTAATCTACATGCTTAAACTCAGCCACATGGTTGATGATAAGATGCACGCGCGCTCTATCGGTCCATACTCACTCATCACGCAACAGCCGTTGGGTGGTAAGGCACAGTTTGGTGGACAACGTTTTGGAGAGATGGAGGTTTGGGCACTCGAAGCATTCGGTGCAGCGAACATCCTTCAGGAAATCCTTACCGTGAAGTCGGATGATGTTATCGGTCGTGCGAAAGCCTACGAGTCTATCGTGAAAGGCGAAACAATGCCGATGCCGGGTATTCCGGAGTCATTCAACGTATTGTTACACGAACTCCGCGGACTCGGTTTGACTGTGTCCCTAGATTAATGGTCTTTGACCTTTGTATGAACGGTTGATTAGATTCGATTATGACCCAGAAACGCATAAGTAAACTTAAGAGTGATTTCACCACAATAACGATCTCACTCGCTTCTCCGGAAGAAATACTCGAAAACTCATACGGTGAGGTTTTGAAGCCGGAGACCATCAACTACCGGACGTATAAGCCGGAGCGTGATGGACTATTTTGTGAACGGATTTTTGGTCCGGTTAAAGATTATGAATGCCACTGTGGAAAGTACAAGCGTATCCGATACAAAGGAATCGTTTGTGACCGATGCGGGGTTGAAGTAACTGAAAAGAAAGTTCGTCGTGAGCGAATGGGTCACATCCAATTGGTTGTGCCTGTAGCCCACATATGGTACTTTAAATCGCTGCCGAATAAAATTGGTTACCTGCTAGGTATTCCAACCAAAAAGCTTGACCAGATCATCTATTACGAGCGCTACGTGGTTATTCAACCAGGTATTGCAAACAATAAGGATGGTTCTGTGCTGACGGAGTTGGATTTCTTGACTGAAGAAGAGTACTTGGATATCCTTGACACCCTTCCGAAGGAAAACCAGTATTTGGACGATAAAGACCCGAATAAGTTCATCGCGAAAATGGGGGCAGACGCTTTGCACGATTTGTTGCAACGTCTAGATCTAGACTCGTTGTCGTTTGACCTGCGTCACAAAGCAGATACCGAAGGTTCTCAACAACGTAAGAATGAGGCGCTGAAGCGTTTGCAGGTTGTTGAAGCACTTCGTGATGCAAACTCACGTATTCAAAATAAGCCGGAATGGATGATCATCAAGGTCGTGCCGGTTATTCCACCTGAACTACGTCCACTCGTTCCTTTGGATGGTGGTCGTTTCGCTACTTCTGACTTGAACGATCTTTATCGTCGTGTTATCATTCGTAACAACCGTCTGAAACGCTTGATTGAGATCAAAGCTCCTGAAGTAATCTTGCGTAACGAAAAACGTATGTTGCAAGAAGCGGTTGACTCTTTGTTCGACAACTCTCGTAAATCGAGCGCTGTTAAAACGGAGTCGAACCGTCCACTGAAATCACTTTCTGATAGCTTAAAAGGTAAACAAGGTCGTTTCCGTCAAAACCTTCTTGGTAAGCGTGTCGATTATTCTGCACGTTCGGTAATCGTCGTTGGACCTGAATTGAAGCTTCATGAATGTGGTTTGCCTAAAAACATGGCTGCCGAGCTTTACAAGCCGTTCATCATCCGTAAAATGATTGAGCGTGGTATCGTTAAAACGGTAAAGTCTGCAAAGAAAATCGTAGACCGTAAAGAGCCTGTTGTTTGGGATATCCTAGAGAATGTATTGAAGTCGCACCCGGTGCTGCTTAACCGAGCCCCAACTCTTCACCGTCTTGGTATCCAAGCGTTCCAGCCAAAACTAATCGAAGGTAAAGCGATTCAGTTGCACCCACTGGTTTGTACGGCTTTCAACGCCGACTTTGATGGTGACCAAATGGCGGTGCACTTGCCGCTTGGCAATGCTGCAATTCTCGAAGCTCAACTTTTGATGTTGGCATCTCACAATATCTTGAACCCTGCGAATGGAGCACCTATTACGGTTCCTTCTCAAGACATGGTATTGGGGCTTTACTACATCACGAAAGGAAAGCGCTCAACAGAAGAAGTGGTGATGAAGGGTGAAGATAAAATCTTCTACTCACCTGAAGAGGTAACCATCGCTCACAACGAGGGCAAATTGGATTTGCATAGTCATATTAAGGTGCGTTGGACGAAATTCGACGGCACTACTGAAATGATTGACACTACCACAGGTCGTGTTTTGTTTAACCTGCGTGTGCCTAAAGAAGTTGGGTACTTGAACCAATTGCTAACGAAGAAAGCTCTTCGTGATATCATTGGTTTGATCTTGAAAGAAACAGGTGTGCCTCGCGCCGTTAAGTTCTTGGATGATATCAAGGATTTGGGCTACTACATGGCATTTAAAGGTGGTTTGTCATTCAATCTGAATGATGTAATCATCCCTGAAGAAAAAGTGAAACTTGTAGGTGAAGCTGGAGTGAAGGTTCAGGAAGTGATGGACAACTATAACATGGGTCTAATCACGAACAATGAGCGTTACAACCAGATCATCGATATATGGACGCATACGAACTCGCGCTTGACGAATATCCTAATGGATCGTCTTGAAACGGATAAACAAGGATTCAACTCGATCTACATGATGTACCACAGTGGTGCACGTGGTTCGAAAGAGCAAATCCGTCAGCTTTCTGGAATGCGTGGTTTGATGGCGAAGCCTCAGAAATCTACAGCAACGGGTGGACAAGATATCATTGAGAATCCGATCCTTTCTAACTTTAAGGAAGGTCTGTCGATTCTTGAGTACTTCATCTCTACGCACGGTGCTCGTAAGGGTCTTGCAGATACTGCATTGAAAACAGCAGATGCTGGTTACCTTACGCGTCGTCTTGTTGACGTTGCTCAAGACGTTATCATTACTGATGACGACTGTGGAACGCTGCGTGGTTTGATGGCTACAGCCCTCAAGAAAAGCGATGAAATCGTTGAATCTCTGCAAGATCGTATCCTCGGTCGTGTGAGTGTTCACGATATCTACCACCCTGAAACTGGTGAGTTGATCGTTGAAGCAGGAAAGGAAATTCGCGAAGATGCTACTGATATGATTCAGGATGCAGGTATCGAAGAAGTTGAAATTCGCTCTGTACTTACGTGTGAATCACCAATGGGTGTTTGTGCAAAATGCTACGGAAGAAGTTTGGCTTCAGGCAAGATGGTTCAACGTGGTGAGGCAGTTGGTGTAATCGCTGCTCAATCAATCGGTGAACCGGGTACACAGCTTACACTTCGTACGTTCCACGTGGGTGGTACCGCATCAATGATCTCTGATGAGAACGATATGCGCGCTAAACATTCAGGTCGTATCGAAATGGATGAACTACGTACCGTAGATCGTACCCTTCCTGATGGAACTATGCAGGCTATCGTGGTTTCTCGTTCAACAGAATTGAAAATCGTTGATGAGAAAACAGGTGTTGCGCTGTCTACTAGCAACCTCCCATACGGATCTCTGCTTCACATAACTGATGGAAAAAACATCAAGAAAGGTGATTTGATCTGTACTTGGGATCCTTACAACAACGTGATCGTTAACGAACTTGAAGGAACAGTTGATTTTGATGCTGTAGAAGAAGGGATTACTTACCGCGTAGAACAGGATGAACAAACCGGTTTCCGCGAAATGGTAATTATCGAAACGAAAGACAAGAAGAAAAACCCGTCTATCAATATCATCAAGGGCAAAGCGAAAGATGTTATCCGCACCTACTCTGTGCCAGTAGGGTCTCACATTTCTGTGAAGAATGGTGATCCGATCAAACCAGGTGATATCATCGCGAAAATCCCTCGTTTGACTGGTAAATCGGGTGATATCACAGGAGGTCTTCCGCGTGTAACTGAACTTTTTGAAGCTCGTAATCCTTCTAACCCTGCAGTAGTATCTGAAATCGATGGTATCGTGTCTTACGGTAAAGTGAAACGCGGTAACCGTGAAATTCAGGTTGAATCACGTACAGGTGAGAAAACACGATACTTGGTGCCGCTTTCTAAGCACATCTTGGTGCAAGAAAACGACTGGGTAAAAGCGGGTATGCCACTTTCTGATGGCGCTATCACTCCTGCCGATATTCTCGCAATTCAAGGACCTACTTCGGTTCAAGAATACATCGTGAATGAAATTCAGGAGGTGTACCGTCTGCAAGGGGTGAAAATCAACGATAAACACTTCGAGGTAATCGTTCGTCAAATGATGAAAAAAGTGGTTATCGAAGATCAAGGTGATACCCGATTCCTAGAAAAGCAAAGCATAGAGAAAATCGACTTTATGTCTGAAAACGATCGTGTTTACGGTATGATGGTGGTAACCAATGCCGGAGAATCTGAATCGCTTCGTCCAGGTCAAATCATCAGCGCGCGTAAACTGCGCGATGAAAACTCTCTGCTTCGCCGCCGCGATAAAGAACTAGTTGAAGCTCGTGAAGCTGTTCCAGCTACATCACGTCCGCTTCTTCAAGGTATCACTCGCGCGTCGCTTCAAACGAAATCATTCATCTCTGCAGCTTCCTTCCAGGAAACTACCAAGGTGTTGAATGAAGCAGCTGTAAGTGGTAAAGTAGACTACCTATTGGGTCTGAAAGAGAATGTGATCGTTGGTCACTTGATCCCAGCTGGTACGGGTATGCGTGAATTCCAAAAAGTAATCGTAGGAGATAAAAGCGAATACGAAAGCCTAGTTGGTTCGCGCATGGTTGAATCTACTGAAGAGTAAGCTCAAAATATCTGACAATAAAAAAACCATTCCTTCGGGAATGGTTTTTTTTTGACTAAATGTGAATTGTCTTATATCTGTCCGTTCGAAATCGTTGGATGTCCTTTGGCTTTGTCTGCAGCCTCCCCAGTATACCCAAACAACTTTTTATCTTTGATGATGGTGTCTACATAAGTAGGTACCATTTCTTCCCAGCCTGGCGTGCCGTCTTTAATCATCTGCAGACAATTCCGAGAGTAGATCTTTAATATCTCTGCATTAAAATCTTCTATGTCGACGATCCGCTTGTTGAACAATAAATAATCGTAAAGTGGCTTCAAACGAGGGTGAATAGGAGCATTAATGGAGTTCAACATCGGTTGGTCTTCTGTCTCTGCCCATGGATAGAGATAGATCTTTAAATCGCGTGAAAACAATATGCCGAATGCCTCAAGAATACCGCCATTCAAATCGCGATAGTACTTCTCATTAAATACGTCTAACAGGTTGTTAACGCCCATGATAAGCCCCATCCGCTTCTTTGTGTAACGCGAAAAGTATTCTACCAACTTGTAGTATTTCTGGTAGTTCGAAATCAACACAGTCTGCCCCAATGAACAAAGTATATCAGCTCGATCTAAAAAGTCTTTCTCATCAATATCGCCTTCCGATTTGAGGTTGTTCAATGTGATCTCAAACAATACTTGTATGTTGTCTTGCTCAACTCGACCTTCCTGCTCGAAAATCTGAAAGCCTTTCATGATCATGTCAATGTTGACTTTCGTTACGGGTCTGAAACTGCCACGTATCGTTAGGATGTTCTTTTTGTACAGCACGTCTGCAGCCTGCAAGTTCCTTCCGTCAGGAGAAAATATTACTGCGTCAGTCATGCCATTCTTAACGAGCTGTAAACTCAATAAGCGATTGTCAACTTCCTCGAAATCCGGACCGTTCATCTGTATCATGTCGATCTCGATCTGATCTCGCGTCAGATTATCATACAAACTCAACAGCAAATCGTTCGGATTCTTGTAGAAAAACAAACAACCATAAATCAAGTTAACTCCCAAAATACCAACGGATGCGTGTTGCAGCAAAGCGTCGTTTTCGTGAAAGCGGACGTGTATGACGACGGTATTCGGTCCGCCTGTAGGCGATGTTTGAAACTTCATCCCAAACCACCCGTGACCCTGCACCGTTTTGTGAAAATTAATGGTAGCAACCGTGTTGGCAAATGCAAAAAAGCGCTTTGTTGGGTGCTTCTTGCGGTCCAAACGCTCTTCCATGAGGTTGTACTCATAGTTCAACATGTTCAACAATCGTGGCTTGCACACGTATCGCCCTTTCTCCTCCGGACCATAAATGACATCGCTAAAATCTTTGTCGTAAGCCGATATTGTTTTGGCGATTGTGCCTGATGCACCCCCAGCTCTGAAGAAATGACGCACTACCTCTTGTCCGGCGCCTATCTCAGCGAAGGTGCCATATAAATCCTGATTCAGGTTGATCCGCAGTGCTTTCTGCTTTTCTGATAAGACTACGCGTTCAATATCCACGGTTAATTGATTGCATGAGTGACAAAAGTAACCCGTTCTGCGTTGGTAGACAATGTAGGATGCTGTTAATTTCGTTTTTTTAAACTCTCAATGTGATTCTTATGCAGTGAGGTCTCTTATTTTCGTTTTTTTCGCCTCACTCGGCGGATGTCGGAGGAATCGAAAAAAACAATCTATTTCGTTTTTTCAATGTACTTATCCAACGAGGTCATGGCTCCTTTTTTGACCTTGTTTTGCATAAATGCGGTTGATCCCAATAGCTTTCCTTTTAGTCCCAAGGCCTGCCTGCACCAGCGTGATAAGTCGAATTCGTCATGGTGGCTTTTTATTCGGCCGTTTTCAAATTCGAAGGTTGCACGAATATCGTTAATGACTTTCTTGCCTGTTTGCGAAAAGGTATATGTTGCTACCCAATGTGCTTTCCCTTTCTGGTCATCTGCTTCTATATCGCTGAATACAATCTGCAAATCTTTACCTCTGGTCACCAACATTTCCCACATTTTCCGAACCTGATGGGTATTGAGATTTTGAAAAACAGGATCTGAAAAATGTGCATCTTCAGCATAACATGCCTGCATCCCTCTATGATCTTTTTCCTGAAAGGCGATGTAGAAATTGTGAAGCAACTTGGTGTTTGGGTGCATGGGCCATTTTTCGACAATATACTGCTCTTTGCATTGGCCTTTATGTAAAAAGTGTGAATTCGATTGTCAGAATAAACGAAAAAGGGCGACCCCAATGCTGGATGCCACCCTTTCTTAACTTAACCGATATTTTTTAATGCAGTGTGATTGTTGTTGAAGTGCCATTGAAAATTACAGTAGCCTCATCGTCGCATGTGCCATTTCCAAAGTCTATGATTCTGACGCCGTTCGGGGCATCTATTGTTACAACTCCAGATACTGTGTATCCACAGATAAAATCGCGTACCAAAGGTATTGAAATTGTCCGGTTGACAACAGCCCCACTGGGTCTTACAATATACCCAGAACCGGTAATTGTAAATACGTTGTCGCCACATGCTTCGGTGTCGTACCCCGATGTCCAAACGATATTTTCTGTGAAATGTCGCTCAATGGTGTTTATGTGAGTTATGGTCATGTCAACACTGCGGGTAAATTGAGGTTCTCCGTCAGTTGTGTTGGCCACTCGGGTGGTTATGCGATTGCCGCTGAGCTGCTTGCTATTGAAAGCAAAATCCTGAAAAGTAACGGTTCGCGTTGCGCCAATTTCCGACATGTCGTTTGTTAGCGTAATATGTATGGTGCCGCTGCGCATGTTGCCGCCCGGACCTACACAACCGTCGCCATAATCCAAAATGATGGTTCTTGGATATTCATCTTCGCCAGAATCAGTTACTGTTACACACGATGCGAGGAATCCTTCACCGGCGCAGTTTGTATCGATAAACCCACTTTTGGTGATGTGTTCAATATCGTCTGAAAACGATTTTTCAGCTACCATGAACGTTACTTCGTTTGAAGCCGCTGATGCGTCGTCGGTGTTCTGATCTTTTTTGCAACCCAATATCAATGCACTCGAAATGATTGCAATGTGGATTGTCTTGTTTAGATTTTTCATTCTTATCATGGCTATTTTTTTGTTGATACCCAATTGACTCTTATTCCATTTGAAGGTTTAATTTTACACCCATGAAGGTTACCTTCCTCGGTACGGGCACCTCACAAGGTGTTCCTGTAATTGCCTGTAAATGCGCTATTTGTTTGTCTGATGATAGCAGAGATAAACGGCTGCGGACATCCGTTATGCTTTCCGATGAAGGCATGAATGTGGTAATAGATACAGGCCCTGATTTCCGTCAACAAATGCTGCGTGAAAACGTCGAAACCCTCGATGCGGTTGTTTTTACGCATGAACACAAAGACCATGTGGCGGGTCTCGACGACATCAGGGCTTTTAATTTCTCTCAGCATAAGGAAATGGATGTTTTTGCCACCCCGCGGGTACAAGAGGCTCTGAAAAGAGAGTTTCACTATGTTTTCGCAGAAACAAAATATCCCGGCGTGCCGGAAGTGAAACTGAAAACCATCGATGGAGGGCCATTCAAAATTGGGGAGTTGCATTTCACTCCTGTGGAGGTGATGCACTATAAGATGCCTGTTCTTGGATTCCGCGTCGGGAATTTCGCTTATGTAACAGACGCCAACTATATCGCGCCGGTAGAATTGGAAAAACTCAAAGGTCTAGATGTTCTTGTCTTAAACGCTTTGCGCATCCAAACCCACATGTCGCATTTTAGCCTTTCAGAAGCGCTCGAAATCATTGATTTTCTCAAACCAAAGAAGGCGTATCTAACCCATATCTCCCATTTACTGGGGAAACACAATGTCGTTGCTGAGGCTCTTCCTTATCATGTTGAACTAGCGTACGACGGACTATCTATTGAGGTCTGAATCTTTTTTTTTATTCAGAATGCAACTTTTCAAATATCGGTTGTCTATTAATTAGCGTTATCATAAAATCCACCGTTTGGATAATGATTACCTTTTAATCGAAATAACCAATGTATGAAACGACTGATACTGCTGAGTAGCACCTTGCTATCTCTATGTTTAGCCCAAGCTCAGGTCAATGATCACTTCGGTGCCGGACAGGTCAACGGGGTAGTGGTGACCTCTTCGAGCCAATCGAATGGCTCGTCGGCCGTTGCCACCATTAACGGACAAGGAATGCAGGAACATCTATTCGATGCTTCGCGATTCTTGAGCCAATCAACCCTCGGTGCCAATCATGAATTGATTTCTGAAGTTGCTGCCTTCGGTCCAGAAGCATGGATTGATATGCAGTATACGCTGCCAACCATGTCGTACCGCGATACCACCCAAATGATTTGGGATTACTTCGTTGATCTGTATGTGAACCAATGGGGTGAGAGTGAGATCATCAACAATGGCAACATTTTTCCAGTTGCCGTGTATTGGCGACAAGCATGGTGGAACAATACCATGAAAGGTGAAGATCAGCTTCGGCAGCGTGTGGCATTGGCTTTGAGCGAGATTTTAGTGGTGTCAGAAAAGTCGCAACTCGATTTGGTAGCGATGGGTCTGGCCGATTACTACGATGTTTTATACAAAAACGCTTTTGGCAATTACCGCGACATCCTCGAAGAGGTAACTTTTCACCCTGCCATGGGATTCTTCTTGAGCCATTTGAATAACGAGAAGACAAATGTGGCTGCAAATACCCATCCCGACGAGAACTATGCGCGTGAGGTAATGCAACTTTTTACCATTGGCTTATATGAACTCAATCAAGATGGTTCGATTCAGTTCGATGCCAACAATGAACCCATTCCGTCATACGACAATGAAGATATTCAGGAATATGCGAAAGTATTCACAGGCTTAGGTCCTGCTGAGTATTGGAGTCATTGGGAAGACCTAAGTTCTATACCTGTGTTTTGGGACAACCCTTTCAATACAGTTCCTTCGATCAATATGTACATGCCGATGGTGATGTTTCAACAGTGGCACGAGCCAGGTGAGAAGTATTTGTTGAACGGACAAGTAGTGCCAGCCGGGCAAACAGGGAATGAGGACATTCAAGATGCCATCGATAATTTGTTCAATCACCCAAATGTTGGTCCGTTCATCGGAAAACAACTGATCCAAAGGTTGGTGAAGTCGAACCCATCACCTGAATATGTTGAACGTGTAGCTCAAGCTTTCAACGACAACGGCGATGGTGTGCGTGGTGATATGAAAGCCGTTATCAAAGCCATTTTGTTGGATGATGAAGCGCGCAACTGCTCTTGGATCGACCTTCCGTCAAGTGGTAAAATGAGGGAGCCGATCGTACGATACACACAGTTTATGCGGGCGTTCGATGCGAACAATCAATCCAATCGCCCCTGGAATAGTGCTTACTATTTTGAACAAATCGTGAATCAACACGTGTTGGCATCGCCAAGTGTGTTCAATTTTTTCTTGCCTTCATACTCTCCTCACGGAGAAATATTCGACCAAGGACTTGTGGCGCCTGAATTTCAGTTGCTTACCTCAGCCACCTCGGTCAATTACGTCAATCTGGTTTTTGCGTGGCTTCTCGGAGGTTTCTACATGGAGGTTTCCACTATCCCTAGTCCAGATGTCCCCGGCTACCCAGAAGGCGATATCGCCAATGTCCCAATCGAAGATTTCGTGCTCATTGATATAACCGATGAATTGGCGCTAGTGAACCAGCCAGAAGTCCTCACAGAACGGTTGAACTTGATTTTCCTCGGCGGAACGATGAGCGCTGAAACAAAAGCTACTATCACTGAAACCATCTCTACCTTGGCATTCTTTGATGAAGAAGCTGCAGTGAAATCAGGTATTTTCTTAACCTTAATATCTCCCGACTATGTCATCCAAAAATAATCAGAGAAATGGTGTTTCACGTAGGGCTTTCCTCGGACAAGCCAGCTGTGCTGCGCTGGGAACTACGACTTTTTTGAATTCGTTTTTGAACCTCGGCATGATCGGAGCACTGAGCGCCAAACCAATGCGCATGGCAGCTATGCCTCGTCCGTTCAATGATGACTACAAAGCTTTGGTCTGCATCCTGCTCGCAGGTGGAAATGATAGCTACAACATGTTGGTGCCTTATACGGGTGAGATATACGACCAATATGCAGCTACAAGATCCAACTTGGCACTGGCCCAAGGAAGCATCCTCCCGCTGAACTATACCGACGGTTCGGGATATCAATATGCTGTGCACCCATCGATGCCAGAAGTTCAACAATTGTTCAATGATGGTAAATTGGCATTTGTCTCAAATGTCGGAACGCTGCGTGAACCAACTACGAAACAGCAAATTCTAGCTGGCACTGCTACTTTGCCGCTTGGCTTGCTGTCGCATGCTGATCAAATTCAACAGTGGCAGACTTCCCTTCCGCAAGAGCGGTCTGCAAAAGGGTGGGGTGGAAGAATGGCGGATATCCTTACAACTTTGAACACCAACCAGGAGGTCGCCATGGGTATCTCGTTGGCTGGTGTCAATACGTTCCAAACTGGAAATGATGTCGTTGAATACGCTATTCAGAACACGGGTAATGGCAGCGTGGGTATTGAATTGCTAGATGCTACAGACCCGTTCTCTCAGTTTCTCGGTGGCAGCGTTGAAAGCATGCTGAATCAGCAGTATCAAGATATTTTCAAAAGCACCTATGCGGGAAAGGTGATCAATTCGCACGATCAACATTTACTGTTCAGCTCGTCGATAGCTGCTGTTCCTCCTTTCTTGTCGCCGTTCACTCAATCGAATCCGATATCGAATAGTTTGCAAATGGTCGCAAAGAGCATCGCTGCGCATCAATCACTCGGACATTCACGCCAAACCTATTTCATCACCTTCGGTGGATGGGATCACCACGATGAAGTCTTGAACAACCAAACAGCCATGCTGGCCATTGTTAGCCAGGCCATGGCTGAATTCCAAGCAGCGCTTGAAGAAATTCAAATGGCTGACTGTGTAACGACATATACCATTTCTGATTTCGCTCGAACCCTTACTTCAAATGGCAACGGTACCGATCACGCTTGGGGAGGCAACTCAATGGTTATGGGCGGGGCGGTAAATGGCGGACAAATCTTTGGCCAATATCCATCATTGGCGCTGGGTAGCGATGTGGAGGTGGGCAATGGTGTCTTACTTCCAACCACCTCGGCTGATGCTTATTTTGCCGAATTGGCCATGTGGATGGGGGTCGAACCAGGAGATATCCCCTATGTTTTGCCGAACATCGGCAATTTTATTGATGTCAACAATGGATTGCCTCTGGGCTTTTTAAACCTATAATCATGAAACATCTTTTACTCTCTATTCTTTGCCTCGCTGCTGTTTCTTTTGCCAATGCGCAATGTGAATTTGGCGAACATTCTACCAATTGGGAAGATGCGTGGATGTCTTGTGAGGTTTCAGACAATCCAAATTCGGCATACGACAACGGACATTGGATCATGTACGATCTTGGTTCGCCGCACGAATTCTTTGCTTCGCATATTTGGAATTACAACGTAGCCGGACAAACCGGTATTGGTATTCGAAATTGCAATATCGATTTCAGCCTTGATGGCGAAACGTGGTCGAATTACGGAAACGTGGAAATTCCTCAAGCAACAGGAGCTTCTTCCTATGCTGGCGTAGATGGACCAGATTTTAATGGCGTTGTTGGAAGGTATATGCTCATTTCAGTGATTGATAACTGGAATGGAAATGCGTGCTCTGGTCTCGCAGAAATCAGGGTCGATGTCCAACAAACTACTGTAAATGTTGCCGAAAATGAGGGGTTTGATGTGGTTGTTTACCCAAACCCTGTAAGCGATCAACTCGTTGTTCGCCACTATCAGCAAGATAAAATGGATTTGAAGGTTTACGATATTTCGGGCAACCTGGTAGTCAACCAACCCATGAATGGTTCTACCGTTTATATCAATGTTAGCAACCTTAGCAATGGTCTGTATATAGTTAAACTATCTACTAATCAAGGAGTTTCATCAACACAGCGTTTCGTGATCAGCCATTGATCGAATTCTTGTTGGAACTTTCGATCCCATTAGTAACTTTGCCGTCGTATGGGATCCCGCCTACTCTACTACTTGCTGCTGAAACCTGTCAGCTTATTACCCTATTTCTTATTATATAGGGTAAGCGATTTCTTCTATCTAGTTTTTATTTCTCTTTTCCGCTACCGAAGGGCTGTGGTGATGAGCAATCTTGAACGTGCATTCCCAGATAAAAATGATCGCTGGAGACAAGTGGTGATGAAAAGGTTCTATCGCCACATAGCAGATCTGATTGTAGAAAGTGTCAAGAATTTTAGCATATCAGCAGAAGAAACAAACGAACGCTTTATTGCTGAGAATACGCAGGTTTTTGGACATCTAGTGAAAGAGAATAAGCCCGTTGTAATAGCGGGTGGACACTTTAACAACTGGGAGTTGTTCGCGCTAGCGGCTGCCGATCACATGCCACAAATCACTATGGCGATTTACAAGCGTCTGAACAATAAGTGGTTCGACCAAAAAATGCGTGAAGCTCGTGGAACGTTCGGTTTGGTGCTTGTTTCTACGCGCGAATCAGCGACATGGATAGACAACAATATTAAGAGAAATCCAGCCATCATCTACGGAATCGACCAATCTCCAGCTGATCCCATGAAAGCTTACTGGGGGCCATTTTTAGGCATCGATACTGCGATGTATTTGGGTGCTGAAAGCCATGCGAAAAAGTACGACATGGCAGTTGTATACGGACATATCGAAAAGCGCCGTCGGGGCTATTATGCTATCCGATATGAGTTGATCACTGAAGATGCGAGGTCATTTAAGGATGGTGAACTCACTCAATTGCTTCAAGATAAACTGGAAGCTGATGTCCAAAAGAACCCTGAATATTGGCTGTGGACCCATAAAAGATGGAAACACAGTCGACCAGCCGATTGGCAATTGCGCCCTATTAAATACTGATCACCACTTCTGAACTTCTCCCATAATTAATGCGGAGGTAAGCCTTTCTTTTTGCGAAATTAGCCGCATGATGGAACACGCTCCTTTGGCTGAGAGAATGAGGCCTACGAATCTCGATGATTACGTGGGTCAATCCCATTTGGTTGGTGATGATGCGGTGTTGGGTAAGGTTATCCGAAGCGGTAGAATTCCGTCTATGATCCTTTGGGGTCCGCCAGGAGTCGGTAAAACCACACTCGCTGGTATCATGTCGGCAACGTTGAAACGTCCGTTCCATGCGCTGTCTGCCATTAATAGTGGTGTCAAAGAAGTTCGCGAAGTCATCGATCGTGTCCGCAATGCCGGCATGTTCGGAGGCAACGCAGTACTGTTTATCGATGAAATACATCGCTTCAGTAAGTCGCAACAAGACAGTTTGCTGGGGGCTGTAGAAAAAGGCGAAATTACACTCATCGGTGCCACCACAGAGAATCCTTCTTTCGAAGTCATTCCCGCTTTGTTGTCGCGCTGTCAGGTCTATGTGCTCAAACCTTTCACTCCTGAAGAACTTATTTTTCTGCTTAATCGTGCCATCGGCACGGATGAGGAGCTGAGTGCAAAAAAGATTGATCTGATTGAAACCGATGCGCTGCTTCGTTTATCAGGCGGCGATGCCCGACGTCTACTAAACGTTTTTGAACTGGTAGTCAACGCACAGACGAAAGGCCCCATTCAAGTTACCAATGAGCTAGTAAATGCTGTGGTAACCGAAAATCCAGTGGCGTTCGATAAGTCTGGAGAAATGCACTACGATATTGCAAGTGCATTTATAAAGTCCATTCGTGGTAGCGACCCAAACGCAGCGGTGTACTATCTCGCTCGGATGGTGGAAGGAGGGGAGGACCCCAAATTTATTGCTCGCCGTTTGGTGATTCTTTCAAGTGAAGATATCGGCCTAGCGAATCCTACTGCGCTGGTGATGGCTACTACTACCTTTCAAGCTGTTGAGCGAATCGGGTGGCCTGAATCGCGCATCATCCTCTCACAATGTGTAATTTATCTGGCTACCAGTCCGAAGTCAAATTCTGCCTACGCTGCCATCGGCATGGCGCAAGCAGCGGTGCGCGAAACAGGAAATCTATCTGTGCCGCTGCACATCCGAAATGCTCCGACAGGATTGATGAAGGATTTGGGTTATGGCAAAAATTATCAGTACAGTCATAGCTACGAAGGAAACTTCTCAGCGCAAGAATATCTGCCCGATGCCATAGCAGGTACTGTTTTCTATAGTCCCGGTGCAAACGCAAAAGAAAACCAAGTTAAAACTTATTTGAGGGGTTTGTGGAATGAAAAGTATAGCTACTAATAAGGCATATGCCGTATTGTTTCTCTAATAGTGGCAATGTATCTTGGTTGAAATCCAAGCTTCACAATCTCTCTCCCGTGCTGCCTGGTAAAGTGTCTACTTAAGTATTCAGGTTATCTGGTTAAAGAACAAAGGGCTACCAAATTGGTAGCCCTTTGTTATGTTGTTTCCGCTGCTTTTTTTCTCCACTTCTGACGATGGATTTATTCGTTCAGCAGGGGATTCTTTTTTCCGTCTTTATTTTTTCCCTTTCATGCCTTTTGAGCCCTCTTGTCGATTCTCTTTTCTGTCTTCTTTCTTTTCTGCCTTCTTGGCTTCCCAGGTAGCTTTCTGTTCTGGAGTCAGAATCTGCATCATGGCTTCTTCTTGTTGCTTGCGCAGTTCTTTGCGTTGCTCACGCAATGCTTTTTCCTGCGCTCTCAGTCGCTCATGCTCGGGTTTGAACTTCGCGTCTACCGCCTTCATTTGCGTTTGTTGCTCGGTAGATAATCCGAGTTCGGTGGTCATTTTTTCAATTCTCTTTCCTTCCATCTCTTCTGAACGGTCGTCTTGAGCAAATGTGCTGCCTGCAAATGCGCAGGTCAACATCAATAAGAATGCGTATTTTTTCATAATTGCTATGTTTTGCTATTCGACTTCAAAAGGTGTGCCCGGTTTAATCAACGGGTGGAATTGATTCTGCAGCTATCCATGAAGTGGTCCATGCGGCCTGAAAATTAAAGCCTCCTGTTATGGCATCTATATCGAGTACTTCGCCCGCGAACCAAAGATTCTGAACGGTTTTACTCTCCATTGTTTTGAATGAAACGGTGTCGAGTTGCACTCCACCTGCGGTTACAAACTCTTCTTTAAAGGTGCTTTTTCCTCGCATGCGAAAAACTGATTTGCATAGTATGTCTGCCAAAACATCTATCTCTGCATTGCGCAGGTCAGCCCAGTTTTTTTGGTCTACATTGGCAAGCAGGGTCATGCGTTCCCAAAGCCGACGTGTAATGCCGGGGTAGGTGGTGGTCACTACTTTTTTCTTGGCTTCTGCTGATCGCTGCTCCCGAAGGTATTCAACAACTTCTTCATTTGTTTCTGCTACCCAATTCACGATGACATCAGCATCGTAACGACAGTCGGCTAACTTTCTTGCACCCCAAGCCGATAAACGCAGCACTGCTGGCCCGCTCAATCCCCAATGTGTGATGAGCAATGGTCCGAATGATTGAATACCCAGTGATGGAATCGATACGTTGGCGTGTTGAACTGAAATGCCAGGTAAATCGCGTAAGAGCGAATGCTTGATGTTGAAGGTGAAGAGCGAGGGGACGGCTGCAACCAAGGAGATGCCGAGCGACTCGAGGAGTTTCCAGCTAAGCGGACTGCTGCCTGTGGTATACAAAACATAGTCGGCGTGGAAGACGCTGCTCTGGGTGGTTATTTCCCACTGTCTGTCGTGCTTCATGTGGGTTACTCCTTCTCCTGTCATTACCTTCACACCGAGCAAATCGGCTTCTTTTAGAAAGCATTTGATGATGGTTTCGCTGTTGTCTGTAACAGGAAATACCCTGCCGTCATCTTCTATCTTTGTTTCTACTCCGCGGTTCGAAAGCCATTCCATCATATCGCCACAGGCAAATCGATTAAAAGGGCCGAGCAGTTCTTTTGATCCTCTTGGATAGTGTTTAACCAGTTCTTTTGGTTCAAAACATCCGTGGGTTACGTTGCACCTTCCGCCCCCTGAAATCTTTACTTTCTCAAGCACGCGGGTTCCTTTTTCAAGGATGTAAACACGGGCATTTGGATTGAGTTCGGCGTACCGGATGGCGCCAAAAAAACCTGCAGCACCTCCGCCTATCACTATCAAATCGGCTTTTGGAATCATTTGAGATAATATGGAAAACGGTTAACGATGTATTGCATGGCATCGGCAATGCTCAATTGTTGATTGGTGGCTCCTGAACGAATGATGAATACCTCTCCACTAACGCCTTTGCCAGCGTTTAAATAAATGGGCTTATACGAAGCTTCGCAATCTACTCGGTATATCATTTTATCGCGGTAGAGTTGGTGACTGAAGTGCACGTACGACATGGCTTCAGCTCCCAGCTTTTCTCGCACTAGATTCTGAAAGTCTTGGTCGAATTTATCGGCAGCACTGTTGTCTGATTCAGGTATGCCCAACAATGAACTGTCGTCGGCTACGCCAAGTAACAATGTACCGCCTTTTGTATTGAGAAAGGCGGCCACAGCTTTCAATATGTTCGGGTTGAGCGCTCCTTCCTTAAACTCTGTGAATTCGTTCTCTCCTTGCTTTAGCAATGTTTCTATACTGGTGTCAAGCAGTTCATGCAAGTAGCTAACTGTATTGCTGAACAAGACTTGTAAGAGATTCGGTTGCTTTGGCTCTGGCATCATACCGCTGGCTGTCAAATCGGTATGTGAGAATGTCAACAAACTACTTTCCGGAGATTGCGAGATCACGGTGCCCAATCGGGGCAGTTGCTCCAATGTTGCAACCTCTCCGAAAGTAGCCCCTCTCCGCATGGATTTAGAGATGCCATTTTTCAAAACCAAACTGAATTCGCCTGAGTGCACGATATATAAATGCTGCCCTTCTTCATAACTGCGAAATACACTTGCATCCAGTATGAACGCTTCATGGCGGTGAATGTCAAACAGCTTTCGCTTATCATCATCACTCAATACATGAAGCGATGAGGCGTTGAGGCTTTCGAGAAAGTCGGTATATTCAATTTTCATGCTCCGCGAAGATAGGTGGGTTTGGGGTTGAAATGTGCTGATGAAGCGATGGACAACTACGATTATAAATAAAAAAGACGACCCTTGCAATGGGTCGTCTTTTTCTATGTTGTTCTTAGATTTAACCTACAAAAGTCAAAGCTTTACCACGTTTTCCAGCACGTCCTGTTCTACCAATACGGTGAACATAGCTGTCGTATGTGCGTGGCACTTCGTAGTTGATAACGTGGCTGATGTCTTGGACATCGATACCACGTGCTGCAACGTCAGTAGCGCACAATACTTGGATATTGCCTTTCTTGAATTTATCAAGAGCAACCTGTCGAGCACGTTGGGTCTTGTCTCCGTGAATTTCATCAACAGCTACGCCCATCTTTTTCAAGTCGCGGCACAACTTGCTTACGCGGTGCTTTGTTTCGGCGAAGACGATTACACGTGTAAAGTCTTCATGCTGCAACATGGTTACAAGCGTCTCGATTTTATCATCCGCATTGCCAATGCGAACTATATCTTGATCAATAGTATCCGAAGATGATTGTCCTGAACTCACTTTTACAGTGATTGGATCTTCCAACAATCGCCCGATGATCTCTTTCAATCCATTGTCGATGGTCGCTGAAAACAACAGGTTCTGCTTTCTGTTGGTCATCTGCGCTGCCATGCGCTCAACTTCATGAACGAATCCCATATCGAGCATGCGGTCGAATTCATCAAGCACCAAAACCTCAATCTTGTTCATCGGCAATGCGCCGCGATTGATAAGGTCAGCTACTCGTCCTGGCGTTCCGATTATAACATGCGGACGCTGTTTCATGCGGCGAATGTCTTCGTTCACGCTTGTTCCACCAATGAATTTTTGAGCAAACAAACGCATGCCTGGCGTAAGCGCTACGAACTCATCATAAACTTGCAAGGCAAGCTCACGGGTTGGGACAAGTATTAGGCTATCAAAATGCTGTGGAGAATGAATCAAACGTTCCAAGATCGGAATAAGAAACGCAGCTGTTTTACCAGTTCCTGTATTCGCTATTCCCAACAAATCGCTACCTGCAATAGCTGCATCAATGGTGCGTTCTTGAATCTCAGTTGGTGTCTTAAACCCACGCTGACGCAATGCCTTTTTTACCAATGAATCGATAGGGAATTCATCAAATGTGCGCGGAGCAACATAAGGTGCTTCAGGCTGAACCGGTGCAGCACGACGAATCAATTGCTCTGGATCCAAGCCTGGACCTAGTTTTTTCTTGCTGCGATTAGACGATGAACCTGCACGACGGCTGTTTCCGCCTTGATCTCCGCGGCCATTGCGGCTTCTCGGACGATCACCAAAGCGTGAAGAGCCTCCTCTGCTTTCTCCGTTGCGGCTGCTGCCTTCTGACCGACGGGCTCCTTCTTCACGCGGTGGACGTGAATCCCCGCGGTTTTCAGTCCGCGTTGCGCCTTCTGAACGATCGTTCCCACGGTATCCACCTTCTGAACGCTGTCCGCCTTCTGAGCGATTGTTCCCACGGTATCCACCTTCTGAACGTTGTCCGCCTTCTGAGCGATTGTTCCCACGGTATCCACCTTCTGAACGTTGTCCGCCTTCTGAGCGATTGTTCCCACGGTATCCACCTTCTGAACGTTGTCCGCCCTCTGAACGATTGTTCCCACGGTATCCACCTTCTGAACGTTGTCCGCCCTCTGAACGCTGTCCGCCTTCTGAACGGTTTTCACCATTTCCTCCGCGGTATCCGCCTTCGCTTCTATTCCCTGGGCGATCATTGCCGCCACGTCCGCGGAAGTTTCCACCTCCTGATTGTCCGTCGCGAGATGAACCACCGTTATTTTTTTTCTTTTTGTTGTTCGGACGATCTGCGTTGGCTGATCCGGTGCGAGCACCTTTGCCAGCTTCTTGTCCTTTTGCAGGACCATCAGATGGTCTCTTTTTAAAAAATGTAAACATTTGTGTTTGATTAAGTCTGTTTCGCACGCGCTTGTTTTAGCGTGCACAGACATGAGTAAAGGTCCTGGGTTCGGTCTTGTCAGTCTGCAATTCCGAGTTGACGCAGCATTGAAGTATGACTGCGTAACGCGTCTTTCAATGAACCCAATGAATGATAAGGAACTCCAAATTCTTTAGCCGTAGCCGCGACGATGGGGGCAATTTTCGGATAGTGAATGTGGCAAATATGCGGAAAGAGATGATGCTCCACCTGGAAATTCAATCCACCAGTGTACCAGGTGACAATCTTGCTTTTCTCGGCAAAATTAGCTGTCGTCCGTAATTGGTGTACATGCCAGCTGTAGCTGAACGTCGGATCTTCTTTCTCGTCAAGAATTTCCGTGGTTTCAACGACGTGCGCCAGTTGAAATGTGGCGCTCAAAATAACTCCCATCACAAAGTGCATCACAAAGAACATCAACAGGATGGCCCAAAATGGTGCTGGGATAAATATGGCGGGAAGGACAAGTATGTATACAAAGTACACTACTTTCCAAAGGGTGACATAAGAGAATTTTTTGCGGAAGTCTTCTCCTTCCTGAACAAGTCCTTTCTTCTTATATCTGAACAAACTGGTGAAGTCAGCAACTGTCACCCATGAAAAAGTCAGCAAACCATACAACAGCCATGCGTATCTATGCTGAAAACGATGTATCCATTTGCGCTCTTGAAACGGAGTGAATCGCAACACTGAAGGGACATCGATATCTTCGTCGGCGTGGTTAATGTTGGTGAAGGAGTGGTGCAACATGTTGTGCTGGATTTTCCAGGTTGTTGCGCTCGCACCAACTATATTCATTGAATAGCCGAGTATTTTATTTACAAGTGGTTTTGAAGAGTAAGCGCCGTGCAAGGCATCGTGCATCACATTGGTCCCAATGCCTGCCATTCCCAAGCCCATTATCACCCACAGGCCAAATAGTGCCCACATATTGGTGATGATACCGGTCATCATGATCACCAAAGGTGCTAAAGCAATAGTGAATACAATGATGGTTTTGGCATGTACACGCCAATCAGCATTTCTTGTGATCTTATTGTCTTCGAAATAAGCTTCAACGCGTTTTCTGAGTGTGTTTACAAACTCTGCGTCTGCTTTTGTGGTAAATCTATACCTTTTTAACGTCATGCATTATCATGCTATCGAGCGACTTTCGTGCGTCAACTCGGGGGTTGTCTTTCTTTTCAGATTCCAGAGAAGTCAGGTGGCTTTTCGCCGTTCTCAAATTGAACAACCCCTCGTTAGAACGCCACAAAGGTACGTCTTTATTCAAATAGTTCGACGTAAAGGATGTTAAGAATCTAGGAACATCAGTGTTTACAGGTGGTTTGAAAGCATTATTCTGCAATAATCAATCGCGAAGAAGCCTGATTTGAACCGTCGTTTAAGGTTAAGTTATAAACACCCAAGGCCAAATTGTTCAAATCAAGGTGAAGTGTGCCCGACTTGTTTTGAAAGGTTTGTTCAAAGACAAGTTTTCCCGTCATATCGGATATTTGTACGATCAAATCTCCACCCGCTGCCCCTTCAATGCTGATTAGCCGATCTGCTCGCAATGGATTGGGGTAGATCGTGATCCCGCCTTCTCCAAAAAACTCTTCTATTGAAGTAGGATCAAGTAAAACTTCTAAGTAGTTAGGAAGGGTGGATACCTCCATCGGATTGCCATGTATGTCTTGTGCTGCGGAGATTTCAAGGTCAAGAAAATAGTCTGTACCACTAACGAAGACTGGATCAAATGCAAAATAATAGACGTCTGAAATTACCCATTGACTTTGTACAAGTGGCGCTCCAATGGTGGCATTGCTACCTCCATTTGGGAAGTTGAGGATAGGCAATATGTCTTGATTCATTTCTTCATCAAACCAAATGCTGCCAACCCACGACTCACCCAAGTTGTCGAAATCTATGGTGTAGGTATTCGCTAAAACCATGTCGGCGAGAGGTGCTTTGGTGTCGATGGTGAGAGTCAATGCCATTTCCGTATCGCCAACTATATTGCCGGCGGCATCGCTAAAGTTGGAAATAATGAAGTTGGCGTTCTCTGTTTCAATATCACCATCCGCTAGAAAGAAGCTTGCACTGAAAATTGAGCTGCCCAACCATACACTGGCCGCGGGGTTGTATATGAATGTAGCATTGGTGGCAGCATCATTTGCAGTCAAAACGGGTATCGTTGATGTATCCATTGATTCGTCAAAAGCAATATTCGCAGTCATGGCGCCGCTGGCTACTGAGGCTATGTTAACGATAGATGTTGATGGGTTGGTTGAGGTGATCTCCGGAAATCTGGCGTCGTATTCAAAATCTGAATCGCCTATCCAAATGGCTTGGGTCAGGCCTTCAGCAGATACCGCTCCTGAAATGCGGATTTGGAAATCTCTCCATTCTTCTGAAATACCACTCACATTCCATGAGAATTCACCTGTTACGGCGTCGATCCAGACAAAACTCTGGTCCAACAAAGCACTGCTTTCAAGGTCGGCACCGTTAAATTCCAATAGGGGAGTTGAGCTCATGTCCATTTCTACATCGTAATGCGCCGTTACGTGAAACGTTGATCCTCCGTTGGTGCTATTGATGATGGAAAATTCTGCTGTCACTGCATCTATATGGGGAAGTCCACTTTCTATGTACTCCCTTGCTTTGTCGAATGCGCCATTTCCGATTTCTATTCCAGCAATCCTTCCTGGAATGTCGTCACAGGGTGGGTGAATGCCTCCCCAAATGCGGGAAAGACTGCACTGGTCTGATGCGTCGCGATAGGTCGCCCACTGAAGTACGATTTCTGTACTTGGCCCGTCTTCAAAAACCAGGTACTCGTTCATTTGTGCGTCGAATTCACCCATGCCTCCGGGGAAATATTCGTCGCCAGTTATTTGGGTTAATACTTCAGCAGCAGCCCTCGAGTAGGTGCTGTGGCCAGACACATAACCGGCAAACGGCGGGGTAACGAAGTTAGGGCGTTGATAAGGCCACCAATCTTCTGCTCTAATCCAACCTACTCCGGCAACGTCTGTTTCAGGATTGTCGATGAAGTAGTGTCCACGCCATGTATAAAGCTTGATCTTCCCGATGTGCTCACCATTGTCTCCAGCTAGCGGATCGCCTGCTTCTATAAGTTCTATATAACCTGGATTTAAACGTATGCCCGCGGGATGGTAATGAGGCAGGTCTTCGCTGTTCGACTGTCCTTTGTCGCACATATAACGTATAGCGGAAACAGGACGGATAAAGTCGTACCACCCTTTGATTCCCCATGCGGTAATCGCTGCATCGTGCATGGCACCTCCCAAGGTTAAATACGATTTTACATCCCATTCCAAAAGGGGCAATATTTCTCCTTCGCCCATCCATCGGTGCTCCATCATGGGGTGGTCATTCACGTAGTTCAAGATGGTAAACCAATGTCCGGGTGGTGTTTCTGAATGGGGTCCATCGGCCCAGAATTCGGCTAAAACACGGGCGTAGTCGCCACGAGGGACAATTTGTGGTGCATACGGCTCGCCGGTGAAAGGATTGAGGTCGTGCCCGATGCCTGGGTCTCCTCCCTCAAACAAGTCATAAAAATCTGGATACTCCTCAAAACTAGTCGGCAACTCAGCAACATTGCCTATGCTTGCTGGTGAAATGTCCCACATAACTCCATCGTTTGGGTCCAAGTGTGAAGCCCAAATGCTGACCAATTCAAACCCCCAACGGTATATGTCATCGTACTCGCGCGCTCCTAAAGTGTCGAGCTGTGGAGCAGGACCTGGATCGTGGTAAACGATGTACTGATCCCCATCTCTGAAGTAAATGTTTTGGACAGACTCATCGAGTGCGAAGGGTATCAGGTTGCCCCATTCCGGACTAAGAAAAGGGGGGACGGTGGTAAATGGAATTCCGTTTTGATCGACAAATGTTTCCAACGCCAAAGGCTGCCATCTGTTCGGGTCAACAAGTGTTGGATTTCCAGGTTCAATCATCTCCAAATCGGGGTTCACTGGAAGGTAGTATTGACTCGCATAACTTCCTCCTTCATTTGATCCGTCTTGCAATCCAAACTCAATCATTTTATCTCCAATGTAATTGCCCAATGCAGCTGGAATGTCGGTACTATAATCGGTACTCGCATACACAATGTCATACCCCAAGGCATTCATCAATGAATCACATCGTTGTAAGGTTTCTTCTGAACCTGGGGAATAGAAAAAACGATGTCGTAAAATGCGGTATGCAGCATAACTCATGGCTTCTTCTTGCGCCGCTTGAATGTCTTCTGGTATCGTCACTCCATCGAAGGCTACGGTGAAATCACCCATGGTATTGCCCAAAAAACAAGTGCTCGCTATGCTGTCGTAGGCTGCCCAAGCGTCGTACAATACTACAGAGGTGTGGTAAAGGTTTCTTGCATGTATCGTTGGTCGAGCTTGATCTCCTCGAATGGCTTCTAGAAGTACGTCGTTCCATTTTCGCGCTACACTGTGTTCTTGTGCATTTATATTTGAAAAGATGAAGAGTAGTACGGGAACAACAAGTAATATCCGTTTCATGGATTTATGAATTTTAACGATTTTACAACTTAATGGTCGATTTCCCTAAGTATATGATATGTGTCAGCTACTAAAAATTGGTAACTGTTGAAGGCTCATGAAAAGATTAACAAGCGCATCGGCAGCAACTATGGCCAAAAGACCTGTTTCAAATGTGGCTTCTCGCCATTTTCGACCAATCATGAAATAGGCTGCCAGTGATATGATGCTCAACCAGGCCATATGCCTCGTCCCCGGTAAGTGAAATACCCTGAAAAGATTGAAAAGCAGCATGGGAATGATCACTGCATAGGCCGTTTTGTTCTTTAAAGTTTTGATGTTGAAAGCAAGTAGCAGGAGCAACGATAGGGTGTATATCCATGAACCCGCTAAAAGTACATAGCCCGAGAAAAAAAGGAGTAGCAATGAGGCAATGAGCTGCATGCTGATGATGACCTTCACAACCCAGTGGTTGTTAGTCTTTCGCAATGTCCCTATCGCTAAGCTCGCTGCAGCGAGGATGAAAATGTAATGGATATCTTGAACAAACTGCATGGCTGAAAGGTCAAAAAAAAACGGGACAACCATCAAGGTGTCCCGTTTTTTTTAATTCGTTGATGTTTAACGTATCACCTGAAGCTTCATGTTCATCATGCCCTGATCAGTCATTAGATTGATAAGGTAGATTCCCTCAGCAAGTTCAGCTGAAACGATAATGTTACCAGACTGTACAAGTGGACGTTCGGTATGCACCAATTGTCCGCTAACAGAATAAATATCCAATCGATCAGGCGTTGTGTTTTCTCCCAATTGAATGCTAAACGATTGTCCGCTTAGTGCTGGATTCGGGAACAACAATCCATTGGTTGTTCCAAACTCTGCTACGCCAACACTTGTGATATCGATATCGAAGTAGTCTACATAAGCTGCTGTAATCAATAGGTTGCCAGCAAGGTCAAGACCCGCAGCAACGCTGACGTCGATGTCCATCAAGGTAACTTCAGGACTAGCGACATTATACACTGCAGAATACGTAGTAGAATTGATCCAGCCTGATTCTGTAGTGTTGGCAGAAATGATTGCAAGAGGATTCTCAGATGGGAACAGCAAGATAGGGTTGCTGCTCGTGTTCATGGTTTCGTCAAAAATCATGATCAATTCGAACATGGCTGCCCCTGTGTCATCAATGCCAATTTCGTAATCATTTGCTGCAAGTATGATCAACTGTGGATTTCGGGTGTCGATAGCGAAGACATCGCTTTCTGAAATCATCATTTGCGGATTTCCATTGGCATCGTTGAGGTTAGAAACGCTGAAACCAAGTCCATCTATCTCTTCGTTAATATCTGTAACGTCATACACTGCTTCGTAAGTTGTTGCACTTAACCATCCGCTTTCAGCGATGTTGACACTCAAACTTCCAGAAACATCACCACCAGTGAAATTGAGTGAAGGGGTCTGGGTTTGATCCATGCCTTCACTGAACACAAGGGTGAATGTGATTGTTCCGCTGCCAGCATTTACATCTGCTATTTGGTAGTCGTTCATGGCGACGTTAGACAATGATGGGTTGTTGGTGTCAAGCATAAAGGCATTCGCAACCAAAGCGATGTTCTGGTTGTTGCCTGCAGGATCTTGAGCAGAGATAGACTCGATTTCAACAGATACCGCTGCCAGGTTTACATCTGCTACGTTATATACAGCAGTGTAGCTTGAGGCGCTTAGCCATCCGCTCATGGCATTGTTGAATGAAAGTGTAGCAGCACTGTTGCCATTGTCGTTAAAGACAATAATTGGAGCAATGGCTGTGTTCATGTCCTCATCAAATTCAAGATTCACTGAGAATGTTCCGGTTCCTTGCGAAAGCTCGTTCACAACGCCTGCCGACGTCAAAACGTTTATAGCTGTTGGATTTTTGGTATCGATGGCGATGTTAGTAGCCAATTGAAACGCTTCTTGGTCATTGCCCAATGCGTCTTTCGCGCCGTCAACGTTCAATGAGATGATGTCGATTTCTTCGTTCGCATCACTCGCATCGTACACTGCTACGAATTCGTTTTGAGAAATCCAGCCACTGTTGCCAGCGTTGTAAACAAGTGAGTTTGCAAGTGGGTCTCCGTTAGAGAATGTCAAAGCCGGGTCAACAGACGTCAGCATGTCTTCAGAAAACACAACACTGATTGAAACTTCACCATCTGCAATGGCTGCATCATTGATCATAAAGTTGTCCGGAGCAGCAATACTAACAATCGGGTTTTCGGTGTCGATTTCAATTACGTTGGCAGCAACGTATGGGTCTTGGTTGTTGCCCAGTGTGTCTTTACCACCTTGAACTTGCAAAAAGATCTGGTTCAAATGCACGCCGATATCGGATGTTGAATAGGTCAATTGGTAAACAGTCCCACTTAGCCATTGAGCTGAAATCAGCGACAAACCGCCATTCTCTGGGTTGTCGAATGGATAGTTTATTTGCGGAATAAATGTAACGTCCATGGCACGGTCGTAGGTTATGTCGATCACTACGTTGTTGCCTACTTCGGCGTCGTTAACAATTGTGATTGTTGGCACCACTGAACTAATTTTCGGGGCATCCACAAACATGAACTGTTCTGCAAAAGCAAATACTTCAGGGCCTAGTTCTGCTCCAATCAATCGGCCTGGGATGTCGTCACATGGGGGGTGGATACCTCCCCAGATGCGCGACAAGCTGCACTGGTCAGAAGCATCGCGGTAGGTCGCCCATTCAAGGAAAATGTCTTGTGACGGTCCTTCTTCAAAAACCAAAAATTCATTCTGTGGCGCTTCAAATGAACTCATTCCACCTGGGAAGTAAGGGTCTCCAGTAACAAGTGTCAAAATTTCCGCGGCAGTTCGAGAAAAAGTGCTGTGTCCGCTTACATACCCTGCAAATGGAGGGGTTACAAAAGACGGACGTTGATAAGGCCACCAATTTTTGGCAAGAATCCATCCCACACCAGCTTGATCTACAGCAGGGTCTTCAATGTAGTCAGGGCCTTTCCAAGTGTAAAGCTTAATTTCATCAACAAATTCGTTGTTTGGTCCAGCCAATGGGTCACCAACTTCTACCAATTCAACATATCCAGGAATTAGCGGGAATCCATCTGGATGATAATGCGGCAGGTTTATGTCTGTACACTGACCTTTCTCTGCCATGAATCGTATTGCCGATACCGGACGACCAAAGTCGTAATACCCTTTGACGCTCCAAGCTGAAATGGCAGCATCGTGCATTCCGCCTCCTAGGGCAAGGTAGCATTTCACGTCCCATTCTAAATCTTCGAGTACAGGTCCCTGTCCACCCCAACGTTTTTCCAACATCGGGTGATCGTTTACTGTGTTAACAATTGTAAACCAGTGTCCTGGAGGTGTTTCAGAAGACGGACCATCGGCCCAAAATTCAGCAAGTACGCGGGCGTAGTCAGATCTTGGCACCATGACAGGTTCATAAGGTTGTCCGGTAGCAGGATTTACTGCGTATCCTTGACTGGCATCGCCCCCTTCATATAGGTTATAAAAGTTCGGATAGTCGTCGAACGAGGTTGGAAGCGGTGGATTGTTTCCTAACGAGGCAGGCGATATATCGATCATTGTTCCATCGAACTCATGATGTGACTGCCAAATGGCTACCAGCACTTGTCCCCATTTCCAATTCGATTCCAATCCTTCACCCAAACCAGGCTCCAACAAGGGTGGCATTCCTGGATCGTGAAAAACGTTCCAATCAAATCCATCTCTTTGAAGTACAGTTAAGTCATCAGTTGTTAATGAAAAGGGCACTACTTCTCCCCATTCTGGTGAAAGAAAGGCAGGGGTGTTTGCTGTTTGGTTTCCACTTTGGTCAATAAAAACAGCCAAACTTAAGGGTTGCCATCGGTTCGGGTCAATTGCCGTAGGGTTTCCAGGGTTGTCCATCACCAATGGTGGATTCAATGGGTAATAGAACTGGTTGGCGTATACGTTTTGTTCATTCGAACCGTCTTGCAATCCAAACTGTATGATTTGATCAGCTAGGTAGTTGCCCAAGTGGGCAGGGTCGCCATCGATATAGTTGGTCGAAGTATTGGAAATAGGGTGCCCCAAATCAGACATCAACTGGTTCATGAATTCGAACGTTTCTCCTGCTTGTGGTGAATTGGCAAATCGATATTCCATGATTCGATACATGGCATAGCTGATTGCTTTTTCTTGTGCCGCTTGAACATCGGCAGGCACAGGTACTCCAGCAAAATCACAGGTATAACCTCCGAGTGTTTTTCCTAAGAAGAAGGGTTGTGCGATGGGGTCGTAAGCAGCCCAGGCATCGTACATCAATACAGAAGAGTGGAATAAGTTTCGAGCATGCACAGTAGGTCGTGCGAAGTCATTCCGGATACCTTCAAGAAAGACTTCATTCCATTGTCGGGCAACTGAATGTTCTTGCGAATAGCTATAAAATGGAATAGAAATCAACAAAAATAGAAATGCACGAAAAGAAGAGGAGAGTAGAGATTTTCGCATATTGGTCAGAGGTTAAGGGTAAAAAAATCGTAAGATGGTTAATCTTTAGACGTGTTGAATTGCTGATAGTTGCCTCTGAAAATGCTGATTTATATTATTTTCTTAACCTTTCAATTTCGCTTTTAACCCATTTATCGGTTATGAAAGTGCCAAATGGAAGTAGCGAAGCCACCAACATCCCTGCCGTGCGCAGGAAACTCCATTTCAATGAAATCCAGAGGGTTACTAAATAGAGTGAGAATGCAACGAATAGTGCGCCGTGTACCCAGCCGCCATATTTCACGAGCACAGGGAAATTAGCGAGGTATTTCAGTGGCATTGCGACAAAAAGCAGAAACAGATATGAAGCGCCTTCCCACAACGCAATTTTGCGAAAGCGGATAAGCAAGGGGAGGGTAGTTTGCATGCGCAAAGATGCACAAGGATGGTGAGGAAAAAAAAACTGCCGGAAAATAATCTCCGGCAGCTTACGATTAACTATTCACATGAAGTGCTTCTCTAAATTCATTCAGAGAAACAGGTACGGGTTTGAGCTTTAACCTAGGCTGTCCGGTAAACTTGGCTTGGTCAAGCATGATTTGTCCGTTTTTTACCGAATACGCTATGGCAACAGCGTTCTGTTTTTTGGGAATCAAGGGCGACGTATAACCCCTTTCTTGTTGACTGCACGGAAGTAGTGAGTTGATTTTATCGAATACCAGCACTACTTGGTTATCAATGGGAGCGTCAATGTGCAATTGTATTTTTGCAAGTGCTGGCTCTGCATAAAAGCGGTCGCAGTTGATCCAACCTAAACTTGAAGAATTAAAGGTATACGAATTTATCAGGTCTATATCCCATATGCCAGTTTCCATCGCCATCGCTAGTTTTGCATTTCTGATTGCTGCGCATGAATCGCGCCAGGCGGATAATTTGGTTTCGTAGTCGGTATACAACAGGTTGATCTCTATTTCGCGTTTTTTTACGTAAGGCAAATAGATCTGTTCCATGAAATACAAGCTGTCTGTTGTAGTTTCTGTTCTCCATGCCATCAAGGCCTCTTGATATGCTTTGTGTTTTTCTGGTTGAGCAAGGCTATCAGCTATGAACTTTTCAAGTTTGGAGTGATAGCGCGCCATGCTGCGTTCATACCTCTGGTAAGCGCGCTCTTTATTTGCTTGGTTCTGCGCAATGATTTTTTTTCGACCAAAAATTTCATACCATTCAAAATCGACTTCATATTTCGAATCATCTACTTCTTTAGGCATTTTAGGCCGCATGCGAATTCCCGGACGTGTAGGTTTTGGCGCAGCAGTAAATGATGGGACAAAACTTCGGAAGTTTGGGAAAATTGGACGTTCGGGATAGTTCGTCGACACTTCGACGGTGGAGGTTTTTGTGTCGGTCCAATCTGCACCGGTTTCAGAAACGAAGAGGGTCATTCCCTGTTTTTTGAAATCCGTAGGAAGTGAAATGGTAATGGTGTTGTTCGGATCGAGGGTCAGTGCCTCGCCTGTGTTTGAAAATGCTTCGATTTTTAACATCCCGCCGCTTTCCAACATCTTGCCTTCCGACATGGTTGTAAGTCCTTCAGCTAAAAAATCTTGATATGAAAGGGCCTCGGTTATGTTTATAATGGCGTTTTCAACAGGCTGCCCGTTGGCATCAAGGAAGCAGTTTGCGGGTATTCCAACAATGGTTCCACGATTGCTTTTAACAACGTTTTCTTGCGTGAGATCAATCTCTTTTTTCAGGTCGTTGTTTGAACCGAGTATTTCCAATAGTTCGGCTTCTGATTCGATGTCGTGCTTTTGAATGACGACATCCACGCGCCGATTGTCGGTTAGGTTTTGTCGGTCGCCGTTCATGGGCTTTTGCTCTCCAAATGCCTCTGTTACTATGCCAATATCGCAGAATCCTTCTCCCGTCAATATGCTGGTAACGGTGGAGGCTCTTCGCTCAGAAAGGTCAAGGTTGTAGGATGTTGAACCTCTCTTGTCGGCGTGTCCGCGGACAACAATTGTCAGGTCATCATCGACGGTGAAGGTGGAGAGAAACTCTTTGAGCTTTTTTTGATTCGCGGCATCAAGCTGGTCGATGTCGGTGTCGAATCTCAATGAGATTTCAGAGGTTGTTGTTTTTGCATTGGCAGTGCAGAGGTAGAATAAACAGACAGTCAATACATATATACTTCGCATGTGACTGTGATTTTGGTACTAACCTAAAACAGCAACCACGAGCGAAATATTGTGCAATCCTTTAGCCCATTATATCATCCAATGCTGGAGTACCAAATTTCCGAAGGGTGACTATGTGCGATTTGAAAGCTTCTCCGAATGAAGTAAATTCATGATACGGATGGTTAAATTCTGCCGCTGTCTCCTTTACTATCGGGGCAAGATCTGCGTAGTGAACGTGACAAATATTCGGGAACAAGTGGTGCTCAACTTGAAAGTTCAAACCGCCTACATACCAACTTAAAAATTTATTGTGACGAGCAAAATCAGCGGTGGTATGCAACTGGTGTACTGCCCAAGAATTCTCCATGTTGCCTTTTTCATCGGGCAGTGGGAAATCGGTAGACTCAACAACGTGGGCAAGTTGGAATACTACAGATAAAACCATTCCAGCGATGAAATGCATCACCAGAAATCCGGTGAAAACCTGCCAGAAAGTATAGCCGGCCATCATTGGCAGTCCAACAGCTACCAGCATGTATACAATCTTTAAAAAAGTGATTTTGAAAAGGAAGGTTAGACTTTCCTTTTTTGACATTTTATTCAATCCTTCTTTTCGGTATCGAATATATTGAACGTGGTCTTTGGCAACTGCCCAGTAGATGGTTAGAATTCCATAAAAAAAGAATGCCAAATACCATTGGTGCTTGTGCACTGGCTTAACCTCTCCATGAGGGGCAAACTTCAATACCAACTTGTTGTCGATGTCGTTGTCTTTGCCACTCACATTCGTATAGGTATGGTGCAATACGTTGTGCTGTAAATTCCAATTGTACACGCTGCCACCCAATAAATTGAGTATCCGCCCAATGAATACATTGCCTTTTTGACTCCTTAAGTATGCTCCATGATTTGCATCGTGCATCACACTCATCCCAATTCCTGCCATGGCAAATCCCATGATGACCCACATTGCGGTCATCACCCAAAAACCAGGGGCAAATGCTACTATCGCAACAAACGGTAGTATGTATGCGCTTACCAAAATCGCTGTCTTCACAAACATGCGCGTATCGGCGTTTTGGCTTTTATTCGACTCTTTAAAGTAATTGTCAACTCGCTTGCGCAAAGCTGAAACGAAATCTTGTTGCTCTCTGTTCGAAAAACGAACCACGGTTTGAGCTGTGGGTATAGTGTTGTTCATCATACAGGCCGCAAGTTAATGAATATAGCTATCTGGTCAATCGGTTTTTCGATCAGTTGCAATGTTAATATTCAACAATGTTCGGTGAATTGTCTAAAGGAGCTCGCCCTGATGTTTAAATAAATAAACTCCAAAAAGCTGTATTCGAGTTGGATGTAGAAAAATTATGGATAATATATCCGTGATATTTAAATAACTGATTTTAAGCAGTTTTGTTTTCTAGGAACCTTTTTACCTTGTCGGCCAAAAGTTGGTGTTCCCTAACCAAAACTTATACTAAGTCTATGATTTTTCGGACCTTTTTACTGCTGTCTATCATGTTCACTGTTGCATCAGCATCTGGGCAATGTCAATGGTACACGGTGACTCTCGAAGACACCGATTTGGCGTTCGAGGTTTCGTGGGAACTGATTGATGCGAATGGGGTGACCTGGCTTTCAGGGGGCGCTCCTTGTAACTGCACTTTGTGAATCATTGAACAGCGCTCTTGTATGTGTTTGATGATGGAGTGGTATGCAGGAAAGGAGCGAATTTTTTTCCGATGTTCAACAACCGATAGGTTTAGCTAACTTGACAAAAGGTATGTATTTGTTCAGACTAACGAGCAGCCACAGGCAGTCACTACGCTTATTGATTCAGCATTGACGTGAACAAGTGTCGGTGTAAGGCGCTTTTTTACGTTTCCGCATCTATGATCTCTTTTAACATAGTGGTTGTAACTGTTTTTCCTCTAAAGCCTGTAATGATAGGATAAGATTCAGCCTTCGTTTTATCCCTGTCATCAAGCGACGAGGTAAGCATGAAAATCCTTGTTTTTTCAAATTGACTTTGGGGATGTTTCATGAGTTCATCAAGAACTTCGAAGCCATTCATTTCGGGCATGCGAATGTCGAGAAAGATATAGTTAGGAAGGGCTTCATTTTTTTCTAAAATGAGCTTTAGATAATCCAGACCCCGAACACTTGAATTATACACAGTGATTTCTCCGGAAGGGTCCACCTTTCGAATCACTTCCTGATGCAATATGTTCAAGATTACATCGTCGTCGATTAATAAATAAGTGCTCATTTTAGTCGTGTTGGAGCATTATCTCAACTTCAAATGTAGAACCTTTTCCGAGTTCTGATTTGACGTTGATTTTTCCGCTCAATTTGTTTATTATTTCTTTGCAAATATATAAGCCAAGGCCTGTTCCAGTGGCGCTGCTAGAGGCCCTGTAAAACATCTCAAATATCTTCTTCAGGTTCTTTGCCGATATTCCTTCCCCGTTGTCAGAAATGGCGATGGTCAGTTTTTCTGCCGTGTGTTGTATGTCTACTTTTACGTAGGAGTCGTTAACATGACGTCTGTACTTGACAGCATTACTGATGAGGTTCTTTAACAAGGTGCTCATCCGATAATGATCCGAGCAAATTTCTTTATTTCCTTCCATTTGAAGTGACAATGAAAGGCTTTCATTGTCGGTGAAACGCAAATCATTAAAAATACCTGTCACCATTTCTGTAATATCGAAGTTGGAAAATTGCAATTCCAAACGGGCATTTCTTGAATAATCGAGGATTTCTTTTATTGTGCCATCCAATCTTTCAGATGATTCAACTGCAAGTGCTAAATACCGTTGATCACTCTCAGTCAAGGTGTTGTTGTCTATCACTAAGCCCAAAATGCCTTTGATACTCAATATGGGAGATCGCAAATCATGCGAAATGCTATAAACAAAATTGTCAAGCTCGTGGTTGATTTTATGCAGCTCGTTGTTTTTCTCAATTACGTCTTGCTGAATACTTTTTAAGTCGGTTATATCTAAGTAAATGCTTATCTGTCCGGCTATTTGTTTTTGCTGATTGAAGGTCGGACCGCTTGAAATGAGGTAATGAACAAGTGTGTCATTCGATGTCTGAAGCGATATTTCAAATGCCCCCTCATCTATCTTGCGGTATTCTATAATTTCTCCCTTTCCTAATTTTTGAATGAGCACGCTCTCTACATCTTGCGTAAGCATGAGCGATTCAATAGGTGTTGCCTGGGCCATTTCCCTGAACTTTTTATTGCTAAACACCACTGTGCCAAAGGTGTCTACTTCCATCAGGCCAAGATTCATGTTGTCAATGATGGTGCGGTATTTCTCTTCGCTGGCCTTTAATTTTCTCTCTGCTTCCCGCTCTTCTGTAATGTCGATAGATGTGCCTACCAATCGCAGTACTTCATCGTTTTCATCGCGCTCAACAATGGTCATTATTTTTAAAATGCGCTGTGCTCCGTTGTCGAGCCGTTTAATATTCACTTCATCTTCAAAGATGTCTGCGTCTTGGTTATACAAAGCGTAAACTTCCCTTCTTATCCTCTCTAGATCGTCACTTAGAATCGCCTTCTCCCAAAATCGCTCATGCGGCTCAAGGGGATTGATTGTAGCTCCATACTGCGAAACCAAATGTTCGTTCCATGCCAGTTTCCCGGTTTTAGGATACATTTCCCAAATACCTATGTTCGATTTCGCTGTAATTAACTCAAACCGAGAATTGATTCTTAAGATTTCTTGCTGCGCAATGATCTCAGAGGTAATGTCTTTTTGAAGGGCAATGAAATTGACGTGGTTGCCGAGGTCGTCGAACACAGGGGTAATCTCAAGCTGATTGTAATACGTTCCGCCGTCTTTTCGATGGTTTATGAGTGTAACTTCAATTGGTTTTTTAATAAGGAGTGCTTCTCGAAGCTTCTGTATTGCCTCTTGGTCAGAACTATCGCCCTGAAGAAAGTCTTTGGGCTTCTTGCCTATAACTTCCTCAAGGGTATATCCTGTTGTGTCGGAAAAGCTTTGGTTAACCCATTCAATGCACCCAAATTTATCGGTAATGATTACTCCATTCTTCGTTTTTGTAGAAATTAATGAAAGTTTCCGTAACTCGATCTCTGAGGCGGTGATGGTTTCTATTTGCCTCTGAATCTTGTTGCTCTTAATCCGATTGCTGACAAGGCTTTGCGCTTGTTTTGAAAAAACGCTGAAGATGGTTCTGTGTCGGTTCTCTAGTCTGCTGTACAAGGGCAATTTCGCAATTGATGTGCATCCCAGCAGGTACGTTGAATAATTCAAATCAGAATCGGTAAAGCAAAAGAATAAACCCTCAGCATAGCTCGATAGATGGTCGAGTTTTTGAAAGTCTTCAGCGCGGACTCCGAAATTTGAAATCGGTATTTCAGAATCGGCAATGGATTTTAGGTCAGAAATGATCGTCGCTTTATCTATTGGGCCAGTCGGTCTGTATCCTTCAAGGTACAGCTGGCTATGAGTTGTATCGTTGGTTTTCTCAAAATAAACAATAGCGCTTTCTACTTCAAAAAGATCTACAATGGCTTCTGTAAGTAGTCGAAAGAAGTCGGGGGGTGACTGCTCTCGAAGCGCTCTGGAATTGAAGTCGTGCAATTTCTTGTACAACTCCAATTCACTGTCAAGTCTGTCTCGTGTGTTAATTAACTGCTGCTCCACAAAAGCAAAGCGGGTGGTGCGCAACTGTAAGTCGCGGTAACTTTTTAGCAAATCTTCATACGAGAGGTCTCTATTCATAATTATTGCGCTTCGCAGATGCGATTATTGTCGGTAAACTACATACAATGCGGAGGTGTAATTGTGATATGTGTTTTTGCCGCCTAGACGGGCGAATTCGCCGAAACCGTACATGCCGAGCCAAGGCGGACATTCACCATCAACCAGGAAAGGTTCTTTCATGATGTTTACCAGCTCTTCTTTCAAAATGCGGTTGAAAAGAAAACGACCACGTGCCAAGCAATCGGCATGAAAAACAGCTACTGGTTTTTTTGTCCCAGCTCTCTTTTTCATCTCCACAACCATTTTACCCATTTCTTCGAAGATCAGATCTTCATCGCGGGTTGTAAGCCATAGTTCAGTTCCTTCCGGACAGGTGGTGGCGTAATGCATGTCGTTGCCTTCATGCTTAGTAACTACACGTAAAATATGCCTGTTGCCATACTCAGCTGCGTGTTCATCTGATAGCTTCTCTCCTAAAGCTCCAATGGGAATGGAATCGCCACAACTTGCGTCATGGGGAAGTCCCAATCGGGTAAGGTATTCTTGCCATGCTGGCTTGTGATTGAATTCTTTGATTATATGCCCTTCTGACTTTGTAACTACCAATGGCTCTCCAATGGCCACAAATCCATGTGTGGCTTGGGTGTCAATGCTCAGCGTAGGGTCTGAGAATCCTATGGCAAAAGCCCCGTGCTCATAAACGTTGTCGTCTACCGCTTGAAAGCTTATATGCCCTTTCATATTGTCTGATGAAGTAGCTCCAAAAATGGTAACGTCTTCTCCAAATACCGACTCGAATGCGGCAATGCATTGGTCATTGTCAATGTCGATGCCAGATGCCAAAAAGTATATCATGTTGATAGCTTGACCTGAATTCTTAAGCTGTTGGGCTATCTCTAAACTTTTCTCATACGAGTTATGTCCATAAATCTGATCCACACTTCCAACAGCAAAGTCTTGGCCTTTCACTGTCATGAGAGCAATGTCTTTCATTGATTCTGAAACTCCCTCTCGACCAACTACGCCACAGCAAGAGGCCGCAAGAATTCTAGCGTTTGGTGCGAGCAAGCGGGCTTGATCAACCATCTCTTGAAAATCATGACCGATGGAGGCGTGAAGTAATATGAGGTCGCAATCTGCAGTGTTTTCGCCCAAGGCGATTTCCATGCATTCCATAACACCACGGCGGGTGTTGACAATCCGCGCATTGGCAGAATTGAACTGTAACATACTTGTCGAATTTGGTTTATTACTTAACTTCTTGTACTATCGAAGTTCTACGTCTAAGCCAAAAATGGGTTACAGAACACCATTGGGTTTGCTGGCTAATGTATTGTTTTTTCAATGATATCTAATCACCTTTCTCTTCAAACAGGGGTCTTAAAAGCTCAATTGCTAGGGATCTGCGTTTTTATTAATAAAATGCTGCCATGCGCTCCATTGCGGTAAGGGCATGTTGGACAATTAAATTTCGAAATGCGTCGGTGTTTCCGTTAGAACGGGCTTCCTCGAGGGCTTTGTAATAATTCAGCCTACTCGTGTTATCGCCTTTCAAATTCGCGATGCAATAGCCATTCTGGAGCAGGTGCAGGTTCATCAGCAACCGTGATGTGCGACCATTGCCATCAATGAAGGGGTGGATGCTGACGAGCCGTAAATGTGCCTCTGCGGCAAATAAAACGGGGTGCATGCGGTTAAACTCTTTGTTATACCAACGAAAGAAATCATCCATGGCTTCTCGCAATTGGTAATGATTCGGCGGGTTGTGTTTGGAACCTCCAATCATGACCTGCACTGTGCGGTACCTGCCAGCGTCAGTTTGTGAAATGCCGCGAAGTATAAGGTTGTGAATTTGAAGGAGATCGCGCTCAGTGATGCGCGTGCGTCTTTTAGCCAATTGCTTAATGAAAGCAATGGCGTCAGTATGGTTTATTGCTTCAAGATGCTCTTGCATGGTTTTACCAGAAATGGTAAGACCTTGGTTGATCACCAATTCTGTTTCTTGTAAACTGAGCGTGTTGCCCTCTATGCGGTTGCTCTCAAAGGTGTATTCGGTTTCTAATGCTTGAAGAATGCGGCTGTTCTCGTTGTTTCTAGAGTGAACCAGTGTGCTTCGAAGCTGATCGATTTTAGTGAGCATGGCCGACATTTCTGGAAGCAATGGTTCACTCTGGAGGGCATATTCAGCCAGTTCTTCTTGCACCTGCTCAAGCGCTTCTTTCGCAAATGGGAACTCGAGCACATCGTTCAATATTCGCTGCTTCAACCAAGCAACAATAAGTGTTTCTTCGGGGATTTCGAGCAAAACCGCGAGCTTGATTACTTGATCTTTTGTTGGCAGACGTGTGCCGTTCTCAAATTTGCTTATCAGCGATTGATCAATGCCCAATGCCTGCGAAATATCTTTCGCACGAAGGGCTCTTTTTATTCTTGAAGATTTGAGTAATTGAAACATGACAAAAAATAACTTGACAAATATAGTCAATTTAATGCTGTCTTATAAATTCTCCCGAATTTTTTCAATATCCAAGTTGTCTGCCTTTTGTCCACCGATTATTGTTCTCTCTTCAGTTAGGAAAGGGTATATTTGGACATAGAAACCATTTGCGATGATTGCTTCTGTTCCCTTCAACCGTTCCCTTATGGTCGGTTTGTTTTTGATTTTTGGGTTTTGTGCATCCGGACAGTTCGCGGTGAATGTTTTTACCGACTCACCTGATTCGAATCCGGGTGATGGGGTGTGTGCAGATGCAGGTGGGAATTGTTCGCTGAGAGCGGCGGTCATGGAGTCGAATGCTTTGCCTGGTAGCAATGATATTTCTCTACCCATAGGTGAATATGTTTTTACACTTGGAGCTGCGAATGAAAACGCTGCGGCTTCAGGTGATTTAGATGTTACAGATGATCTTAGTATTGTTGGTGCCGACACACGGCAAACAATAATTCGCGCCGATTCATTGGATAGGGCGTTTCAGATTTTTTCAAACGTTGTAGTATCGATGGACAATCTCGAATTATGGGAGGGCCGACTATCCAATGGCAATGGTGGTGCTATTATTAATCAAGGTACGTTAGAACTCAATGAGGTTGGAATAAGAGCTTCGATGTGTGAAGGGGGGTCTGGGGCGCAAGGGGGCGGACTGGGTGGAGCGATTTACAACTCGGGTTCGCTACTACTAACGAACACAACAATCAACAATTGCAGGGCTTTAGGTGGTAAGGGCAACAATGGTGTCGCCCCAGGAGGCGGCAGCGGCGGTGGTGCCGGTCCGGGTTTGGGTGGCGCTATTTATAACGATGTGGGCGCAAACTGTGTCCTATCGAACTCAACAATAAGTGGGAACATCGCTCAAGGTGGTCGTGGTGGAAATGGTACTTTTCACCAAGGCTCAGGAACAACAGCTAGTCCGGGAGGCAGCGGCGGCGGTGCAGGCGGAAACGCAGGCGGAAACAATGCCGCCGGGGGTGCTGGTAACTGGGGCGGTGGCGGTGGCGGCGGCGGATCTATTTCTGGTGCAGGTGGCGCTGGTGGGTTCGGCGGCGGTGGCGGCGGCGGCGGTGCGAGCTCTTGGGGTGGAAATGCAGGGCCTGGTGGTGCGGCTGGACAGTATGGTGGTGCAGGTGGACAAGGTTGCTGCAGCGCGGGGTCAGGCGGTGGCGGCGGTGCTGGTATCGGCGGCGGACTGTTTAATAGAGGGGGGACAATAGAAATTACCAATTGTACAATAGCCTTTAATGAAGCAATTGGCGGCTTGGGTGGTAATGGTTGGTTTAGCGGGCCTGGAGCAGGTGGACAAAGTGTAGGAGGTGCTATTTTTAATCTTTCTGGAACGGTAATGATCGATCATGCTTTGTTCGCAGAGAATGCTGCAACACAAGGTCCGTCGCTGTTTGGGACTTTCGATTCAAATGGCGGACATAACTTGGTGCAAACATCAACGGCTACAGTAACGTATATAGGAAGCACAACCAACAACTTGTTGAATGTCGATCCTCTTATTTTTCCCCTGGCAAACAATGGTGGAAATACAGATACACATCTGCTAGAAGCGTGCAATCCAATTAGTCCGGCTGTAAATGCAGGTGATTTCGCTTTTGCTTTAACGCTAGATCAAATCGGACAGGTGCGTTCGGGGTTGCCAGAAATCGGTTCTTTAGAAGTTGTTGCAAGCTCGGTTTTATTGCTGCCAGCCGATACAACGCTTTGCTTTGGTCAGTCGATTTTACTCGATGTTACCAGCGATGACAGTGTTTATGAATGGAGTGATTCATCAACCGATCCAACGTTGTCGGTTGACCAAGCTGGCACCTATTCGGTTACCATAACCCAAAATGGTTGCGATTATTTCGATGAGATCGTTGTCGAATATAACCCGCTTGAAACCATCGATCTGGGTGAAGATCAAACACTTTGTCCGAGCACGACTTTGCTTCTTGATGCTGGCGTTCCAGGTGCAACCTACGCGTGGCAAGATGGGTCAGGCATGCAAACCTTTGTGGCCGATGCCCCAGGTGATTTTAGTGTGGTGGTAACAGTAGGTTTCTGCTCAGCGCAGGATATGGTAACGGTTCTTGCTCCTGAAGCGGTTTTGCTGGATCTCGGCGCTGATCAAACAATTTGTGAGGGTGAAGAAGTGACGTTTTCAACAGATGTTGTTGCAGATGAATATTCTTGGAATACTGGCGACGACACGCAAGCCATTGCCATCGACGCCGCTGGCGTATACACCCTTGAAATTTCGGTTGATGGATGTCTATATAGCTCTTCTGTGGAATTGTTCGTTCTTCCTCTGCCAACGGTTAACCTTGGAGCGGATTTCGAACTGTGTGAGGGTGAAACAAGCTTGCTCGATGTCTCCGCTGTTGATGGGACTTATGAATGGCAAGATGGTTCTGCAAATCCGACTTTTCTGGTTTCAGAAACGGGTGCGTACAGCGTTACCATAACGCTCGATAACTGCGCTGCTAGCGATGAAGTTGATGTTGTCGTGAACCCAATTCCGATTTTTGATTTGGGTGAAGATGTTGTTGTATGCTATTCAGATGATTTCCAATTGGAAGTTGTAAGTGCAGTGCCAAATATCAATGTCCTTTGGAACACTGGGTCTTCTTCTGCAACCTTGGTGCCTATTGCTACAGGGTTTTATGAAGCATCCGCGACAGCGTCAGGGTGTGTATATAGCGACGGTATAAATGTAGAAATCATACCTCCAATCGTATTGGATTTGGGTCCAGATCGGATCGCGTGCAAAGAAACTGTGGTCACCATCGATACGTATTTGCAAACCTTTCCGTATCCATTGGATTTCACATGGTCTGAGCCGGGCACAGAAGCAACCTTAGACGTTAACCAAACCGATACATATACAGTTTCTATTGCTGATGATTGTGAAACAGTGTCGGATGAGGTGTATGTATATTTCGAGCAATGCGGCTGCCTCATCTATGTCCCGAATGCATTTACGCCCGACAACGATGGCTTGAATGAGGTGTTTCAAGTAGAGTCTGAATGTGCCTTCGAGACCTACAATTTGAAAATTTTCAACCGTGCTGGCGACATCGTTTTCCAAACAGAAAATCCCGTTGATCGATGGAATGGAAACACATACAGTGGTGATTACTATGTGAAAGATGATGTGTACGTGTGGCAAATTGAGTATTCGACAACTACGTTGGAAGGGAGCATTTCGGAGAAGGTATCCGGACATGTTACCGTTTTGAGATAAACGAAATGTTGGATGGCTGCCTCTACAAGTCGGTTTTCGCAATTTGAATGCTTGTCGATAATATGAATACACCCCATGAAAAAATCGCCATCAAAGCAACGTATTTCAGCATCGCTGGTAATATTTGCCTGGCGGCGATTAAAGGTTTGGCGGGGCTATTTGGCAATTCATATGCGCTCATCGCGGATGCTATCGAATCGACAGCAGATGTCTTCGCCTCATTTTTAGTGCTTTTTGGGTTGAAGTATGCGAGTCGTCCGGCTGATGAAAACCACCCGTACGGACATGGCAGAGCGGAACCATTGATTACATTTCTAGTGGTCGGATTCCTCATCGTTTCTGCCTTAGCTATTGCCTATCAGAGCATTCAAAATATTCAAACGCCACATGAACTTCCTCATGCATGGACGTTGATAATCCTTGCACCCATTATTGCGTGGAAAGAAGTTTCTTATCGTTTGGTTTTGAAAAAAGCGAAACAGTCGAACAGTTCTTCATTGAGAGCCGATGCGTGGCATCACCGCAGCGATGCCATAACTTCCATCGGCGCATTTGTCGGGATTTCTATCGCGCTTGTTGGCGGCACCGGGTTTGAAACTGCCGACGATTGGGCCGCCCTTTTTGCTGCGGGGTTCATACTTTATAACAGCTATCTTATTTTCCGTCCGGCCCTCGGTGAAATCATGGATGAGCATTTATACGACGATTTACTTGACGACATTCGTCGCGTCGCATTAACCGTTGAAGGAGTGGTGGATACCGAAAAATGTTATATCCGCAAAGCGGGAATGTCTTATCACATCGACCTGCATGCACACGTAGGCGGGGAATTAACGGTTCGCGAAGGACATGAAATTGCGCACCGGTTGAAGGATCAATTGCAAAAAGAGATTCCGCAATTGCGGCAGATACTCATTCACATTGAGCCGGCAGCGCTTGCGACGAAATGAGCAGGGTTAAGCTTTTCGGACAAATTCAGACTTCAAGCCCATGGCGCCAAAGCCATCGATTTTACAACTGATGTTGTGGTCGCCATCCACAAGTCGGATGTTTTTTACTTTCGTACCTGCTTTTACCGGCTTTGGAGCCCCTTTTACCGGCAGGTCTTTGATGACAATCACCGTGTCACCATCTTGCAGCACATTGCCATTGGAGTCGATAAACTGAGAGCCTTCAGCAGCATTTTCAGCAGGTGCGTCTTCAGCATTCCATTCGTGAAAGCATTCCGGACAAGCGAAGAGGTTTCCGTTGGGGTAAGTGTAGGTTGATCCGCAGTTCGGACAAGCAGGAGTAGTATCCATCGAAATTGAGTAAAATTCTGTGAAACCTAAATTCGTGGTGCAAGGTGCATAAAATTTATGAAATGGGGTTGAAGACTGTCAATAGTCAGGTTTTGAAGAATTGAGGATTAAGATCTAGCAAAAACGACCGAGCGTGAGCAGATGTCCCGATCAGCAGCTTTTGCGGTTTGTAGATTAAGACTTGATTTTTGAAAAACCTGAGTGAAGTTATTGCTTGGCTAGAATAGCGATGAATGCAAGAATTGCCTAATCTTTACTTTGCTCAGATCCTAAAAATAAGTTTTCACAGCGAATTCAAACTGTTGGATAAAGATGGTTTTAAATGCCGATATATTGTTCTGCTCATAAAACAGAAGCATCGCCTTTTTGTATTCGACAGAATCAATGGTTCTAAATGAAATCGGACAATGATTGTTGTGTATCAAACAGGCATTACTCACAATCCTCGATGTTCTTTTATTTCCATCATCGAAAGCTTGTATGTAAGAAAGCAACACCAGTAATAACAATGCTTTTTCAAACACACTTTGCATCGAGTTAGCCAATTCACACATTGCTTGCATGGCCTCCCGTATCTGATGCTCGTTATCTAGAGGTTTGTAGTTGGTTCCAGATATACCAACCCTGTGTGTTCGAATGTTCCTTTCCACTTCCAGATCTTTCATTAAAATGCTATGGATGTCTTCAATACGACTTATCTGAATAGGCTCCAAGTAATCTGGATGTTCCAGAATAAAGTCAAGGGCTTCTTTGTGATTGAGCAACATGGTGGCTTCCGCCTTGGTTTTTCCGTCTGCAGTCAGTTTATCTCTGAGTAGTCTCTCGGTTTCCAGAAGAGAATAGGTGTTTCCCTCTATCTGGGAGGATTTCCAGCTAAGATCAATGGCTAACCGCTCCAATTCTTTTTGGTATTGGGTATCAGAAAGCGTTTTGATATTATCAAGATAACGCTTCTGGAGGTTTTCAAGTTTCTCCAGTTCATTCTTGGTAAACAATTCCGCCTTTGGCAAGATCCCAGAAATGAGATCGAGGTTGAATGATTCAATGATCTCCCTTTCATCGATTTCTCTTTCAAAGTAATCATCGAGATCAATAGACTTTGTAATTGCATAACTTGCACTAATTCGGTATTTGGTGCTTTTACCCAGTCCTTCTATCTCAATATAGTTCGATTCATTTAGCTTTTTTAGAATACGTTTTACAGTTGCATATCCAATACCAAGCTGCGTGCCTTCATGGATCTGCCTGGAGGAACTCAATGGATGCTTCGCAAGAAAGTCTATTATTTGATCTGTTTTATTCATTTACAGCTCAATTTACAGGGGATTTTGACTCACATTCGTTACAAGGTGAGCTCAAATATACGGAAACATGAGCTCCATTTTGTTTTGGAGCTCAATATACGGGGTTTTTCGGCTCAAATTTGCACTAAATTGAGCCGTAATTACAGGTCGTACTAGCCACAATTAATCGAGTTGTGAGCTCGACTGCTTAGAATTTGACTTGCATTTCGAGTATGATCTTGACCTTATTGGACTGAAATTTTAGTTTACTTTCCGATACAAAA
>WGNM01000037.1 GCA_016124575.1 Cryomorphaceae bacterium
ATCTGATTTTTGTAAAACTACGTTTCTACGCATATTGTTCACCTATAGCCCTAACTTCTCATACGCTTGTTTAACTATTTGCTTGATCATTTGCTCTGTCTGCCCAGTGCGCTTCAGGTAAGACTCCCAAGCATCCGAGTATAAATCTATGGCAGCGGCATCAGCTCGCTCTTTCAAAACCTTTTCTTGGCTCGTCAGGGTTTTAACATCCCTTCCACGCCACTGCTTGTACATCTGATGCTCAATCTTACCAGCGGCATTCATTTCAGTCGGCAGTAATTGATATTCGAGAATTTGACCGTTTGGAGCTTTTAGGTCGATTGCCGCCATCCGCCAGCCTCTGCCCTTTGGTTTGATCAGCTTGTCCAAATCCAGTTTAACCACCTCAAATCCGCTATCTAGCAAGTGTTTAACGATTTCGGGTAAATCCTTCAAGTTATCTACTGGTGTTTTGAAGCGGAGCGAGTCTCTAACGTGCTCAACATCAAACCACTCCTTCGCCTCCTTAATTGATGGGCGTTTTGCTTTGTCTAATATGTCCTGCGGAGTCTTTCCACTTATTTCGGATTTAGTATCAAATGTAGTGTCTACGTTTTTTAGAAACCTTTCGACCAGAGGCTTATTCTGCTCCGAAAGCGCCATTAATTGAGATACTTTCTGCTCTGTCGAAGCAGTCCGATCAATCGGATTTACTACTTCCTTTTCATCCACAGGCTTTATTTCTCTACCTCTTCTCGGTCCAAGGTTTTCCGGTTTTCCACCACCAACATCATCAGCCTTAGACATTAACATGCTTGTATCCGGTTTGTCGGAGCCCGGACGATTCAATTGGCCAAGTTTGATCCTTTGACCGTCAGGTGTCACAAATTCAGGCGCTAAGAAGTCGTCTACGGCATCCTTAATCGCTCTGACAGACTTATCAGAAAGGTTTTTACCAGCCAGATGAAGCCGTTGGGCGTCAGTAGAGATGGTGTCTAGAATCTTGGTCAACTGGCCTGGAAGCCTACCGGCTTCCTTCGCGGCTCCAAGTCCGACCAATCCATCAATAGCTAATTCGGTTCCTAATTTTGAGATTATCCGTGTCTGCTCTCGGGGGGGCAACTCAGACCAGGCTTTGTCCAGGTGCTTTCCAAGATTGTCTATGTCCCGGAATACTTTGGTGTAGTCGCCTTCATAACCGGCTTTGCCTACGTCATTCAGATAATGGTGAGCACCTTCAAAGAGCCTGACACCGCCTACTATGCTGCTGCCGAGGGCTTCACCGAATTCGGCGGCTCCTTTACCTGCGGCTTCTTTGTCTCCTTTGATCAAGGCGGCGGTAAAGTCAGTAACCTTGGCCAGATTGACAGCCACAGTACCGACTCCTTGAACGGTGCCGATTAAAGCGCCGATGGATCTTTCTCTTTGTTGATGGTTGTACTCATTGATGCCAGAGCTAAGACCGGCACCGATTACTTGCAGTTGCTTATCAAAAGGAAGCTGGGCTATCTTCTGAGCCGCTGCCAACCAGTCTAGGGGTTTCTGTTGTTGTTCAGTAGCCTGGTGCCGCTCCTGGATGCCTGTTTCTATTAGCATTCCGTTATCGGAGCGCTCCCGAATTCTGTAATTCATTGCCTGGTCTTCACTTATGGCTGGTAGGCTATCGCTGCCATTCTGCTGATCGTCAGGGCTATAGGTGAACTGCTGTTGCAGGTCTTCTAAACTGCTTGTGGCTTCGTCTGGAATCAGTCCCTTGGCGCGATAGTATTCAATGGTTGCCTCTGCTACCTTGTCGGGAAGCAAGGCCGGGTCTTCCACTTCAGGGATGTCCTGGAGAATCGCTTTGTAGGTTTTTGAGATATCCTCTGGCACAAGCGGCTTGTAGCCTTTGCCGGTAAGGACATAACCCGCCTCTTCATCAACCATTTCAAGGCTCGGTCCGGCAGACTGATTGGGAATCATCAAGTCAGTCGCCGAATGCCCTATCTTGTGCCTGGCCTGGGTCTGGTCGTGGATCTTCTTGTTCTCTTCGTTATGCAGACCGGCTTCTCTTGTCTCAACCTCGGATGCTTCCCGCACTTTTGAATCAAGTGGGGTCGCCTCTTTGGTTTTGAATTTCTCGGCCTGCTCGGTCACAGCTCAGGAGCCTCTTAGGAAGATATCTTTCTAGTATAAACTGCGGGGTCTGTAAGCCCCTCTGAGGGCTTTTTAGAGACTAAGGCGGGTGATTGTACCCCTGACTTTGAAATCTAGGAAAATCGGGGCTCTGTTACTGCATCAACCAGTCTTGATGCTTCACTATTAGAGACGAAAGTCTATCCCATGCATGTAAGGCCTCTGCTTCTCGGCCGTTCCGTTCATAGAAATCCCAAAGCTCAAAGAGCGTGCAACCAGTACTAGGGATATCATCGCCTGTGCTGCGAATAGCAATAGCCAAGGCTGATTTTAGAATTTGCTCGGTCTGGGCTAGGTTGCCGCCAGCCTCTACTATTTTTGCCACTTTCAGGTAACCATCAACAACCTGATCCTTGGTCAAGATGTCTTCAGCCTCTACCGGTGTAAGTGAATCGATGAAAGCCATGCTGTTCTTATCTGTCATTCTCACTCTTAGCTTTACCACAAAACCGAAGCGGTATAACACTGAATATACCGAGATCAAAGGTGTTTTTCAGGGACGATTGACCCTGGCTTAGTTTGTAGTCCAGGTTAGATGTTAGGAGCAAGGAAGATCGGCCGGCCGTGAACAAGAAGTCAATGCCGAATTAAAAGTTTGCAATCGATTGAATATAGAGGTGTGTCCGCCTTCAATTGTTGGTGCTTAAAACAACAAGAGGACGGACACATGACGAGCATACACGATCTTCAGTTTTTCTCCTTGAGACAGTACAAGAGAGCCGGGAGTCCAGAACTGGAAAGACCAGACCAATGCCCGGAATGTGGCAGTGAAAGTTGCTTTTGGAAGAACGGGTTTTACATGAGGCAAGCTCGAGAGGGAGAGATTGTAGCGACTGTAAAGGTGCCGCGCTTCAAATGTCGAGTCTGCCAGCTTGTAGTCTCAGTTCTCTTGGGGTTTCTCATTCCCTACCGTCGCTATTCCAGCAAGACAGTGGCTGATGCCATTCGTGAATATCTGCAGGAGTTCACGACTTACAGGAAGGCAGCCAGTGAGGTGTCTGCAGACAGACATGAGTTGCCACAACCCAGCCCCAGCAGAGTATTCGAATGGGTAGACGATTTCACTCGGCATTGCTGGGACACGATAGGAATGCGGATTAATCGAGCTTGCCTGCGAGAGCGAATCGAGAGCAATCTGGGAAAGACTGCTCAATGCCCGAACTCTGGCAAAGCGCATTCTGAGGGCAAATCGCAACAACTGGATCTGGCAGCCACGATCATGGTTGAATCGCTGCTGCTGGTCAAATCGACGCAGGTACTGCGACGCTTGAGAGCATACTTGCTCGAAAGTGTCGAGGGAGTGTACGACATTTTCTGCGGCCACCATTCTCGGTTGTCACTATCACAAAACTCGGAACACGCCTTCTGATGATAGTTTGTAGACTTCCTCGTGTCTCACCACCTGGAGGTCTACAAGAGTGGATGAAGAAACAAGACTGAAGTGGGCGCAGTTCCGATTTGAAGTAATTGCACCACTGGTTTGCCGGCGCCTCGACGAAGAGGAGAGGCGCGAGGTCAAACGAGCTATCCTTTCAAGGAGGTACCTCACGCCCGATGGCGACGAGCGATTCATAGCCGACCGGACACTGAGAAGCTGGAAGGCCAGGTACGAGAAATATGGCTTTGATGGACTCAAGCGCATGACGCCGCCAACAAAAGGCCGCTTCCATGCCATTCCGGAGGAGGTCATAAAAAAGCTGTCGAGTTACGGTTAGAGTTGCCGACTCGAAGCGTGAGAAGAATACTGACCCTCCTCAAAGCTCAGAGTATCGATATCAGCGGTATTTCGAAGTCAACTCTGAACTATCACCTCAATCTCAAAGGCGCTACAAAAGAGAAGTACGCCTCCGAGAAGGGAACCTTCCAGCTATTTCAAAAAGACCACGCCAAAGATCTCTGGCAGGCTGACTCTAGCGGCGGGCTCTGGTTGCCGGATCCCCTGAATCGAGCTCGAGCCAAACAGACAAGATTCATCAGCTTCATCGACGACGCCACCAGAGTGGTGACATGGGCCCAGTTCTACTTCGACGAGCAACTTCCCAGCCTGATCGACTGCTTCAGAAAAGCACTACTTGCTAGAGGAAAACCCGCTGCTGTCTACTGCGACAACGGACCCGTCTACATCAGCAAAGGGTTTGCTCGAACCTGTGCTCAGCTCGGGACTGAACTCATCCATGCGCAGGAGTTTTTCCCGGAAGGAAAGGGGAAAATCGAAAAGCACATCGGTACAGTGAAGTCCGGTTTCTACGACGAGGCAAAGCATTGCGGGCTGACTTCTCTCGACGAGCTGAACACCTTCTTCTTCGCCTGGCTGGAAAAGGAATATCATGCCGTCGAGCATAGTGCTCTGAAGGTAACACCACTTGAGCGATGGCAACAAGACGAAGATAAAGGATTCATCGAGCTTGTAACGGCAGCCGACATCCGTCGAGCGCTGATGCTAAAGGAAGAGCGAAAGGTAAATCGCAGAACCGCCACCATCAGTCTCAACAACCGCCTCTATCGAGTTGGCAAAGACCTGGCAGGCAAGAAGGTAGAAGTCTTCTGGGAAGCCGACAAGCTCGACTCCAGCGTGGAAGTCTGGCACGACGGCAAGCTCATCGAGATCGCTCACGAGCTTGTCCCTGGAAAGGACATCGACTACAGCCAGCGTCCTGAACGCGACCGCCACAAAGGTCCTCCACGTATTCTCGATAGCTCAAAGAAACTGCAGAAGGCACTCGTGTCCTCATACCAGCAAAAGCCGCCAGCACCCGGGAGCTATCTCTCCGAAGTCGAATTTCAGGACCTCATTGCACGTCTGCTCAATCGCGAACTCTCTGCTGAAGAGAAGGTTTTCCTCTCAACCTTCTATCACCAACTCGCACCATTCTCTGACTCCCTCGCAGAGGAGACCGTGGTGAAAGCAGTAGCGGCAAAAGGAGACAAGCTTCATCTCCGCTACTTCTGCGACCTGCTCAAACAATCAATATTTGCACAAAGGAGTAAATGACATGACCAAGAAGAATTCCGACAACCCGTTTCACAATATGACCAGGCTTCCATTCGGAAAGTCAATCAGCAAGGAGGACGTCTTTTGCTATTCCCAGTTCGACGAACTAAAGCGCATGCTGAGCCTGGCAATCGAAACTCGAACGATGTCCGCCGTGGTGGGTGAATCCGGTGCTGGCAAAACTACCGCTATCGGCATCGTCACCGATGAGCTTCCCACGAACAAGAATCTCGTACTCTATCTCGGTCAAGACCAGGACGGCGCCAATCTCTGTCGCCGCCTGGCCACTGGTCTCGGGCTTCAACCCCGCCGCTCGCGCACTCAGACCTGGATGCAAATCAGTCAGTATCTTGCCGACAACCTCATCGAACAATCGAAAAACATTGTTCTTGTGATAGACGAAGCTCATCTCCTCGACAGCTCAACACTCGAGGACCTGCGCCTTTTGACTAATGCCGATTTCGATCGCACCTCCCCGGTCACGATCATTCTGGTCGGTCAGCTTCCACTGCGAACCCGCCTCAAGACGCCCGGATTCGAAGCACTCAATCAAAGATTGCGCTTCAGATACGCCCTTGAAGGATTCAGCGAGGAGGAGACCGCCGCCTACATCGCCCACCGCTTGCGTTCGGTCAACTTGCCTGAAGACCTCTTCAAAACAGATGCTGTGCGCACAGTTTTCCTCGCTTCCAGAGGAATCCTCAGGGAGATAAACAACATCTGCCTCCTCGCCATCCTCAAGGCGAAAGATTCTGAACTGTCAACTATCGATTCCAAGCTCGTAAAACACATCCTTGACCAACGGGAGCTGAACTGAAGATGCTCAGAGTAATTGTCACTCTCGACTGTAACATGTGCGGACAACCATTCGAGCACTTAGGCAGCTCCTCTTCCCTCGACCCGCTCGAGTGGAAGTCGCTGTCGCTCGACCTCGAGCATCACGCGGAATCCTCTGGCTGGTTCTTCTTTCGCGCGGCTCACTACTGTGACTACTGCGCCTCAACTGTGGAATTCGCACTGCTCGCTCACAATGCCTTCGAAAATAATCCACTCGGCAGGAGACCCACATAGAATGCTCAAGCTATTCATCCTAATCAGCTGCGACCTCTGTGGTGAACCCTTCCAAAATGTGGCTCTGTCTTCAGATAGAAACCTACATTCCTGGGAATATCTTCTTCCACGCCTTGAGTACACTGCTGAGCGCCAGGGCTGGGATCTCTATCACCGCCATTGGTGCTGCAATTGCGTCGAGGAGGCTTCTTCCGAAGCTCCGTCATCTGCATCTCAGCAATCGGTTGAAGACTGCCCGTTCTAGCACCATCATCGGTCGTCTTCATTTCCATCGAAGCCTGCCAATCACCTGGCAGGCTTCTTGTTACCACCCGTAGTCCAGTTTAAACCACCTACGCAGGCGTACAGCTTTAGCTGATAGCCGAGGAGGTCGCACCTTGCCCTCCCCGGTCGCGCAATAAGAATTTCTAACCCGGCCGAATCTCATTGCTCAACTGCGGCCGATCTTCGTTGTTCCTAACATACATTGATGCAATTGGAAATTTGAATTACCCATCAAAACCAAGAGACGAAGTAGATGAAACAACAGAAACAGCCTGGATTAAATGGAATAACAAGGTAGCCTCCGAAGTCAACAAGGCTTTCTCAAGCTTAAATGAACGAGTAGAAGCACAGGACAAACTCGTTGTATCTAAGGCATCATATGTGGTTACTAAAGATGGAAAAATTCAAGACATCAGTGTAAGCGAGGTATGTCCCAGTGATAAGTTCCGCTCGATGATTGTTAGTTCTCTAGAATCTTTGAATGGAAACGATTCACTAAAATTTCCGCCTGGCGCCTCCTGGAAAACGGTGCAAAAGACAGGAAGATTTGTCCAAAACTACGGACCTTCCATCGCTGGAAAAACGAGGTCCCCAAAAAAGGGACCTCGCTAAGAAAATGAATCTCTATTTCAGCTTAAGATAGGAAGCTTCGTATTCCTACAAGCTCCAGCCAATTCCAGAAGTTGGGCACCCTGCGTTACCCCCTGTGAATTTTCAAATTATTTTGCCGACTTTTTTGCACATTATTTGGCAAAATTTTTCAAATTGTTTGGCAATAGTGGTGGTGTCCAAAAGCTAAAGCTTTTGGACAGGGGCGAGATCAAGTCAGCCGAGGCTCACAGGTTGGCAAAAATGCGGCTACCCCTGTGAATTTTCAAATTATTTTGCCGACTTTTTTGATAGAGAGAAGCAAGAGAGGGATGATCGGGACCGTGAATGGTTCGAGCGTGGCGGAGGCTGGGGGCGCTAAATGAAGACAGGGACAATAACGATACGATTGCCGGAAGAGAAGATCGAGCGCTTGAAGGCAATAGCCGAGAAACAGAATTGCAGCGTAACTGAGCTTCTGAGGGAGCCTATATCAATCTGGCTCGACCTGGGGGCTGTAGGTGGAGACAGTAACCAGGAAGTGCTAGAGGCACTAGGGAAGCTGGAATCAAGCGTCATGGGAACTCAGCAGTCAATAGCAGAGCTTGTGATTACCACTTTGAGAACGGCAATAGGAGCCAGATACATGGCTAACAAATCAGCCGAGAACACGGACGAGTTAGTAAGCTATATGTCCTCAAACAAGCCCCTGGACCCGAAGACCAAAGCCAAATGGCAGGCAATGAGGGACCAGGAATGCGAGCAGATAGCGCAGCAGTGGATCGCTATGGCGCTGGGAATCTCGGAGCAGCAAGGAATTCAGGGATCGGACTAGTCCCTGCTTTTGATGTCATATAGCCCAGGCGGATGACATACAAGGGCATGGTATCGAATATAGTGATCGTTTGTGAAGCCTGTAACCCAGTGTAAACGTAAACAGGTGTAGCGTTTTAATGATTCGTTCGTTATTTGTACTGATGCCGAATTTCGTTTGATCTCGGGACCCTATCGCTGGTGGCGCTAACCCGGAAACTGAAGAGAGCCGGGGAGTTATGGAAATACCGGCCTGTAGGTTCGTATAGTCCTGGCGTTCTCATGTTTCCTTCCTATTACAGAGGTAAATCCAGCAAGCTTTCCAGCTTCCGAGATTGACAAGCAGGTTCCCGAAATTCGAATTGGTCGAATCGGGTAGATCTAGCCTCTTGTGCCCGGAGGGATAGAGAACATCCATCAACAACGTAAAAGGTAAAACATATGAAACGAGCAATTTCCATGCTCGGAGCCCTGGCTTTGATGACCGCTGGGTTCCTCTTCGCCGCTCCGGCAGCTCAGGCAAACAACGTTCCTTGCACTCCCTATGTGATTAGCGGTTCAGGATATCCTGCCGATGGTCTCCATCTGCTCAATTGTATGAGGGCCCCTCAGAACTCGTCTGAAGCGTCTCGCCAAAACCAGATCAAGAACAGTGTGAATGGTGCACCACACATTTTGAACCAGGTTAAGCGTAATTTGCTTTTGAATAATGATGTAGTCATTTACATCTTTTCTAACGGGCAAGATGCTTTTGATACTCTTGGTATCATTCAAAGTGCCAATGAACCGGCGCCAGGAATGACGGAGACGGGCCGAAGCTGGTCAATTCCGAACGGTCCTTCTAACCCGAATATTCCGCGGCCTATCATCACCATTTGGGAGTACTCTGTTCAGCAATGGAACAATGGGAATCCGATTACTTCTGGTTATCAGTATGCGCAGACAGGAAAAACAACCGAGCATGAAGAAGGTCATATTTTTGATCGCCTTTGGGCTGTCCAGCTTGGCTATCCTCCGATTGGTACGATCCCCTCAACAATGACCAATGCTGACATTGCATGGCTCAGCGCTTACAGCAAGGACAAGGCAAACTTGTCAGCTTCGGCACAGAGCATTATCAATGCACAGAGCCCACGCTTAAATAAGTCGAATGAACTCTTCGCTGTAGAGTTTGGTTCTAGCGCCGGAGGTGGCTGGGGCCCAACAATTACTTTGCCGGGGGGGGCAACTCAGAGTGAGAGTGTTTTCGTCAAGAACAACTTTAAGTGTACGACATGGTACATGCAGAAATTGTATGCAGCAAATGGCGTGCCACCGGCAAATCCGTCGCCCGCAGCTTGCTATGGTGCGACCATCTGGTGAATATAAGGCCATGAGTGCCTAAGTAAGCTTTTGTGGGGAGGGAGAGCCAAAATCTCTTCCTCCCTTTTATTAATGAGAGTTCGGATTTGTTCCTGCACCAAAAGAAGATTCTTTCGATTTCACCTCAATTGCATCGGATAGGTATTCTTGCGCAATTTCTTCTACCGGCTTACTCAAGTTCGTTGCTTTTACCCGAAGTCTTTTTAGTTCTGGCGAAGTCAGCTTCAAAGTTATCATTCTATCGCGCTGCGGCTCATAGTTCTCTGGTTGCAAATCTTCTTGAGAAATAGCTTGACCACAGGCCAAATCTTTCTTGGCATAACGACCTAGAACCTTCTCCAGTCGCGCTGGTTCTCGACCATTCAAGACCTTGTCGCTTCCAAGCAGTGTTCTAGTGTTTTCGCTTGTGATTTTTTCGTCTTGAAATATCCATGTTTTTACACAAAGTAGGGCTTCTTTCTTCATCTCAACAGAATCTGACTTTTCCATCTCCGCGTTTGAAGGTTGCTGTAAGCCAAGGAGTAAGATTGATAGTAATACAAGATTTCGAGTGTTCATGGCAATCATCCACCTGTTAGTCTAATAAGTTATAAGTTAGAGCCAACGCACGAGACTATCAATACGTGTTTCCACTTCTTCGGGCTCTAGTTTTAGCGGCGTGAGATCATCGGCCGATTTGATAAACCGGTCTCGCCTTCGGAAGAGTGCCCCAAAAATCTGGAAATGGACACTCGATCTCGGAAAGGCTGATTTTTACAGGTTGGTCAGTGAAACATAATTGACCTGATCAGACACTCGTTCCCGTGAACCATCCCCAAGCACGACGCCACCATGCGATACGGCTTCTGTCTTCCAGTAGCTTAATCATGTGTTCTTTGTCTGCTAGCTGGGCCTCAAGATAACCATTGCGATAGGCCGCCGCCTGCAACTTCTCGTTAGCAGCATCAAGCCTTTGATTTAGCTCACTTGTAGCGGCGTGAGATCGTAGAGGGTCGGGCGTGAGATCATCGGCCAATTTGGGCGCAAATTAATTGAGAATATAAAATGGGATGGGCGCAAATTAATTGAGACTGAGCGCAAAATGATTGAGACGAACCCAAATTAAATG
>WGNM01000052.1 GCA_016124575.1 Cryomorphaceae bacterium
ATTTGTAGATAGCAATGGAAAAGTAAGGCAGATTACCCCTGAAGTTTTAGAATCGCTTTATAATAGGATGTATTATGAAGAAGCAGCCTTGGGATGTGGTCAGCAAACGGTGAACCCAAATCCCATGTGGTCGAATAACCCAGGTGTTATTTTTGTAGACGATAACCAAAGAGGTTGTTATTACTGTCCGAATGTAGGCATCGGAACCTCAACGCCAGAGTATTTGCTTCATGTCGACGGAGCAAGCTATGTCGCAACTCGCATGGGAATTGGCGGTGAGCCATCGGTTGAAAGCACTTTGCGGGTGGAGAACAACTCGGGCGATTGCGGATTGAAGGTCGTAAAGAACAATGCCGATGGTTATACAAGAGCATTTCAGGTTTTTGTAGATTCACCGGATGCGCGTGGTATCGTATTGGCCAATGCCGATGGCGATGTATTTAGAGTAAATGGAGACGGTGAAGTATGGGCAACAGGAATTTTTGTCGAATTGGCTGAAAACTTTCCCTTCCCCGACTATGTGTTCGACCGCGATTACAAGCTGATGCGCATCGAAGAGCTAGAGGCTTATATCAAAGAACACTTGCGCCTGCCAAACATGCCATCGGCTGAGGAAGTGAAAGAAAAAGGCATTGATTTGGGAGAGATGAACCGCCTATTGGTGGAGAAGGTAGAGGAGCTAACGCTGTACATAATAGAATTGAACAAACGCATAGACGTGCTCGAATCACAACACGCAAATTCGGGTAAGTAATGCGTAAAAATGTATATTTAGGTATGTTGGTGCTGATAAGCATCGGCATGCAGGCGCAGGAAGGTTCACCCATTCCATGCACCACGGGAGAGTACAATACATTACCGCAATGGATGCTAGATAAGCAATGCATATTGGAAATTGAAGATGCCCACATGTATGGGGATAGCGAAGGTGCGCAATACATTAAAGCAAGTGAACGCATTGTCTTTAAAGCACCCACCACCGTCCACCCTGTAAATGGAAGCATGAGTTTCACCATTGGCGAACGCGCTGGAGTGCTGAATATAGCGTGGCTTGAGCCAGCGGGTACCTACCAAGTGCCGCGTTACGAGAAACTTGAGCTCGGCATTCAGATACCGACGGATATTCAACCACAAATCGACGCTTTCATTGCCGAGAATCCCATGGGACTGAATACCACAGGATTGAACCCCTTCGATCCCGATCAAATCGATGTCTATGCTGTTTTTGAACGCGAAACAGAACCTGGCACGTGGACCTTTGAAAGACGGATCAACGGGTTTTATTTCGAAGAGTATGAGATGAATTACAATCTACCCGAATACACCGGACAAGATTACAGTGACTTTGATTGGGTTGAGCAAAGTACATTGAATAAATTCAGGGTGAGGTATGCCCCTCGGTATATGGGACGTTACAGGTGCATCGTTTATTTCAACACAGCTTCTGAAAATTATTCGTCGCAACAATTTGAATTCGACGTAATCAATTCAGAAAACAAAGGATATGTTGAAATTGGGTATTCGGGATCGCATTTTCAATATCCGAATGGTGATTTGTTTTTCCCCATTGGTCACAATTTGCATACGACGGGTGAGTTTCTGGATTTCGAGAATGGAGGGTCATATTGTCATGATCCAGTAGGTTATGCAGTGCAGGAACCAGAAGATTACTCGTTTACATATTTTTCAAGAAAAACGCTGGCGCCAGTGTTATTTGATGATTTACTTTGTCAGCTTCTCGATACCAAAGCGGCGGGCGCCAATGCAGTGCGAACCATCTCATTTCCGTGGGATTTCGATATTGAGTATTTGAAGTTGAACAACTACTACGATAGAATGCACAACGCTTGGGAATTCGATCGGTATATAGAATTGGCAGAAGATATTGATATAAAAGTAGATTGGTGCATGCAGGTGCATTATACCGTTGAAGACAATGGTGATTACGGCCTTTATATGTGGGATTGGGATGCGAACGATCTTGGACAACAAGTAGGGTGGGGTCCCAATCAAGGATACTGTTACAAAACACAACTTGGCCTTGGAGAGGTAAAAGATTTCTTCACCGACCCAATCGCCAAAAGCAATTACAAGAAGAAATTGCGGTACAACATTGCCCGTTGGGGTTATTCAACCGCTATTTCCAACATTGAGTTGTTTTCGGAGATAAACAATGCTGGTGAGACAGACCCGAACGGAGAACGTAGGTATATTAACGATGTACAATTCCGCACAGAAGTGTTCAATTGGCAAAGGACCATGGCCCAATACATCAAAGAAGATTTAGCGCACAATCAACATTTGCTGTCAAGCTCTTATGCTGGTTATCCGAATACTTTCAATGGAAATCCATATGCCGCTTGGGATGGTCAAGATGTCATAGGATACAACTGTTTTATTGAACATTATTGCCCAGATGTGCCAGCAGAAACTTATTTGGAAACAGGTAATGACTTAACGTATGCTGAGAATCCATATTTAGACGTTTATTGTCAAAGTTCATACACAACTAGTCAATACAACTATCAAACTGTAGGACGCTTTATCCGCAAGACGCCAAAGCCATTTGTCTTTAGTGAGATTGGCCCTGGAGATGGAAGTTTTATTTGCAGCCGCCCAGTAAACAACATCCGTAACCTGTTAATCTCCCCATTCACTGGTGCTGCGGGTGCTGGCTACAGTTGGGACAACTACACCAACCCAAACCGCGATGATTGGTATTTGTACGAAAACGTTGCAAACTTCTTTGAGGGACTGCATTTGAATTCAGAAATCTATGAACCGTGGTCGAGAAGAAGAGGACATTATTACGGAGATTGCAACGGTTCGAATTTAGATAGAGAAGATGGATATACAACAGTATATTATTTGAAAGCTGGAAGCAAAGAAACAGGCGACATTCGCATGATTGGTTGTGTGGTAAATAACTTGTACAATGAGTATCAGTCGTTTGAAGAAGAGGGGTACGCGAGTTGTGGAGCTGCTTTATACAATTCGGCGGGGTTTGATAGTAATATTAATGATGTTGATTTGCCTTGGCCTTTGGGTGATATATTCAATAATGATGGAGATTTGGAGCCAGGTGATGAAATTGATTTTTTACTTCATTTCCACAACGTATTTCCATTTATCCCTGAGACTGCTCTCATTATTGACAACCTGAATAAAAATCGGAGTTATAAACTACAGTTTTATAGTCCGTTTTATGGTGAGTATTTTGAACCCGAAGTATACTTTCCTGAAAATTGTGAAAGTTTTAGTGATGAGGGATTCCTGCGACTTAATCATCCAGCTTTGACATGGAGCCAGCCGATACTGTTTTTTGAGTTGCATGATACCGAAGTATCGGGGGTTAGGTCAATTCCTACCAATTCAGCTTCTATGGATGCTCTGCAATTTGTCCCTTTTCAAGCAGAGCCGGTTGACCCAGATTCTGGGAATGCAGTTAATATTGAAATAAGCGTATATCCAAATCCGTCAACAGGAAAAATATACATTGAATTGTCTTCAGAACTGGTTGGGGGATTTCAATTGTTTAATTCTTCCGGACAGGTTATTGACGATGGGATTGTCACAGAATTTTTTGAATTGTACATTCCAATTGCTGGTGAATACTTTATTCGAATAATAAGCAATCAGGGTGTTTGCCATGAACGAATTACAATTGTCAGATGAAAAAACATTTATTATTATATTTTTTGCTGTTTTTTTCTTCCTCATGTGGCAAGTATGCAGCAGGAGAGCTTTTAATTTATGGACACCTACGCAATAAAACTTGTAAAGAAGCGGTGGTTGGTGCAAAAGTTTATCTTGTAGATGCAGTATTTCTTGAATCAGGAGGAATGACCGAAATTTTGTGGTTAGATAGTGTTGTCACCGATGAAAATGGGCGATTTGAGTTGATTAATGGTTATTACAGCGAGAGAAACGATCCGGGAATTTGGGTGGAGACGGACCATAGTGCCTTCTATGTTAGACTTGACAAGCCCTTACGAGTCCGTCATTTAAATTTAGACCTATGCGAAGATTAATAATATATTTTTCATTGGGACTCATTTTAGCGGGTCTTCTTAGTGCATGCTACAAAGAGCCTTTCTTCAACGAGAAATCGTTTATGGTTGGTAAATGGCAATTGGTAAGAGTTCAAACAGTAGGTGCAGTTAGTTATAATGGCACATATACTGAGTTTGACGACCATGCCGTCTATAAGAACCTCACTTTCGAGGTCGAAGAAAAGGGAATCTGGCATGAATTCATCGATGGAGAAAAAATAAATCGATGGAGGATATTCTCCAGTGTGTTGGAAAAGAAGTTGAATGATAAAGACCAAATCACAATAATGTTCTCTGATCGATTCCTACATAAAGAAGATGAACGAAATTCATTTGTTAATATTTTTGAGTTAAATGCCTCTCGTGATACTCTTATTAGCCGTGTCTATCCGCCACAAAGCTTGTATCAGCGTCCTCAGGCTGCAAATCTTGGAAGCCGTTTCCCATTACCGCCAAATCCTTTTTTCACTTTCGTAAAAATCGAATGATGCGAATATTTGTTTTGGTATTCATGTTGACAAGTTGCACGATGACCGGTCAACAAACAAAGTTGAGCTTTGAGTTTGCATCAGGGACAGTGATTCCATTTTCAGGACATTGGGAAACTGCGCAATTGACTTTGGAAGATGATCACATTCGATTTATAGGTGGGTTTGATTATGCTCGGTACGATAAAATAAACATTCAATATTTGCAATCGTACAAGTATGCTGCGTGGGTGAACTATGGCTTTTTTGGCGCAGGATATATTCTTCGAAGAAGAAAGCTCGAGCTCACTCCTTCACTGGCTTTTTTCATTGGTAATGGCTTTAGCAAACTTGTTAAGGAGATTAATGCGTCAAATTGCTCTGGTTGTTCTTCAAACCAGCCCAACGCATTTTATTATGCCGGTCGTCTAGCATATGGAGCACGTTTAGCTCTCAATCTTCAGTATCCGCTTTTGCAGAAATTAGATGGAGGTTTATCGGCTGTCTATTATCCAGTGATGATTGCTGACTATGGGGGTAAGACACAGAAACCAGCCACACTCCAACTCAGCCTCGCCTACACGTTGTGGCGACAGAAATAAGCGATATGTTGAAATACCGTTTAGGGAAACAAGCAGAATAAGTGTATTTTAGAAGTCAACATTAAATGAAACAACACCTTGATACAAGCGTTTGCCCATTTATGCCTTCCAAAACTTCTTGCTGAAACGGCATCCAATGCGCTGTTTGGTTCAAGCGATGAAGGATTCTTGCGATTATACCACCCTCAGCTAACGTGGAATCGACCGATCTTGTTTTTTTGAGCTTTACGACACAGAAGTATGTGGTGTAAGGTCAACCCAAACGAACACAGCAATGGCTGAAGTGAATGCAATGCAAATGCTTGATACCCAAGGGCCTATTTCGGTGGTAGAGAAGAAGCAAGCAACGATTCGGGTTTTTCCCAATCCTACAAGAGAAGTAATACATGTTGAATTGGGGGCAGAAATGAACGGTACGTATCAAGTTTTTAATAGTGTCGGACAACTATTTCAAGAAGGAACAGCCACTTCAGCATTTCAGCTTAGAATTCCAACATCAGGCGAATACCTTTTGCGAGTACAATGCAATGATGGGGTGTTTTATGAACGAATATCGGTGGTGAGATGAGGATTTTTATAACCGCTTTGACTGTATTTGCATTGTTCGGGTCTTGCCGTGAATTATACACGGGACAAATGATATTTTATGGAACGTTGCATTTTAGTGGGTGTTCATTACCTCTCGAGGGGGCGAATGTGCGCTATGTAGATGCAGATTTCACCAATATAGGAAATCCGATGAACGTTTTTGTGATCGATAGCTTGGTTACAGATGCTTCAGGAAGTTTTGAGTTCGTAGGTAGACCCTCTGATTTTATAAGAGGACTTGGGATTATGGTTGAGCACGATCAAAGGACAATGGTTTTCCTTCTACCAAAACGAGCATATGCTTTTCAACATTTTGATATATGCATAGAAGATTAAAAATTGCAATTGTAGCACTATTTGTCACAACAATGTTTAGTTCATGTTATAAAGACCCGTTTTATAATGATGAGGGATTTATGGTTGGGCGTTGGGAATTAATACGAATTCATGCACCGATATCGTGGGGAAGTATTGAACTGCCCCCATTGGAAATCGACCTACCATATGATTTTGAGTTTCAAGTGGAAAAGGCGGGTTATTGGATTGAATATTTGCAAGGGGTCAGAATTAGAAGAAGCAGGGTTAATTATAATTTGATTTCACTTGATCCATCTGATTCAGAACAAAATCGAATAGATGTGAGGTTTTTCAAGTTTAATTCACTTAAATACTACGAGAATTATGAGGGCAGTTACACAATGTTTTTTAACGAGACGAAGGATACACTGACGAGTATCAACTATCTGCCATACGAATTGTATCATCGAGAAGGAAGAATCTTAATATTTACTTTTGCAAAATCTCCATGAAATGCGTATTATTCTTTTGCTTTTATTCGGCACTATTGGACTAATGTCCTTTAGCCAAGATTCTAAAGTTAAATTGCAGTTGTCTTCGGGGCCAGTATTACCGTTTAATGGCTCATGGAGTTCGGCTGAGCTTCAGGTAGAAGCAAATCGAATCCGACTTTTTTTTGGATATGATTTTGCTAGATATGACAAACTTAAGTTAGTTTCATTGGAATCAAGAAAATACGCTGCCTCCATTAATAATGTATTTGGTGGGTGCGGGTACAAATTTCAAATGAATAAATTTCAAATTGTTCCTTCATTAGGTGTTTTTATTGGAGTAGGTTATGTCAAAGAAAAGGCAAACTCATTGGTTTGCTCAAATTGTTCTTTTCAAAACTCGAAGGTCGCGTATTATGCACGCAGTGTCACTAGTGGAGCCAGATTGACCATTACGTCTTGTTATTCGGTTTCAAACAGACTTGACTTAGGAGCAACATTGGTTTTTTATCCTGTGGTCGTTGCTCATTTTCAGTACGTAGGCCAAATGGCCGGCGCCCTCCAACTCAGCCTCGCCTACACGTTGTGGCGACAGAAATAAATGACTTATTGAAATACCGTTTAGGGAAACAAACAGAATAAGTGTAATTTAGAAGTCAACATTAAATGAAACAACACCTTGATACAAGCGTTTGCCCCTTCAACCCTTCCATATCATGTTGCTGAAACGGCATCCAATGCGCTGTTTGGTTCAAGCGATGAAGGATTCTTGCGTTTATACCACCCTCAGCTAACGTGGAATCGGCCGATCCTGTTTTTTGAGTTGTATGATACAGAATTACCAAGGGTTAGGTCAACCCAAACGAACACCGCACTTACAAAGTCCTTCAATAAAATGAATCTCACCTATCCAATAATCCAGCCCAACGAAGTGTTTTGACTGAGGCTCTCGAAGCAGACGGCTGAGGCTCTCGAAGCAGGCGGCTGAGGCTCTCGAAGCAGGCGGCTGAGGCTCTCGAAGCAGGCGGCTGAGGCTCTCGAAGTCAAGAAAAAACTTAAACATCCCTGTTTGTGCCCACTTCAAACAGTTCGACAACAAAATCCCATCTCCCTCAATTTTCCCTAAATTCGCCTTCCCAAATCTATCGACATGGAAGACCATCATATCGCTCCCGTTGACCGTAGCATCGAAGCGCTGTACGAAGTACTCACTCAACGTAAACCGATTGTACTTTCTCCTGATGCCAAAGGCCGCATCGAGAAATGTCGAAACTACCTGGATGCAAAGCTTCAAAACAATGATGCTCCAATTTATGGCATCAACACAGGATTTGGGTCGCTGTGCGATACACGCATCAGCAATGATGATTTGGGAACGCTGCAACGCAACCTGGTGCTTTCACACGCCTGTGGCGCCGGTCCAACTGTGCCGCAGGAAATTGTACGGTGGATGCTGCTTTTGAAAGCGCGTGCTCTGAGTTTCGGACATTCAGGCGTGCAGCTAGCAACCGTGCAACGTTTGCTCGATTTGCTCAATAATAACTTGATTCCAGTAGTTTATGAGCTGGGCTCGCTTGGCGCTAGCGGTGATCTTGCTCCGCTTGCTCATCTGAGTCTGCCGCTGATTGGTGAGGGACAGGTTTGGCAGTCTGAAGGACATAAAGCCACCAAAGAAGTGTATTGGAATTTGAATTGGGAACCGATTCAACTGAAGGCGAAAGAAGGTTTAGCACTGCTAAACGGTACCCAGTTCATGAGCGCCTATGGATGTCACCTTGTGATGCGTGCACGCAGACTTATGAAGTGGGCAGATATCATTGCCGCCATGAGCCTGGAAGCGTTCGACGGACGAATAGAACCGTTTGGGGTGGAGGTGAATGCCATTCGTAGACAAGCGGGGCAGATTGAAGTGGCAGAAAATATGCGCACCATCCTCGCTGGTAGCGAGCTGATAAAGCAACATAAAAAACATGTGCAAGACCCATACAGCTTCCGATGCATACCTCAAGTGCACGGCGCTTCGCGTGATGCAATAGCATACGCTGGTAAAATTGTGGAGAATGAAATAAACGCCGTAACCGATAACCCGACGATTTTCCCTGATCAGGATATGATCGTTTCGGCGGGCAATTTCCACGGACAACCATTGGCGCTCGCGCTCGATAACCTTGCCATCGCTTTGGCTGAATTGGGAAGCATTTCTGAACGTAGAACGTATAAGCTGATCTCCGGACAACGTGACTTGCCTCCATTCTTGGTAGCTAACCCAGGTCTGAACAGTGGTTTTATGATTCCCCAATACACTGCAGCGTCGATAGTGAGCCAAAACAAGGTGCTTTGTCACCCTGCTTCTGTAGATACCATCGACTCTTCGAACGGACAAGAAGACCACGTGAGTATGGGAGCAAATGCAGCAACAAAGGCGTTCAGAGTGGGTCAAAATGTCCAACGCATCATGGCGATAGAGTTACTAAATGCAGCTCAAGCGCTGGAATTGAGAGGAGCCGATAGAACATCGCCTGCGGTGAAAAAAATCTACGATGCCTTTCGTCAAAAAGTAGGCTTTGTGAACAATGACACCTACCTGCACCCACTGATGGAAAAGAGTTTCGAGTTTTTAATGCAAGAGCCATCGCACGTGCTCGAAGATTAACAACGAAACCATTTATACCTCTTTTAAGCCACTGACCAAAAAGTCTGTCAAGTTTGCTTGCTTTGACGGTAACTTTATCCCTGCATGATAAAACTAGCCGATGTAAGGAAGAGCTATGGCTCTGGAAAGAATCTTTTTCCAGTGCTCAAAGGCATTGATATGGACGTTGAACAAGGTGAGCTGGTGTCGATCATGGGTTCATCAGGTAGCGGCAAATCTACGTTGCTGAATGTTTTAGGATTGCTGGATAGCTACGACTCTGGCAAATACCTGCTCGGAGGCACCGATATGTCGAACCTAAACGAAACCACTGCCGCGCAATACCGCAGTAAATACCTCGGTTTTGTTTTCCAATCGTTCAACTTAATCAACTTTAAAAGCGCTGTCGAAAACGTGGCGCTGCCGCTGTACTATCAAAAAGTGCCAAGAAAAGAACGAAATGCCATGGCGATGGATCTGCTGGATAAAGTAGGATTGACCGATTGGGCGAATCACCTGCCATCTGAAATGAGTGGTGGACAAAAACAACGTGTCGCAATAGCACGCTCTTTGATCACCAAACCGCGATTGATACTCGCCGATGAACCTACCGGCGCGCTCGATGAGCAAACTTCCCATGAGGTGATGGATGTCCTCAAAGAGGTCAACAAAGAAGGCATCACGATGATCATTGTGACCCACGAAAATGAAATTGCTGCGATGACGCAACGTGTTATTCGGTTGCGCGACGGACTCATAGAATCAACTGGGAGGTAAGGATGTTCGATGTAGATAAGTGGCTCGAGATTTTTCACACCATCATCACCAATCCTTTGCGGACGGTGCTGACTGGCGTGAGCGTGGCTCTCGGGATCTTTATCCTCGTCGTTATGCAGGGTTTGGGCTTTGGCTTGCAAAATGGTGTCTACAAAAACATGCAAGACGATGCCATCAACTCTCTTTACATTCACAGCTGGGCAACAAGCTTGCCTTACAAGGGGTTGAACGCGGGACGTGAAATAACATATAAAAACGAAGACCTTCAACATGTAGTAGATAAATACGAGGAGGTAACCACGTTCTCTGGCCGCATGGGGATGTGGGGTGTCGCTATGGAATATGGCAGCGAAACCCAGAATTTTAGTCTGCGTGGTGTCCACCCAGGCCACCTTGAACTGGAGCGCAGCATAGTTACCGGCGGACGATTCATAAATGCTGGTGATGTTGCAGATGCGCGGAAAATAACTGTCCTTGGCAAAACCATCGTAGAAGATCTGTTTCGTGATAAAACCCCGATTGGAGAATATGTAAAAATGAATGGTGTCTTGTTCCGCGTTGTTGGCACCTTCGAAGATCCTGGCAGCAAGTGGGAGAATAGAAATGCATATGTCCCTATCACCACTGCTCAAAGAGTTTATGGCCGCAATGATCAAGTAGACATGTTCATGGTCACCACAGGTGAGTTGAGCTTAACAGAATCAATTGAAATGGCAGCTGAAATAGATGCCTACCTGAAAGAAAAACACGTCGTACACCCCGACGATAAAAGGGCAATAACTGTCCACAACAACAACGAGTCGTTTGCCGAAATGGTGAATGTATTCACAGGTATTCGGACATTTATTTGGGCGGTGGGTGTTTTTACATTGCTGGCTGGCATCATTGGCGTTGCCAATATCATGTCGATTATCGTTAAAGAGCGCACGAAAGAAATCGGGGTGCGCAAAGCCCTCGGTGCAACTCCTGCATCTGTGCTTGGACTCATCATTCAAGAAGCGGTGTTTCTTACAACAATCGCAGGAAGCATCGGATTGGTTGCTGGAGTGGTGTTGCTCGAGGTACTCGCTATGTTCATTGACCACGAATTTTTTACGAACCCAACCATCAACTTCGGTGTTTGCCTGGGGGCGCTGATCTTGCTAATAATAGCAGGTGCCCTTTCCGGATTGCTACCTGCAATTCGGGCCGTGCGCATTCGCCCTGTTGAAGCTTTAAGAGACGAATAAATGTTCGATCGCGATAAATGGTATGAGATTCTTCAAGTGGTGTTGCAAAACCCACTTCGCGCTGTGCTTTCTGGCCTGGGCGTGAGCTGGGGTATCTTCATGTTGATCATCACGGTGGGTTCAGCAACGGGTCTCGAGAATGGGGTGAAAGCGGATATGTCTGATGTGGCTAAAAACAGCGCTTTCATGTGGACGCAAAGCACTAGCATTCCGTATAAGGGTTTTTCTCGTGGTCGCTATCCGCGCATTACCAATGCGGATGTTGATTATTTGCGTGAAAACCTACAAAAAATTGAACTGGTTTGTCCGCGCAATGAAATAGGTGGCTACCAAGGCACTGCCAATGTCGTTCGCGGCATCAACACGGGTGCGTTTTCTGTGTACGGCGATTACCCTGAATTCCCGCTGATCAAGCCCATGAAAATTATTGATGGCCGGTTTATCAATTACGGCGATATCCATGAAAGCAGAAAGGTTTGTGTCATTGGTTCTCGGGTGAGTACGGTGCTTTTTCCGGATGGTGAAGACCCAAAGGGACAGTATATTCAAATCTTTGGTGTCGGTTTTCAAGTCATTGGTGTCTTCGATAGCCTCGCCAAAGGCGAAGATGCCGAAGAAGAAACGGCTTCTATTTTCACTCCGTTTACGACCTTCCAAAAAGCGTTCAATATGGGCGATGATGTTGGTTGGTTGTCTATTTTATTGAAGGAGGATGTCCCAACCGAAGAGGCGGTCACCGAAATCAAAGAAATGATCATGCAACGTCTGAGCATCCACCCCGACGACCCGCGCGCCATTGGCTATTGGTCTATGGCAGAAGAGCTAGAAGATGTAAACAATATTTTCAGTGGATTCGCTATTGTATCGTTTACTTTCGGATTTCTGGTTTTGCTGGCTGGAGTGATCGGTATCATCAACATCATGCTGATTACGGTTAAGGAACGCACGAAAGAAATAGGAGTGAGGAGAAGTTTGGGGGCAACTCCTATAAATGTGATCTTTCAAATCATCTACGAAACTGTCTTCTTAACAGTTATCTCCGGCGCTGCCGGGATGATTTTTGGCGTCTTTGCCCTTGAAGGTGTCAATATTTTACTACAATCCATGGGTGATACGGGTTCTTTTCGTAACCCCGGTATAGATTTTAAAACTGTTGTTACAGCATTGTCAATTATGATCGTCATGGGCGGCTTCGCAGGATTGATTCCTGCATTGCGCGCCGTGTCTATCAAACCTGTTGATGCTTTACGCGCTGAATAATAATATTATGAAAAGAGGCTGTCTTGTTTCACTGATAATTTTTGTTGTCATCATCTTAATTGGTGCTGGTGGTACGTTGTATTACCTCAAAGCCAAAGAGGATGTCGGACTCGCTACCTACACTACTGAGTCTCCAACGGTCGACAACATTGTCCTCAAAACTGTTGCTACAGGAAGCGTGCAACCGCGAAAAGAGGTGCAAATTAAACCTCAGATTTCTGGAATCGTAAACGAGATTTTTCTCGAAGCGGGTGATACCATCAAAGAGGGCGATCTCATTGCTCGGGTGAAGGTTATTCCCGACATGGTGAGCATGAGCAATGCCGAAAACAGGTTGGAAAGAGCGCGCATCAGCAGAGACAATGCAGCTATGGACTATGAGCGGAACCTCGAACTTTTTGAAAAAGGGGTTATTTCACGGGCAGATTTCCAACAGTTTGAAATCGCGAAACGTCAGGCAGGAGAGGAGATGAATGCTGCTGAAGATAACCTTGCTATCATTCGCGAAGGGGTTGCAAAACGTTCAGGCAGTGGCACATCACTAACATTGATTCGTTCCACCATCGGTGGGATGGTGCTCGATGTGCCTGTGAAAGAAGGTAACTCGGTAATTGAAGCGAACAACTTTAATGATGGCACTACCATCGCATCGATTGCCGATATGGAAGACCTTATTTTCTTGGGTAAAGTAGATGAATCGGAAGTAGAAAAACTCAGCCTCGGCATGGATCTGATTCTGACCATTGGTGCCATTCAAAGCAAGAAGTATGACGCTAAATTGGAGTATATCGCTCCAAAAGGTGTTGCCGAAAATGGTGCCATACAGTTTGAAATTAAGGCCGCTGTGCGTTTAGATAAAGCTGATTTTATCCGCGCAGGGTACAGTGCAAATGCCGACATCGTTTTGGAACGCAAAGACAGTGTGCTCACCATTTCAGAAACGCTGGTTCAATACGACGATGAACAAAAAGCTTTTGTAGAAGTAGCAACTGGTGAAAACACCTACGAACGCAGAGATGTGAAGCTCGGATTGAGCGATGGACTGCGGGTTGAGGTGCTTGGAGGCATCGTTGCTGATGATAAAATAAAGATGTGGTCGCAGCCGATCTATGAATAATGCTTCACATTGACCACCGAATTCATACTTTTGCCCCATGGCTCTAATTGAAGAAATGGAAAAGTCAGGAAACTGGTTGTTTCGCTGGCGTAGTTTTCTCCCTCTGGTTTTATACGTAATGGCAATCGTTGTCATCTTCGCAGGATGGGATAATATGATGAATCATCACGATATGTCGTGGTCGTTTATCTGCTTGGCTGTGAGTCTTTTCGGACAAATCATTCGGGCCATTGCAATTGGTTATACCCCTCGGGGTACTTCAGGCAGAAACACAGCAGCCGGTCAAGTGGCAGAAGCGCTAAACACAAGAGGCATTTACTCGGTGGTCAGACATCCACTTTACCTCGGTAATTTTTTCATGTGGATGGGCATCGTGCTTTATGTCGGAAACTGGTGGTTTTCAATCCTTTGTGTGTTCCTTTTTTGGCTTTACTACGAGCGTATAATGTTTGCTGAAGAAGCGTTTTTGCGTCGTAAATTCGGTCAGACATACCTCAACTGGGCAGAGAAAACACCACCATTTATCCCCCGTTTTTCAAGCTGGGCAAGCAATCAGGTAGACTTTTCAATGCGCAATGTTTTGAAGCGCGAGTACAGCGGCTTCTTCGCCATCTTCGTGAGTTTTGCTCTTTTGAATGCGATGAAAAATTATCTTGAGTTTGGCATGTGGGACATCGATTTCCTCATCGATCCGCTGTGGATGATTTTGGTGCCGGTTGCGTTCTTAATCTTTGCCACCCTGCGCACGCTGAAGAAAACTACGCGTGTGCTGCACGTCGAAGGTCGCTAGAAGTCAAGCTGAATTTCTCTTTTTTCTTTCTTCGCTGCGCGGATGTTGAACATCGGTTTCGGGCTTGGCGAAGGTGGCGATTTTCACCACAAATGTTGATGCGGAGAACCAAATTTTGATTAACCACAAATGTGTCTGCGGAGCACTGAACCGCCACTTTTGCCAAACCCGTGTTATGCGTTCGGGCTTCTTTGTCTGTCGTTAATTTTCTGTCTGTATACCACATTGTCATTGAAGCAATTTGTTTAATTGTGTTTCTAAAGTCTCAAACAACATTGAGTCTAATTTATTGAAATTTGTCAATGATGAAAAAGGTATCTCCATCGCTGTTATTGTTATTTCGTCTGCTCCACCAAACCCTGAAATTATTTTAAAGTTGTCTGATGTATTTAGGTCGTCTGCAATGTTTGGGTAAACTAATATTATATCTGTGCAACCTCTCTTAAAAGCATAACTAACCATTTGGTAAAGGTCTGATTGTGCTACACCTTTTTTGGGGTCTGTTTTGAAATTGTCTTGGCGTAATTTGTATTTAGTGTCAATGATAACTTTTCGTTTTGAACCATGTCTTGCAGTAAGAAATATGTCATGTTGCATGTTAAACACTCTAGGTATATTTGACAAGTATTCGTCTGATTTTTGATATTCAATTTTCCAGTCTTTTGAAAATTTATTTTCTAAGAACCCTGCAAGAAAGTCTTCAAAAATATATTCCATTGGGAAAAGTAAACACCATTGAGAAAGGTCGTAAGTATTACATGAAAAGAGTTGTTGGCTAAGGATAAGTTTACAACTGTCAAGTAGATTGGAATAATCTGAAAAGAAAGTATTGAGAGTGATATTTTCAACATCGTATATGGTGCAATGTAAATCCTCAACTTCGTCTAAGATGAATACAACATCTTGAAGCATACGCAAATTTTCTGAAAATTTTGTTTGCTTCATCAACAAACGTGAACAATATTTAATCACTCTGTTTACTTTATTGTCAAACAGAAAGGGTTCATAATCGCATTCAATGTTTTGAAAATTTCCATGTGATAAACTACTGCTTAAATATCGTTTGAAATTTATTGAACCTCGTGGTGTAATTAATGCTTCCTCCAGTTCTTGATACATAGTCAAAGGTTGCTTTGAAACTGTTTCTAAAAATTGATTTGCTATTAAGTTTATTATCAACTCTGGAAATTCGTTAATGTCTGTAGTGGTCGGGAAAAACTGGACAAGTTGAATGAAATCAACAAATCCATAAATTTCCCTTATGAAACGCGAACGTAGAAAATTCACCAATGCTTTCAAAACCGAAGTTGTTCTTGAAGCGCTGAAAGAAAAGCTAA
>WGNM01000051.1 GCA_016124575.1 Cryomorphaceae bacterium
ATAGTTAGCTTTTCTTTCAGCGCTTCAAGAACAACTTCGGTTTTGAAAGCATTGGTGAATTTTCTACGTTCGCGTTTCATAAGGGAAATTTATGGATTTGTTGATTTCATTCAACTTGTCCAGTTTTTCCCGACCACTACATTCGTAATAACCGACGATGTTAAAATATCGATTCGTCCTTGCAAAATTTCAGACTGGAATCCGCTTTTAACCTTCTCTAACATATCGTTTCCTCTATGAAATTGAAGAAAAAGAGATTTTCCTGTATCCATTCTATCTTCTATCTCGAGCAATAGTTCGGGCATTGTGTATGAGCACCAATTCATATTACAAAATTGCATAGGGTTGAATTATCATTGTGAGTGCAAGATTAGCATGACATCCTAAAAAAGGGTGTAATCACCCAACTACTGAGCTTGTAGGAATTATCTGAAGTCATACCCTTACGACGCAACATTTCAACTTATGTCACGTATAAATGAAAGTAGCCTCATTAACGTGTTCGAGAGCTAAAAAAAATCCAATGAAGCAAATACCCAGTCCAAAGAACTCTCCCATAATTTTATGGCTAAGTGGCCGAGAGGTAGAACTTGCTTTTGGAGAGCATGTCATTCAATTTGCTATTCGCAAAGAAATGACGGATAGCAGCAGCTACATGCAGAACGGCTTGTATTCACTGCTCGCAGTTCAAGCATACAATTTACTCACACAAACAGAAGACAACTTCTTCCAAAGTATTTCTTGTGAAATTTTCTCTCGACCAAAATTGGGTTCATTGCTGAACGTATCGGTAAAATGCTCGGCGACCGGAGAATGCGACGTTAAGTTTTTCGATGCAGAAGGAAAATATATGGCGATCGTTGCATTGTCAATGGGCGATCTCTAATTTCTCTGTTTCCGGTTTTTCTTGTCCTTGTCCCTTTACCAATGTCATCTCCTTCACGAGATGTCCGGCTTGGCAATAAACATCAACAACCCACAAAACATAGCGGATATCGACCATGATATTCCGGCATCTATCAGCATCGAAGAGAATGTCGCTCATGGTGCTTTCCCAGCTGCGATCAAAGTTCAAACCTATCAGTTCGCCCTTTGCATTAAGGGCAGGAGATCCTGAATTTCCACCAGTTGTGTGATTGCTACCGGTGAAGCAGACATGTAGTTCTCCATCCTCGTCGGCATAAGGGCCGTAGATTCCTTTCTCTAAAATTGCTGCCATTGTTGGTGGTAAGTCGTAGTCTGGATTTCCTGTGCGGTGCTTTTGAAGTATCCCTTTGCCCGTTGTGAAAAAGTTGTATTGCATGCCGTCATTTGGCGAGCTACCTTCTGCTTTTCCATAGGTCAGCCGCAAGGTGCTGTTGGCATCGTACCAATATGTTTTGTTTGGGAAGGTCTCCATCAATCCACGGACATACACGCTCATGACTTGCTCTATTTGTCCGTTTAATTCGTTGTACGTCGGCCTTACTTTTTCAGCATATCCATTCACCAATCCGCTCGCAATTCTAAAAGCAGGGTCTTTCGCCAATTTCGCAAAAGCCTTTTGAGACGGTTTAGCAAGCAAAGTGTTGAGCATTGCTTGGCTCGTGAAGGCCGACTTCCCATATATCATAGTGGTAAGTTTAGCCATGTTTCCCTTCGATTTACTATTCAAAGCTTTGAACTCGGCATCGATGAATTTCTCTGGCATGTACTTGAAAAAAAGCGGCGTCATCTCCGAGAAAAGCTTCTTCTCTGTATCAGCATCCAAGTCTTTGAAATACGCTTCTGAAGCTGCTTTCAAAGAGGCTACCTTTTCATCCAACTTTCCTTCACTTTGGATCTTAGCAAAGTTGTTGATCAAATCATTGAAGCTGTGCGCAAAGGCTAAAATTTCAGGTCCGTAGTAGTAGTACTCGATGAATACATCACGCGCCATTTTGTAATCGTGAATTTCATCATCTAGCTTGCGCATATCCATGATAGCATTGTAGTACTCATCTTTTTTGTGCACCGACGACAAACCTTCCAAAGAGCGCTCCAATTCAAACTTCTGTTTGATCGCATTCAGCTCAATTAGTCCGGCATTTTGACCAATCCACTTCTTGTACGCATTCGAAATAGACGACTGCTTGGCGGCATATTGAATGCGTGTTTTATCAGAAGAGCGCATTGCCTGATCTATGATGCCCAAACTTGTTTCACGGAAGTGGATGCGCATAGGGTTGGCCTCATTTACAACATATTCAACCTCTTTCGGAGTTAAAAACTGTTCTGTGCGACCTGGAAATCCGAATACCATGGTAAAATCACCCTCCTTCACCCCATCCATCGACACTTTCAAATGGGCAGGCGCAGCATAAGGCACGTTGTCTTTGCTGAATTCAGCAGGTTCGTTGTTGGCATCCGCATATATGCGAAACATGCTAAAGTCGCCCGTATGACGAGGCCACATCCAGTTATCCGTATCTCCGCCAAACTTACCGATTGCTGAAGGGGGTGCACCAACCAAGCGGACATCCTTGTATGTTTTTGTAACAATGATGAAATAGCTATTTCCGTAGTTGAACGGACGTACATAAGCATCATGTTTGGTGTCTTTTGTGAATTCAGCTACCAACTCTTTTTCCACCTCTTTCAACTTTGCTGATCTTGCCGCACCGGTAAGTCCGTTCAAGGCTCCTATGATTCTCGAGGTAACATCATCCATCCTGACAATGAATGTGGCAGTAAGACCGGGGTTTGATAGCTCATCGTTTTTTGTAGCAGCCCAAAACCCATTTTTCAAATAATCGTTTTCAACAGATGAATGCTGTTGGATTTGTCCGAAACCACAATGGTGATTCGTTAGCAACAAACCTTGTGAAGAGATCACTTCGGCGGTGCATCCGCCACCAAAGTGAACGATCGCATCTTTCAAAGAAGAGTGGTTTATCGAGTAAATCTCATCAGCCGATATTTGCAAACCATAAGCATGCATATCGTCTTCAATGGCGTTGAGAAGTGATGGAATCCACATTCCTTCCGTTGCAAACGAAAGTTGGACAATGGCAAAAAGCGAAAGAGTAAATATGAGTTTTTTCATGGGTGCAAGTTGTGAAAAAGATCAGAAATATAGGTTAGCCCCTGTTGTTTACAAAAAGCATTTTATACATTAATAAAGTAAAGCCCACCCCAAGAATTGAAGGAGCGAGGATTGTAAAAGTAGGGTTTTCGAGGCGATCATAGGTTTCTTTACCCACAGCAGTAAGATAATGGAGTGGAGACAGCACCATCAAAAGGCCTACTCCAACGAAAATATAATTGTAGACATTACTTGCCACCATTGCAGCCCGATAAACGGGAGAGTTAACAAATTCGCTGTAGGTTTTGTGTGCTGAAGATTCTGCTCTGCGCCTTGCCAAATCGCGCTGTTGGTTCACCCAAGCTTGAAATACCTCATCGCGTTGACGATTGTACCTGGCCTGAGCAGCAAAAACCTTACGGGCTTTGTAGAGTTTCAGGCGCGTAGGGTCAGATAAAAATTCGTAAGCCTCATTGATCTCAACAAACTGGGATGCCGCGTTTTGCGAAGTATTTTTATCGGGGTGATACTTCTTTGCCAAGGTGCGATAGGCGCGCTTTATATCATCAATATCAGCACTGTCTGAAATATGTAGAATTGTGAAATAATCTTTCAAAACTTAAAAATTGAGTTCTATCGCAACGCTCAACCGTGGCAATTCAGGATATGCTGCGCCGCCATGAAGATAATCGACTTTTTTGAACAATTGCGACACCCGCCAATATCCACACACAGCAAATCTATTGAATCCTAGCCGGGCCTGCAGACCATAATGGAGAGGTTGAACATACTGCAATTTGCGGAAAACAGTGCGCTGCGCATTGCTTCCACCTGTGGTTGCCGAAGCTTTATCAGCAGATGAAAATTTCATTCTATTTCCGAAAGCAAAACCACCGTAACCTCCAAGATCGAGGTATTTACCGAGGGTATTTCCTCTTCTATCGAAATTGAAACGGAGGTGTGCTCCGAGATCGATCGCGTGTCGATCGAGCCATTGCTTCTTGAATGTTTGATCTGCCAGAGCATTGAGATCGCCTTGCTTGATGTTGTATAGAGAGAACGTATACTTCGCATCCCAGCCCGCGGCAAGCCAAGAGAGCAACTTGAATTTTCCGCGTGTGCCATAGCTAAATAGGCCAAAATTCGAACGCACCTGAGCGCTATCGTTGGCGTTGATATTCAACACAGATCCAAACTGCAGAAATCCATGTTGGTAGTACTTCGTGTTGGGCCCCTCCTCTACTTTAGCTTGGCTGTCTTCAACATCCCTGTCTTCAACAACCGTTTGACCCATTGCTGCTGCACACCACAACGCGCTAACGAGGCTTAGTAAGATCAATTTCATAGGTATAGCCTTTAAAATGCACACGTAAGATTTTGCTTTCGGCATGTGATTCAATGAGATCATAACTGATTTTTCCACCTTTTTCATTATCGGGTCTGAAGGTAGTGTAATGCAAAATCTTCCCATTTTCATCCACCAAATGGCAGTACACCAAATCTACTAATTCCGACTTTTCTTCACTTTCGGCATCGTTTCCCTGACCTATGATTACTTCAAAGCCCTCTTCATTCTCTATTACATCGAAAGTTAAATCGGCTGTGAAAGGTTCAAATATCTTGCAAGCCTTTGGGATACCGAAACCGAGCGAATAGTTGAAAAAAGGGTACAATTCACCGGATGCCATCAACCGCCTCCGCAATTGCATGTTGTCGTCGTCGGGAAATGCCTGCCATATTGCAGCAGCAAATCCCGCTAGCAGCGGGGATGAGAAAGAGGTGCCACGCATTTCAACCATCCCATCACCGTTCGCGGCCATTACCTCACCAAAAGCTACGAGTTCAGGTTTCATTCTTCCATCGACGGTAGGTCCATAGGAAGAAAAATTTGTCCGCATTTGCCGAACAGGGTCTACACCACCTACGGCAATGATGGAATCAGCATCGGCAGGTGTTGAGACAAATTGCCACGACTTGTTGCCTTCATTTCCTGCAGCTACTACCACCAACATTCCCTTTCGGGCTGCCATCACAGCAGCTTGCGCCACCAAAGATGTTCGTCCATTCATATCTGCTTGAAAATAGCGGTGATATGTGTACCCAAGACTGCTATTTACGATATCGACACCATTTCTATCAGCCCACTCGATGCCCGCCAACCAATCGTCTTCTTCGTTTGTGATATCGGCTCCGGAGCGTTCAGTTACAGCCAAGAGGTATGTCGCATCTTTCGCAAAACCCATTGGCTCACCCTTGGTAATGCCTGCCATACAGCTCAAAACCACCGTCCCATGTGCCGATCTCCCACCAAGGCGTTCCCTATTTCTGATGAAATCGTACGTCTTCTCGATTTGACCATTTTCAAATAAATGGTGCAATTCAGCAGTTGCTTCCAGATCGCTAAAGCCAACATCCAACACTGCTATTCTCACACCCTTTCCGGTGAGGTTCATCTCATCTATCAATACTGCATCGTGCGCTTCGCGTTGGCGTTCCACTTCAAAATTTACATCCACTTCAGCAGAGAATTCGCATATTTCAGCTTTCATGTCACCAAGTTGAACAACGTCTGCAACAAAAGGCAGCGCTTCAATTCTTGAGACAATAGCAGGAGTAGCTTTGCAGGATACGCCATTGAACCATCTCAGCGGGTGTTTGACATCCGCGCCGCTGGCGCGAACAGCAGCAATATAGCTTTCGCAGACAGGAAAATCAGAACGAGAAAATCCGCCATCGCCTCTGCGTTCAATCGCTTTTGGATGGTAATCATTCTTAGGGTTCCACGTCGTATCTGGACGATCGGTAAACCGCACCAGCCAAGTAGTTTCTTGGGAAAATGCATTTCCGGAGAAGAAATAAAAAGCAAATATAATGACCGTTAACGCGCGCACTTTACGAAGATAGTTGAAGGAAGTGATACCCAATAGTAACCAACTAAATTCTTGAATATTACCTTTGCCAAAAAACAAATATGGCCGCCGACCTTCGCAGTGATACCGTAACCCGTCCGACAGCGGACATGATTGAAGCCATGATGAGCGCTCCTGTGGGCGACGATGTATTTGGCGAAGATCCAACTGTGAATGCGCTGCAAGAGCGCTTGGCCGGCATGTTTGGACACGAAGCAGGTTTGTTTTGTCCGTCAGGCACCATGACCAACCAAATCGCCATCAACGTGCACACCCGCCCGGGAGACGAAGTCATCTGCGATCGCTTGTCACATATTTACAACTACGAAGGTGGTGGAATAGCCCGAAACAGCGGTGCCAGCGTGCGATTGCTGCATGGCGACCGCGGACGATTTACGCTGGCAGATGTCAAAGCAGAAGTGAACCCGGGTGATAGTCATTATGCACGGACATCGCTTGTGAGTGTTGAAGACACCTGCAACAAAGGCGGAGGCAGTTGTTGGGATGTTGCTGAATTGCAGCGGATTAGCGAATGGTGTAGGACACAAAACCTACCTTTCCACTTAGATGGTGCTCGCGTTTTCAATGCATTGGTTGCGCGCGGCAACGATGTGAAAGCGTACGGACAGTTGTTTGATAGCGTATCTATTTGTCTGAGCAAAGGATTGGGAACACCTGCAGGATCGGTTTTATTGGGTAGTAAAGAGTTTATTAAAGAAGCCCATCGCACCAGAAAAGTGATGGGTGGAGGTATGCGTCAGGTTGGGATATTGGCCGCCGCCGGACTTCATGCCTTGGAACACCAATTGCCTCTTTTGGTACAAGACCACCAACGCGCAAAATCGCTTGCCAATGCTTTGGGTGAGTTGGCGTGGGTAACAGAAATTCAGCCAGTAGATACCAACATCGTTATTTTCGATGTCGAAGAGAACCAAGCGGCGAAATACTGCGAACTATTGAAATCAAAAAGCGTATTCTGCATGCCTTTCGGACCAAGCAAAATACGCTTTGTGACGCACCGAGATTTCTCGGATCAAGATTTAGAATATACCACTCGCATGCTGCGGAGTATTTCTTAGATTATTGTTTCGCCAACCTATAAACGAACGTTTTTTCGGCCACTTCAACGTGCACAAAGTAGATGCCTTGTGCATGGTTTTGCATGTATATGATATGGCTTGTGCTCCAGCAATTCATGGTTTCTAGCAGACGGCCGCTGGCATCATAGACATCAATTCTGCTATTATCTATCAACCCAGAAATCGTGACCATGTCAGCAGTTGGGTTTGGAAACAATGATGGAGAATCAAAATCTTCATCTTCAACACCGTCACAAATTTCAACCGACACCACCACCGCATCGATGGCAGAGCATCCTTCATCACTCTCCATGTTTAAGATGAACGAATATTCACCAAGATCCAACGTTTCAGAGTCGACGAAGTAAAACTGGTTTTGAGAACCATCTTGCCAGGTGTATATGTATCCTGCGGGAGCAGAAAGCAGGAGCGTCTCACCATAATTTTGACAAAGTTCTACATCACTGCCCAGATCGAGGGGTAGATCATTCAATGCTGTTAGGTTGATTTGTTGATTGTATTCACACCCATTGTCGTCGGTCATAAGCAAATTGTATTGCCCTTCATTGAGATCATTCACAGTTCCCAGATCGCTGGTATAACCATCCGGACCAGTCCACTCATATTCATAAGGAGCAGTACCACCGATTCCTGCAGCTTGGGCGATACCATCAGCGCTCATAGGGCAATCGGGTTGAGTAATCGTCATCGACAGAGAGAGGAACGCAGGCATAGTGATTTCGAACGACTGCGTTATTTCATCACCACAAGCAGTAGTTGCCGTGCACATGTAGGTGCCCACTTCAAGATCATTAATGTTTGACGTATCGGCAGAAAAACTACCTGGGCCTGACCAAGAAACTTCAAAATCGACACCAGCACCAACGAGGTATGCGTTTATTGAACCCGTACCTGGTTCACCTTTGTCAACCGCGCAAGCCATAGAGTTTACTTGAGCCGACATCGACACCGCATCTTCGTATGTAGATACCGTTATTTCCGCATCTCCTTCTGCCCCATTCCATCCATCTACTTGAATATAGAACACCTGACCCGCCTCAACGCAAGAAACGTAGCATCGAGACGAATAGAAAGCACCACCGTCGCATCCACCGGCGATATCGTCATTTGACGCCGCGAGCGTAAAAGAAGAAAAATCGAGGCAATCATCACTTGACCAGACCGCCAATTGCGTATCGAAGTTAGTTCCTGAATTGCAAGTCGCAATTTCATACGAGCCTGCAGCTGGAGCTTCGAAAGTTAGCCAAACAGAATTATCGATACCTGTTTCGCACCACAAACCAGGCAGTTGGCAATTGTCTCCGGGTGGCACCACCTCGAAAAATTGTCCAGTAGCACCAACATTGTTAACGAGAGTTCCAGGCCCATCAACTTCAACAGATGCAGCGCCGCAAGGCAAATCGTATTCAGGGATCGTAAAATCACCCGCCGTGAAAGTCCACGTAGAACCTGAACCTCCTCCGGTAAAGATAAACGCAGGGAGTCCATCTTGGTAGATAAAGAATTGAGATCCACCATCGCCCCAATCATCGATAAATTGCAGCGTATAATTTTCGCCGATGGTTAAACACGTTGAGCCCGCTTCCACCGTTGTATTGCTTGGGTATCCATTGCCACCAGTTGCATCTTGTTGACCAGCGCCATCGCAGCCCACCTGCGTTTCGTTACCACCGCTTATAATCGTTGCAGTGCTGCACAATTCACCTTCAGGATAAATTTCCCAGTAGTTTTCATATCCCCATGCATCGAGGGAAATAAAGACTGTAATTTCCACTTCACCTGGCTGACATTGGGCAAAAGATTGAAGTGCTACAAAAGAAAATAGAAGCAAAGAATAGAGTTTTCGCATTGCATGTGAGGTTTAGGTTTCGTCCAAATGTAATTATTAATCTGGAAACAAAAGAAACATAGGAAGTCGTACCTTTGTCGGCCATGATATTTTCAGAACCTGGAATAATTACCACCTTGCCTATTGCCCGTATTGAGCGCAACATGGCATATTTAGACAGTATGGGCGAAGCCATTCCAATCTCATTGCGCGAGATTGAAGCTGGTCATAAGCCCGGCGACATGTTGGAAGTCTTTTTATGGACCGACCGTTCGCTAACAACCCGTGCAACCCGAAAGATGCCCTTGGTATCGAACGGCGTCATCGCGTTTTTGCGCGTCACCAACGTTGCGCAGGGGGTAGGATTTGTAAACATCGGCGTTGAAGAAGACATCCCTTTATTTCGTGAGCATCAAGAAGAGCCCATTGAAGAAGGGCGCAGATATTACATGACCTTGTTTTTCAGTGAGAAAGAGCAGCGCGCTGTATTGTCTACCCAGATTTCCAGATTTTTATTGCGAGAATCCGATTACAAGCCGGGAGACACCATCAAGTTCATGTTGTTTGAAAAGGGGGATGTTGGACAGATCGCTATAGTTGACGGAAAATATCGCGCCTTTCTGCATAAAAACGACACATTGCCTGGCATCAAACGCGGCGACGTTTACGTAGGATACGTCCGCGACAACAGTCGTGACGGCCTATACATCTCCATGCACAAGCCAGGAAGAGGAAAAGTTGATGAAGCCGTAGAGCGGATATTGGATATGTTGAATCAGCACCGTGGGTATTTGCGTTTAACCGACAACACACCTGCAGAGGAGATTCAGCTGCGATTGCGAATGAGTAAGAGCACCTTTAAGATGGCGGTAGGACAATTGTACAAGCAGCGCAAAGTTGAAATCACACCACGTGGCATTAAATTGTTGCGTTAACCTAAGGCGAAGTTCATACTTTTGTCGCACCTAATAGAAAAATAGAGCATGCTCATTGTTATATCACCTGCGAAGACCCTGGATTTTCAAAGTGAGCCCAATACCGAAAGTGCCAGTCAGCCGAAACTCTTGGATGACGCCGCTTACCTCGTTTCCAAGCTACAGAAATTTTCCTCGAAGAAATTAGAGAAATTGTTTCATGTAAACAGTTCCATAGCCGATGAAAACTACCAGCGATTTCAGGAGTGGCATTTGCCATTTCATTTAGGAAATTCGCGTCAGGCAGTATTGGCCTTTAAAGGAGAAGTTTACCGTGCGTTGCGTGCCGACAACTTCACAGACCCCGATTTTGAATTTGCGCAAAAGCATTTGCGGATATTGAGTGGCTTGTATGGATATTTGAAGCCATTGGATTTGATTCAGCCCTATCGTTTGGAGATGGGCACATCGTGGGCGGTGACACCCACCAAACGAAATTTGTACTCATTTTGGGGCAGCAAAGTCACCGATATGATCAACGAATCGGCTACTGACGGACCATTAATAAACCTTGCTTCTTCTGAATATTTCAAAGTCATAAAGACCAAAGAATTGAAGAGAGACATCATCACATGTCATTTTAAAGAATTGAAAGACGGCGAGTACAAAGTGTTGATGACCTATGCGAAGCACGCACGAGGCTTGATGGCACGCTATATCATTCGCAACCAAATCAGCGACCCAGAATTATTGAAAGGGTTCAACGTTCAAGGATATACATTTAACGAAAAACTTTCTACTCCAAGCGAGTTGACTTTTACACGTGATCAAATACCAACCATCTAATGACTAAGAAAATTGTTTTCTTTCTGTGTCTTGCCGCAGCGGCAGGATGCAAAACCAATTCAACGTTTAACGCAAGCAGTGATTTAACGAACACACAAGATTCTTTGAGCTACGCTCTCGGAGTTAGCATTGGCGAGAACTTGAAAATGCAAGGCATCACCGACATCAATTCTGCTGCTTTGGCGCAAGGGATGAAAGACCAGCTAGACAGCGCATCGGTAATGGACCCAATGACAGCAGATACATTTGTACGAGCTGAATTGACAAAGATTAAAGAGCAAAAAGAAAAAGCTATGCAACAAGAAGGCATTGATTATTTGGCAGCCAATGCCACGAAGGAAGGTGTTGTAACCACTGATAGTGGACTTCAATACAAAGTTATGACAGAAGGTACTGGCGCATCTCCGCTTGCTACTAATGAAGTTACCGTTCATTACGAAGGTCGATTGATCGACGGAAAAGTATTTGATTCATCATACGAGCGTGGCACCCCTGCTACCTTCCGTTTGAATCAGGTTATCCCAGGATGGACTGAAGGATTGCAATTGATGAAAGAAGGTGGGAAGACAGAGTTTTACATACCACAGAACTTAGGTTACGGATCTCGTCCGGCTCCAGGCGGCGCCATCCCTGCTTATTCAACACTCGTATTTGTTGTTGAGCTGATTTCAGTGAAAGGCGAATAATCAGAATTTCCAGTTTTAACATGTAAAAGGGGCTGCTTCAAAAGAGGTAGGCCCTTTTTCGTTCAACGTCCTTTCGAGACAATGTTTCAAAAAGAAGGCGATCACCTTGATCGCCTTCTTTTATGCTCTTGTTAGATTATTTCAATTTGAACAACCCGGTGAAAACTGAAACAAATAATTAAATAATAGCAACCAATCAGCACCATTTATTACCGTGTCTCCGTTAAAATCCGCTTGGCAGTTACATGTTGCGCCATAATAGCCTAAGAAGGTCGTTAAGTCACCCGCATTCACAAATCCATCCCAGTTTAAATCAGGGTTACCCAGACATATTTCAGCTGAAAAGCTATAAGGATCAGAGACTACAACACAACTGCTGCCATTGAGTTGAGCGGCTACAACATAATCGTCTACAGCAGCAACACTTGTATAATCACCATCATTTGCATTCACGCCTGCTGATGGAGACCATGCGTAGTCAACCTGGTATGTTCCGATCGGTGAAATGGTTAATGTACTTCCCAGGCTACCAGGCACCACAATGGAGTTGGCAGGCGGGCCTCCCAATGCATTGATATCTCCATTGGTAATCATAGGTGATAGTTCTTGAATGGTGAGGTCGAGGTCGAGGTTCATGGATGGTACCGTAACATTTCCATTTTCGTTGACACAAAGGGTAACATTGTCTTTTATTTCAAAAGTATAAAAACCCGGAGAGTTTATAGCTGTCTGACTTATGTCACTCGTTAAAACTCCGAACAATCCTCCAGAGGTCCATTCAACTTCAAAACTCCCACTCCCCCCAGAAATATGAAGTGGTCGGGATTGTTTGGACAAGATCTTATATACAAATATAACAGTTAAAACCATAGTAATGAGGGGGTTTGGGGGAGACTCATAACTTAGTGTTTTTGTTCATTTCTAGGCTGCTTGTTTGTAAACCTTAG
>WGNM01000014.1 GCA_016124575.1 Cryomorphaceae bacterium
AACAAACGCCCACTTAGCTTATAATCAATCAATTGATAAAGGAAAGTCCAGCGAAAAGACCGCTGAATGGATCAAAAAAGTGCTTTTCAATTTGGAATGCAAGCTCAAGGGTGTGCATCATTTTGTGATGCCTTATTACTTACAACTCTATCTAGATGAATTTGCCTTTCGCTACAACCTAAGAGATGAATCCCAACTCTTCAAAATCGCGGTTGAAAACCTGATTCGGTCCGTGGGCACGATTGCGGATAATCAATTTCATTGATTAAAAATTGAGTGTTGAAAAGCTCTTACCCCTCAATTTTCAACCCCACGCCTATTTTCCTTAGCTTTCAACAAACCAAAACCCATGAAAAAACTAACACTCTTTACTGCGGGGCTAGCACTGCTCCTCGCAGGATGTCAGAAAGAAACAGTTACAAACGAGGCCAGTCTGATCTATAAAGTCGACCTTACCCTTCAAAGCGAAATGCCACGGATACCCGTTGTTCCTTTTACAAAAGCGGAAATGGACACCGAGGTACTGCGACAATTGCAAGCAGGCGGCATCATACGTTGGGAAAACATGAACGACCAGCAATTGTGGAGTGCTGTAGTACAGTCAGACTCATTGATTGCTGTGGGTTACCAGCCAGAAAACCACAGTGGAATTGAAAACAACATCCACCTGATCGATGTGAAACAAGGTGAATGGCTTGCTGTAAAAGATGCATTGATCAACTATATCGTAAATGAAACCAATCGCTTGCATCCTGAAAAACCCGTAACAGCATCCGATATTCTGGCTTATGGGGAAAAAGGATTGCCTTACTTCAACATCCGTGTCTACGATTTCGAAATTCTAGCTGCTTTGCGCCGGATGAAAGTTGTTCGCTACGTTGAACCAACAGGATATGGCCTGGAAGACCCGAACAGATCTTCTTCTGGATGTGGTGGCAACACACCCGACTACAGTTTGCAAAACGGTGTTGACTATACCATCATCGCACCAAATGCCAAATTGTCGTGGAATTATAGCTACAGCAATATCGAAGCCGCATGGGCTCAGAGTACTGGAGATAATATCACAGTTGGGTTAATTGACACAGGTGTAAGCCAAGGACAAAACAAGCTAAACAGCCAATATAGCAGTGGCTGGTCAACTGGACGTACCATCACCAGAAAAGGATTTTTGGAAGACTGTTGGTTGTGGTGGTGCACCAACCAAGGGGTTTATGACGATTGCGGACATGGCACTTCCATGGCGGGAACCATTGCTGCTCCGCGGACTTCGGCAGGAAGCTCTGTGGGTGTTGCCTACAATGCGAACCTCGTTAGCTGCAAAGGATCAGAAGATGTTGTGGTGAATACGAGTGATGAAAAAGACGGCGTGTCTGATTCTTATTACTACCTCGCCAATCGCAACGACGTGAAGTTGATATCGATGTCGATGGGTGATGTATTCTGGAGCAACCAAGTTGCAGATGCGATATACTACGCGAACAACAAAGGCAAGTTGATGTTTTGTGCGGCGGGGACTTCGTTGAGTTGGACGAGTTGGTGGGGAGTTATTTTTCCTGCTACCATGAGTCAAACAGTTGCTGTTACAGGAATCAAGACAGGCAGTCCGATGGAGAAATGTGTTGAGTGCCATGACGGTTCACAAGTCGACTTCGTTGTGGTGATGCAAGACCGCAACAATACTGACCGTGGCCCGATAACACTTGCAGACTACAGCGATCAGCCGAATTATACCGGGGGTTCGTCGGTAGCGACAGCAACAGTAGCTGGAATCGCAGCTTTGGTATGGGAAGAGAACCCATCACTTTCGAAAACCCAAGTTTTAAATTACCTCAAGCTGAATGCAAGTTTTTATCCTTCTCGAAATGGCAATTTCGGATGGGGGATTATTGATGCAGCAGCAGCAGTGAATGCTGTTCCATAGATGAGAATAATTGTACTTGATATAAAAAAACCTGCCAATGGCAGGTTTTTTTTTCGTTCTATCTCACTACTGTAATTATTCCATTTCTTGTCTGAACACCTTCGAGACACGGCAGTTGGTATCTTAGCTCATAGAAATAGGTCCCATCAGCCAGAGGTTCGCCGTTTGTGCTGCCATCCCATGCTAGATGTTTGTTTGTAGTGTATACCAACACTCCCCAACGATTGTAGAGGTTGAATTGCATATTGGTGACTTCTTCAAAACCTTCGTTTGCAATTAGCTTTAAGACATCGTTGACACCATCATTCTGGGGAGAGAAGATATTTGGCACTTCGAACGGACTAAAGCTTTCAACTTCAGGCAAATCAATCAGAAGATGCAAGGAGTCTGTAGTTTGGCAATGCTCATTGGCGACTACACACAACAAAGAAACCTGACCTTCGTGGGAGGATTGAAATTCCACTTGATCTTGATCAGATAAAAATTCATTTGCAAAAAACCATTCAACACCTGTGATTCCGCTTCCTTCTGCATAGGCGAGAAGGCCTGAAGGGGCGCATGTTGACGAAGGCGTTACAATTACCTCGGCTTCGGCTGCCAATGGTTCGAAAAACTCAAAAGCAAATTGCACTTGACTTGTCGAATCGCACACTTCATCAAGTGCGGTTAATTCAATCAAATACTCTCCTGGGCTATTAATTTGAAGATCAAAGCTCTCTTCATTACTCACCTCCAGACCATTGACTTGCCATGACATTGAAGTAGCCCCAGAACCAGTGAAGCTGAATGGGATAGTTTGAGGAACAGCGCAAGAATCCCGTGCCTCACTTGTGGCTGCAACCTGCAAGGTAGAGAATATCGCAGGTAGCATTAACTCAAGCATTGTGCTATCTGCACCATTGCACGTAGTGGAATCAGAAACAATTAATTGTATGTTTTGAATGGTGCCCGATGGAAACTCCAATAAAAGATTACCCTCTTCGGTTTGTTGTGAGTCGCCATTTGTGCTCCACGTATAAACAAGGCCCGATGAAGTTGAAGAAAGACTCACAGCGCTTGAAGAGCAATTGCTGTCTATGATTTCTGCTTGCAAAGCTGCCGTTGTCCAACCGCTTGGCATGTCCGAAAAATCCAGCTTCAAAAGGAAACTACCATCTGGTGATTCAAATTCTGGTGCACTCGATGCAAATGCACCAGGTGTGCTAATCAACTCGTTTAGGCCATTCCAGAGATCAACATTATTGACAATTGTCCCAATAACGATTTGACTTGAATCATATTGAAAGAATGTCCTATCATAATACACGACAGAGGACCCACCAAAGCACCCTCCATATTGCAACGTATGGTTCACCGTATTTAATACTGCAAGGTACGTGGTGCCTGTTTCTTGAATTGCATTACTCGTAAGAGGCAGTCCGCTCAGTCCAACGCAAGGAGGCGGGCAATATGAAAAACCAACCGCAAAAAGGTAAATAAACCCACATTCATCAACGTCTATTCCACGCGGGGCGAGATCGTCAATACCTTCTATTGGTTCTTCCCACCCGATGCGATAATGAGAAAGCAGCGTTGTAAGTTCAGTATCAAACTCAGCAACCCACATTCGTCCGTTACCCCAAGCTGCTTGTGCTTCTGGATACCCGCTAGCATCATCGGTTTTTCCAAATACCGCAATGCCATTGGCTGTCTCTGCTAGCCGCCAAGCTTGTTCTTTGCCTGTTGAACCGAAATACGTTAGATTCTTCAATTCTCCTGTAAAATGATCCACGGTAGCTACCCACGCTTCTTCTGCTCCTTCAAAACTTGAATCATAGGCATTCTCTGAGGTTGGTAATCCAGGAGCCCAACCATGTCCACACATAGCTAAATCACCATTCTCAAGCAAAATGAGATCAACCACTCCAGCAGGAACTGCAGTGGGCGCTAGTGATGAATAACCAGTGCTCCAATTCATGGTGCTCAATTCCATGTCCATAGAAAACACACCACATCCTCTCTGCCCTGTTTCTCCCAGTTGAATATCGAAGGTTAGATCATCCATGTGATTGAGGAAATTCCAACTAAAAAAGATAGAGTTCCCATCAGTTTTTATTGGACTTAGATATCGATAATAGTCTTGAGCGAAACTGCCATAATTATAGGCTCTCGTAGCTCGGCCCACAAAAGGTAAATAACTCGAATGCAGCAACTCTGAACCTTCCGAATTTATCGCACAAATATAATACTTCGAATCCCCAACATTCGGCGATGGCAAATCCATATAAGCTCCTTCTGTGATTGGAAAAGAATCAGAAGAGGATTGGTTTATTAGGTAAATTCGCCCAGTCAATTCATCGACTGCTAACCCAAGAAATATTCCGATAAGTGAAGAATAATCAGCAGATCCCCCAAGCATCGCCATCCATTCCATGGTACTGCCATCTGAACTGAACTGCGCGGCAACTGCAGCGCCGTAGACCAGACCATCCGCAATCCCTCCTCCATTGTCCGGGAGTACCGTCGAACCCAATGTTCCATCATACCCACCTCCGTAAACAATCTTGCCATTAGCCAAAACTTCTCCACAATGAATACTTGCTGGTATTCCAATATTCGTAATCCAACTCACTGCCGGATCAATTACCAATGTTTCTTCCGTCCTTTAGGTGCCCAAATCAAATCCATACCCGCCTTTGACCTTCTCGAACTGAACATCAACGCCCCGTTGCCCTTGATAAGCGACTGGAGCACTGTCGATAATCGTCCCAAACCCTGTTTTGAGATGTAGATCATTGTCTTGCAACTCTGCACCAAGAAGTCCATTGTACGACCATTTTACTTGACCCGGATTTGCACCTGGCTTAACGATAAAATCATACTTAAAACCATGCTCATTTGAATACACCACCAAATCAATTCCACTGTATAAATCAGAATAAACTACGCGGAAAAAGGAAGGTACATTTGATCGCCATTGCGACTCATCTCTACCAAAATAATAATGGTGCTTTGTTGGAGTTTTAGATGAAACCTCAGCCGAAGGTATTATTTGCTCTACATTCTCGAACCGCATGTCCCAGCACCAAGCAAGGGTGTCGGGCCGTTCTTCTTCTAATTCACTATGCACCAATTGCTCATGATTTTTCACAAACCGAATGGCATCGCTCTTTAATTGAATAATTCCCGTAGAGGTTGTCGCTTGAAAAAATACATCATTTGAAAACTGACCTTGATTTTCAACAAACATCAACTGACCTGATAACAAGCCAGGAAGCAAGATCAAGTGAATCAATAAGATATGTGAAAAGAAATATTTCATTTTTCACAACTTTTCATTTGTAAAGTAATAAATAATTGAAATAGCGAACCAATTCTTTTAATTTAAAAGAAAACATATTGCACTTGACGAGGGGATGATTCTCGACATTGATCTTGCATATTCAAACGCCGACTTAGACTGCGATGGTCTCGTAAACTCTAGCGATTTATTATACTTTTTATCGATTCTTGGCACATGTTACGAGCCTTGTGGCTTTAGAGAAGAATTTTTTAATTCATAAGTATAAACCTGCCAATGGCAGGTTTTTTTATGCTTCACTACCAAAAACAGTCTCTTCCTAATTCAGTTTATAGCTGAAGCCGAAAGCGATAATTCGCGCTCTATCGTCGACACCGATGTTTAATTCATTGTCTACCACATAGCTCAATTTGAGATCAAAATCTTTTGAGACTTTATATTGGGCGAACATCACCCATCTCCAAGCCTGGTATTCAAGAAATTCACCAGATCGCAAACCATGAAACAGTTCGATGGAACTTCCCAGATCAATTCTTTTCAAGCCCTTATACTCTGCTTCTATTTTATTCCGAAAATTCGAATTTTGGTCGGCTTCACGCTTGATATTGGCTTTATCGAACGAAAATTGCACTTTCGATTTGTAGGCGATTCTGAAGTCATCAAGTTTCCACGTTTTATCTCCTCCGAGCTGCAAACGTTGTCGTTGCTGCCACCCCGAATTTCTTTGCACCCCCGATATGCGGTATGTCGCCCCTACCTCAAATCCATCAGGAAGGTCATAATTTACGCCGAGATCAAGAATTCTATTTCTTATCCGAGATACGTTTTGATCCCAGCGGAGCTCAGGCGAAAGACTTAGATCAATTTTTTTGGATGATTTGAATTTCAATGTCCCGCCTGTCCATATCCCAAAGTCTTTATTTTGACCAAATGAATAGATGCAAGCGAATAAAACAAGCGTCAGCGTAAAAAAACGCGTCAAAAATCTACTCGAGCACATGCAGAAACGCAAACAAAACGTCATCATTGGTGGGTGATTATACTGATTTCAAGGAAGGCTAGTAACAGGAAGTTACGCAGCAGCAATACAGTCAAGAGTGCAAAAATGTTCACAAAAGGTGAAAGAAATACAATTCCGGCATGAAAAAAATCGAAGAAACGAAATTCGAATCCTTGTCAAATAAAATCGACAACCCCTTGTATTTTAAAGAATAATGCGTACTTTTGCACCCCATTTTTGGAATTAAAAACATACAAATTATGAACCGTTACGAGACTGTTTTCATTATGACTCCCGTGCTGTCGGAAGAACAGGCAGCGGAAACAGTTGCGAAGTTCAAAGGCCTCATCAAAGAGAATGGTGGAAAGATCATTCACGAAGAGGCTTGGGGACTGAGGAAACTGGCCTACCCGATTCAAAAGAAGACAACAGGTTTTTACCACCTGCTTGAATTCGAATGCGACGCAGAATACCTTCGTCCATTCGAAACTGAATTCCGTCGGGATGAGCGCATTATCCGCTTCTTAAGCACCCGCATGGAGAAAGACCATGTTGAATATGCTGAAAAGCGTCGCAACAAAGCTGCTCAACCACAAGCTTAATCCTTAAAAAGAAGTAACATGTCAGACAGAAATGAAATTCGCTACCTCAATCCGATACAGATTGAGACTACGCGTAACAAATATTGCCGATTCAAGAAGGCAGGCATCAAGTACATCGACTACAAGGATGCGGACTTTCTTCTAAAATTGTGCAATGAGCAAGGTAAAATCCTTCCTCGTCGTATCACTGGTACCTCAATGAAGTATCAGCGTAAAGTTTCACAAGCCATCAAAAAAGCACGTCACTTGGCACTTATGCCTTACGTTGCTGATATGCTTAAATAAAAATCACGCACCATGGAAATCATTCTTAAAGAAGACATCGACAAGCTAGGTAGCAAAGACGATATCGTAAAGGTGCGTGACGGATATGCACGTAACTTTTTGATCCCAACAGGAGCTGCTATCATGGCGACGGAATCTGCGAAGAAAATTCACGCAGAAAACCTTCGTCAACGTGCACACAAAGAGGATAAAATCCTTGCTGATGCACAAGTTATTGCAGACAAACTTGTAAATGTTAAACTTTCTATCGGCGCTAAAGCTGGTGAAAACGGCAAAATCTTCGGATCGGTTAACACCATCCAGATCGCTGAAGCACTTACTAAAGCAGGTTTCGAAATCGATCGTAAGCACATCACGATGCAAGAAGATGCGATTAAAGAGCTTGGAACTTATGAAGCAACAGTAAAACTTCACAGGAAAATTTCTCAGAAAGTTTCTTTTGATGTTGTTGGTGAATAACTGAAAATACTCCACTTTTAAAGGTCGGCTCTTGCCGACCTTTTTTTTTCACATGAAACGCTTGCTCCTCATTTTACTCTTGTTGCCTTTCGGCTTGAACGGACAAATCCGTTCAGTGAAAGTGAATGTCCTTGGCGGAGCCTTTGGCAGCATAGGCGTTAGCTTCGAGCATGTCAAAAAAAAACAATATGCCTGGCAATTTTCACTAACCTACCGTCCGAAATTCGATGGCCCATCATTGCTCTTCAACAAGCAAGAACCCGGTTGGAATACTGAAGAAGCGAAGACTGCTGTGTATGGCGGACAAATCAGTAGGCGCTGGTACACCAACAAAGCCAAGAAAAATCCGGCGAAGCCTTACTTTGCTTTGTACGGACAATCACAATTTTGGCAAGGAGAGTTGAGGCAATCATTCGACGGCCAGCAATTTGAAATTGATGGCACCTACTCCACCTTCACCTTCGGATTGCAGTTCGGCACCAATTGGATTTTCGACGATAAATTTTGCATCGACTTCACATTCGTTGGCTTTGGGATCAGTGCCAATCAAATAAAGGCGCATGGCATTGCCTCTCAGTCTGGCTATGCAGGCTTTTGGGAAGAAAACCTCTCCCAAATCCCCGTTGTAGGTAGCCACCTCTTGCTCGAGGGAACCGATGGAGCCTACAGTGTAAATGCAGGATATGTAGGCATCAACGTACACACCGCATTGCGATTGGGCTTCCTTTTTTAAGAACAGAAACCTCCCGCATCCGTGCCGTGTGCACGAAGAAAAAAATTGGTAGGAAAAACTAACTTTACAACATGAAGTTTCAGCTCACCTCCACCTTTCAACCCACTGGTGACCAACCTACTGCCATAGCGCAACTTGTAAAAGGTGTGCATGAAGCCGATCGGTTTCAAACCCTTTTAGGTGTTACCGGATCGGGAAAGACGTTTACCATCGCCAACGTAATTGCCGAAACACAGCGGCCTACCCTTATCTTATCGCACAACAAAACCCTTGCTGCCCAGCTTTACAGCGAGTTCAAAGAGTTTTTTCCCGAGAATTTGGTCGAGTATTTTGTCTCGTACTACGACTACTATCAACCAGAAGCCTATTTGCCAGTAACAAATACGTATATCGAGAAAGACCTCAATATCAACGAAGAGATCGAAAAATTGCGCCTGAGTGCCACATCCGCTCTGCTGAGCGGGAGAAGAGATGTAATTGTCATCGCTTCTATCAGTTGCATTTACGGTATTGGAAACCCTGTTGAGTTTCACAAAAGTGTCATTCCACTTAAAGTTGGAGAGAAAATATCGCGTAACCACTTATTGCTCAGACTTGTAGAGAGTCTTTATAGTCGGACTAGAGCCGAATTTTCACGATCAACCTTTCGCGTTCAAGGAGATACTGTGGATGTGTACCTCGCCTATGCCGATTATGCCTTGCGCATCTCTTTTTGGGGAGATGAGATAGAAGCATTGACAGCCATAGATCCTCAAACTTCACAAAAGCAGCTTGATTTTACAGAAATCAACATCTACCCTGCCAATTTATTTGTCACAGGCAAAGACACCTTGCACGAAGCCATTTGGGAGATTCAGCAAGACATGGTAAAGCAAGTCGACTTTTTTAAGTCGCAAGGTAAATATCTGGAAGCCAAGCGATTGGAAGAACGCACCTTGTATGACATCGAAATGATGAAAGAGCTGGGTTATTGTTCAGGAATCGAGAACTACTCGCGATATTTCGATCGCCGGCAGACAGGTGAACGTCCGTTCTGTTTGGTAGACTATTTCCCCGACGATTTTTTATTCATCATCGACGAAAGTCACGTCACCGTTCCCCAGATAGGCGCCATGTATGGTGGAGACCGATCACGAAAAGTGAACCTTGTGGAGTATGGTTTTCGGTTACCAGCAGCCCTCGACAACCGTCCGCTCAAGTACGACGAGGTAGAAGGCATGTTGAAGCAGGTAATATTTGTTAGTGCCACGCCAGGTGACTTTGAGTTGGAAAAATCCGAAGGCGTTGTTGTAGAGCAAGTTGTGAGACCTACTGGCCTTCTTGATCCCATCATCGAAGTCCGCCCGTGCACCAACCAAGTCGACGACCTCATTGGTGAGATTCGCAAAGCCACAGCCGACGGACACCGCATCTTGGTAACGACCCTTACCAAGCGCATGGCAGAAGAGCTGACCCGATACTTTGAACGATATAACATCAAGACGAGGTACATACACTCAGAAGTGAAAACATTGGATCGCGTTGAGATCTTACGCGAGCTGCGGGAGGGAGTATTTGACGTTTTAGTAGGCGTGAACTTGTTGCGAGAAGGACTTGATTTACCGGAAGTATCGTTGGTTGCCATCATGGATGCCGACAAAGAAGGATTTTTGCGGAACACAAGATCGTTGACACAGACAGCAGGTCGGGCTGCCCGAAACATCGATGGAAGAGTCATCATGTATGCAGATAAAGTTACCGACAGCATGCAGCAGACCATTGATGAGACCAATAGAAGACGCATAAAACAAATGGAATACAACCAAGAACATGGGATAGTGCCACAAGGCGTTAAAAAGAACAACAAGACCATGTTTGAGCAGAACCACCTCATCGACTCGCGCGCCAAAGCCTATGTTGAACCCGAGCCAGGAGAAAGCAGCATAGCCGCCGATCCGGTGATACAATACATGGGCAAAGATCAATTGAACAAAGTTATAGAACGCACCAAGAAGATGATGGAAAAAGCTGCGAAGGACATGAACTTCATGGAAGCTGCTCGCTTGCGGGATGAGATGTTTGCCCTTCAAAAATTACGAGAGGGGAAAGAACAAAACGAATCCGTATAAGTTAGGTATGGTGGTTGTGTAGGAATGCTTAAATTTATCGCGATGAAAAACTATCTAATCTTCCTTACCATAACCGCTTTCCTTTTTGCTTGCAAAGCCAAAAAAGAGAGCATTGTCTCAACAGAGCAAACCACCACTGAAATGGAAAGCACACAAGGTGAAACCACCTTCAATCCTGAAATCGTTATCAATACCGATGGTACCATTCCTGATAGCGCGCCATTTTCACTTTTAAAAGCTGGCATGAAGGGGGATTTACTTCAACTGACTGTACAATATAGTGGAGGTTGCGAGCCACATATGTTCACCTTGTACACCAACGGCATGTATATGAAGAGTTTGCCAGCACAGCTATCGATGCAGTTGCATCATGAAAGCAACGGCGACAATTGCAGAGCGATGATTACTGAAACCATTGCGATCAATATCTCTTCTGTTCGATATGGAGACAAAGGGCCATTGATATTACGTTTGAAAGACTTTAAAGAATCGATTACCTATGCTTACTAAGCATTTCAATGCCATTTGCGGATTTCTTTTACTTTTTACGGTAACAGTTTCGGCACAAGTCCAACAATCAGGGTCACCGTTTTCATGGTCAGAAAAAGACATTGCCCGTTTCAACGTGCCTTTTATTGTCACACCCAACATTAACATCGATGCGCTGCTGGCGCAGGATGCTATAACGGCAGCAGATAAAGAGGCGCCATATCGTTTTGGGGTTGAGAATGAGGTAGCTTATTCGCAGCAAAACTCAGGTATAACGCACCTTTTAGAAGACGGGTCACGCATTTGGCAAGTAGGAATTGAATGTCCGGATGCCAAAGCCATCAGTTTTATCTTCTCAAAGTTCAACCTCGTTAAAGGCGCACAAGTTTACATTTGGAATGCCGACAGGTCATCATTCCTTGGGGCATTCACCCACCTCAACAACAAAGAATGGGGCACCATGGGAACTGCATTGTTGCATAGCGACCGCGTGGTTGTGGAATTGATAGAAGCTGCTCAAGTGGTTGGCGAAAGTCAACTGGAAATAGGCACTATCGTTCATGCATACCGCGACATACTTGCTCGTGCAGAAGACGTTTACGAAGAAGTAAACCGAGGTCCATTCGGAAATTCCGGCAACTGCAACATCAATGTGAATTGTCCGCAAGGTGCCGAATGGCAAACCGAGAAAAAATCAGTTGCCCTTATTGTTAACGGCGGATCAGCGCAATGTTCAGGTGCTTTGGTGAACAATACAGCCATGGATGGCACCCCGTATTTTTTAACTGCCAATCACTGTTTGGGTGGACAAAACAACTGGGTTTTTTATTTCAATCACGAATCATCGACCTGCAGCGGAAGCACAGGTCCAATCAATCAAAGCATAAGTGGTTCATCGCTTATATCGAGCAATGGGGGTAGCGATTTCGCATTGTTGCTATTGAGTGAGACACCACCTGCTTCGTACAATGTTCAATACGTAGGTTGGGATAATTCAGACGATGCAGTAACTTCAGCAGTCGGCATTCACCACCCTTCGGGGGATGTTAAGAAGATCTGTTTCGAAGATAATTCACCGAATCAGACCAGTCAGGCTGGTGCACAAGTTTGGTATATCAACCAGTGGGAAGAAGGCGTTACCGAAGGCGGATCATCGGGTTCTCCCCTATTCAACCAAGATCACCGTGTTATCGGTCAGTTGTACGGAGGCTTTGCAGCTTGTTCAGGGTCACAAAATAACGGACAAGCAGATTGGTATGGTAGATTTGGGGTAAGCTGGGACGGAAATTCATCGAGCACGCGACTGCGCGACTGGCTCGACCCATTGAGCACTGGTCAAACCATTCTTGATGGCTGGCCTGTAGGTGCCACCGTTTACAATTACGACGCTGTATTGGGCGGAATTGCCAACGTAGACAACGTAGTATGTGGAAATACAATCACACCGCAAGTGAGCATCACCAACTTGGGGACGACCGCACTAACATCTGGAACCATTGCATGGACATTGAATGGCGGGACACAGCAGACACAAGCGTGGAGTGGTAACCTTGCACAATATGCAAGCGCCACGGTAAGTTTGCCCCTTATGTTCCTCACAAACGGAAGCAACAACTTGGAAGTTAGCTTCATCAACCCAAATGGAGTTACAGACGAAAATCCGATTAACAACACCAGTTCGCTTACGTTCACAGCATTAGCAACGCCGACATACAACATCCAACTTCAGTTGATATTGGATAATTATGGAGAGGAGACAACATGGGAACTGACATCAGGAGGCCAGACATTTTACTCTGGCGGACCTTATGAAGGCGGACTTGATGGCACAGAAGTTATTGTTGATTGGTGTTTAGTAGATGGATGTTACGACTTCACTATTTTCGACTCATTTGGCGATGGCATCTGTTGTGGATGGGGCGACGGAAGCTATACCTTGTACAACCAAATTGGTGAAGCATTCGCTACCGGCGGTGAATTCCAAGACAACGAAACGGTGAATTTTTGTCCGCAAGAGCTTTCAATCGAAAAACTGTCAAGTTCAGCTACATTCACCATGTATCCTAACCCAAGTGCTGGAAGTGTACAAATTGTATCTGATCAGAAGCTTGAAACCATTCGTATCTTCGACAACGTCGGTGGTTTGGTGAGCATCATCTCAGCGAGCAATCGCAATCAGCTCACGATTGATATAGCTGCCTTAACGGCAGGATGTTACCACGTTCAAGTCACCGATGCAAGCGGCAACATTTCGCACCGCACGCTAATCAAAGCGTAAACGGTTAACATACTTGTTCATAAAAGGCGGTTGATTACCGCCTTTTCCTTTTTACAGTCGGCTTTGATACGATAATTTCGAGTTCAATATGGAACAACTTCTTGAATGGTGGTCGACATCACCAATATCGTATAAAGTGATAGCGATCGTTTGTCTGGTATTTCTGCTTATCCAGCTCACATACGACCTCTTTCTGTACATCAGAGTTGCCCTATGGAAGCATCAGACAGCGCCTACAGGAACGGTACCTGTATCTGTTGTAATTTGCGCCAAGAATGAAGAGCGCAGGTTACGAGAGTTGATTCCCATTTTGATGGAGCAGAACCACCCACATTTTGAGTTGGTGGTTGTTGACGACAGCAGTTGGGACGACACCATGACCACCTTGCAGACTTATCAGCTCAGCTATAAGAACCTGCACGTGATTCATTTAAATGAAGACATACAGCGCATGAGAGGTAAGAAATTCGCATTGACCATGGGGTTAAAGGGAGCAAAACACGATGTCGTATTGCTCACCGATGCTGATTGTGTGCCTGCGAGCAATGAATGGATAAAAACCATGACGGCACCCTTTGCGAATCCAGATACCAGCGTAGTATTAGGCGTTTCGCCTTATTATACGAGCGATACATTTTTATCGAAGTTGATAGGTTACGACGCATTAAACGTGGCAATAACCTATTTATCGATGGCCATAATTGGCAGTCCATACATGGGTGTTGGTCGGAATTTAGCCTATCGAAAAGAACTATTTTTCAAGAATAGCGGATTTAAATCGCATTTACATCTCGCCTCTGGCGATGACGATTTATTCATCAAAGAAGTGGCGAACAAGAAGAATACCGCCATTGTAATGGAGCCTGCTTCACAAACATTTTCGGAACCGAAAACCACGTGGGACGGGTGGATGCGTCAAAAAAAGAGACATTTTACAACAGCACCCTATTACCGACCAGGTACCAAACTAATCTTGGGCTTGTGGCCCTTATCATTCCTCGCATTGTGGATAAGCTGTCTGCTTTGGATGGTTTTGCACAGTGAATTCTTGATAGCCGGCAGTATGCTACTCTTAAGGTATATTGTACATTTAGCTACATTTAGGGGGTCATTGAAAAAGATCGGACAGGAGCGTTTGGCCTGGTGGGGATTGTTGCTTGAGAATATCTTATGGATTACAAGCCCTATCATATGGATTTCAAACTTACTGTCGAAACCAAGAACATGGAACTGAGTCAACATCTATCAGATAAAGCCAAACATGACTATGAGTTGGTTCAGCGTGCTTTGAAGCGCGAAGAGAAGGCGTACACCGAACTCATGGATCGCTATCGGGAGTCGATATATTTTATGTTGTTGAAGATGGTCAACAACAAAGACGACGCCGATGATTTGACCATCGAAGCATTTGGAAAAGCCTTCAAACGATTGGGACAGTACACCCCGCAATTTGCCTTTTCGACATGGTTGTTTAAAATAGCCTCAAACAACGCCATCGACTTCATTCGCAAAAAGCGGATCAAGGCATTGTCATTGGATTCAGGGTTTCGAAATGAAGATGGCGACACCATGGAAATTGGCATCAGCGACGATCAGCCGGATCCAATTGAGTCGTTGGAGCGTCAGGAGCGCATCGAAAGAATGCGAGAAGTGGTAACGCGTTTGAAGCCGCGCTACCGTCAATTGATCGAGTTGCGCTATTTTGAAGAATTCAGCTACGAAGAAATTGCTGAAGAGCTCGACCTACCATTGGGAACGGTGAAGGCACAACTGTTTCGCGCGCGCGACTTCCTGTTTCAAATCATGAAAAACACACGTGACACCATCTGATCAATCGGGCCTCGCCCTCGTACAGAAGTATTTTCCAAATTTAACGACGAAGCAAATCGACCAGTTTTCGAAATTGGGAGAGAGCTATCGTGATTGGAATAGCAAGATTAACGTCGTTTCTCGCAAAGACATCGACGGATTGTATTTGCATCACGTCTTGCATTCTTTGGGAATTGCCAAGGTGATGCCGTTTGCTGATGGCAGCAAGATCTTGGACATCGGCACCGGAGGTGGATTCCCAGGCATTCCACTTGCCATATTGTTTCCCAACGTACATTTCTCCCTTGTCGATTCCATCGGGAAAAAAATTATCGTCGTAAAAGCCGTCGCTGAAGAACTTGGACTGACGAATGTAGAAGCCACACACGCGCGCGCTGAGCAAATCCGCGGGCCATTTGACTTCGTGGTAAGCCGCGCCGTAACACGGTTAGCGACATTCATACCCTACACTTACAACAAGTTTTCGCAAAAGCAGCTCAATCCATTTCCAAATGGAATTTTGTATTTGAAAGGCGGCGACCTGTCGGATGAGATAAAAGAAGTCCGACAAGACAAAGAGGTGATTCTCCTCGATAAATATTTCGATGAAGAATTTTTCATGACCAAAGCGGTGGTTTATATTCGGATGGCCTAGCTTCGACAAGCTCAGCTACCGTTTTCGACAGGCTCAGCTACCGTATTGGTGGTGGCTGAGCTTGTCGAAGCCAGCTACTGTGTTCACAAAATCTCCTACTAGAACTTCGCTTTATCTCCACAAAAATCTCCAAAATCGCGCATCTACAAAGTTCTCGCTATCATCTGCAAAGTGCCTATTGACAAGCATTTCAGACTTTTGTACCTTCGCTACGCTCGGTTTGGATGGGCGGGGGCGGGCGGGACCCGCGAGGGTCATGCCTTTGATTTTCAATACTTTCCGACTTATTTCAAATCTATTCTCGGCTTCATCGCTCTCATTCTTTTTCTCACTCTGTTTTTCCCGTCGCTGCCACTCTGAAACATGAGACTAAAGAATTTGTCGTCCTTAAATAGCTTTTCAAGAGTTCGGTTTTCAATTGTCCAAATAGATGATCAATGTGCATGACTCCAAAATAAAACCGAAAATCAAGACTCACACCTAGAGGTTGTTCTTCGCTTTATCTCCACAAAAATCTCCAAAATCGCGCATCTACAAAGTTCTCGCTATCATCTGCAAAGTGCCTATTGACAAGCATTTAAGACTTTTGTACCTTCGCTACGCTCGGTTTGGATGGGCGGGGGCGGGCGGGACCCGCGAGGGTCATGCCTTTGATTTTCAGCATTTTTATTACTATCTCTATTGATGTTTTCTTGTCGTAGGCACCGTCCATTTGATGCGGTATGTCTTTTATCATATCAACCGGCACCTGCGCGCTTGAAATAGCAGCACGAACTAAAATGGCAGTTATAAGAAGGCTACAAATCCGAAACCCTGTTTCGTTCCGAAACTCATTCACCTTTTATTTTTCTCCAGTAAAAACAAAATGTCTAAAAAGCAAAAAAGGGCTCGCTTTGAACCCCTTTCTGTAAACCTGCAAGGAAAATTTTGAAACCAACGCAGTCCTGGAAACTGCGTATCTAATAAAATGACGTAAGGTCTTTATTAGGGTTGCCTCATTTAGAAAACTTTTTTTCTTAAGGCGAGAATTTATATCCTACACTTCTGACGGAGAAAAAGTGTTGGGGTTGCCTCGGGTTGTCTTCAAAATATTTTCGAAAAGTTGAAATGAAGTTATCTATCGTGCGTGTACTGGGGAAAACATCGAATCCCCAGACCTGTTCTAAAATTTCCTCGCGGCTAACAACGACATCTTTTTTCTGGATTAAAAGTTTGAGGAGCATGATTTCTTTCTTCGACAAAATCCGCATTTCGCCATCTTTATCGATGATGTGATACGATTTAAAATGGACAGAACACTTACCAAATTCGAAGACATCCAGGTCAGGAATTGTTGGAATACTATCGCTTCGTCGAATAAGTTTTTCAATCCGCAATAACAACTCCTCGAGATTGAATGGCTTTGTAAGGTAATCGTCGGCACCAATGCGCAGGCCTTCAATGCGATCTGCCCCCGTTCCTTTGGCAGTTAGAAAAAGAATCGGCGTATAGTTTTCTTCAAAACGGATGGTGCGACACAAACTGAAACCATCGATTTCGGGCATCATAACATCCAACACAGCGAGGTCGAGTTTGTGGGTCCGAAAAATATCCAAGGCATCTTTACCATTTGAACAGCTGATTACCTGATAGCCCTCCAACTCAAAATTCAGACAAAGTGTTTCTCTCAAAGCACGTTCATCTTCAACTACTAAAACCTTGTATCGTTTTTGATCTGTGTTCGCCATATGAATTGGTTAACTTTGGCGAAAATACTCACGTTGTGAATGAATTCACCCCTCCGACCGATGAAATCCTCCAATCAATGGGAAAAAACACCCTTGGCGAGGCTCTTGGAATCCAAATAACGAAAATAGAAGCTGGATACGCCGAAGGCACGATGCCTGTTGATGGCAGAACACATCAGCCGATGGGACTTTTGCATGGTGGCGCCAGCGCAGCACTTGCGGAAACACTGGGAAGCGTAGGTTCTCATTTTCTGCTCATGGCAGCAAAAAAAACAGCCGTTGGGGTAGAGATAAACACCAATCACTTGCGCAGCAAGCGTTCTGGGGTGGTGACGGGAAAAGCGAAGTTGATACACCAAGGCGGACGAATCCATGTATGGAATATCGACATCGTTGATGAAGAAGAAAAATTGATTGCCACAGCGCGATTAACAGCAATGGTGGTATCCCATGAATAGTCCTTTTATTGTTTGGAGCTATCCTGGTGAGACGCATTTCAATATCCTGCATGAAGTTTCCGAAGGCGATACACACTTCGTTTTCGCACCCTTTCACAAAAATAAACACCCGTTCAACATCCGTGGCGCCGCCACGACGATAGAACTTGATGACCTTGCTATTCAGCTTTCAGGTAAAAATCCGCAATCGTCGACTTCCGAAGTTGCCTATGAAAATGCCATCAATAGAGCTGTTGACCAACTTAAAAATCACCATGCCGATAAAGTAGTCGTATCTGCAATTACCTCATATAAGTTCGTCCCCCAACCCATTCTTTGGCTAAAAGGATTTCGCGAGCAGTACCCACAAGCATTTATTTACCTCATTCAAAGCGAAGAAACGGGCACATGGTTGGGCGCTACGCCTGAAAGATTGGTTTCAGGAGATCAAAATGAGTTCAAGACCATTTCGCTTGCGGGAACCCGAAAATCGGAAGATGACACCATCCCTTGGGGACAGAAAGAAGCACTCGAACAATCGATCGTGACCGACTATCTGCGGAATTTATTGATTCAAAACGGCGCTGAAAACATACGTATTTCGAGAGCGCAGACGCTGAGTTATGGCACGTTGCAGCACCTGGCGTCAGACATCAGTTTTCAATCTGACAAGAAAGTTGAAGACATCGCAAACATGCTGCATCCAACACCCGCTGTTTGCGGCACCCCATTGGAAAAAGCACTTGAAATGCTGCCTTCACTGGAAGAGCACGAAAGGAAGTTTTACACCGGCTATTTGGGAACCCTCGACAATAAAGGAAAAACAGCGCTTTTTGTAAACTTACGCTGCATGGAACTTTTTGAAGATGGCATTTGTTGTTATACCGGTTGTGGCATAACAGAAGATTCAATAGCTGAAGACGAGTGGCATGAAACACGGTTGAAGCTACGATCGATGGTGAGCATCATCGAAAAAATGCAGAACTTGTCCGACATTTTGATACCATGCTGAGCGATAAACCTGGAGTACAAGATTTAGTAGGCGTTTTAGCAGCCAAAGGCTTGAAATACGTTGTTGTTTCGCCAGGTTCGCGTCATGCGCCTATTTCCTTATCGTTTCATCACCATCCACAAATCGAACTTGTTGTTGTCCCCGATGAACGCGCAGCGGCCTATTTCGCACTCGGCATTGCACAATATACAGGTGTTGCGACCGCAGTGTTGTGCACCAGTGGCACAGCAGCAGCTAACTACGGCCCGGCCATTGCTGAAGCTTTTTACCAGCAAATACCATTGATCGCCATCACGGCAGATAGGCCTGAGGAGTGGATAGATCAGGGCGACGGACAAACCATTCGTCAAAAAAATCTACTTACTGAGCACACCCTTGCGGCGTATCACTTGCCCTCTGAAACCACTCACCACGATTCGCATTGGTACTTGAGAAGAAGCGTCAACGAAGCATGGGAAATTGCCAATGGCGCGCGAAAAGGACCCGTACACTTGAACGTACCATTGCGCGAACCGCTTTATAACATTGTTGAAGGAGCTATATCTGCGCCAGCAACATTCTCGGTCATTCACGGTAAAAAAACATTGAGCAAGTCGCAAACCGAAAGTCTGCAAAGTGCTTTTTCATCGTACAGCAAGATCATGGTTTTGGTGGGCATGGGACATCACGATGAGCCTACCCTCGCTGCGCTGCGTCAATTGAGTGCGCTGCCTCAGGTGCTCTTGCTGACAGAGACAACAGCCAACTTGCACGACGAAAACATCATCGGATGCATCGACAGATTGCTGATGGCAGTAGATCAAGAGCAACAGCTTGACATGCAGCCCGAATTGCTCATCACACTTGGAGATCAAATTATCTCGAAAAAGATAAAGAGCTATTTGAGGCAGCTGAAAAATCTTAAACATTGGCATATCGGCACAGATGGGAAATTTTCAGACACCTTTCAAAGACTTGAATTTCTGATTGATGCTGATCCGTATTTGGTTTTTTCTTCTCTCGCCTCACTCGGCGGATGTGGGAGTTATGCGATTCCATTTAAGTCTCTCCATACTGAAATCTCACAAGAACAAACTACACGCCTATCGACTTTCCCCTGGTGCGACCTCACCGTGTTTGGAAAAATACTACCTGCTTTGCCTTCCGAAAGCATTTTACAAATGGGGAATAGCTCCGTAGTGAGGTACATACAACTTTTCGACAGCCGGAGAGACATCACCTATTACGGAAATCGCGGCACAAGTGGCATCGATGGTTCGACCTCTACTGCAGCCGGTATGGCGCACGTGGCCAATAGAATTACGACATTGATTACAGGGGATATCGCCTTTATGTACGACATCAATGGCTTGTGGCACGAACACAAAAACAACAACCTCAAAATAATTGTCGTTAACAACGGCGGTGGAGGCATATTCAAAATCATCGACGGTCCGCGGTCGACAAACGCCTTGGAACTTATCTTTGAGGCCAAGCACAACAGCGATGTCAGACAACTAGCAGCACATTTCAATATCGATTATTTTCATGCCTCGCACGAAGAAAGTTTGATTGAAGGACTCGATTGGTTGTACAACAATCACGGTTGTAAGATTTTAGAAATCGACACCGCCGATGCCGAAAACGACGTCATGTTGCAAGCATATTTTAAAGAATTAAAAAACAGAAATACCCAAGCATAATGGCACAGAGAAACTGGACCACCATCAAAGAATACGAAGACATCCGCTTTGATTTTTTCGAAGGGATAGCTAAAATTACCATCAATCGTCCGGAGGTATACAACGCCTTCAGGCCTGAAACAAACATCGAGATGATCGATGCCATGGGAATCGTACGTGAACGTGGTGATATCGGTGTGGTTGTTTTCACAGGTGAAGGCGACAAGGCTTTCTGTTCGGGTGGCGATCAGAACGTGAAAGGAGTTGGCGGATACATTGGCGAAGACGGCGTTCCACGATTGAACGTCCTCGACCTGCACAAGCTCATCCGCTCATTGCCTAAGCCAGTTATTGCCATGGTAAATGGATATGCGATAGGCGGCGGACACGTGCTGCATGTCGTTTGTGATTTGACCATTGCGTCTGAAAACGCACGTTTCGGTCAAACAGGTCCGAAAGTAGGAAGTTTTGATGCTGGCTTTGGTTCTTCGTATTTGGCGCGCCATGTAGGACAAAAAAAAGCGCGTGAGATCTGGTTCTTGTGCGAACAATACACCGCCCAAGAGGCTGAAAGCATGGGCATGGTGAACAAAGTTGTGCCATTGAGCGAGCTAGAAGACGAGACCGTGCGTTGGTGCAAAACCATCATGAAACGCTCTCCACTGGCACTTCGCATGATCAAACGCGGATTGAATGCAGAGCTTGACGGCCAACGCGGACTAATGGAATTTGCTGGTGATGCAACACTTATGTACTACCTCATGGAAGAAGCGCAAGAAGGAAAAAATGCATTTTTGGAAAAGCGCGACCCTGACTTCTCTAAATATCCGAAATTTCCATGATTACAGAGAGGCCAGCCATGCGCGGGCCTCTACTTCATTATCGAAAATTGCTGTCGGAATTTTTGGCTTGTTGAATTTCAGGTAAAAATCTGAAAGCAGTTTGTGGTGGAACGAATTTGCGACTATTGCGTCAGCAAGAACACGTGAAATACGATCTTCCGATGCTAAAAAATCGCGCACATCGCGTGAAATTGACGAACCAGCTTGTGGCAGCGATAACACCTTAAAAGGTTCACCGTTGAGCGCTTCCAATATCCATGCTGACATACCTCGGGCATCGTCCATTACAAATACCGTATCTGAAATCAATTCGATTCGCACCAAAGGGCCCACTTCAATTGTTACCTTTGCCGTTGGAAATATCTTTTCAAAAAGGATATTCATGGTCGAAAAATAGTAAAATTGGAACAACCATCATCGATAAGAATTTCTAAGTGGCTGCGCGCGATGCGATTGCGCACCCTCCCCCTTTCATTCTCATCAATTCTTACCGGCAGTGCCATTGTTGCAGCTGGAAATCCAAAGTTCATGGGAATCCTGCTATTGGCGTTGCTAACTACTTTCTTGCTGCAAGTATTGAGCAATTTTGCCAACGACTATGGTGATTTCCGCAACGGGGCTGATAACCACCAGCGCACAGGCCCAAAACGCGCTGTTCAATCAGGTGAGATTAGTCCGAAAGCAATGTTTAGAGCATCTGTTCTCACAGCTATCTTGAGTTTCGCTGCTGGGATAGGTTTGCTCCTGTATTCATTTTCTGAGGGCAATCAACTTTTGATTTTACTTTTTACACTGCTCGGACTGGCAGCAATAGCAGCAGCCTTCAACTACACAGCAGGTAAAAACCCATATGGATACAAGGCATTGGGAGATCTCAGCGTAATTATCTTTTTCGGGTTTGTCGGCGTATTGGGTACTTCATATCTGCACACCAATTCTTTCCAAATAATACAGATCCTCCCTGCGCTCACCATTGGTTGTCTAGCGTCAGCTGTTTTGAATCTCAACAACATGCGCGACATTGTCAACGACCAAGCCAGTGGCAAGATAACTTTGGTTGTAAAGTTGGGTTCTGAAAAAGCGAAGATTTATCATGCAGTGCTGTTCGGCGTTGCATGGACGTCTATCGCGGCCTATTTGCTCATTAGCAAAGCCCCGATTGTAAGCGCAATCGTCTTTCTTGTGCTACCACTTCACCTTGTTCACCTCCTGAAGGTGAAGAAAAATAGAGCGCCTGAAAATTTAGATCCTGAACTCAAGAAAATTGCTTTGTCTACTTTCTTAATTGCCCTTATCCTCTTCCTGAGCAACCTCTTTATGGCGTAAGATTAAATTTCTGCTTTTCCATTTGCCTCGCATAGAAATACAGGCAAGAATACTAACTTGCCAACCAGTAGCCATTGACCATGAAGTCTCCCAGAATAGCAGGTATTGATCTGATTTATGTTTTACTGTTGCCAGCAATGCTTATTGCATTTGGCATCATCGAAACAGCTGAACGATCAAAAGACATCCTTCACAACGAATTCCATGTGATTTTCGATATGGGCATGGCTTTGTTTCTATTCATGAACGGACTAACAACAGCATTTGCAGCCGATTCAGGAATGAATGTCGCGAACCTCCAAAAATACCTACTAAAAAAAGGCCTGATCTTACTGGTCATTGCCGCGCCATTGTCTTTTGTTTCTCAATCGAACCCCTTTCTATTGCTCGCCATACTTTCGATTCTATCATCAGGAGTGATCATGTTTACCTCCAGCATCCTCATCTTTTTTTTGTCGATTATCGGAATGTACAGTGCCTACTATTTCATGTTCACCGATGTGCGCATAGATCTTTTGATCCAAGCTAACGGATACGATTTAAACCAAATTTGGAATTACCCCCTTCGTGGATCTTACTATTCGCTTATCCCCTGGGCTGGATTTTATGTGACAGGGTTGGTTGTAAGTCGACTTGAATTTATCCGCAAAGCATCATCATTGGTGCACGTCATCGTTGGTGTTTTTGTGCTCGTGTCAGGACTTTTTGTAGCTGCTTTTACAGAATCGAATCAGTTGTCGGCATTCAACAAAAGTATCATGCCGCAGGGGTTAACCATTCTTATGCTGAATTTCCCAGGGTTCTTTTTGGCTATGCTAGGCCTTTCCATCATTCTTACCGATTTTAACAACTGGGCCACTGCGCGATTCAGCGCCTTAGCAAGCAAGACATGGGTGCGCACAATGAGCAAAAGCAAGTACACCATCATGCTGATATTCATTGCTGTATGCATGGCTATGAAACTCGTTATCGGTGTTCCTGCTACCTCTTTTATGCGCCTTGTTTGGTCGATGTCGGCAACAACAATAACACTGTCTCTTATATTCTTGATTGCACAACAAAAACATCTTTCCTTTGCACCTGTTGAGAAAGTAATCAAGTACTTCTCAGGAATGTGATGACCAAGGCATCGATAAACATTTTACATCACCCACTGATTTTTAAAAAGCCTGCTCGAACCTCCCGAGATGTGCTGACGCAGAAACCTTCGTGGTTCATAAAAATCGAAACTGAAAACGGATTTGGAATAGGTGAATGTTCTATTATTCCCGGACTAAATCCAGAAAGCATTCAAGATGCAGAGCTGCTCCTCAAACAGCTACAAAGCGTCAACAACCTCGAAAAAATTGTCGTTCCCGAAGCACACCGCTTCCCATCTGTCTGCTTCGCCATCGAAACAGCCCTTCGATCGCTCGAGGCGCCAAATCCCATGGTGCTTTTCGAATCCGACTTTACCAATCTCAACGCCGGCATACCCATCAACGGATTGGTTTGGATGGACAGCATACCCGCCATGCGCGAGCAAATGAAAGAACGCGTTGAGCAAGGATATGACGTTGTAAAACTAAAAATCGGCGCACTCGATTTCGACGAAGAATGCGACCTTCTGGCCTGGTTTAGAGACGAATACGGATATACCTATGAGCTAAGACTCGATGCCAATGGCGCATTTAGTCCAGCCGAGGCTTTGCGGAAAATTGAACGCTTGGCGCCGTTCGACATCCATTCGATTGAGCAGCCCATCAAGAGCGGACAAACCAAAGAGATGCGGGAGTTGGTGCAGCACTCAGACATCGCCATAGCCCTCGATGAAGAGTTGATAGGCATTGCCGATTACACCGCACTCTTAGATGAAATCGCCCCACATTTTATAATCCTCAAACCCAGTCTGATTGGTGGCTGGGAAGTATGCGACAACCTCATCAAACTGGCAAAAGAACGCAACATCGATTGGTGGGCAACCTCCGCCTTGGAATCAAATATCGGATTGAACGCCATTGCTCAATGGTGCGCCGCCAAAGAGTTGACCTTGCCACAAGGCTTAGGAACGGGCTCGCTGTATACCAACAACATACAGTCGCCATTGAAAATTGAAAGCGGCCACCTTTACACTGATCAAACAAAATGGATGCTGCCATGGGATTGATCATCAACCACAAACATTACCCATTCGAGCAATGGCAAACGCTTCCTGAATCTCCAATATGGATAGGAACGATAAAATCGGCACTTCGGGAATGGTATGAAGATGGCGAAATCACATCTACTACTTCGGGCAGCACTGGAAATCCCAAATCGTTCACCTTCAATAAAGATCAGATTGAGAAAAGTGCCCGACAAACGGCAGCGTTCTTCCAATTGACAAACCAAACAAAGGCCCTTCTAGCCTTGCCTGCTGATAAGATAGGGGGCAAAATGATGCTTTATCGCGCCTTACTCGGCGGATGGGAATTGTACTGCACACCACCAAGTGGGTTGCCTGAAGTAGCACAAAACGTCGATTTTGCAGCCCTCACCCCCCATCAAACATTGCGATTGCTGAATGAGATGCCCGAGGCGATGCAAAACATCAAGACCCTAATAATAGGTGGTGCCCCTGTAACATCCGCTTTAGCGCAAAAGATAAAAAATAGCAGCACAACAGCCTTTGAAACGTATGGCATGACAGAAACCATAAGTCATGTTGCATTGCGAAGAATCAATCCCGATGAAGAAAATAGCTTCACCGCACTTGAATTTATCGATATCACTACCGATGAACGTGGCTGCTTGAACGTGAAAACCGCGTATACCGGCGCATTGCAAACCAACGACATAGTGACATTGATCAACGAACGGCAATTTATTTGGAAAGGCCGGGCAGATTTCGTTATCAACAGTGGCGGAGTAAAAATACACCCCGAAGAAATTGAGAGCCTGCTTGAAAACTACATCAAAGGCCACTATTACGTAGGATGTAAAACCGACGACACATTCGGACAAATCGCAGTGCTTGTTGTAGAGGGTCATGAAAAAGATACCGAACTCGAAACGAATTTGAGATTGGCTTTTCAAACACTGCCGGCCACGAAACGCCCGAAAGAAATCATTTACGTCGACCAAATTGCGACATCAAACGGTAAAACAATTCGAGAAATATGGAGTTAACAAAAATTGTATTCGCAACCCACAACAAGCACAAAGCAGAAGAGCTTCAGGCCATGTTGGAAGGAAAATACCAAGTACTGACGCTCGATGACATCGGATGCCATGAAGAGATTCCAGAGGATGCTGACACCTTAGAGGGCAATGCCATCATAAAGGCAAAATTTGTGGCCGACAACTATGGTGTAGATTGCTTTGCCGACGATACCGGACTTGAAGTATCAGCCTTGAATGGCGCGCCTGGCGTGCACACAGCCCGCTATGCCGGAGAGGCGAAAGATCCAGATGCGAACATGAACAAACTTCTTGATGCGTTGGCATTTGAGAAAAATCGCACTGCTCAATTCCGCACCGTGATTTGTCTGATAAAAAACCACCAACAACACCTCTTTGAAGGCATTGCGAAAGGAGCCATAACCACTGTAAAAAGCGGGAGTAAAGGATTTGGGTATGACCCTATATTTGTCCCAGCCGGATACGAGGTGACCTTTGCAGAGATGACACAGGATGAAAAGAACAGACTTTCGCATCGCGGACGAGCTGTAGAAAAATTAATCTCCTATTTACAGAACAATGATGTGAAAAACATCTAAATCAATAAGCGGCTATAATTTGTAACTTGCGCCACCAACGAATCAAATTATGATAGCGTATTTGGATTTTGAAGAACCGATTAAGGAGCTTCGCGAACAGCTAGAGAAGACGAAAGAAGTAAGCGAAAAGAGCAAAGTTGACGTCTCGAAAGCGATACACGACATCGAGAAAAAAATCAAAGATGTAACGGTTGAAATTTATAGCAACCTCACGCCTTGGCAGCGTGTCCAAGTTAGTCGACACCCGAACAGACCATACACTTTGGCTTATATAAATGCCATTACCGAAGGCACCTTCATCGAGATGCACGGCGACCGTACCGTGAAAGATGACAAGGCCATGGTAGGTGGATTTGGGATGATAGATGGCCAGTCGGTGATGCTCATCGGACAACAAAAAGGCATCAATACCAAAATGCGACAGTACCGCAACTTCGGAATGGCAAATCCTGAAGGATACCGCAAAGCCATGCGTTTGATGAAGCTTGCTGAGAAATTCGGTCGACCGATTGTGACCTTTATCGACACCCCAGGAGCTTTTCCAGGTTTGGAAGCAGAGGAGCGCGGACAAGGCGAGGCCATTGCTCGTAATTTGTTTGAAATGATGAAGTTACGCGTTCCAGTTATCTGCATCGTAATTGGTGAAGGGGCATCTGGCGGAGCGCTAGGAATAGGCATTGGTGATAAAGTGTTGATGCTTGAAAACTCATGGTACTCAGTTATTTCACCTGAAAACTGCAGCACCATTTTGTGGCGCAGTTGGGATCATAAAGTCGAAGCCGCTAGTGCGCTCAAACTTACAAGTGAAGACATGCTCGCGAATAAATTGATAGACGGAGTGATAAAAGAGCCATGCGGGGGCGCTCATGCCAATGAAACAGAGATGTTTAGCACGGTGAAGAAAGAAATTTTGAAGCAAATTGAAAAATTGAGTGCTATGGAGCCAGAGAAGCGCATAGATGCTCGAATTAAGAAATTCAGTTCAATGGGGGTAGTCGCCTCATAATTAAGAAAACTTGCAAAAAACACCTGAAATGTGGATTATCAACAACGATGTTGAAATAACTACCTTTCATATTCCAATATCTATGGTTAGTTTTGCACGAATTTTACACTTGGTAAGCACCAATTAACAAAAACACATCCCAATGAAAACGACTAATCTATTTGTCTTTTCTCTCCTTACGCTTGTTGCCGTTCTCATCACAGCTTGTGGTGGTCTTGGTAAAATGGAAAAGCACATCGAAGAGCTCAATGCTAAATCGAACCCTGAACCACTTATCGTTCGCGGCGACAGCGTTGAGTTGAACATCACAGGTAAATTCCCTGAGAAATATTTCCACAAAAAAGTGATCGTAGAATCTACACCTGTCCTTGTTTACGAAGGCGGTGAGGCTGCATATAAAACGCAAGGTTACCAAGGTGAAGATGCCGCTGGCAACTACGAGGTGATTCCTTACGATGCTGGAAAAAGCTTTTCGTACACAAACAAAGTAGCATTTCAATCTGGAATGGAGCAATCGACTTTGGAAATGCGCATCAGTGGTTCTAAAGGGTCTCAAACGGCTACTTTTGACCCTCTTGCAGTAGGAACAGGTGTAATCACTACTCCATACCTAATTCAGAGTGACGATAAGTTTTTGTTGGCTGGAGATAAATTCCAACGTGTGCTTTTTTTCAATAAAGAAGCCATCATCAATTTCGATTACAATTCTTCGAACCTACGAGGTGCAGAATTGAAAGATCAAGACATCAAAGATTTGATGGCGTTCTTGAAAACTGCATCTACATCTGATAGCATCGTAATTACTGGAACGAGCGTTGAAGCGTATGCTTCTCCAGAAGGTGAAATCAGCTTGAACGAAAACCTTGCACAAGAGCGTGCAGAGGCTGCTAACAAAGTTATCGCTGCTGAAATGAAGCGTTTGAAAATGTCGGTTGAAAACCCAGAAGCATTTTTCGTAAATGTTCCTAAAGGTGAAGACTGGGAAGGTTTCAAAGATTTGATGCAGAAATCGAACATCGAAGACAAAAACTTGATCATGCGTGTGTTGGAAATGTACACCGACAAAGACAAGCGTGAGCAAGAGATCAAAAACATCGCGAAAACGTACAAAGAAATCGAAAAGGAAATCCTTCCTTCTTTGCGACGTTCTCAAATCGATGTTAACTACAACGTAGAAGGATACACTGACGAAGAGCTTCGCTCAATCGTTAAGTCAAATCCTGAGGTATTGACGATCGAAGAAATCTTGTTTGCTGCTACCTTGTTTGAAGGTTTGAACGACAAACTAGAGATCTACCGCAGCGCTGAGCGTGTTCACCCTGGTGACTACCGCGGTGCAAACAACACGGGATACTGCTTGATGATGCAAAACAAAATGAACGACGCGAAACAACAATTCAACAAAGCGTTGTCTGTTGAGCGTAACCCTGTTACCTTAAACAACCTAGGAGCTATTGCTCGTCTGGAAGGAGATCGCAAACAAGCACTTACCAACTACGGTGAGGCAATGAGCGCTGGTCCTGAAGTGAAGTACAACAAAGGTATCGTTCAAATCCAAAACGGTGATTACAGCGGTGCGATCTCAAACATGGGCAGCATGAACACGTTCAACAGTGCACTTGCTAAAATGTTGAATGGCGACAACAGCGGTGCTAAAGCGGCTATCAACGCTTCAAACGACGAAAGCGCTGTTGCTTACTACTTGCGCGCTATCATTGCCGCTCGCGACAACACGGGTGCTGATGTGGTATCAAACCTTACCAAAGCTTTCGAAAAAGATGGATCTCTTCGCGCGAAAGCTCAGAAAGATCTTGAATTCCGTAACTTCAAAGATCAGATCAACTTCTGATAACTGAATGTATATCTCATTAAAGCCCTCCTTTGTGAGGGCTTTTTTTATACCATGAAAACTACAAAAGTCCTTTCACCATCCGAACGAGAGCAGATAAGAGCCATCTGGAACGATGTGTATCCTGCGCAGCTCATGCACCATACGGCTGAAACTTTCGATACATATATCGATCAACTTGACGCGTCTGAACACACATTGATGAACGCCAATAATCAAGCGAACTCAGATTCTGATTCAGCGCCAGTGGGGTGGATTTGCACCTTTAACAGAAACCATGAACGCTGGTTTGTTTTACTTGTAGATTCTTCTTGCGCGCGGCAAGGATGTGGAACGGAAGTTGCTTTTGTTAGCGCTCGAGAAATACCCGAAACTTTGCGGTTGGGTGGTAGAGCACAACGACTTCAAAAGACACAATGGCACAGCTTATTTGTCGCCACTCGCCTTCTATTTAAAACATGGATTTAGCGTTACAGATATCCGTTTGGATAATGAACACACCTCGGCTGTGAAGATCACAACCTAATACCTTAGAATACTATTCTTCTTGACTTGCTGCGCTTATACCGCGGCTTGTTGGTCTTGAACATGGTGCGTTTCGGCTGTTTTTTAATCAAGCGGTTCGCTTTTAGCATCACAAACATGTAGCCGTCGTTGTCTGATGGGTCGCCACGTTGCATTCCAGGAGAAGTAACCCTGTTCGATAAGCCACCGTTGGCATATCCAAGTGCAGGATTAGACAAATAAGACGCTACATCGCCTTGAGCTCCACCAACGTACAATGCCAACTCTTGCGGGTTGTAGTAAACAGTGCTCACATCATCAATGTAATCTGTAAATGTAAAGCGATAAGTGGCTTCAAGCGCTAACGACCATTGCTTTGAAATCCGCGTAGATAATCCCAGTCCAATAGGTATACAAAGCGAAACGCGCTTGTACATGTCTGGTCCATCTGGCAATCCTTGTCCTTCGGTGCGCATCGGACGAAGATCAACCCATTGTCCGTCGAGCTTCGTTCTCGGGTTGTAGTAAAACCCGCCCAATCCAGCAAACAAGTGAAAACTAGAGCCTTTGTACTTCCATCCACGAGCTCCACGGATGTCGTAAATGTGTCCTTTCTCCCGTTTAATCGGTATCTCCAATTCAAACATTGCCGACAAATCAAAAATATGGGATCTGAAGTTCAGGTTTCGGTTCTGTCGGAAAATTTCTTGCGTGAGCTTATCATCGCCTTCTACCTGACCCCAGGTGAAATCGGTGCGTAGGTGTAAATTTCTACGAAGGGCATATTTCCAGCCTACGAATGCCGAAAATTTTGTGAGACTCAACTCTAAATCTTTGAAATCGTTGGTGCCTATGGCATCTTTACCACCCAAATCACCAAGGAAGTTACTGGCCCCAATGCCGAATTGCAGTTGATGCCTATTCTTGTCCCAGCGCTCTTTATTAAAAAATTGCGCTTGAACAGACAAGCTGAACAAAATAGCTGATATGAGTACGGCGAGTTTCAAACTGTTCCAGTTGCTCAAATGTAATGGATTTCAGCAAATTGCGAAAAACCTTTTTTAACATTCATTTCATTGCGTTGCCGTCAGGTGCTTCAAGCCACTCTGAACCATGTATTGCCAAAACACCATCCCCGTGCAAACAGCAATGTTTAGTGAGTGTTTGGAGCCAAACTGAGGGACTTCAATACAGATATCTGAAGTACTTACCACCTCATCAGAAACACCAGCAACCTCATTCCCCATCACAACGCACCATTTTTCATCTGCCGCAGGCGACCATTTTTCGAGAGAAACTGAGTTTTCAACCTGTTCAACGCTAGCTATTTTGTACCCCTTCTCTTTCAAAATATGCAAAGCGGGCATCAAATCTTCATAGTGCGACCATGCCACATGCTCATCAGCACCCAATGCTGTTTTCATGATGTCGCGATGCGGCGGCTTTACTGTGATTCCACCTAAGATAACTTCTTCGAGTCGAAATGCATCAGAAGTCCGAAAAACCGACCCCACGTTGTTCCCGCTTCGGATATTATCCAATACCACAATCAAAGGAATCTTGGGCGCCGTAGCGAACTCCACCGGCGTCATCCGACCCAGTTCGTGCATTTTCAGTTTTCGATTCATACTACAAATAAAAAAAGAACCCCGCACTTTTGATGCGGGGCGCTAATTAGAATTTCGAATGTTTACTGAATATGCATGTAAAAAGGCATTCTCATCTGCATTCTATCACCTTTCAATAAGGTTTGTACTTTCTTAATTTCATCGATGTAGCGGATATCGACCCCTAGCTCTCTCGCCATGATTGTAGCCTCTGCGCCACCTGTCAAGCCTTTCATCAATTCTTCCATTGGGTCAATGAGACTAGGGAAGTCTTTGGTGCGGTAATCTTCCAAATTCGCCAAACGTGCAGCTTCTGCAATGGCATCATCCAAATCACCGATTTCATCTACCAATCCATTGGCTTTTGCCTGCAAACCTGTCCATATACGACCCTGACCCAAAGAATCAACCTGTGCTTGCGTCATGCCACGTCCTTCAGCAACCAGATTTGTAAAATCATCATAGATCTCTGTCACCGTTTCTTCAAGCATCTCACGTTCTAGATCAGTGAGAGGATGCGTACCTGTGATGATACCGCCTTCCGCATTTGTTTGCACACGGTCGAAGGTGATGCCCATCTTATCTTCAAAAAGCGATTGCATGTTTGGAATGATGCCAAAAACACCAATTGAACCGGTAATTGTTGTTGCATTGGCGTAGATTTTATCAGCTCCACAAGCGATGTAGTATCCACCGCTAGCGGCCAGGTCACCCATCGACACTACGAATGGTTTGCCTGCTTGTTTGATCAGCTGTGTTTCGCGCCAAATAACATCACTTGCCAAGGCGCTTCCTCCTGGTGAATTCACGCGCAAAACAATGGCCTTAACTTTGTCGTCTTTTCTTGCATCTGCCAACGCTTCAGCAAGTCTTTCTGACCCAATGGTTTGATCGTCTCCACGTCCAGATTCAATTCCTCCAACTGCATAAACAACGGCTATACGGTCTTTTCCGAAGCTAGACTCAGAATTCGCTTTACCGGCTTTGTGGTATTGAGACTGGTCAACGAAGTTGATATCGTCTTTCGTCTTTTCTTCATTTTCTTCAGATCCTTCACTTTCATCTACCACAGGAGCACCAACCTTCTCACGTAAGATGTCCATAACTTGATCACGGTACAACAACCCATCCACCAACTTCGCAGCCAGAGCATCTTCGCTGAGGCGAATCGACAATGAATCTGCCATGGCATCGATATCAGCAATGGAAATTCCGCGTGAAGCTGCCATATCTGATTTGTAAGTACCCCAAATACCACCCAAAAGTTCAGTTAACTGCAAGCGATTCGACTCGCTAATGTGTTCGAGCATGAAAGGTTCAACAGCACTTTTAAACTTGTTGTTTGGACCGCGAATAACCTGCACGTCGACCCCAATTTTGTCGAGCATCCCTTTGAAGAACATCAATTCCGACATCAATCCGTGCATTTCTGTTTGTCCTTCAGGATACAGATACACCTCACTAGCGGTTGACGCCAAGTAGTACGCCGACATAGAATAGCTTTCACCGTATGCAACGATCCATTTTCCACTCGCCTTAAAATCTTCGAGTGCGTCGTGAATAACTTTCAGTGTTGCAGGCGATGCCATCACAAAACTCAGATCAAGGAATGCACCTTTGATACGATCGTCGGTAGCGGCATCTTCAAGGTCTTGTAAAAGGTGATTCAGGCCTATTTTGTTTGATGGCTGAAGCGTGTTCCAGTCGATCTCGAAATCATTCTCATTACCGCGTTCTAAAATTGGAGCATCCAATTTGAGGTGCAGCACACTGTTGTTTTTCACATCCACCAATCCTTGTCCGTCGCCATTCATCACTCCACTAACAGCAGCGCCAATCATGGCCGCTATGATGAGAAAGAAAATCACCCCGACGGCTAGGAATGCGAGGGTCGAACCAATCAAGGTCGCGAATACGGTCTTTCCAAAATTCATTTTTCTAATATTTAGTGCATCAAATGTAATTCGGAGATTTTGATAAATGTTAAATTCTTCCGTCAGCGGACATCAATCAATGGTGAACGGAAAGTGAGAAAAGATGAATGTCATGCCTATCTTTGCGAGCCATGAACAAAGTGGTTATAGGCCTCGGCAGCAATCTCGGACAAAGGCATCTATTCTTATCAGAAGCGGTGAGACTTATAGGCAACGATATCGGCGCCGTGAGCGCCAGCAGCGCTATTTATGAAACAGCAGCTTGGGGAATGACAGGAGACGCGTTTTTGAATCAAGTGGTTGAGGCAAATACAAAACTCAGCAGTGTGGAAGTGTTACAAGCGCTTTTGATTATTGAAAGGCGGCTAGGTCGCAAACGGACAGCAGACGGTTATTCGTCGCGCACCCTCGATCTCGACATCTTGTTTTTTGGAAATGAAATATCCGAAACTGAGAACCTTCGTATTCCGCATCCGGCGATAGCCGAAAGAAGATTTGTTTTGATACCTCTTGTTGACCTCGATCCTTCTTATATTCACCCCCAATTAAAAAAGTCGGTTGCCGCTTTGCTTGATGAATGCAGTGATCAATTGGAAGTAAAAAAATGGCCCTACCCTACAGTTATTTAGCCATCGAAGGCAACATTGGCGCTGGAAAGACGTCGCTGGCGACTGCTTTAGCCAAAAAGCACGGTGCACGATTGGTACTGGAAGAGTTTGCTGAAAATCCATTTCTACCGCCCTTTTACGAGAATCCAGATCGCTATGCATTCCCACTTGAGCTGTCTTTTTTGGCTGAACGTTTTAGCCAGCTAAAAAATGAACTCGCAAACCGAAATTTGTTCCAGAGTGTCGTCGTTTCCGATTATTTCATCAACAAATCTTACATTTTCGCACGAGCGAATTTGGGGGCCGACGAATTTGAGTTGTTCAACCAGCTTTTCAAGATCATCGAAAGTAACCTGCCAAAGCCAGATTTGTTGGCCTACCTATACCTTCCGGTTGAAAAACTGCAAGAAAACATCAAAAAACGCGGGAGAGTATACGAGCAAAAAATTGCCGATCAGTACCTTCAAAACATCGAAAAGAGCTATTTCACATTTATGAAGCAGCACAAAAAAATGCGTGTGGTTATAATCGACACTTCAGATGTAGACTTCGTAAACAACCCAGCCGACTTTTTGCGCATGGAGGAATTGCTCTCCGCGCCATACAAACCCGGCATCCATCGCGTGAAGGCATAATTCAAAGGTTCTGCTATCTTTAAGCCTTTGAACCTTGAATAATGAAACGCAACGACTTTCTCAAACTTTCAGCCTCCATGGCTGCCTTCTTTTCGCTACCAGCAGGCGCAACAGTTGATAACCAAGAACTGCTTGAACGACTGGTGAAAGACGAACACCGTGCTTTTGGCAAAGGAGTGGGTTTTGCCACGGCTCCCATTCAAACAGTGCGCACCGCCATTATCGGAATGGGCAACAGAGGTGCGTCGCTGGTTGAGATGTTTGAATTGATGCTACGCGATAAAAATGCTGAAATCGTTGTCTTGTGCGATTTGAAACAAGAAAAAAACGAAAGTGGAGCCACCATCATGAAAGACTGGCAGGAAAAAAAGCCAGACCTGGTTGCCGACGGTGCGGAAGCATGGAAAAAAGTCATGCAGCGAGACGACATCGATCTCGTTATCATCTGCACGCCGTGGGAGCTGCACGCCGAAATGGCCCTATACGCCATGGAGAACGGAAAACACGTCGCTTCAGAAGTCCCCGCCGCATACACCCTCGAAGAATGCTGGCAAATCATCGAAACTTCTGAGCGCACAGGCCGACATCATATCATGCTCGAGAATTGTTGCTATAACGACGAAGAATTGTGGCTCATGCAGATGGTTGATGAAGGTGTTTTTGGCGATTTAACGCACGCCGAATGCGCCTATATCCACGATTTGAGGATGCTCATGATGGATGAAAAATATTACGAAAATCAGTGGCGCATCTTTCACCATGAGCACCGCAACGGAAACCTTTATACCACGCATGGATTGGGCCCTGTGAGCATGTATTTCGATATCGGACGTGGTGATTATTACAGTCACCTCGTATCGATGAGTTCGAAAGAATCGGCACTTTCGAAAGCCGTAGTGGGCACCAATCTGCCGCAGCAATATGCCTGCGGCGATATGAATACAACACTGCTAAAAACCTTTGGCGGCAAAACAGTGATGTTGCAGTTCGACACCCATACAGGAAGGCCATATTCACGCATCAACACACTTTGTGGAACAGGGGCCGTGCACCAAGGGTATCCATCCCGCTTGTACCTCGATCACGGTCCAACCTGGGATTGGCATCGCTGGGCCGATGAGCAGAAATACAACGAATATCAAGAAAAATACAAGCATACCTTTTGGAAAACCCTGGGCGATGAGGCGAGGGCCAAGAGCATCGGACATGGTGGCATGGATTTTATCATGATGTGGCGATTGATACATTGTCTGAACAAAGGCATAGCCCTCGATTTCAACGTCTACGACGGTGTACTATGGAGTGCGATTACACCGCTTAGTGAATTGAGTGTTGCGCAAGACAGCATGCGCGTAGACATCCCAGACTTCACAGGAAACACCTGGAAATCAAAAAGAAAGCATGAAATAATGAGGTAGACCATTTATACTTCAATTCAACCGTCTTCGGAATATTTGAATGCAATGCAGACTTTAGGTCTATGCGCATCAATTATTTCGAAGGCGGTTTTTTATTTCGGTCAACGGCTCATTCAAACATTCCATTTGCTCATTGAAGGCATCTAAACTTAGAAAACCTGATTACACTTGTGTACCAAATTTTCCTGCCTTTATAAAACCAATTAAATGCTAATCTTATGAAATCTACTCTTTACAGACGACTCGTCGGACTGGTTGCTACCGCGATGCTCACCTTTCTAGGTACAGCAGCCACCGCGCAGGTGGGATGCACCAACTCGAATGCTTGCAATTACAACCCTGCAGCCACCGTCGACAATGGCAGTTGCACCTACACCGGCTATTTTATTCCTGTGCAGTTGAATGCTGGTCCGGCGGTTCTTGCCTGCGATGCACCCACTGGTTACTGGTTTCCAAACCAAATCTGCATGAACCAAATCATTGCCAATGATCCATTTTGTTTGAACAACAACTGGGATCTCACTTGTCAAAACGCCTTAAATGCGTGCATTGGATGTGCTGCGCCCGCTTGGTCGATACCTTATCAAATCGGGTCAGGACCTGCTGTTTTTGCATGTACGCTTCCTGCTGGATATCAGTTGGCTGACGCTGCCTGCATAACTTCGGTAATGGTTAATGACAACTATTGCAACGACGTTTCCTGGGATGGTCCTTGTCAAAGTGCATACAATACCTGTCTGTATGGCTGCACAGATGCTTCTTGGCACATTCCTGTGGATGTTAGCTCGGGACCTGCTATTTATGAATGTTTCCCACCTGCTGGGTATTGGACGCCAAACCAGATCTGCATGCAACAAATTATCGCTAACGACCCGTATTGCGTTAATAGCTTCTGGGATTTGACCTGTCAACAAGCCTATAACACATGTGCTTTAGGATGTGCAACAGCTTCGTGGCATATTCCTTACGCAATTGGCATCTCACCTGCGGTTTATGCATGCACAGCGCCTCAAGGCTACTACACGCCTGATCAAGAATGCGTGATATCGATTATTGATAGCGACAGTTTCTGCATTGTGAATACATGGGATGGAACTTGTAACAACGCTTACAACCTTTGTGCATTTGGTTGTTCACCAGTCTCTTGGTACATTCCCATAGAAGTTGGCTCGGCCATGCCTGTTCAAGGTTGCACTGCTCCAGTTGGGTATTGGGAACCTGATCAGGATTGTGTTATAAGCGTGCTTGGTTCAGATGGTTTTTGCGGCTCCGTTTCATGGGATGCCTTTTGTCAGTTCAATTATGACCAGTGTGATTTTGGTTGCACCGATACACAGTGGTTCATTCCTTATGACCCTACTACACCTAATCAGCCAGCAGTATTTGGTTGCACTCCACCGAGTGGCTACCAAGTAGTAAGCAATCAAAGCTGCCTGTTGCAAATTCTAAGTGCTGATCTTTACTGCACACAAACAGATTGGGATACCATCTGCAATAACAGTTTGATCAATTGTTCTACCGGCTGCACGTATGCAACCGCTTGCAATTACAATCCGATTGCTACCATCGACAACCAAACATGCTTTTTCCCAGGTTGCACTGACCCTGCAGCTTCGAATTACGACGCTGATGCGGGTTGCGACGATGGTTCATGTACGTTTGATTCATGCGCTGCCGATTTAAACAATGATGGCATAGTGGGCTCTGGTGACTTATTGGATTTCCTTTCTGCATTCGGTTCGGCTTGTCCGTAACACATTTTCTTACTCACAAAAAAAGGCGATCAGTGATGATCGCCTTTTTTTGTGCATACAGTTGGTTCTAATCGTTACCACAAACATCAAACCACGACAAGCCATTCATTTGTATGAATATCAACACATCTGCAATATTGACAACACCGTCGTTATTTATGTCTGCTGGACAAGGATCCACATTATTGCAAAAACTGCCATAAGCGCCTGCTATTGCTAGGAAATCAAGAGTGTTTACAATACCATCTAAATTTACATCCGCTTCCAAAACACACAATGTTGAAATAACATCATAAGTTGTAGATGCTTGACAAATGCCACCATTTATATCAACGTTAACGGTATAGGTCTCTTCTACATCAATTTCCGAGTACATGCCGTTACCATCATCCAAAAAGCCACTAGGCGACCACTCATAAACAAGAGAATAGAGCCCATTGTTAGAAAAGGTCATCTCAGCCTCCAACGTCGCTGTTTGAAGTACAATAGCTCCATTATCAATCATGGGTTGAAGCTCGTTAACAACAATGTCTAAATCTATGGCTATCTCAGGAATCGTATATGGTGCATCGAGTATAGTGCACCCAGTCACCAAATCAACTCCATCAAATTCATACGTTCCTGCAAGGTCAATTCCAGTATACACCCCAACACTTGGCAGTATTTGGGCGCCACCCGCATTATCGAAGTTGTAATCATAAAAACCTGAGCCACCAGTAATTGAAAGTTGAACAGTCCCTTCTGTCATTCCTGATGCTTGCACGGTTTGGCTTGTGCAAAGTGTAATTGGGGTAACTTGATCGATAGTGTATGAAAGTTGCCCGTCGGGGATGATGATGGGCAAGACCTGACTTGCGCCACAAGCAAGGTCAAATACAACCACAGTAAAATTACCTGCTGGCAAATCGTTAATTGTTACGTTCAAAGAATTGAAAGTTCCTAGGTTTGGAAACCAGCCTAAACTATATTGCAATCCAACTAATTGAGGAAAAGAAATGGATCCTTCTAATTGACCGCAGTCAATTGCAACAATTGGATTCAAGGAATTGAAGTTGATAGGCACCACTTGCGCATAGGATGTTGAAAAAGTAAGCGGAACACCATTAACATCGTCAAAGCCAATTGACACTACCCCAGAAGCTGATAAATCAATAGTCAAAGTAAAAAGCACAGATGAACCAACCACTTCATAACCTGCAAGTACAGCCCCGGTCACCCAAATAGTACTTAAATTTATATTCGTTGGAAATGTAGAGAAGCTAAATATTATCTCGGAGTTTGTTAAATTTTCGCAATCCGGTTGAACTGTCCAGACACCTTGAGACCATGCGTCAACACAAACTACTGATAGATAGATAGATAGATAGATAGATGTTTTGTAAAGAAAGTCTTCATTGGTTCTAGAATTAAGTGTTACATTTCGCTAGGATTGTAAAAAAATGATACGCTTTCGCATTTTCATCTTTTTTTTATTTCTAACACATTATTCTACCGCCCAATACATCGAAAACAAAGGGCAGTGGCCTGAAAACGTGTTGTTTGGGCTTTCTGAAGGCAATATCAATTACTACATTGAAAAAGATGGGATTACCGTTGATGTTGCGCATCCGCACGATTTAAATTATACTACAACGCATTCGACTGTTCGTGAGGAAAAGTCCATCCGAACCCATGCTTTTAAACTTGAGTGGAAGGAAAGTCTATTTAACGGAATACCATCTGAAATTGATAGTTTACTGGGTTACTCCAATTTTATTAGTAACAATTGCTATGCTTCTCGCTGTGCAACAGTGTCTTCTTTCACCCTTAAAAAAGTCTGGCCCGATACCGATGTGCATTTTTCTATTGTCGACGGCAAGTTGAAATACGATTACATTGTCAATGGTGATAAGGCACGTATTGATATAAACATTCTGGGTGACATCGACTTGAATATTCGAGAACGCAAATTGATTTTTGGGACTACTTGCGGCAGTGTGATTGAGAATT
>WGNM01000059.1 GCA_016124575.1 Cryomorphaceae bacterium
ATGCAAGCTCAAGGGTGTGCATCATTTTGTGATGCCTTATTACTTGCAACTCTATATCGATGAATTTGCCTTTCGCTACAACCTGAGAGATGAATCTCAAATCTTCAAAATCGCGGTTGAAAACCTGATTCGGTCCTTGGGCACGATTGCGGATAATCAATAAAAGTCGCAAATGGACCAAATCATTAACCTTCCACCTCCCCGAGAGCAACCAACCACACCAAATCCCCTGAGAAAACGAAATTAAATGACAAAATCCTGTCAACACCTTCAACGTCATAACATTTCCCAAAACGGCTCGTTTCTTGTCTGAGAAGTGCGATTTTTAGTGTGCGATTTTTAAGCCTATGAAACGAGTAGTATTAAATGTGGTTTTTATGCTGTGTTGCTTGTCAGCAGTGCACGGACAAAAAAAGAAGGAGTTTTCGAAGATTCCAGATGAATTTGTAAAAGAGCTAGCAAATTTACTGGGAGACTCGAAAAAAGAAGGCAAAAAATGGGCTGAAGAAGAGTTCGGTCCAATCTTTATGTCGGGTGCCATAACCCCTCTGATGAAGTCGAAAACCGTTGAAGCATGCAATAAGTTCCAAGATGCTAAATTGTCTGCATATCCCGTTTTCTATGAATATCTGAGGGCGGTCATGTATTACCCGCGTTCGCGGAAACCGGAAGAGTTTTTTATGACTTGGCACGACTTCATGTATAAGATGCTCGATGATAAAAAACTTAAAAAACAACTGCCCGGATTTATTGAGACGTCAGCTTCTCTATATGAACGCCAAGCTTTTTATGCAACAGGTGCCGTCGAATGGAAGTTTTCGAATGCTAGCTACGATTTTGTCTTTGACTCAATTCCATCCATCGTTTTCCCTGGCGGTAACCTGATCGGATTGTCGAAAGGTGATAGCACGGTAATCTACGATACAAAAGGTATTTATTATCCTTTAACCAATAAATGGGATGGTGATGGAGGGCGCGTGCAATGGGACCGGGCGGAATTTGATCCAACAACAACCTATGCGGAATTTGGAAAATACGATGTACGGATCAAAGGAACGACGTACATCATTGATAGTGTGCTGTTTTACAATGAATATTTTGATAAACCGCTGATCGGACAACTAACAGAAAAGGTGTTGGCGGATAAAACGGCAGAAGATGCCAGCTATCCGCGTTTTGAATCGTACAACAAAAGGCTGCAAATCAAGAACATTTTTGAAAATGTAGACTACGACGGTGGTTTCACCATGCGGGGTAGCAAATTGGCAGGAACTGGCACTACTGAAGAACCTGCGATGCTGCGTTTCTACAGAGATGGAAAACCATTTCTCGATGCCCGTTCTCTGGAATTCGTTATTCGCCCTGATCGATTCAATTCCCCTCACACTTCTGTAGAATTTAAAATCGAGGAATCTATTATCACTCACCCTGATGTGTCGCTGAAATTCGATCGTACTTCTCGTGAATTGGTGCTTATCAGAAGCGATGAAGGTCTTTCTAAAAGTCCGTACATAAACACATACCATAACTTGGATATGTTCTTCGAAGCGCTATATTGGAATATCGATGATCCTCTCATTGAAATGGGTTCGATCTTTGGATCAACACAACATTATGCTGCTTTCGAATCAAACACTTTTTTCAAGGAGGAACGCTACGATAACATGATCGGATTTAGCAATCTGCATCCGCTGATTGAAGTGAGCGATTACATAAAAAAGAACAACAAAGACAGTTTTTATGCCTATGAACTGGGCGGCTATATGCGGTTGTCAGAAGAACAGTCGGAAGTGCTGCTTATCAATATGGCCAACACGGGTTTTGTAGATTATGATTTGAATACGAAGTACTGTGTGGTGCAGCAAAAACTCTTCAACTACATCGAAAATGCAAGTGGCAAAAGAGACTATGATGTGCTGCTCTTCAACAGTGAAACCGATGGTAGAACGAAGAATGCTCAGTTGAATCTGCTCAACTACAATCTCTTACTGAAAGGGATTAAAAGAATCCAATTGTCTGATTCTCAGAACGTAACGATCAATCCTTCTAACGAGGAGGTGATCGTAAAGAAAAACAGGGATTTCAAATTTGGCGGACGTGTATGGGCAGGTAATTTTGAGTTTATTGGAAAGGATTATTTCTTCAATTATGAGGAATTTAAAATCGACCTTCTCGCTGTTGATAGTTGCCGCATTTATGTGGAAGACGAAGAAGGTCCCGTGGGTTTAGATGGCAAACGTCCGCGCTCACGTGTCAAAAACGTATTGGAAGATATCTCTGGAACCCTGCGAATCGATTCGCCAACGAACAAGTCTGGAACGCAATCGAAAGTCTATCCTCAATACCCAATTTTCAATTGTGAACGGAATTCTTACGTCTATTACGACAATAGCCGCATCCAAAAAGGAGCCTACAAACGCGATAAGTTCTACTACCAAATTTTGCCGTTTACAATCGATAGCCTCGATAATTTCTCTAAAGGGGATCTCAAATTCAATGGTTCGCTGGTGTCGGCAGGTATCTTCCCCGAAATAACTGAACCTTTGGTTCTGATGGAGGATAACGCGCTTGGATTTGATCTTACCACCACAGGAAGTGGATTGCCGCTTTACAAAGGTGTAGGTAAGTTTACGACAGATATCAAACTCAATTACAATGGGTTGCAAGGAAATGGTGCTGTCGATTACCTCACTGCAAACGCTGAATCTGACCAGTTTATATTTTTACCAGATTCAACAATTGGTCGGACAAGACGATTTGAAAACAAAGAGAAACGCGGGGGAAAAGAGGTGCCGAGAGTAATGGGTGGCGCTACTGATCTTGTGTTCAAACCCTACCAAAACTTCCTGACTTCTACAACTACCAAAGATGAACCGCTGACCTTCTTCAATGATGAGGCTGTTTTGAAGGGTACCCTCAAACTAGAGCCTGAAGGCATGACAGGGAATGGGGATATGGAGTTCTCGGAATCTGTTCTGGGCTCAGAAAAATTCAGGTACACAGCGAGGAAAATTCTTGCCGACACATCAAACTTTGAGCTCTCAAATGTAGATCTAGGAGCCTTGGCTTTCAAGACTGATAACGTAAGCGCAGATGTCGATTTCGATAAGCGAATGGGGCAGTTTAAATCCAATGGCGGTGAAACGAAAATCGAATTCCCAGCAAACCAATACATCTGTTTCATGGATGAGTTTAAGTGGTTTATGGATAAGAATGAAATGGAACTTAGCTCAAACAGAAAACCAGCTGAAGACTTCGTTATCGATACGGCTGAAGATCAGACTTTGAGCAATTTCTTCTCCGTGCATGAGACCCAAGATTCACTTAACTTCCTCGCTCCTAATGCGTTGTATGATGTTAAAACGTCAACAATCCGTTGCCGCAAGGTGAAATTCATCACGGTGGCCGATTCTCGTGTGCTTCCTGATAGCGGTATGGTTTATATCCGCAAACGTGCCGCGATGGATCCGCTAACAAGGGCGACTGTCATCTCAAACTATGTAACGCAATACCACAGGGTGTTCGACGCTAACATCGAAATCAAAGGGAAGAAGGAATACTACGGCGATGGCATGTACACGTACGTGGATGAAAACAAAATGGAGCAAATCATTAAAATCGATAAAATTGAGGTCGATAGCACGCTCCAAACAATTGGCAAGGGCGCTATCGCGGATGATGCAGCATTTATGCTTTCGCCTTTCTTCGAATACCAAGGTAAGTTCGAACTGTATGCAAATGCACAAAACTTAACGTTCGAAGGGGGAACTCGCATTATGCAAAACTGCGCGAACATCGAGCGTGGTTGGTTTAAATTCCGCTCTGAAATTAACCCAAAGGAAATCTATATCCCTGTCGATACCAATATGCGCGACATCGGCATGGCCAAGCTAGGTGCGGGTGTCATGGTGGCCGATGACACTCCAATTGATGTCTATGGTTCGTTCCTATCTCGTAAGAAAGATAGAAACGATGCCCCTCTAATCGAGGCCATTGGGTTCTTGTTTTACGATAAGCCGACTAAAACTTATAAAATCGGTAGCAAGGAGAAAATCAAACAACCGAAATTGGCGGGTAACCTAGTAACGTTCAATACTGAAAATTGTATGATCAAGGGTGATGGAGAAATCAATTATCAATTGGATTTCGGACACGTGAAAGTGAAATCTTTCGGTGATATCGAAAACAATACAAATACCGACTCTATCGCAGTAAGCGGAACGATGTCGATCGATTTTTTCTTCGATGAAGGCATGCTGAAACGTATGACGGAACAGTTGGAGCAATGGCCTGGTTTGCAGCCGGTAGACATAACAAAAACGAATTATGAGAAAACCATTCGCGAGGTGATGAGCCAGGAAGAATCTGATAAGGTGATTTCTGAATTAACGCTAAACGGACAGTTCAAACGTATTCCGCAGGAGTTGCAAAAAACCTTGTACTTGGCTGATGTTCATTTCATTTGGGATGATGTCGAAGAGTCGTTCATATCCCAAGGTCCTATTGGTATTGCCTCACTAGACAAAAAACAGGTGTTCAAATACGTAAAAGGGAAAATCGAAATGGTGAAGTCGCGTAGTGCCGATGTTCTACGTGTCTATATCGAACTGGATCCAGGTACTTGGTATTTCTTTGAATACAAACTCGGAATCATGAATATCACTGCTACCGACCAAGATTTCATAAATACGTTGACTGAATTGAAAGATGACAAACGAAAGGTGAAGGATGAAGCAGGTGAAAAGTTTGTTTTCCAATTGGTGGCGTCGAAAAAGAAGCGCAACGATTTTGTCGATCGTTTCCCTGATCTCAACTAACTTCAGCTCATGGAACAGTATCCGCTTTTATTTACCCCGCTAGATCTCGGTTTTACAACGCTAAAAAACCGGGTGATCATGGGGTCGATGCACACTGGATTGGAAGAGGAGAAGGATGGCTTCGGACGCATGGCGGCTTTTTATGCTGAGCGTGCAAAAGGTGGAGTGGCATTGATCGTTACAGGGGGCGTGGCGCCCAATCGCGAAGGTTGGGTAGCGCCGTTTGGTATGCGAATGACGCGTCGGTCTCATGCCGAAAACCACAAGGTTATTACCGAAGCGGTGCACCGTGAAGGGGGTAAAATATGCATGCAAATTTTGCATACTGGCCGATATGGATACCATCCACTCTGTGTGGCACCATCTGCCATAAAGGCTCCTATAAATCGCTTCAAGCCGCGGGCGCTGTCGAATTTCGGGGTGAATAGAACCATCCGTAGCTTCGTATGCGCAGCGAAACTGGCAAAGATTGCGGGCTATGATGGTGTCGAAATAATGGGGTCGGAAGGATACTTGATCAACCAATTCATAGCGCCTGCAACGAACAAGCGTAACGATAAATGGGGCGGAAGTTTCGAAAATCGCATTCGCTTTGCTATCGAAATTGTTGAGGGTGTTAGAAAAGAAGTGGGGCAAGAATTTATCATCATTTTCAGACTGTCTATGCTCGATCTGGTTAACGATGGTAGCTATTGGGAAGAAATTGTTGAACTGGCAAAACGGGTTGAAAAAGCAGGGGCAAACATCATTAACACGGGCATTGGTTGGCACGAAGCACGCATTCCAACCATCGCTACGATGGTTCCGCGGGCTGGTTTCGCCTGGGTTACCCGAAAACTGATGGGTGAGGTAAACATTCCTCTTGTAACCACAAATCGCATCAACATGCCGGAAGTGGCTGAACAGGTGCTGGCCGATGGCTGTGCCGATATGGTATCCATGGCTCGTCCGTTTCTCGCTGATCCTGAGTTGATTAATAAGGCTGCTGATGGACGTAGAGATGAGATAAACACCTGTATCGCTTGCAACCAAGCGTGCCTCGATCATATCTTCAAACAACAAATTGCGACGTGCTTGGTGAATCCGCGTGCGTGCCACGAAACGGAGCTGCAACCAACTCCTGCAAAAGCGAAGCGGATTGCGGTGGTGGGTGCCGGACCAGCGGGGTTGTCGTTCGCGGTTGCAGCGGCGCAGCGCGGACATATTATCGAGGTTTTTGAAGCGGGGAGCGATATCGGCGGACAGTTTGATCTGGCACGTCGGATTCCAGGAAAAGAGGAGTTCAATGAAACGATCCGCTATTTTAAAACGATGATCGCTAAAACAGGGGTGAAGCTGCACCTCAATACCCGTGTTGAAGCTGCTGATCTGAAAGGGAAATATGACGAAATTGTTGTAGCATCCGGCGTTCAGCCGCGTAAATCGAAACTAAAAGGGGCCGATTTACCGCTTGTCATCTCGTATCCGGAATTGCTGAGAGGCGAAAAATCTTGCGGGAAAAGTGTGGCGATAATGGGTGCCGGTGGTATCGGTTTCGATGTCGCTGAATTTCTTCTTCACCCGCACGGGGTGGATGATTTCCTCGAGAGCTGGGGCATCGATTCGAAGGTTGAACACCGCGGTGGTTTGCTCGAAAAAGGGGCTAAAACGCATGCCGGTGATCGGGAAATCTATCTCTTGCAAAGAAAAGAGACGAAGATGGGTGCCGGACTGGGTAAAACAACTGGATGGATTCACCGCGCAGAACTGAAAAAGGGTAAGGTGAAAATGCTAACGGGCGTCGAATACAAGGAAATAAGGGAAGATGGTCTGGTGGTGACGATTGATGGGAAAGAGGAGCTGCTGAGAGTTGATAATGTGGTGCTTTGTATCGGACAAGAATCGCAACGCGGAATATACGACGACCTTGCCGGCGAGTCGGTTCACATCATCGGCGGTGCCGATAAGGCGGGTGAATTGGACGCTAAAAGAGCAATCGAGCAAGGGTACAAACTGGCTTTGAAACTGTAATTATTCCTCACCACGCAAGGCGATAACTCGCTGACGGGCAATCTCAGCAAGGTCTTCTGTGGTTTTGTATTCCACTTCCGACGGACGAAATGGCTCGCCGATGGTGATCTCAACAAGTCCTGATCGGGTGAAATATGATTTCGGGGGCAGACATTCAAACGCGCCTTTGATGGCGATTGGGGTAATGGGAATGTCTGCACGCTCGGCAATGAGAAAAGATCCTCTGCGGAAAATCTTCACTTTACCGTCTTTTGACCGCGTTCCTTCAGCATAGGCCAATACACTTCGTCCGTTTGCTATTCGCTCTGCCGCCAAATTCATGCTGCGCATGGCAGCGTCTTTGTCTGATCGGTCTATAAATATCTGTCGGGTAGCAGAAACATACCAGCCTACGACGGGACTCTTTTTTAATTCCTGTTTTACGATGAAATTCAGATTGACTGGTATCGACATGACACAAACGGGGATGTCGATTTGAGAGCTGTGGTTGGCGACGTAAATCGATGGACCTTTCTTGTTCGCATTTTCTTTACCCGTTACTTTTACGCGGATGCCAAGCAGAAACAAAATCACTGGGGCCCACATCTTACCGGGGACAAACCGCAGCGTGAGGTCAGGTTGCTGAAATATCCCAGCGATAATCATCCCCGTGAAACCTGAAATGATGGTCCACAATATCACAAGTGGATAAACAAAAATGATGTGAATAGCGCGGAGAATAACCATTGCTATCGGCGTTTTGGCGACATGCGCAGCTTTTCATACACCTCACTGCCATCAATCTCACGGAACTCACCTGGCTGCAATCCATCCAAGCTCATGCCGGCCATGCCTTCTCGAACCAATCGCAAAGCAGGGAAGCCAACTTGTGCCGCCATCTTTCGCACTTGTTGGTTTTTGCCTTCCCGAAGCTCGAGACGTATCCAACTGGTAGGTTGCGATTTTCTAAAACGGACAGGTGGATTTCTTTCAGGTAGATCAGGCTCTTCAAACAAGCGCTCACACTTCGATGGAAGCGTTCTGTAAAGCTTTGTCTTGAGGTTTATCTCCATCGGTATTTCTAGTAATTGCACGGCCTGTGGAGTAATATCTCCTTCCACTTGTATGAGGTAGGTACGCCAATGTCCGATTGTTGGATCAAGCACTTGCTTGTTCAATCGTTTGTCGTCGGTAAGCAACAACAATCCTTCACTCTCGGCCTCCAACCGTCCGACAGGATATACGTGAGGCGGAAAATTAGCAACACTCGCTATGCCCTCACGGTTTCCTTCGTCGGTAAACTGCGCAAGTATGCCGAATGGCTTGTAAAAAATGAAATATCGAAATCCTGATTCTAACATGCCGCAAAGAACGGTTAATTTCGAGAAATTTTGCTGGGTATTGTCTGCATTTTGACTTACACCAATCGTCGAATGTGATTTTTCCCGTTCTTTGCACCATGAGCGAAAATGAAGATGAAGAACGCTTAGATGCGTTGCGCAAACGTCTCGATGAAATCCACCATTGGCCGTCGATCTACATGTTTAAATTCGTTATCCCCAACGATCCAGAGAAGGTGAAAACGCTGATTCAAATTTTTGGTGAATCGGCTGAGTTTAGATGGAGAGAAAGTGGAAAAGGCAACTACGTAGCCGGTACCATTCGAGCTATGATGCTCAATGCGGATCAAATATTTGATTTTTACCGGGAAGCTTCTAAAATTGAAGGCATTATCTCTTTGTAATATGGAGCAGTATTTAATTTACGGACGAGATGCTTTGCTGCTGATGCTGGTGGCACTGCTGGCTTTTGTGCTTTACAAGCGTTTGGTAAAATTTCTTTCTAAAGACAATGTAGGAACTGCCCAATATGCAAGCATCGATGAAAATGGGTTGCAAGAGATAGACGGGGAGGTGATTTGCTCTTTTACCTTGCCTGCGAGTATGCGGGTGAAAGCTGAGATTGTAACCGACAACAGCGTGATAGAAGTTTGCAATTCCGATTTCGAGGGCGGACAGCACACGGTGCGCTCCAATCACGGTTTGCAGGCCGGAAGGTACACCTTTCGCATGGTCACCAACAATCAAAAATTGGAGCGTTTCTTCAGGGTTTCATAGACCTGTGTTACATTCTTTCAGGCATCGCTACGCCTAAAAGCTCCATGCCTGCTTTCACTATTTTTCCGGTCTGCTCAGTGAGTGATAAGCGCATACTGCGGATGTTCGGGTCTTCTTCTTTCAAGATGGGCGATACTTGGTAGTATGAGCTGTACTCTTTAACAACGTCGTATACATAGTTTGCAATCTGCGATGGATCTAATGTTTGAGCAGCGGTGGCAAGGATGTCTGGGAATTCGTACAACTTCTTTATCAAGGCGCGTTCAGCATCTGAAAGGTTGTCTATGTGCCAGTCTGCTTTTAAATCAGCAGCATCCGCTTTGCGCAATATAGCCCGTGTACGGACGTAGTTAAATTGTATAAATGGACCTGTATTACCGATGAAGTCGATGGATTCTTTCGGGTCGAACAACATTGTTTTGCGCGGGTCTACTTTCAATAAGAAGTACTTCAAAGCACCGTATCCGATGGTTTTATAGAGAACGGTTTTTTCATCTGCTGATACATCTTCGAGTTTACCTTGCTCTTCAGCGATGGCTTGGGCAGTAGCTGCCATTTCTGCCAATAAATCGTCGGCATCAACTACTGTTCCCTCGCGGGATTTCATTTTCCCTTCAGGTAGTTCAACCATACCATAGCTGAGGTGTACACAGTTTTCAGCACCCGGAATACCCAGTTTTTTCAAGATGAGGAAAAGCACTTTGAAATGGTATTCTTGCTCATTTCCTACAGTGTAAATCTGCGAAAGCAAACCGGGGTATTCTCTAAAACGCATGATGGCTGTCCCAATGTCTTGAGTCATATATACTGCTGTACCATCCTTGCGAAGCAAGAGTTTTTCGTCGAGTCCGTCTCCCGTCAAATCGCACCATACCGAACCATCTTCACGTCGGTAGAATACTCCTTTTTCCAAACCGAGATCTACGGTTTCTTTTCCGAGTAAATAGGTGTCTGATTCGTAATATAACTTATCGAAGTCTACGCCCATTTCGCGGTATGTGGCATCAAACCCTTCATACACCCAGCCGTTCATGGTCTTCCATAGGGCAATGGTGTCAGGGTCTTTTTGTTCCCATTTGAGCAACATCTCTTGGGCAGCCAGCATGATTGGAGCAGAAGCTTTTGCCTCATCTTCTGATTTGCCAGTCGAAATGCCTTCAGCGATTTCAGCTTTGTAGGCTTTATCGAAGGCTACGTAGTACTTACCGGCGAGCTTATCTCCCTTCAAGCCACTGCTGGCGGGTGTTTCACCATTCCCAAAGCGCTGCCATGCAAGCATGGATTTGCAAATATGAATGCCACGGTCGTTGATGATCTGCACTTTCGCAACTTCATGTCCGTAAGCTTCTAATATGCGCGCCACACTGTATCCCAAAAAGTTGTTGCGCAGATGTCCGAGGTGCAATGGCTTATTGGTATTCGGCGATGAATATTCTACCATGATCGGTCCGCGAGATCCTTTCGCTCCAAATCCAAATTTCTCGTGTGAGCTCATTTCCTTCAAAAAGGAAGTCCAAAAAGTAGCCTTCAATTCAATGTTCAAGAACCCTTTAACTACGCTGAAAGCATCCGCGCTAGCGAAATGAGAAAGAATATATGTGCCGATGGACTCAGCAGTAGCTTCGGGTGATTGCTTCGAAAGTCTGGTCAGCGGAAAAACGACAATGGTGATGTCGCCTGCGAATTCTTTTCTTGTCTTCTGAAACTGGATCTGCTCACCAGAAGCAGCTTGACCAAATAACTCTTGCGTTGCCGTTATAACAACTGCTCTTAAAATATCTTCTATTCGCTGCATCACTTTATAATTTTGGCAAGAATACTTCGCACAGCATGCATCTTGCGCTGCCGCCACCGTGGCGTTCGATTGTTTGAATATTAACAGGTACGATTTCGGCGTATTTCTGTATGGCCGATACTTGTCCTGCGTTAAGGGAGTCGACGCCCGTTTTCGACATGATTAGAAATTTCCCTCCGTCTTCGTTGTATACTTCGAGGGCATTGCAAGCGAAGCTGCGCATCTGTTCTATAGTAAGATAAATGATTTCACGCTCACTCTGCGATAGACTGTTGATTACAAGTTTTCGCTCTTCTTCATCGGAGATAACGTCGCTGCATAATAAAACAAAGTCTGTGGCTATCGACATCATAACATTTGTATGGTAGATCGGTGAGCCATCGAGCAATGTGTCGAAGAGGATACCTTGATATGCGAATTCATCACAGAATATCCGCGCAGCCTTTTCATCTGTCCGCTCGCTCAACGCAGCGTACACCATTTCATTTTGTCGGTCAATAACCAAGCTGCCCGTGCCTTCTAGATAGCTTTCATGATCTTCGAACTCAGAGAAATCCATGATTTCATCCAACGCTAAACCCATGTGGTTTACAATCTCTTCAATGAGGTATTCGCGTTTCTCTAACCTGCGATTTTCGGCCATCATGGGGTATATGGCTATGACGCCATTTTCATGAAAACTGATCCAGTTATTAGGGAAAAGCGCATCTGGCGTATCGAGGTCGTCGGTGATTTGTCCGACATATACTTTAATCCCTTTTTCTTCCAAAACATGCACAAAGCCATCAAATTCTGCCTGGGCCTCGGTTGTTAGATCAACAGGTTGTTCGGCTCCTGTTTGGAATTTATTGTCTGATGCAGTTTCTTCATTCGCACGAAACATTTTCGGACGCAACATGAAAAGGAGGGAGGCCGATTGTCTCATTTACCGAAATAGGTTTTTTCAACCTTTCCTACCACTTGTTCCAGAAGGTCAAAAGCCGTTTCGGCCATCTTGTTCCCTTTGTCGTCAAGCGTGGGGTTGATTTCTACGAACTCCACACAACAAACGGGCAATCGGTCGATCATGGTCTCCATCAACAACTGCGCTTCGCGCGGAGAGAAGCCGTGAGCAACTGGTGTGCCTGTTCCGTTTGAAACATCTTCTGGGTCCATGCTATCGACATCGAAAGAGATGTAGACAAGGTCGCAATTTGAAAGGCGCTTTTCAGCATCGCTGATCACTTCGCCAATTCCGCGTGAGCGGACTTCATCTACCGAGTAGTTGCGGATTTCCATTTCAGTGATGGCAGCATCCTCTTGTATCTCTGTGTCGCGCACACCGAAGAAGAGCACATCTTCAGGTAAAACTTTGGGTTGAATGTCCCATATGTTTTTAATCTTATTCCATTCCTCAATGGTTTCTTGAACGGGAGTATTTCTGCGGTGATGGGCATTGTCTATACCAAGCAAAATACCAAGTGGCATGCCGTGCAAATTGCCAGAAGGTGTGGTGTATGGAGTATGAATGTCGGCATGCGCATCAATCCAAATTACCCCAATGCGCTTGTCTGGATACGCTTTTTTAATTCCCGAAACAGTACCAGCAGCTACAGAATGGTCGCCGCCAATAACAATTGGGAAACGTTTCTGGTTGAAAAGGTCTGCCAATGTTTCGGCTGTGCGCGCAAAAACCTCACATATCGCCGCGATGCGATGTCCGTAGGGATTGCGGTCTGGCTCGTACAACTCATAATTGTTGTCGGCTATGTTAATAAGCGGATAGCGATTCAATAGGTCGCTTCCCTTTTTCCATCCAGCAACTTGCATGGCTGCAAATCCCAAACTTGCGCCCCGTGTGCCTGCTCCGGCTTCACTGGGATTATTTATGATTGTAATCGGTTCCATAAGGTTGATCTGCCCTTTGAAGGGTCGGTTCAGAGGCTCGAAATGCTACGCAAATGTAGCCAATCGGGTTTATTCATACAGGGTATTACAATAACTTTGATAACAGAGTTTTTAACTTCGAAGTTTTACTTGCATCTTGCGCTCTGTAACTAAAATGATAAGCTTGACACTTTTTAAAGTACGACTGATTCTGCTGCCCGCATTTATTAGCCTTTTATCCTGTAATCGTCCGGGTGGACCCGATGAGGGTGTTATCTATTACGATGTAACCTTTCCTTTTCTCGAAGAAAGTGTGCTGGTTAACGTTTTTCCGGAAGAACTTGTGGTTACGTTTAAAGACAACGAAGTTCGTGGTACTTTGCGTGCTATTGGAGGCATCGTGACAACCGAGTTCATTGCCGACAATGAAGAACATCTACTCTATCAAGTCCTTAAATCATTTCAAGATAAGAGCTTCTGTAAGTTGTCTGAAAATGAAGTTGTTAAGCGTCTAAGCGAAATGCCCATTTTTGAATACGAGCAGACAGATGACGTTGAAATGGTAGCTGGCATTCCATGCAAAGTGACCTTCGCTAAATTTACTACCGATAGCATGCCGCCTATCCGTTTGTTGCACACCGATGCGCTAGGTTTGGAAAACCCGAATTGGTTCACGCAATATCATCAAATTGAAGATGTGCTCTTAGGATATGAGATTGAGCACTTCGGTATGCGCATGAAACTTACAGCGCGTAAATTCGAAAACATCGAGGTGTCTGAAAAAGATTTCGAAATTGATGTCGCGTACAAACAAGTCTCACCAAATGAAATGGATCAACTCTTCTCTGGTTTGATGAATGAGTTTACTGACCAGCCTTAAGGCGCTTATTCTGCACTTCTTCGTATTGTTTCAGCGGGAAAACGATATCATAAGTCAACAGGTTAGCCAAATCACGACTGTGCAAATACTGATCGTTCAAAAAAGTGAAGTTTATCTCTTTTTTGTCGGTAATGGCATACATGCGAGATATCGTTGAAATATCATACTCCCGTTTAACCGGATCGTAGGTATACGAATCAGTTCCGTACTGACTTCTGATCATGGGTGTTAGCTCCGCCGGGTCACCCGCATATGCCTCCCCAAAAATAATTTTGTGCTTAACATTCATCATGACAAGCGCATAATACTGCGTTGAATCTTCAACAAATGGCGATAGATAAACCAATTTGAACGATTCGGTGACGTTTCGAACACCCATATCAAGGAATTCTTGCATCATTTTAATTGATAATGCTTTCGAAGAATCGGTGAGGAAAACAGCGGGGTAAACCAATTCAACGTAGTCTTCAAAACGTTCTTCAGACATCGTTTTAAAATACGCGTCTAAGTTGGTTACCAAAGGAGCGATGTATTGTTCAGGCATTTCAATAACTGCTTTGTCATCGAAATGTGCTTGGTCTACACTGTTGTCACAGCCTTTACAACCAGCCAACAAGGCAATTGCGATTATAGCAAAGCCGAAAAATGAAAGATTCTTTCCCATGCAGCAAACATAATCAATAAGCGTTGTTTCGACAATACAGCCCGACTGAATAAGAAAAAGTTAAAATCGTAATGTTCTTGTAATCAATGTTTAATGTGTATTTCGAAGATAAAAATGTGGAATTTTAATAAAAAAACATCTTTTTAATGAACCATCTCGAACGTGAGGTGTACAGCACTCAAAATACTCCGAAATGACAACAGCCATTCTAAAAAAGACAATCAAAATGCCGATTGTCTTCACCGATCCCAGGCTATTTCAAATCTGCGCCCTCAGTTCGTTTCTGATTTTTGGAATCATTCAACTGGGCTGGAGTGATCAAATTGAATCGTATTTTCTGATTATCTCTTTCGCTCTGGTCACGCAAGCAGCGTGGATGTTGGGGCTAGGCCTAAAAGCGGATACGCTGAAGAGCGGATTAATTACCGGTCTTGGATTGTCGCTTCTTTTCCACTCGTCGAACCCGCTACTTTGGGCCGCAGCGCCAATTCTAGCAATAAGTTCAAAGTACGTCATTCAGTGGAAAAAACGCCACATTTTTAATCCTGCAAATTTTGGAATCATTGTCCCCATTTTACTCTTTGGTGATTCGTGGATCAGTCCGGGACAATGGGGTAGCAGCGCAGTATTGCTCTTCTTTTTCGGTTCAGCAGCAGCGATGGTGTTGTTAAAGGTCGGACGTATAGATACTTCTCTTGCATTTCTCGGTACGCTCTTTTTATTGGAATTTTTGCGAAATGTGGTATTTCTCGGCTGGGAATGGGATGTCGTGACTCATAAATTCACAAACGGTAGTCTACTGCTCTTCGCATTTTTCATGATCACAGACCCCAAAACAACCCCAGGTGGTTGGTTGGCAAGAATGCTTTGGGGTGTGGGTATTGCTCTGTTGACTTTCATTCTGACAAGCAAGTTCTACATCCATACTGCTCCAATGTGGGCTTTGTTTTTCGCAGCACCAGTTACTGCATTGCTCGATAATTGGTTTCGCGGACGACATTTCAGCTGGTAAACACTCAACATCCGCCCCGTGTGGGCGAAAACAATAAATAATAAAACGAAATAACAAGGTAACATGACAAAATACAAGCACTTACTCGTTGCAATTCTGATCGTTGTAACGTCAATTCAATCGTCGGCATTCTGCGGCTTCTATGTCGCTAAAGCGGATGCAAAACTGTTCAATAAAAAAAGCGAAGTCATTTTGGTTCGGGATGGCGAGCGGACAGTTGTTACGATGTCGAACGACTTTTCAGGTGAAGTGAACGACTTTGCTATGGTAGTTCCTGTGCCGGTGGTCTTGCGAAGAGAGGATATCAAAGTGGTGAACAGGTCTATTTTTAATACGCTCGACGATTACTCAGCCCCTCGTCTGGTAGAATATTACGATGAAAATCCGTGCACTCCAAGGTTTGAATATTCGATGCAAGAAAGCGTTCAATTAACTTCTATGGCAATTAATGAATTCGCTCCTTCTGCAAACATGGTTCGCAAAGATTACCAAGTAACCATTGAGGCGCGATACGAAGTTGGTGAATATGAAATCCTCATTCTATCAGCAAAGGAATCGGATGGTTTGAAACGTTGGCTAACCGATAATGACTACAAAATTCCAGAATCGGCCGAAGAGGTGCTTGATCCTTACATCAAATCAAACATGAAGTTTTTTGTTGCGAAGGTAAATCTGGCAACATTCAAAGGCACGAATAGCGAGTTTTTATCGCCTTTGCAAATCACGTTCAATTCAGACAGGTTTATGCTGCCTATCCGTTTGGGTATGGCAAACGCTAATGGGTTTCAAGATATGATTGTGTATGCGTTAACTCGTGAAGGACGGGTGGAGTGTACCAACTACCGCACTGTAAAGCTGCCAACCGATCGCAATATTCCTCTGTTTGTCCAGCCTGAATTTGGAGAATTCTACAAAAAACTATTCGAAAAAGCCTATACCCGAGAAGGTGAAAATGCTGTGTTCCTCGAATACGCTTGGGATGTTAGTCCTAGTGCGGGCGTGAAATGCGATCCGTGCATCGGTCCGCCGCCTATCGCTCAAGATCTTGTCCAAGCCGGTGCCTCTTGGATCGCCAACAACAGTTGGAATGAACGCGCTTTTTTTACCCGTATGCACGTGCGATACGATAGGGAAAACTTCCCGCAAGACTTGTTCTTTCAGGTTACTCCTAACCAAGAACGCTATCAGTGTCGATACATTTTGACGCATCCTGCGCAAGGTGATTTGAGCTGCGAGGGCGGACAACGTTACATCGAAGAGTTGAACATGCGTCGCAAAAAGGAAATGGATGAGTTGGTGGCTCTTACCGATTGGAAAGGCAAATATGGCTCGAACTACATCAATCAATACGAGAATCAAAAGAATGAAAAGAAAAATTGGATCATTCCGGTTTTAGGTGGCAGCACTCCATGGACGTTGCCTCTGGCTTTCGGACTGATGGTGCTGTTGATAGGTGTTTTGAATAAAATCTTCACCCGTCGTGCTGCAACGCACTGATGCGTGTTGTTTCGGAGAGAAGGGGGCTTATAGCCTCCTTTTTTTTGTTTAAAGTGTCCGGCTCTAATCGGCAGTCAGATTGTGCTTTCTGAGCTCTAGCACTGAGTCTCGATGCCGAATTCATGATGATGAGTAGGAGAGTGGTACATAAAAATAAGATGTAGGTCATTCATATATAATCATATAAATGTTCTTTTGAAAGTCGATATGTTCTTAGTTTAGAGATTCACGACGTTTTCTTACTTTCAACGTATGAAAGTCCAATTCTCTACTGTCAACGACTATGTAAATGCGCTCGAGCCAGACCGTAAAATCGCTGTCCAAAAGCTTAGAGATGCTGTGAATGCAGCACTGCCGAAAGATTTCGAAGAGTGTATTTCTTACAACATGATTGCCTATGTGGTGCCTCATTCTGTTTACCCAAATGGCTACCATTGTGACCCGAAAATACCCTTGCCTTTCATGAATATCGCTTCTCAAAAGAATTTTATCGCCCTCTACCACATGGGTATCTATGCGGATAATTCTTTGCTCGATTGGTTCGTGTCGGAATATGGTAAACGGGTGCCCGGCAAATTAGACATGGGGAAAAGCTGTATCCGTTTCAAGAAAATCGATCAAATACCTTTCGATCTGATATCAGAACTGGCGTCTAAAATATCAGCCCAACAATGGATCGATATCTATGAAGGGCGTATCAAAAAATAAAAGGGAGAATCCGAAAATCCTCCCTCTCTGATCTTTATTCACAACTGGTGCCTATGCCTCCAAGCATGGTCAGTAAGTCGGAGACGTTGGTAACACCGTCGCCGGTAATGTCGGTTGGACAGCTGTTGACGCCTCCTGTAGTATACAAGCAGAATCCATCGTCGATTGTAGCAAGTGGATTGTAGTTGTATGCGTCGCTGTCCATACACCCGCTTATGTCACATTGTCCGTTGTCGATGTTCACAGTCACTTGATCGGTGGCTGTACATCCGTTGACGTCGGTAACTGTTAAGTTATACGTGGTGGCGGTTGTGGGCTGTGCCAATGTGGTCGCAGCAATAGGATTTGATAATCCGGTTGTCGGACTCCAAGAATAGCTTACACCGCCACTTCCTTGCAAGTAGGTGCTGCCGGTGCTGCAAATGGTAATGTCTTGACCTGCATTGGCGATCGGTCCTGTAATGGTAAAAGCGACGTTGCTTTGATCGTTGTAAATCAAGCTATTATGGTCGCTAACGCGGATGTATGCATTGGTGGTGTTGGCGTTCGGAACAGTCCATGTATAGGTTTTCGATGTGCTGAAATAATTGGTGGTTATTTCGATCCATGTAGATCCTCCATCCAAGGTGTAGGCTAGGTCATAATAATCGCTGGTGCCTAAACTGCTCCATGCAATGGTATGTTGTGTGCACCCTGCCCAAACTTCCTGTCCGTTCGGTGAGTTCATGACGATACTGACCTGCTGGGTAGAGCTAACGCTAAATGGACTGTCAGAAATGTCGCTTTTGCAATTATTTACGTTGTCGCGGACTCGAATTACGTAGTTGGAACCTATGTTTCCAGGCACTGTCCATAAATACTGTGAGCTTGGAAGGTAGGTGTTAAAAACGATGTTGGTCCATGTGCTGCCTCCATTGATGGAGTAGTCGATGTCTATGTAGTTTGTGGCTCCCTCATTCAACCAACTGATCAAAACTTGCTCGCCAACACCCAAGGTTTCCCCTCCATTTGGCGCCAAAACGGTCAAAGCGGGTGCTATGGTGAAGGTGTTGTCGCTGATGTCGTTTTGACTAGAGTTAAACTTGTCTTCAACGCGCACCAATGCAGCTGGGGTGTAATCACTCGGTAAAATCCAGTTGTAGGCGTTGTTGAATCCTGGTGAATAGTAGTTGTTGTTCAAACTAATCCAGGTGGTGCCGTTGTTTGGACTGTAGGAAATTTTAAAATAATTCGAGGTGCCTCCTGATGTCCATGTAATGGTGGTTTCGGTGCATACACGCCATTCCTGCACGCCGTTATCGCCGTTAGGTGATGTAATCTGAATGGGTGTTGCTATACTGAAGGTAATGTCGCTCTGATCGGTAAACGTTGGTTGCAAATAGTCTGTTACGCGCACCAATGCCATGGTGCTCGAAATGGCCGGAATCAACCATGAATATGAACCGTCATTGGTCTCTGCTGCGCTAATGGTTGTCCAGGTAGATCCTAAGTTCAAGGAGTATTCAATCACCACAAACTGAGAAGGATAGGTATTGCTAATCCAGTTGATAGAAATTGTTTGACCTTGATAGTAGGTCTGTCCGCCATTCGGCGCCAAAACGGTTGGCTGCGGCTGAACAATCGAAAACACTGCGTCTGAAATGTCATATCTACAATTTCCGTTCTCGTTGTCTCTGACTCTCAATCGGCACTGCGTGGATGGTGTGTTTGGTATGGTCCAGTTAAACAGTCCGTCGCTGTTCTCATAGGTGTCAATAGCGATCCAAGTAACGCCGTTGTCGGTTGAGTAGTAGAGGTCGACGTAGTTTACGGGTGCTGCATCGGCCCATGTGATGTTGTGTGTTGTTCCTACTTCAAGCGATTCTCCTCCGTTGGGTGATGTTACGATGATGTCGTTGTTCTGCAGGATGTTGATGCTTTGACTTACTTCGAAGTTGGTATCGAGGTTGTTGTAATCAGCAACTTTTATGAGTACGGGTCCGCTAAATGGTGGGTATGTCCATGTGTAGGATCCTGTAGTAGAAGTTCCGTAAACAGATGTCACGATGGTTGCCCATGTAACACCTCCGTCGATAGAATAATACAGTCTGAATCTGCTATTTGATGTCCCACCGTGGTTCCAGTTGATGTTGAAGTTCACGCATTGTGTTTGTACGTCAGCTGTGGTCGGGTAGGTGATGTCGATAAAGGGCTGGCGGACAGCAAAGGTGAAGTCTGAGATGTCTTCAACGGCCGATCCTACTTCTCTCACGCGGTACCTGCATGTCTCTGAATAAATGGCAGGAAGCAGGTGCGCATAGGTTCCGTCGTTCTCGGTTGCTGCAATGAGGTTGGTGTAGGTGGCTCCGTTGTCGTAGCTCAAATCAATGGCCACAAAGGGCGATGTGAGGTAGCCCGATGTCCATGTAACGTTGTAATTCAACCCGCTGTAATACACGCCGTTGACTGTGTTTCCTGGCGATACGTTGTCGATATATGGTGTGGGCGGCGCAATGGTAAACACTGCGTCTGATATGTCGAACCTACAATTTCCGTTCTCGTAGTCTCTCACTCTCAATCGGCACTGCGTGGATGGTGTGTTTGGTATGGTCCAGTTAAAAAGTCCGTCGCTGTTCTCATAGGTGTCAATAGCAATCCAAGTAACGCCGTTGTCGGTTGAGTAGTAAAGGTCTACGAAGTTTACGGGTGCTGCATCGGCCCATGTGATGTTGTGTGTTGTTCCTACCTCAAGCGATTCTCCTCCGTTGGGTGATGTTACGATGATGTCGTTGTTCTGCAGGATGTTGATGCTTTGACTTACTTCGAAGTTGTTGTCGAGGTTGTTGTAATCAGCAACTTTTATGAGCACGGGTCCGCTAAATGGTGGGTAGGTCCATGTGTAGGTTCCTGTAGTAGAAGTTCCGTAAACAGATGTCACGATGGTAGGCCATGTAACACCTCCGTCGATTGAATAATACAGTCTGAATCTGCTATTAGATGTCCCACCGTGGTTCCAGTTGATGTTGAAGTTAACGCATTGTGTTTGGACGTCGGCTGAGGTCGGGTAGGTGATGTCAATAAAGGGCTGGCGGACAGCAAAGGTGAAGTCTGAGATGTCTTCAACGGCCGATCCTACTTCTCTCACGCGGTACCTGCATGTCTCTGAATAGATGGCAGGAAGCAGGTGCGCATAGGTTCCGTCGTTCTCGGTTGCTGCAATGAGGTTGGTGTATGTGGCTCCGTTGTCGTAGCTCAAATCAATGGCCACAAAGGGCGATGTGAGGTAGCCTGATGTCCATGTAACGTTGTAATTCAATCCGCTGTAATACACGCCGTTGGCTGTGTTTCCTGGCGATACGTTGTCGATATAAGGTGTAGGTGGCGCAATGGTAAACACTGCGTCTGATATGTCGAACCTACAATTTCCGTTCTCGTAGTCTCTGACTCTCAAGCGGCACTGCGTGGATGGTGTGTTTGGTATGGTCCAGTTAAACAGTCCGTCGCTGTTCTCGTAGGTGTCAATAGCGATCCAAGTAACGCCGTTGTCGGTTGAGTAGTAGAGGTCGACGTAGTTTACGGGTGCTGCATCGGCCCATGTGATGCTTTGTGTTGTTCCTACCTCAAGCGATTCTCCTCCGTTGGGTGATGTTACGATGATGTCGTTGTTCTGCAGAATATTGATGCTTTGACTTACTTCGAAGTTGTTGTCGAGGTTGTTGTAATCAGCAACTTTTATAAGCACGGGTCCGCTAAATGGTGGGTAGGTCCATGTGTATGTTCCTGTAGTCCCTGTCCCGTATACAGATGTCACGATGGTAGGCCATGTAACACCTCCGTCGGTTGAATAGTACAGTCTGAATCTGCTATTTGATGTCCCACCGTGGTTCCAGTTGATGTTGAAGTTCACACATTGTGTTTGGACGTTAGCCGACGTCGGGTAGGTGATGTCGATAAAGGGTTCAGCAATATTAAACGGACTTGATAAGTCGAATGTGTTAGGGTTTGCGAGGTCTGTTACGCGTATAAAACAGTTGTTAGAGACAACAGTTGGTGGTATCCATGAAAAAGTTCCGTCATTCTCAGTTAGGGTAGAAAGGTAGGTCCATGTTGCTCCGCCGTCAGTAGAAAGTTCTATTTGGACTTGGTTTGAGATAACATATTCAGAAAACCAAGTGATGGAATAGTTTACTCCCGAATAATATATTCCATTGTTAACGGGGTTGTAAATAGAGATGCTAGGTGTTGCAGCGAGTATGGTGAAGGTTGCATTGCTTTGGTCTGTTTTGCAGGGTGCGTTGTAATCTCTTACACGGACAAGTGCACTAGTTGAAGGAGTGTTTGGAACCGACCAACTGTAGTAACCATTGGTGTTGTACAAGTAGGAATTGATGCTGATCCATGAAGACCCTCCATCAAGTGAATAGTCGAGCACGTAATAGTTCGAAGTTCCTGTTGCTACCCACGTAATGGCATGTGTGCTGCCGCCTGCCCATGCCTCTCCACCATTTGGTGAGGTCACAATGAGCGGGGCTATCATCGAAAAAACAGAGTCTGAAACATCCTGAATCAGGTTGTTATTTGAATCTTGAATCCGAATCAAGGCTTGTGTGCTTTGGATATTCGGAACCGTCCACGCATACGAACCGCTTGTGGTGTTATAAAATGTGGCTATCGATGTCCATGATGCGCCATTGTCTGTCGAATAGTCAATGGTATAAAAGTTCGAAGTTCCATTATCAACCCACGTGATGTTCTGTGTAGTACATCCCTGGTAAATATTCCCTCCGTTGGGGGTTAATATGGTGATGGATTGGCTAAAAAGTAGCACAGAGCTAATAAGCCCTAGAATGGTTAAAAGTAGTTGCTTCATTTGGTAAAAGTCTGCCGCAAAGTTACCAAGAAGTGAGCGATTCTAAACTTTATATTCTGCAATACTTGCGATGTTAACCACAATAACTTGATAAGATAACTGGGACTGTTGTTTTGTTAGACAGTAAAAATCGTTACTTTGTCGAATCAATGAAACCTTAAGAAAAAACGAGCATGCGAATGACTTCGGACAATGTACAGTTTCTCAAAGAGAACGAAATGTACCGAAGACTCGATTATTTCTGGATAGCCTTGATTGTGGCGGTTGGATTTTTGACGGGATTGGCTTTTTTAGGAAAAGGACGTGCACAACGTCTTGACTTGTCGAGTCATTTTTACAATAACTTACCAGTAGAGGAGAGGATTGAATCTAGCTTCTACAATTGGCGTGACACGAAATCGATTGAATTTGAGTTGAACAGCCCAATTGCAGGCATGGTCAATCTACGTGCAAGCAATGGTGAAATTCTGTTTCAAACTTATTTAGAAGCGGGAATCATTGAAGAGCTCTCAATCGATCTGCCCAATGATGTAGATATGGTTCTGATAGAATACAGGCACCAGATTGAAAGAGTGAATATAGACGCTAATCACATAGCACTATCATATTAAAAAAAAGCCCCGCAAACGCGGGGCTTTTTTCTTAGTAGTAAATATTTCTTCTGACCTTCGAAATGTACTTCGCGAGTCGAATAACTTGCTTGGTGTAGCCATATTCGTTGTCGTACCAAGTGTACAAAACAACGCTGTTTCCGTCGTTTCCAATAATGGTGGCCGGACTGTCATAAACGCTGCAACATTCATTGCCTATGATATCGCTAGATACCAATTCAGGGTTGATTGAATAGTAAATCTGGTTTACCAAATCGCCTTCTAAAGCAGCTTTGCGCACCATGTTGTTGACGTCTTCTTTGTTGGTCTTTGTCTTCAACTGCAGGTGCAATATAGCCAACGATCCGTTTGGAGTTGGAACACGCACTGCATTGGCTGTCAACTTGTTCTCCAAACCTGGAATAACTTTGGTAACTGCCTTGCCCGCGCCGGTCTCCGTTATCACCATGTTGATGGCTGCTGAACGTCCACGACGCTCTTTGCTGTGCATGTTGTCTAACAGGTTCTGATCATTGGTGTATGCGTGAACTGTTTCTATGTGTCCGCTCAAAATGCCCAATTTGTCTTCTATGACTTTCAGAATCGGACTAATCGCATTGGTGGTGCATGACGCGGCTGAGAATATATTCTGATTTTCAATGTCCAAGTCGCGGTGGTTGATACCATAAACGATGTTCGGAACTCCTTTACCCGGGGCAGTGAGCAATACTTTGCTAACGCCTTTCGACATGAGGTGTTTCGACAATTCTTTATCGTCTCTCAAGGTGCCTGTGTTGTCTATCACAATGGCATTCTTGATTCCATAAGCTGTATAGTCAACAGCAGATGGATCTGGCGCCCCAATGAAATGTACACGCTGTCCGTTGCAAATCAAACTCTGTGTCGAGGTATCCACATCTATTGTTCCTGCAAATCGTCCGTGAACGGAGTCGTTGGCCAACATTGATGCGCGCTTCACCAAATCAGTATCATTCACCGATCTTACAACGATAGCTCTCAATCGCAACTGCTGTCCTTTTCCTGCTTGCTTGATCAACTCCCGCGCTGCCAAACGTCCGATACGACCAAAACCGTATAAGATAACGTCGCGTGGCTCAAAGCCGTGGTTGCCCTCAGTCATGAAGTTCTGCAGCTTACCTGTCAAGAAATCTTCCATGCTGTGCACGCGGTCGCGCTCTGCTAACCACTCACTGGCCAACTTGCCGATGTCGATTTTAGCTGGAGCAAGATCCAACTCGTAAAGGGTACGCGCTAAATCAGCAGTGTCGAAAATGCTGATCGGACGATTCACCACTTCCGCGGCGTATTTGTGCAATCTTAATATCTCGGATACGGATGTATCAACAAGGTGATTGCGGAAGATGACAAGCTCTATCGACTTGTCGAATAATAGCTTCCCAACAGAATTCAACAGGTCAACTGCTGCTTTCTCTTGATTGACATAAACCTGCAGTTCATTGCTGTAGGCGTCGTTCATGTTGTTTGACATATTGTGATTTGAGTTTACATTGGTGCGATTTCGCAGGGCAAAAGTAGATACATCTGCTTGAATAGACAACCTGTTACAAGGCCGAATACGAACATGTTTTTTACATGGTTTTAGAGGGGAGGGAAACGAAACAAGGCTGCCTTTTTCAAGACAGCCTTGCATTCACCTCAACCACGCAGTGGGTATTGACATCCGCCCCGTGAGGGCGATAATTTTAGAAGGTCACCCTACAATCCCAATCCATAATAGGCTTTCGAACCGTTCGGATACACGCCTTCAATCAATACGCCACCACTTTTACCAATCAACGCTTGTTCAAATTCTGCTTTGGAGTATACACGTTGTCCGTCAACCTTCGCAATAATAAACCCTTCTTTTACTCCGCTGTCTTTCAATTTCCCATTATCCAATTTCTCCACTTTTACGCCGCCAGGCAATCGTAAAGTTGTTCGCTCTTTCTCGCCAATATCTTTCAAAACCGCTCCCAATGAGGCACTGGCAATAACAGTTTCTTTGTCTGTAAGCGCGGTATTGCCATCTTTGTTGGTCAGGGTAAGTTCTACTTGCTTGTATGCGCGATCGCGCCAAAGTGTGAGTTGCAACTTGTCGCCAGGGCGGTAGCGAGATACTTGTTCTTGCAATTCAGGTACTGAGCGTACTTCGTGATCTGCGACTTTAACAATGACGTCGCCTTCTTCTATTCCCGCCTCACTGGCAGCGCCCGATTCAACAATGCCTGAGATATACACTCCTGATATCTGATTCATACCGGTTTCTTCGGCTATGTCTTGCGTTACATCACTAATCTGCACTCCTATGAATGCGCGTTGCACCATGCCGAATTCTCTGATGTCGCGGACAACTTTCTCAACGATGGCGCTGGGAACGGCAAACGAATAGCCACTGTACGACCCCGTTTGCGATGCAATGGCTGTGTTGATGCCTACAAGTTGTCCGTTGGTGTTCACAAGCGCGCCTCCGCTATTTCCCGGATTCACAGCGGCATCGGTCTGAATGAACGATTCTATAGGAAAAATCTCCCGGTTCGAATTCCCACGTAACAGGTTGATATTTCGGGCTTTGGCTGATACTATTCCGGCCGTTACGGTAGAGGTCAAATCAAATGGATTACCGACGGCCAAAACCCATTCTCCAATGCGGATGTCATCTGAATTGCCAAAGGATACTGTCGGTAATGCGTTGGCTTCAATCTTGAGGACTGCGATATCGGTCGATAAATCCGTGCCTACCAAGGTCGCTTCGTAGGTTTTATTGTTGTTCAGTGAAACGGTGATCTTTTGCGCTCCGTCTATCACGTGGTTGTTGGTTACAATGTATCCACTTTCATCAATAATTACTCCCGATCCGCTGCCATGCTGCACTTGTGGTCCGGCTTGGTAGCCAAATAAATCGAGCCATGGGTTGTTGACAACGGGGTCGAAGGTGCTTTCTGTCTTCACATGGACAACAGCGTTCACGGTTTTTTCAGCCGCAATCGTAAAGTCCATGTTGCCAGCAGGAGCGAAGTTCACCGTTCGAATAGGGGCAGTGTTCATAACCTGATCAACAACCAATGGTGTTTCACGATCGATCATGGTAAAGGCTGCTACGGCAAATGTGCCTCCCAGTGCAGCCACCAAAAACATTCCAAGTATACGTTTCATAGTTCTCCTTATTTTGTGTCTGACGTGTGTCCCAAAATTAACGGGCATCTTTTTTTTTGGTATCTAAACCTCCTTTAAAAAGTGTTAAAGCAAGTGTGAAGAAATGTGATTTCAATTTTCGCGCCATCCGCCTTTTGGCGACCTTTGAATATGAATATTGCTGTGAATATTGCCCTCATCCCGCGCTCAGCGGAACTTTTGATGTCGCTGAGCCATCAACTGTGCAGTGAGCATTTTCGCCTTTCTCAAGATGCTTTTCCGCACGTATCGTTGGCTATGAACTTTGTAAATGAAGGACGTGTAAAAGAAATCGCAGATGAAATAAGGCATTGGGAGGCGATTGCGATTCAATGCACGCAAATGGTCATTGAACCTTCAGGCAGTGCTTCGAATATTTTACTTCAAGTGCGACAATCAAATGAGTTGCGAAATCTTCACGAGCAGGCGATGTCGCTGCTTTATAATTTTCGCGCGCACGGCGCGGATGATGCTTCTTTTGTAGGCGATGTATCGATTTCAACCGTTAACTACGTCGCAAACTTCGAATCGTATGCTTTTGCTCAATTCTCTCCACATTTCACGCTCGGAGAAGCAAAAACGAGTGAACTGACTGATGATTTTCCCAAATCGCTGATCGCGGATGTGGCACTTTTCCAACTTGGAGATCGCTGCACATGCGCGAAAAGACTTGGTTAGCGAGGCAGTCTCTTCTCTAAGATTCCGTACAACAAGGTTCCAAGCAAAGCGCCAACAATGGCGATGAGGATGGGAAAGTACCCGTTGCCGATGAGGATGAAGAGGGGGGCCGGACAAGCACCAATAAGCGCCCAACCAAATCCGAAGATGGTGCCGCCAAAGATGTACTTTTTCCAACCTTTGGGGTAATTCGCAAAGCGAAGATGTCCACCATCCAAAGCCGTCCACTTGAAACGTTTCGAAAGTGCAATAAATATGGCGCTAACTGCAATGGCACTGAAGATGGTTCCGAACATGTGGAAACTGTCGAAATGAAACATCTCGATGATACGGTACCATGAAATTATCTCTCCTTTGGTTAGCACGATGCCGAAGAGGATGCCGAAAAGTAATACGCTGATCTGCTTCATGCTATGAGAATATGAGTGGGAAAATGAACCATACCATGGTCAATCCTCCAATGAAAAATCCGATGATGGTGATGAGAGATGGCAGCTGCAAATTTGCCATGCCACTAATGGCGTGTCCAGACGTGCATCCATCCGCGTAGCGTGAACCAAAGCCTATGAGAGCCCCGCCCAATAGCAAGATAACAATGGCTGATAAATTGCCCCAAACGCCGCTTCCAAACAACTCACTGGGTTGAAAAGTCGACCCGGGATTTTCGAATCCCAAATTTTCTAACCGTTCAACAGTGCCGGCGGCCAAATCAACGGCGGCGTCGGCATTCATGAAATTGTGAGCTACATACCCGCCAACCACTGTGCCTACCAAAAACAAGAGGTTCCAGGTCTGTGCCTTCCAGTCAATGTCGAAGTAATCGCTAACCTTTTTCGCGCCTCCAATGGCACACATGGTGCGGAAATTTCCTGAAAATCCCAAGCTACGCCCCACCAACAACAATAAAATCATGGTGAGTGAAATCATCGGGCCTGCTATGTACCATGGCCATGGTGAGTTCAATAAATCCATTTATTTTCCGCTGTTAGGACAAACGTAAGTAGTGATTGGTAAGCTTGTTTGCGATATGGCTTTGAAACCGCCTGCAACATCGATCAAGTTGTGATAGCCGCGTGCTTTCAAAATGCTCGAGAAAATTACTGATCGGTAACCTCCAGCGCAATGCACATAATAGGTATCGGTGGTGTTCAACTTCGCAAATTCTTCATTGATGAAGTTCAATGATACGTTCTCAGCACCTTCTACGTGCTCAGCTTCGTATTCGCTGGCTTTGCGGACGTCTACAATCTTGATGTCGCCTTTCGAAAGTTCTGCCAATTGCTCCGCGGTCACCTGCTCCAAACTGTCGGTTTCTTTGCCTGCTTTCTTCCAGGCTTCAATGCCACCAGACAAGAATCCAAAGGTATTGTCGTAACCAACACGTGAAAGTCGTGTTACAACTTCTTCTTCTCGTCCGCTCTGACACAAGAAAACTATCGGTTGGTTCAAATCTGTAATGAGCGCTCCAACCCACGGGGCGAAGCCTCCATCGATACCAATAAATATGGAGTTTGGTATGTGTGAAGCAACAAAATCGCTTTCCGGACGGGTATCAAGAACCACGGCGCCTTCATGGTTTGCCATGGCTTCAAAGGTGTCGGCATCAAGTGCTACGTTTCCTTTTTTGAGGACGTCTTCAAACGAGGCATAACCGGTTTTGTTCATGGCTACATTGCCCGCAAAATACTGTGGCGGAGGCAATATTCCGTCTGTAACTTCTGCTATGAATTCCTCCTTTGTCATGTCTGACCTCAAGGCATAGTTGGTTGCTTTTTGGTTGCCCAAGGTGTCCCAAGTTTGTTTGCTCAGGTTCTTACCACATGCAGACCCTGCTCCGTGTGCGGGGTAAACGGTGATGTCATCTGCCAAAGGCATGATTTTGTTTCTGAGGCTATCGAAAAGCAATCCTGCGAGTTGCTCCTGTGTCATTCCTGTTGCTCCTTGGGCAAGGTCTGGTCTACCAACATCACCTATAAACAAGGTGTCTCCGCTAAAGAGGGTAGTGGCGGTACCATTTTCATCGGTCAACAAGTAACACGATGACTCCAATGTATGCCCGGGTGTATGCAAAACAGTTATGGTGATGTCGCCAATTTTAAACTGCTCGCCATCTGTTGCTTCGTGCATGTCATACCCTGTCTTCGCTGTTGGTCCAAACACAATGGTAGCTCCTGTTTTCTTTGCAAGATCGATGTGTCCAGAAACGAAATCCGCATGGAAATGCGTCTCGAAGATGTATTTTATGGTAGCACCATCTTGTTCTGCTTTCTCGATGTACTGATCGGTTTCTCTCAGTGGATCGATGATGGCTACTTCTCCTTTGGATTCAATATAATATGCTCCCTGAGACAGACAGCCGGTGTAGATTTGTTCAATTTTCATGGCGTGAAATTACTTTCGATTTTAAAGCGCAAAAACGATATAACGAATATTAACTATTTCAATTCGACAAACAAAACAACCAACCCCATGGCAAGGGTAAACCATCCGAATGCCTTTTTAAGCTTGTCGCCCGAAATACGAAGCGACAATTTGTTGCCCACAAAGATACCTACAATTGCGAGTGCTGATAGACTAAGTATGAATGTCCAGTCGATGGTTAATCGCTCGATATCACCCACAAACCCAAGTAGCGATTTTGTTGCAATGATCAAAAGTGAAGTCCCTACGGCGATTTTCATGGGCAATCCTGAAATTTTAACCAAGGCAGGAATGATGAGAAATCCACCACCTGCGCCCACCAATCCTGTCAGTGTGCCAACTACCAATCCTTCTGCTAATACCCAATGATATTTGGTTGCTTTTTTCGAAACTGTAATTTCTTCTTTGTCTTTTCCGCGAATCATCGAAATACTCGCAGCTACCATCAACAAGGCAAACAATCCCATTACAAGCAGCCGCTTCGATAGCTCGTAATCTCCAATGTGAATGATGTCGGGAATTGATGGCACCAATGAGTGACGTGTGAGATAAACAGCTACTACAGAGGGAATTCCAAAAAGTAAAAACACTTTGATGTCGACCAGTTTCTGACGAAATTTCTGAATGCCGCCAACTAAAGCGGTTATTCCGACGATAAAAAGTGAATAGGCAGGGGCGTAGTCGCCAGCTCCGATGTGGAAGAAATAAACCAAAATGGGCAATGTGAGAATTGATCCGCCGCCTCCAATCAGTCCGAGTGCAACGCCGATAAGCAAGGCTCCAATATATCCCAGTATTGTAAATAGCTCCATAGCGGTTCTTTCGTTTTGGCAAAGATAGCCCTCACAACAGTGAACGTAAGTGACCTATATCACGTTGAGATGTTTCACTTTTGGCAATCCTTGCAAGGTGCGTCTTTTGAACTAATTTTGATGTCGTGGAACTGCATTTCTTATCCGATAACCTCTTTTGGCTGGTGCCCGCCTTTTTCGCTATTGCTGTATTGTATAGCAGTGCAGGATTTGGCGGGGGTACGGGCTACTTGTCTATGATGGTTATAACAGACGTCGATCAGTCGATTGTCCGCTGGGTGTCGTACATGTGCAACATCACTGTAACGGGCTTCTCAGGTGTCAGATATGGCTTTCGTAAGGTGCTGACATTCAATGAGATCTGGCCTTGGGTATTGGGCAGTGTGCCTTTGGCGTTTGTGGGCGGACAATTGAAATTGGCAGATCGGTTGTATTTTATCCTTCTGGGAATACTATTGTTAATGGCCGCCATGCTGCTACTGTTTCAAAAGCGCAAACGGGAAATAAGAGTCAATGGGGTGTTCAACACCCTTGTCGGACAATTCAGCTTGGGTGCTGTTATCGGTTTGCTATCGGGAATGGTAGGTGTGGGTGGAGGCATCTTTCTATCACCAATTTTACATTTGGTAGGGTGGAAGACGCCACAAAAAATAGCTGCCCTCAGCACATTTTTCATTTTTGTAAATGCCCTTTCAGGTGCCATTGCTTTTGCAACACGCAACGCCTTTCAGGTGCCTATATACGATGCGGGTATCCTGATGGCCGCAGTACTTTTTGGTGCGGTGATAGGGACAAATTTCAGCCTTTCCGAAAAAGGAAAAAAACGCATCCGCTCCATCACAGGTGTCCTCGTGGCTATTGTTGCCTTTCGTTTGCTTTGGCAGCATTTGGGGTGATATGAAGCGAGTCAATTCTCACAGATTGTACCTTTAACAACTCATTAACCTCTCACAAAATCTTTTACAGCTATTTTCGCGGTGTGAGATCGGTTATATTTTTCTTATTTCTATGTGTGTCAGACTTTGCAAGTGCATCATCAGATTCGCTTATTGTAGTGTCTGACTCGCTTGCGCAACCTGAGTTGCATTGGTGCGATAGTATGCGCATCGATCTGCTGGTTACGGCTGAGTCTTTTTTGGGGACGCCGTATCGGTATGGCGGACAATCGCATGAGGGCATAGATTGCAGTGGTTTTGTCTGCACTGCTTACCGCGCAATAGGTGTTGAGCTGCCACGCTCAAGTGTTGATATGCTCGGACATGGTCGCGAAATACTTTTAGAAGAAGCCATGCCAGGCGATATCCTCTTTTTCTCAAATACAAATCGCCGCCGCAAGGGGGTCGGACATGTGGGGATTGTTACCAAGGTTGAAAATGGTGACGTAACTTTTATTCACGCGTCATCCAGCAATGGTGTGCGCTACGATTCGATGGAAATGGATTACTACAAACGCCATTTCTATAAGGTTGAACGACTGCCTTTGTTCGACGATTTTACCTTTTTACAAGACTAGTCACTTCGCTTACGGCTCTGTTACCGAGGCAATCACAAATTTGATTTCGTTGTATGAATAGCGCTCTCCCAAAAGCTCTTTTATAGGCATCAATTTATCCGTGCCTGCCTTTGCTATCGCTTCTTTGATGTGCTGTATCTTGCTCTCACTCACCAATCGTGTGATGTCGATCTCGCCTGTATGCAGATAATCTACAAGGTGTCCTTCTATGGTTGAATTAGAGAGCTTGCGCATCATGGCGATCTCACTTATGCCAATGCCTTCCTTGAAAAGTATGAAGGTTTCTTCAGCAGAACTGATCTTCTTAGCTGCTGGTTTTTTCTCTTTTTTCTTGTACTTCTCGCTCTTGCGAATCACTTTTTCTACGAGGTCGTCGGTGGTTAAAATAACGCGGTTTTTATCTGCTCCCAATACTTTCTCTCGCAATGCTATCAATGATTTATCGTCGTCGATGAGTTTTAAACTCTCACGACTCAACTCACTGTTAGACGTCAAGGCCTGAGCCAATCCTGCCGCGCGTTTTATCAAGGTCAACTGATCCGATACAAGTTTTTCAATTTCCAAAAGCTCCTGTTTGAACTGCTTCACACCTTTGCTCGCTCCAAGCGCTAAAACCCTTTCCAATAGGCTCGTTGCTATCTTGCGAAGCAATGGGGCGAAATGGGTGTGGGCTTTTTCCAAGCGGATTTCAATGGCTGATACCTCGGCTCGCTTTTGTACCAGCGAATGCAGCTCGCCTAGAAAACGATCGGCGATAAGCTTCAATTCTTCAATCTCACCAGTAGTTTCTATAGCCCATGCTTTGCTATGCTGCTTCTGCGATCGCGTTTCTTCTTTGTCGTAGGTTTCTACATGCAGCTTGAACTCTCTCAATAGTGACGAGAAGCTATAGGCGTGCAATATGTTGTTTACGAAGTACTTATAGCTTTCATCGTCAATCAAATCTAACAACTGCTGCGGCTCGGGCTTTTTCTGGGCATACGCCAAAACATGTGCGTCGGTAAAAAGCGAATCATGCTTGATGTTCGAGGTAAGAATCAAACCGTCTAACGATCGCAATCGCGACAGTGCAACGTACACCTGTCCGGCTGAAAAGGCACCTTCCACATCCACGATGGCTTTCTCGAAAGTAAGTCCCTGACTTTTGTGCACGGTAATCGCCCAGGCGAGTTTCAAGGGGAAATGTGAAAAACTGCCAGCGACAACAGACTCAATCTCATTTGTTATTTCGCTAAAGCTGAAGTGGTTGTTCTCCCACTCATAGCGGTCTACACGAATGGAGTTGCTGTCGTCGGTGCATTTAACGAATACTTCGTCTGAACTCAAATGGGTGACGGTTCCAATTTTTCCGTTGTAAAATCGTCCGCTGCCACTTGGGTCGTTTTTGATATACATTACTTGCGCACCAACCTTCAATTTCAACTTCCGATCAAGGGGGTATTGGTGCTCTGGAAAGTCTCCGACGATTTCAGCGTCGTACGTAAATTCCCGCTCTTTGAGCGACGCCAATGCGCTAGAATTCAATTGATCAGCTTTGTAATTGTGAGTCGTAAGCGTAATGATGCCTTCGTCTGGACGTGCCTGGTAGCTGGGCTTGTAATGCTGGTTGAGCAACAAGGCGTCTTCAGATGTTATGGTGTTCTTGCGCAGATTATTCAATAAACCTATAAAGCGGTCGTCGCTCTGTCGGTAAATCTTTTCTAACTCCACATATACCGGCGTGTCGTAATGCAACGCGCGTGCGTCGAAAAAAAACATGGAGTTGTAATAACTCCGCAACTCTGCCCACTCATCGTCTTTTACCACGGGCGGCAATTGCAACATATCGCCAATAAATAGTATCTGAACTCCTCCAAAAGACTCTTGCATGCGTCTGCGCACCATGCGCAAAATGAAATCAACGGCATCAAGCAAGTCGGCCCGCAACATGCTCACTTCGTCGATAATCAAGAGCTCCAAATTCTGCAAAACTTTGCGCTTGGTTTTATTCATGCGCATGTTCTTTACAAGGGAGTCGTTATCGTGCAATTTACCCATCAAGAATGGTGGCAGACTCGCATTCCTTACAGGTAAAAATCCACCAAAAGGCAGGTGAAACATGCTGTGCAAGGTAACTCCCCCAGCATTCAACGCTGCTATTCCTGTAGGCGCAACGATGGCTGTCTGCTTGTAGGTGTGTTCTACAATATGACGCAAAAAGGTGGTCTTTCCGGTTCCTGCGTTGCCGGTAAGAAATATGTGGCGCGAGCTGTTGTTAATGAGTCGCGAGGCGCGGGTGGCTGGGTCGTTTTTTTGATACTGCATGTGGACAATGTCACGACCCGCAAGTTAATGGCTCTGGAGGCTTTGACGGGTGTCATCGACAAACTTTTAATGCACAATGACAAACTTTTTATCACTTCGTGGATGTGAATGTCTTCACCACCTTTTTTGCTGATCGAATATTTGTTTCTTTGCCTCATGCATATTCAACTTTTTTGTTTTGGTCAGGTGAAGGAGGCTATAGGTGCCAACCTTGTCGATTTCGAATGTGATGAGGGTGATTCTGTAAAAGCTCTGAAAATGAAGCTTTTAAATGTCTATGGTGGATTAAAAGAGGTTCCCGATTTCCGTTTTGCTGTCAACCAAGAATATGTTGGTGAAGACTATGAGTTGTCTGAAAATGATGAAGTTGCAATCATTCCACCAGTCAGCGGCGGATGATGATCCGTTTCTAAGTCTTTAGTGGATGAATTGATAATTGTTCATTCACCGTATCAGGGCTTTCAAAATTCCTCTCTTTTTTACTCTTTTTTCGTTTGGTTATGGAATAGTCGTCGCCCAAGAGTGGGTGTCTTTGTCGTGGATAAAATCGATAAACAAAGGGGTATGAGAGTGGGATTGAGAATAAGAAAAAGAGTGGAAGTGAGAAAGTAAGAGAGAAAGAGTAAGAAATAGGAACTGAGTAGTTTGTGAAAGAATTAAGGGTCTGAAAATCAATGGGTTTGCGCCCTGCGGGCCCTCCCTCCCCCGCGCCGTCAACACCGTGCACTGCAAAGGTAAGCTCTCAAAAAAAGCTTGTCAATAGGCACTTTGTGTGTGCAGACGAAAACTTTGTATTTGCACGTTTTCAGCCGTTTTTTTGGAGATAAAACGAAGTTGAGTTTCATGTCTCGTTCCCAGAACTTGAAACCACGTAAATCAATCCATCTGGTCGTTCGAAATTCTTCGTTTTTTTACTCCTTTTTCGTTTGGTTATGGAATACTCGTTCCAGCATGAGCGGGGTGACCTTGTTGTAGAATAAATCGATAAACAAAGGGGTATGAGAGTGAGAGTGGGAAATGGAGTGCTATTACTAGAAAAATCCGACATCGACAATCCAATGCAGGACATAAATCAACCATGTAAATCCATGGAAGTGCTTAGTCAATAATCTGTAAACTTACTTTAGGACGGGTCATATTTTAGGAGGGTTAAAATCAATGGGTTTGCGCCCTGCGGGCCCTCCCTCCCCCGCGCCGTCAACACCGTGCACTGCAAAGGTAAGCTCTCAGAAAAAGCTTGTCAATAGGCACTTTGTGTGTGCAGATGAAAACTTTGTATTTGCACGTTTTCAGCCGTTTTTTTGGAGATAAAACGAAGTTGAGATTCATGTCTCTTTCCCACAACTTGAAACCACGTAAATCAATCCATCTGGTCGTTCGAAATTCTTCGTTTTTTTACTCCTTTTTCGTTTGGTTATGGAATACTCGTTCCTGCATGAGCGGGGTGACTTTGTTGTAGAATAAATCGATCAACAAAAGAGTATGAGAGTGGGAAATGGGAATGAGAGTGAGAATGAGAAATGGAGTGCTATTACCAGAAAAATCCGACATCGACAATCCAATGCAGGACAGAAATCAACCATGTAAATCCATGGAAGTGCTTAATCAATAATATATAAACTTATTTTAGGACGGGTCATATTTTAGGAGGGTTAAAATCAAAGGGTTTGCGCCCTGCGGGCCCTCCCTCCCCCGCGCCGTCAACACCGTGCACTGCAAAGGTAAGCTCTCAGAAAAAGCTTGTCAATAGGCACTTTGTGTGTGCAGACGAAAACTTTGTATTTGCACGTTTTCAGCCGTTTTTTTGGAGATAAAACGAAGTTGAGATTCATGTCCATAGCCCCAACTTGAAACGACGCGTATCATTCAATCCAGTCGCACAAAATTCCTCTCTTTTTTACTTCCAATTACTCAAGCTGAACCAAGCAGCAACCGACCTATAGCAATTCCCTCAAAAGCTCAATTCTGCCTTATCTTTGCATGCGTTATTAAGTGCATATTGCCAACTAAATGAGTATTCAAATTGTATCTTCTGAAATTGATGTGGAGGCGTGTCGCAAAAGCGCAGCAGCCGATGCGGCAGGCGCTGTGGTGGTGTTTGTAGGTGCGGTAAGAGACAATACGAAGGGCAGGGAGGTGGTCAGGCTGGAGTATGAGGCCTATGTTCCTATGGCGATCAAGGTGCTCGGTCAGATTTGCGAGCGCGCGGAGTCGATGTTCGGATTGCTCAAAATAACGGTCCATCACCGCATTGGGATTCTCAATGTGGGCGATACTGCTGTGGCAATCGCTGTGTCGGCACCGCACCGTAAAGCGGCGTTCGATGGCTGCCAATTCATTATCGATGAGCTGAAAAAGGATGTCCCTATATGGAAAAAAGAGTGCTTCACCGATGGTGAAGCATGGCTCACTGACCGTCCTTAAGATTCAATTTTTCTAAATCTTCTGGGGTGTTGAGGTTGAACAGTTTCTGCGGGTCGGTAGGCGCAATGAGGTGGGTCGGGGTGTTGATGAGCACTTTGCGCGGACAACTATAGCCTTTACTCAAGAAATGAAGGAGGTCGGGGTAGATGTTGGGCTCATACAAGGCACAAAGTGGATCGGCAAATCCAGTGATGGGATTCAAAAAGGCGGTGGCATTGTGCGCCAATGAGCGGTTCGAAAGGAGTTCGCTCAAATGGTGGCGATCTACCAAGGGCATGTCTGACGCCAATACGAGCCAGGCGGCGTTGGGATGGGTGGCAAAGGCTGTCAAAATAGCGCCAAAGGGCCCAAAGTCGATAAACCGGTCTACTAAAGCAGGGAGCTGCTTGTCGTTGTTTTCTGAACCGACACTCAAAAAGGTTTTTTCACACAGGCCTGAAAGCATCTCAAATGCATGCTGGTACTGCGGTTTGCCGTGGTGCGCGATTCGGGTCTTGTCATAGCCCATGCGGGTCGATTTGCCTCCCGCTAACACCAATCCGTAAATTGGTGGGGGGGTGTATAGACTTGCTACGATTTGCGGCAATCGATCGTCGTCGGGGTGCACGATTTGAATGTCTGCAGAGAATTCGTTGCGCAAGTCGAGGGGTATGTTTTCAATATCGGTTGCGACAATAATTTTGCAATTTTTGCGTTGTAGGTGGCGTTTGCGGACACTCGCTTCTTTTTTTTGATTCCAAATCCATACGGTTTGAGCGGTTTCGAAATGATTGGCATTGACAAATGCGATGTTGGTCCTGTGATTTACAATCGATGATAAGTCGCTGATAGACAAGTCTATGTGTAGCGATGATTGAAGTCCTTGATCAATAATTTCTTGTCGAAATGCGGCGTCGCTGCGGTTGCAAAAATCTGGTGCGTCAAAGGCGGTGTGGTCGGCGTCAACGTAGGTTGTGCTATGCTGTATTTCTCTGGCAATTTTCGCGCATACAGCGCGGATGTGATCGCAATCGCTGCCGAAGAAGCCGATGTCTACATTACCAAACTTGCCTCTCAAAGGCTTCTCCAATCCTGCATGTCTACCCACGATGAAAATCTTTTTTACCTCCTGTCTTCTCAAGCAACATGAGGTCGGTGATGCGGATGTCGTGCGACAGTGCTTTGGTCATGTCGTAAATGGTAAGGGCCGCTATGGATGCGGCGGTAAGTGCTTCCATTTCAACTCCGGTTCCTGCTGCAATGCGCGCTGTAGCAATGATTCGGATCTGCTGTGCCCCAATTTCAAACTGTACTTCGCAATGGGTGATGGGCAGGGGGTGACACAAGGGTATGAGGTGTCCGGTTTGCTTGGCGGCCAAAACGCCTGCTATCGATGCGGTTTGGGTAATGGGGCCTTTTGGTGTCGAAAATCCGTCGCGTTCCAGTATATCCCACACGTCTTGCGGAAAGGTAACCAGGGCCTGCGCTTTGGCTTCTCGCACTGTTTGTGGCTTTTCTGAAACATCCACCATCTGCGGTGCGCCGTCTTTGATATGACTCAATTTTTCGCTCATCGAAAGGGGTAATAGGGGTGTGCTTCTCCTTCGTTAAAGGTAGTGGTTTCTTCGTGTAACTCTATAAAGCCATCAGCGCCAATGAGTTGTATGAAATCGCCTGATCCGTTGCCGCGTATGGGGGTGGCCACAAGTTGTCCGCCGATGACGCTGCTTTTAACGGGTAAAAACAGGGTGAGCGGCGACTCAAATTGATGATCGGTGGTGATGACGGCGGAAGCGGGACGAGTTTTGACGTTGGTAGATCTCAAAAGCCAAGGCAAAACGTAACGTACGGTGCACATAAATGCACTGAGTGGATTTCCGGGCAGACCAAATACGGTAACTGCTTCTGTTGATCCGAAGTAAAATGGTTTTCCCGGTCGCTGCTTTACTTTGTGAAAGTGCTTTGTGATGCCCAATACATCTAAAATGGTTGGCAAAAAATCGCGCTTTCCTTTCGATACGCCGCCTGAAAATACCAATACGTCGTAATTCTGCATCAGTGCAGATACGCTGTCGGTCAATTGGTTGACGTTGTCTGCTATGTGGTAGGCATCAACTTCAAAATGCTGCATCAGCAGCGATGCGATGGCCCGCGTGTTCGATCGGCGTATCTGATGCGGAAGGGGTGTTTCGTCTTCGTCAACGAGCTCGTCGCCGGTAGATATGATAGCGATGCGGGGTTGACTGTATACTGTTAGCTCGAGGTGCCCGAAAGAGACTGCTGCGGCCAATTCGGCGCTGCCTAGCTGGCGGCCAGCTTCTATCACAACTTCTCCTGCTTTCAAATCGCTGCCGGTGCGATGTATGTTTTTGCCCATTTCAAAGGCGAAATCACCGAGGGTGAACTGTTCGCCTTCTGCATGCATCCATTCGTAGGGGATAATGGTGTCTGCCTCCAAGGGCAATGCAGCGCCGGTAGCTGTTTCTATGCAAAAACCGGGGGCGCTATTGAGTGTAAGTTGCTGTTCTCCAGCAAATTGCTGTGCTTGCAGTTTGTAGGTGCGTATGCCGTTTTCGAAATCTTTAAACCGTATGGCTATCCCGTCCATGGTGACGCGGTCAAACGGGGGTTGGTCGCGGTCGGCATGCAGGTCTTCAGCCAATACTCGTCCGTACGCTTGGTCGATGTCGATGCTTACTTTCTCGGTCTTAAAAAGGTGGTCGTGCAGTATCTGATCTGCTTGGTGAACGCTAATCATTATCCTCCAATTGCAGCCATGGTGTTGTGGCTTTTGTTGCTCAATAACATTTGTTCTTCTGCTTTATGTCCGTTTACTGGCTTTTTACTCACTGCGCTTAAAATAGCTGCTCTCAGTTCAACATCCGTGGCGTTGCCACGAAGAAGGGTAAACAATGAGGCTTCTGGCGCGCTGTACAAACAGGTAGCAATTTCTCCTTTCGGATTGATTCTGAGGCGATTGCATGTGCCGCAAAAGGTGCGACTGTAAGCGGGAATGATGCCGATTTTGCCTTGCTTGCCTGCGATGCGATAGCGCATGGCGGTGCCGTTGTTCTCAAAGCCTTCGGGATGGAGGTCGAACGCTTGTGAGAGATGGAGCAAGATGCGCTGGTAATTCCAATAGTTGCTGTTTATTTCGCCTTTGCCGTTGAAGGGCATTTCTTCTATAAAGCGGACTTCAATGGGGTGGTTTTCAGCCATGCGTCCCATGGGTATGAGGTCGTCGGTGTTTTTGTCAGACAACACAACGGTGTTGATGCGTGTGGGTATGTTGTGTGCAAGGGCCGCATGAAAGGTTGCCATGACTTGGTCGAAATTATCGCGACCGGTGATGGCTTTAAAATGCTCGGCGTTGGCGGTGTCGAGACTGATGTTGATGCCAGATATTCCCAATGCTGCTAGGCGAGGAATGTGGGGCGCGGCAAGCACGCCGTTGGTGGTGATGTGTAGCTTTTCGAAGAGCTTTCTGGCGTGTATTTCTTCGATGAGGGTCATGAGGTCGGCGCGGACAAATGGTTCACCGCCGGTGATGCGCAATTTTTTGATGCCCAGGGCCGACAAATTGGTGAGCATGCGCAATAGCTCTTCGTATGTGAGGAGGTCGGTGCGTGGTAAGAAATTGGTGAAGCCTTCGGGCAAACAATAGGTGCAGCGCAGGTTGCAACGGTCGGTTACCGCCAGGCGCACATAGTCAATTGTTCTTCCGTGGGTGTCTTTTATCATGCATCGTCGTCTGGCAAATCGTCGTCCAGATCATTCTTTTGCAAACATGCAAAATCTTTCTCTACAAGGATGCGTAAAAACTTACCATTTCCAACGCCCATGCGATAGTCGATGCCAACCTGCGGCGATTCTGCCCATTTTTCGAATACATGTGGAGGCAACGATACCAGTACGGTGTTGCTTTTCAAATCTGCCTCTATCTCAACTACGTTTACGATCTGTATGCCATACCTGAAGGGCTCCATGGCAGCGCCAAAACTGGTTTCACATTGTATGATTCGCTCACTTTCAAGCAGGTCTACTTCGTCCGCACTCAATCGTAGTCGGATGCTGTTATCTTTAAATCGTAGCTTCATTTTTTGAGACCGATCTCGGCCAAGCGTTCGTTCAAATATTCTCCGGCTGTGATGGGCTCGTAGTTCGGCTTTTCACCAGCATGAATGCAGTTTGGCAAGCAGTCGAGAGACATTTCAGAACGGGGATGCAAAAAGAAGGGTATGGAGTATCGCGGTGATCCCCATTTCTCTCGCGGTGGATTGATGACGCGGTGTGTGGTAGATTTTAAGCGGTTGTTGGTGAGGCGCTGCAACATGTCGCCCACATTCACTACGATGTGATCTGGCAAGGCGGTAACGTCTACCCATTCGTTCTTTTTGTTCAATACCTGCAATCCTTCTGCTGAAGCTCCTATCAATAAGGTGATGAGATTGATGTCTTCATGCTGTCCTGCCCGAACGGCCGATTTTGGCTCGCTGGTGATAGGAGGGTAGTGTATCGGACGTAATATGCTGTTTCCGTTGTGAATCTTTGAGTCGAAATAAAACTCATCCAACCCCAAGAACAAGGCGATGGCACGCAACATCTGCCTTCCTGTTTCTTCCAAATCTTTGTATGCTTTCATTCCTACCTTGTTGAATTCAGGTAGTTCAGAAACCACAATGTTATCTATGTACTCGCTGCGAATGGGGTCGTCGCCCTCAACATCCTGGCCGAAGTGCCAAAACTCTTTTAAATCGCCAGCATTGCTATCTTTCGCGTGCTCTTTTCCAAAGGAGGTATAGCCCCTTTGTCCGGCAATAGTTAGGTCTTCGTACTTTTTCTTTACTTCAACCGGTAGGTCAAAAAACTGCTTTACCTCTTTGTACAAGTGGTCAACGGTTTCTTCGTTAATCAGGTGATTCTTAAGGGCTACAAAGCCAATATTCTCATAGGCAGCGCCTAGTTCAGCTACAAATTTATTTCTGCGAGTTGCATCGCCACTCATCCAGTCAGCGAGGTCAACGCTCGGAATTCCCATGATGGTATCGTTCATGATATCGTATTTGTTGTGCTAAATTACAAAATGAAGGATGATTGCCGACGGTCTAAAATTTTATTCCAAACATGATTTCTGTCAACAACTTTGATGAGGCTGTCCAACTGAATTTTTCTTGCACAAATTCCCGTCCGCTCTTGCCCATTTCTTTCCGCAAATGGGGATTTTCGAGCAGGCGAACTGTCTCATTTGCAAATGATTGTGGGTCGCTGCAAACAAATAGCTGTTCGCCATGCTTGCCGTCAAGGGCGTTGTTGGCCAATTCGCTGGTCAAACAAGGCAACTCCATGCTCATGGCTTCGAGTAGCTTGTTTTGCAATCCGGTGCCTATGCGCATGGGGGCGACAAATATGGTGGATTTGGAGTAGGCGTGGCGTATGTCGTCGAGCCACCCTGAGACTTCTACGTTGCTGCTTGCCAATGCTTTAACACGCTGAGAGGGGGTGGCCCCGGCAAGTAAAACTTTGGTTTGCGGCCGCTGAATGAGGATGAGTGGCAGTATGTCGCGAACCAAATACTCGGCGCTGTCGACGTTGGGCAGGTACGACATGTTGCCGGTAAATACGATGTCGATGGTTCGCTGGCTGTCTGTAGGTGCGAAAAAACTGGTGTCTACGCCGTTTGGCACGACGACAATCTTTTTTCTGTTCTGATGGTAAATGAGCTGTTTGTCTTGCTCTGAAATGATGGTGTGGTGATCGAAATAATCGAAAATCAAGTTTTCATAGCGCACCAATCGCTTTGCTTCGGCAAGCCAAAATTGTCTTTTAAACCAGTTCGATACCGATGCCAATCGTTCCATTCCTTTGTTAAACGCATCCATGTAATCGATGGTTTTTGGAATGTGGTGTATGTGCTTTACGTACTCGCTGCAGCGTATGAGCTGACAATAGATGTGGTCAGGGACATGCTGGTCGATCAATTGGTGAATTTTCCGCCGGGCGGGATGTTGATAGAAGTAGTGCACCTGAAAGGGTCTGCTCGAGAAAAGCGCAAACAGCAAGCGAAAGGGTATCATGAGCGGATTGAGGGTCACGACTTCTACGGTGCAGATTTCGCGAAGATGGGCAACGGCTTTTTCATCGGCTTTGCCAATTGACAGACAACAAAGCACCACGTCGTATGTTTTGCTCAACTCCTTCAATTGATGGTATGCCCTGAGTTTATCGCCTTTTTCGAGCGGATAGGGTATGCGTGAAACAAGAAAAAAGATCTTCGCCATCAACGCGTTAATTCGGTGTAAAAATCGACAAGATCCTGAATGATTTTACCATTGTCGAAACTCTGCTCTGCCAATTTTCGCGCGGCCTGTCCCATAGCAATCAATCGGTCTTGGTCACCAACTAGCTGCAATATGGCGCGGGCAAAGTCTTCGGGCTCGTCGGCAATCTCTACTTGGGTGCCGCCAACGGCGTCGATGCCTTCTAATCCAATGGTGGTGGTGACGATGGCTTTTTGCAATGCCATGCCTTCTATGGTTTTTACGCGAATCCCCCCGGCAGTTAGCAATGGCACGATCATGATGTCGTTGCTTTGCATAAAGGCTTTGGCATCTGCTACTTCGCCCATCAATCGTACGTTTTTGATGCCTGATGGCAAGAGGTCGTCATTCAATCCTCTTCCGGCAAGCACGAGCTGTATGGCTGAATTTGCTTCCATCACCAGTGGCCATACTTCGTCTAAAAACCACAACAATCCTTCTACGTTGGGTGTCCAATCCATCGCTCCGATGTGAAACAGGGTAGGCGGGGTGTTGAGGTGATTGTTCGGCTGGTAGGCGCTCAAATCGATGCCAAAGGGTACTGTTTTCAGGGGAACCGGACAATCCAACTCTTTGAATCGCTCTTCGTCAGAATGCGATATGGCGGCTATGCCATCTACGTCGTGCATCACGCTCAACTCGTATTCTTTAAGTTTTCTTGAGAGGTACTTCACATAGGCGCGCTTCGCGGGGTTGCGGGTGCCACTGGCCATGCGCTCCCAAATAACATGCTCCAAATTGTGCGATCGCAGTATTATTTTCGCCTTCGATCGTCTGCGTATGGTGCCTATGTAAGGGGTCATAAACAAACTCTCTAAATGCACGATATCGAACTTGGTTTTGTTCAATATCCGCGTCAGCGCACTATCAAAATCGGGTGAGAAAAAGCGGTTTACGTTGTACGAGTCTTGTGTCACCAAGCTCGAAAAGGCATCTACCAAGTTTACTTTTGTATCCACAAATACGCCTTCTATCTGTGTTTGCTCCATGTACGTTTCACCCATGGCAAGCGGCTCAAAGCCGTGCTTGTGGGTAACGATGGTGAGTATTTTCACGTCGTGTCCCAATGCCAGCAATCCGCGTGTTACGTTGTTCATGGCAATGCACCCGCCGTCGCGAGCGGGCAAGGGGGGCTTAAGACACAGTTGTAGAATCCGCATTTTTCTTTTTGAAGAGTTTTCTAATCCATGCTGTGTAAATCTCGGCATTCATGATGCTCGAGTCGGTAGCAGCTTTGTAAGATAGGAATATACTCAATGGAAACAAGACTACGGTGCTTATCCACATGCCTACCCAGGGCTCTATGGCGCCTGATTTGGCCATGCGTTCACCAACAATGGTAATGATGTAATAAACGAGGAACAAGCCGATGGCTATTACGGTTGGCAGTCCCAATCCGCCTTTTCGAATGATGGCTCCCAACGGGGCGCCGATGAAAAACAGTACGATACACGAAAAGCCGAGAAAAAACTTGCGGTGCCACTCTATGAGGTGGCGGTCGAGCATGCTGCCTCTCGAGTCGATCTCTTCCAAGGCGGTGTTCAAACTCTTGATGTTGTTGCGGGTTAGCTCCATGGCCATCTCTAGGGCGCGCTGCTGCTGGGCGTACGACAAATCGAGCATGAAATATTTGTTCGACCCGAGGCTGTCTGCAGCGGCTTTCGATAAATCAATGCTGTCTCTGGTGAGCGCCAAGGTGCTCACGCCATACGATGAAAGATCTGTTTTCTTGCGCGCTATCTGACTGCGGATGGAGTCGGATGCTGTAGACAACTGTGACACGTTCATCATCTCATACGCACTCTTAAAAAGGTCTTCGTCGGCTTTGTTGAAATCCAACGACGATAAATCGATTCGCAATATTTCTTGCGCAAAATGGTTGCTGATATGAGGGTAGGTGCGCAGCTCCAGTTTCCGCTTTTCTTGCTCTTGCTCGTCGTATGAATGTCCGTCGTACAAGGTCAAAACCAAATACCGTTTGTCGTCGGTTTGCTTCATTTCTCCTCGCGCTGCGCGGATGACGGTGCGGCTGCCTGCCCCGGGGTCGCGGTGATCGTAAATCAACACGTCTGATAACTCATTGGTTACAGGGTCTTTACGTCCGGCCCTGATGGAAAAATTCTCAATGCCGTTGTAAAATACGCCGTCGGTGAGGTTCAAGGCTGGCTTTTGCTTGGTAACGCTATACAGCAGGGTGCGAAACTTCAAATTGGTGATGGGCCAGATGTTGTTGGAAAAGAAGAAGGCGCCAACGCCGATGATGCAGATGAGGACGATGAGCGGACGAATGATACGAATCAGTGAATAGCCGGCGCTCTTCATGGCGGTGAGCTCGTAATGCTCGGCCAAGGCGCCCATGGTCATGATCGACGACATCAATATCGCCAGCGGCAATGCCATGTTCACCAGTCGGGCTGATGCGTAGATCATCAACTCCAAAATAACGGTCAACTCCAGTCCTTTGCCCATCAAATCATCGACATATACCCAGAGAAATTGCATATCTAAGATGAACAGCGCTATCAAAAAGGTAACGATGAACGGACCAACGAAGGAGCGTATGAGTAAAATTGCTAGTTTCTTCAAGAATCCTGCTTTGGGGCAAATATAATGGGGTCTTTTGGTAGATTGACCCTGTAGGCTGTTGAAATTTGCTAATTTGGCCGAGCATTTATCAACCAAATTCAACATGAGAAAATTTGTAGGATTCTTTGTGGCTGCTGCTATGTTGGCTGCATGCACGAGTCAAGCCCCTGAAACAACAGAAGTTATAGTACCTGAAGATTGGCAAGCAGCCGATACTTTGGCGGTAAAATCCATCGTCGACGAAGAGGGTTTTGCCTGGCAAACAGAGCAATTTGCCGACATCAAAATCGTCCGCTACCAAATTCCAGGGTGGGACAAGCTTTCAGCGAAGCAAAAAGAGCTGGTGTACTACCTTACACAGGCAGGTTTGTGCGGTCGCGACATCATGTACGATCAAAACAACCGCTACAACTTACGCGTACGTCGCGCCCTAGAGACCATCTATACGACCTACAACGGCGATAGAAACACGAAAGGCTGGCAGCGTTTCGAAACCTATTTGAAGCGTGTATGGTTTTCAAATGGTATTCACCACCACTACGCCAATGTGAAGTTTGCTCCTGAGTTTTCACGCGAATATTTCGCTGAAATAGCTGGTGCTACAGGCGTTTCCCTCGATGAAGAGGTGATGGATGTTATCTTCAACCCTGGGGTGCAAGCCAAAAAGGTTGAGCAAGATGCTGCAAAGGGGTTGGTAGAAAATTCTGCCATCAACTTCTACGGTCCGGGCATCACTACGGCTGAAGCCGAAGCGTACTTCGAATCGATCATCGATAAAAACGACCGCGCTGCGATATCGTATGGATTGAACTCGCGTTTGATGAAAGATGCGGAAGGAAAAATTTACGAGGACGTCTACAAAGTTGGCGGTCTATACTCTGCCGCTCTCGAAAAAGTGATCTACTGGCTCGAGAAAGCTGAATCGGTTGCTGAAACCGACAAACAAGCCGCAGCGTTTAGAAACCTGATTGAGTTTTACCGCACCGGCGATTTGCGCAAGTGGGACATCTACAACATCAACTGGGTGCAAGCTACCGAAGGCGACATCGACTACATCAACGGATTTGTGGAAGTGTACAACGATCCACTCGGATACACAGGGTCGTACGAAACGGTGGTACAGATCAAAGATTTCGCAGCGTCAGACCGCATGAAAGTGCTTATGGACAACGCCCAATGGTTTGAAGACAACTCACCGCTATTGCCACAGCACAAAAAAGCGAAAGTAGTAGGAATTACCTACAACGTAGTGAACGTGGCAGGCGAAGCGGGCGATGCATCACCATCCACGCCGATTGGCGTGAACCTTCCGAATGCGAACTGGATACGCGTAAAATACGGCTCTAAGTCTGTAAGCCTCGGTAACATTGTTGATGCCTACGAAAAAGCTAGCGGAACAGGCTTTTTGCAAGAGTTTGCCCACGATGAAGAGGAAATTGCGCGCGCTGAAGCGCACAGTGAAGTAGCAGGACAACTGCATACAGCATTGCATGAAGTGATTGGCCATGCCAGCGGACAAATTGAAGATGGAGTAGGGACACCGAAAGAAACCTTGAAAGAACATGCATCAACGCTTGAAGAAGGACGTGCCGACTTGGTAGCCTTGTACTACATGCTCGACCCGAGATTGGTTGAAATGGGCTTGATGGCAAGTCTCGAAGTAGGAAAAGCGGAGTACGACAACTACATCTTGAACGGCATGCTGACGCAGCTTCGTCGCTTGGAGCAGGGAGCCGACATTGAAGAAGCGCACATGCGCAACCGCGCCTGGGTAGCAGGTTGGGTTTTCGAAAAAGGCAAGGCCGACAACGTAATTGCCCGCATTGAGAAAGAAGGCAAAACCTATTACGACATCCAAGACTACGAAAAACTACGTGTTTTATTTGGCGAATTGCTTCAAGAGGTGCAACGCATCAAATCGCAAGGCGACTACGCTGCTGCCAATGCCCTGGTGCAAACCTACGGCGTAAAGGTTGACCCAGCGATACACAAACAAGTACTCGACCGTGCTGAAAAGCTTGGCACAGCCCCTTACGGCGGATTCATCAACCCAGTACTCGTACCTGTTGCCGATAGCACCGGCACCATTATCGACGTAAAAGTTGAATACCCCGACAACTTCACCCAGCAAATGCTTTACTACTCAAAAGAGTACAGCTTCTTGCCCGACGTGAACTAACAAGCTTCAACAACAAGAAAGGGACTTTTATAGGTCCCTTTTTTTGTGGCTTTTTTACTTGCACGTTCACCTTAAGCTGTTCTGAATATAAGAGTGCGTATAAATACTGTGGAAATACAGTGAAAATACAGGTTTGGTTTTTAATGGAAACTGTAATTTGGAGCGTGAATAAATCCTTCTGCACACTCATATTGAAGCATGCTTGTCATTCTCGCTGCGAGATGGCTGATATGTTGAATAGGTTTTCGAGTTATTTTCTAAATGCTAGGTCTGCTCAGCACTTGAACCGCTTGAAATCTCGCTGACTTCATACGAAAAAGAGGGTAGAAGAGGTGATGAAAAATTGATGAGTTGTGAAGTGGTCGGGATTGTTTGGACAAGATCTTATATACAAATATAACAGTTAAAACCATAGTAATGAGGGGGTTTGGGGGAGACTCATAACTTAGTGTTTTTGTTCATTTCTAGGCTGCTTGTTTGTAAACCTTAGCTGG
>WGNM01000025.1 GCA_016124575.1 Cryomorphaceae bacterium
CCAGCTAAGGTTTACAAACAAGCAGCCTAGAAATGAACAAAAACACTAAGTTATGAGTCTCCCCCAAACCCCCTCATTACTATGGTTTTAACTGTTATATTTGTATATAAGATCTTGTCCAAACAATCCCGACCACTTCAATACAAAGGAAAACCCTTTTCGGGAGTATTGAAGGATGGGAATTCGACGATAAAATACAAAAATGGAAATGCTAACGGCTTGGCTGTTTCTTATTTTCCAAATGGCAAAATCAGTTCTGAATGGCTTGCACCCAACTGAATTGATTATTTTCAGTAAAAGTTACTTTGGTGGGGAGGTTATTAGACGGACTGTTGTTAGCGGACATTGTGAATTCCGACACAGGTGAAATAAAAAAACAGAATATGAAACAGACAATCATTTATTTTGCGATGGCAATTTTCACAGTGACTTCGTGCAACAATATGACGGAAAATGCAAATAACAGTATCGCTGTATTAGCAACCGACACGAGCAAAACAAGTATTGGTAAAAGTATGATTACTCAAAAAATAACTCCTTCAATTTGGGTAGAGACAACAGATGCAAAAGCTGTAGCAGATTATTACCTATCCATTTTCAAAGATGGAAAATTGAAGGAACACCATAAATATACCAATCCACCAGAGGCAGGTGATGGTAATTTTGAAACTGCAATTGTAGAAATAGCTGGAATGGAATTAAGTATTTTAGCCGCAGGACCATTTCAGAAATTTAATGAGTCAGTTTCCTTAGTCATCAACTGCAAAGACCAAGAAGAAGTAGATTATTATTGGAATGCATTGACCGTCAATGGGGGACAAGAAAGCTCTTGTGGCTGGTGCAAAGACAAATATGGATTATCGTGGCAAGTGGTTCCGGTTGAATATTTTGACCTCATAAACAGCGATGACCCGAACGTCAGAAATAAGGCCATGAATAATACTTTGCTGCAGAAAAAAATTATTTTATCTGAACTAAAGTAGTATCAGAAAACCGAGAAGACGCGAAATCAAATGGACCTTCAAAAACAAATCAAAGATTATATTGCATCTCAACCTGAGCCAAAACGTTCGGACATTGAGGCCATACACAAACTAATACTTATAGCTTTACCAAAGAGCAAATTATGGTTCTTAGACGGCAAAGACGATAAAGGAAAAATTGTGTCTAATCCCAACATAGGATATGGAATTCAAACAATAAAATATGCTGACGGTAAGACCAAAGAGTTTTATCAAATTGGCATAAGTGCGAATACGGCAGGAATATCTGTTTACATTTTGGGCTTTGAAAATAAGAAGTATTTGCCCGATACCTATGGGAAGATCATTGGTAAAGCGAGTATTACAGGCTATTGCATTAAGTTTAAAACATTAAAAGACATAAATATTGAAGCACTTGAAGCAGCAATACAAGACGGAGTTGAACAGACAAAACAATGACACCAAACAAAAACAACGTAACGCTATGGTAGCTGCACAAAAAGCGGGGTTTCGTCTTCCAAAAGACAGTATGGTGGTTCATGGAAGTTTAGTTTTTAAATCATGTTTTGTGTCAAAAATCCAGCCTATCGGGTAACCGAAAACCGACAAACGGTCTAATAACCCCCATCCACAATTCATGTCTGATGGTGTCTAAAAACTCAGGTTTTTACTTTTCAACTCCCCGCGTGAGTATCTTCAAGTGTGTAAAAATTGCAGTCAGAAAACTTGCTTCGCCTGCGATGAGATAAAAACCAACATAGCATTAAAATCTGCTCAAAATAGAGGTGGCCTTCACTTCACCTTACCTGTTCGACTGCTGCAAGTTCACCAACTTGGTGTACAATCCATCCATGGCGATGAGTTCGCTGTGTGTGCCGCTTTCTTTCAACGCTCCATCTTCAAGTACCAATATCAAATCGGCATTGCGAATGGTCGATAAACGGTGTGCGATGACGATGGAGGTGCGGCCAATCATCAATTTATCCAAAGCCTCTTGCACCAAGCGTTCCGATTCTGAATCCAATGAGCTGGTGGCTTCATCGAGAATCAATATTGTAGGATCTTTCAAAACGGCTCTAGCTATGGCGATGCGTTGTCTTTGTCCGCCCGACAATTGAATCCCTCGCTCACCTACAAGGGTGTCTAAACCATCTGGAAAACGTGCAATAAACTCCATGGCATTGGCCTGCTGCGCTGCCTTGCGGATTTCGTCGTCTGTAGCGGTCGGCTTGCCATAGGCGATGTTCTCGCGAATGCTTCCTCCAAACAATAGCACTTCTTGTGGAACATATGCCATCTGTCGGCGAAGCGCTGTCAACTCATAACTGCGAGCATCTTTGTCATCAAATGTAATTTCTCCTGAAACGGGGACGTAAAAGTGCTGGATGAGCGACGCAATGGTCGATTTACCAGCTCCCGACGGACCAACAAGCGCTACCTGCTGTCCGGCTTTGATCATAAAATTCAGGTCTTTGATGACATGTATCTCCTCGCGTGATGCATATTGGAAGTTGACATCTTTGAAGGCGATATCGCCCTGCAACCGCATGCTGCTCTCCGCGGCTGGCGACATGTCAATGTCTTCTGGAGTGAGATCCAATATGTCCATTACGTTTTCAATCGCCCCAATGCCTTTTTGCAAAACTCCAAACTGACTGGCGATGCCTCCAATTGACCCTGCCACTAATCCTGTCATCAGCAAAAAGGTAAAAAAATGCTCCTTGGCCAGGTCGCCCTCAGTCATCAAATCTGCACCTTTGAAGATGATGAGGGAGATGGCTCCAAAAATGAAGAGGATGATGAAAGAGGCGAATACACCTCGCCACAAAGCACCTTTCAAGGCATACGCCCGGATGTCGGTTACACTCCGGATATACCGGGTCATCTCCAAAAACTCATTCGCAAAACTCTTTACGTTCACGATGCCTGTGAGCGTTTCTTGAACGATCACGTTCGATTCCGATACTTTATCTTGGGTGAGTTTGCTCAATTTTCGGACGTATCTTCCGAAAATAATGGCGACAATGATCATCACCGGCAAGGTGCCGAGCATAATAAATGTCAGAGTAGGTGAGAAGTACAGCAATGCTAAAATACCCCCTACAATGATGATGAGCTGACGCAGCAACTCCGCTAGCGTAGTGGTGAAAACGTCTTGAATAGAGGTGATATCTGCACTGATGCGTGAGTTTATATCGCCAACACGTTTTTCATTGAAGTACTGCATCGGCATCCGGATCACCTTTTCATAGGTGTCTTTTCGAAGTGCCAGCATCATGTTTTCCGTTACCCGAGCGAAAAGTATAACACGTGTGAAACTGATGGCCGCTTGAACAACCAAAAGTATGGCTATTGCAACGCCGATTGAACTCAAACTGGTGAAGTCGATGTTGAGGTTCATGAAACCGCGGACATCCGCACCTGCCCCAGCGTCTTGCACCCCGACCCCGCCGAGTTGTCCCCACAGCCTGGTCACCAACAATGTGAACACCCCCGATAAGGTAATCATCACAATACCGATGGTGAAGCTTAACCAATAAGGCTTGATGTATTTGTAGATGCGTGTCGCTTTGCGCATGCTGTCTTTCGAAAGACGGCGCTTTTTTTCTTCTCCTTCCATAACTTGGCTGCAAATGTACAACTTGCATGCAGCTAAGTGTCACACCTTTGTAAATTCAAATCGAGGGAGATGTGAAAATTCTCAGTATTTTTGCAGCAGATTCTTGCATATTTATAAAGAAGCTCTATCTTTGCACTCCCTTTGTAAAAAGGCCTAAAGAAACGAACGATGAAAAGGACATTCCAACCCTCGAAACGCAAGCGCCGCAACAAACACGGATTCCGCAGCCGCATGGCTACAGCAAACGGACGTCGTGTACTTTCTTCACGTCGCAAGAAAGGACGTCATAAGTTGACTGTATCTGACGAGCGTCGCCACAAAGGTATCGAGCGTTAAGAAATTTCCTATCAGGATATTGATCAGGGCTGCCATTTGGCGGCCCTTTTTTTTATGCTGTTACATGCGTAACCGCCACAACCCACAACCCACAGACTTTAAATGCCGTTAATTCAATGCTGTAGCTTCGCCCTGCGTGAAGTACATCAGCCATCAGTCGCGAATCGTTGATTTGAAATGGGCGGATAAGGATATCGGATGCGAAGGTCAGTTGCTCGCCGAAAACTTTAAATACCGCTTCTTTAGCACTCCATAGTAGCGTCAAGTAATCGAGCTCACTGCTTGATTTTAATGCCGCTTCCAATTCATCGGCATGAGCAAATCGATGACGAATGGTGTGGAGCTTTTGATCGGGAATTTGAATATCAAATCCAGCATGCAATGGGTGGGTGAGTGCGCCAGCAATGGGCAAACAGTGTGAAAGAGAAAGTGCAGAACTTGTTAAGTAAGGCTTGCCATTTGGCTCGTACAGTACCGGCGACGCATTTTCCAATCCGATGCGCAAAGCCGCCCTCGACGCTACAAATTCGCGTTTGCGTTTTTCGTGGTTGATCAGGAGGTACTCCTTTCGGTCGTCATCGGTAAACAAAGCCGATGAAACCAAAACGTCTACATCTTCCGTGAGTTGCCAAAAAGCCAACCTCAAATCGCCATCTTCAATTTTTACTACCAATGCCATGAAACAAAGGTAAGTTCAAATTGTAGTAAGTGCGTACAATCTCAATAAGAGTTAAATAGGAGGTTGCATCCGCGCTGCTCGCGCGAAAATTGTATCTTTGCATTCTGATTTTCAATTGAAAAACACACATACATGAGTGTATCAACACAACAAACTGTTCTCCCGTACAAAGTGAAAGATATTTCTTTGGCGGCGTGGGGACGTAAAGAAATCGAACTTGCTGAGGCTGAAATGCCGGGCTTAATGGCATTGCGTGAAGAGTACGGTGCGAAGAAACCTTTGAAAGGTGCGCGCATCGCAGGTTGTCTTCACATGACCATTCAAACAGCTGTGCTGATTGAGACCTTGGTTGAACTCGGTGCCGATGTTCAGTGGTCTTCTTGTAACATTTTCTCTACCCAAGATCATGCTGCGGCTGCTATCGCTGCTGCTGGAATTCCTGTGTATGCATGGAAAGGTATGACAGAAGAAGAGTACGAATGGTGCATTGAGCAGACCTTGTATTTTGGCGCTGACCGTCAGCCGTTGAACATGATTTTGGACGACGGTGGGGATTTGACCAACGTGGTCCTCGACAGCTACCCAGAAATCGCCAAAGGCGTAAAAGGTATCTCTGAAGAAACAACAACGGGCGTTTTGCGTTTGTACGATCGCGTGAAAGCAGGCACTTTGCCTATGCCGGCGATCAACGTAAACGACTCTGTTACAAAATCGAAGTTCGATAACAAATACGGATGTCGTGAATCATGTGTTGATGCGATTCGTCGTGCAACCGATATCATGATGGCTGGTAAAGTAGCCGCAGTTGCTGGTTTCGGCGATGTAGGTAAGGGTTCTGCTGAATCTCTTCGCAAGGCCGGTTGTCGTGTTATCGTTAGTGAAATCGACCCGATTTGCGCACTGCAAGCTGCAATGGAAGGGTACGAAGTGAAGAAGATGGCTGATGCTGTGAAAGAAGCAGACATCATTGTAACCGCAACGGGAAACAAAGACATCATCACTGCGAAGCACTTCGAAAGCATGAAAGACAAAGCGATCGTTTGTAACATCGGTCACTTCGACAATGAAATTGATGTTGCTTGGTTGAACAAAAACCACGGTGGCAGCAAAGATACCATCAAGCCGCAAGTTGACAAATACACCATCAATGGGAAAGACGTGATCTTGCTTGCTGAAGGTCGTTTGGTGAACCTTGGTTGTGCTACCGGTCACCCTTCATTTGTAATGTCGAACTCATTCACAAACCAGACATTGGCGCAGCTCGAGTTGTGGAACAACGCTGGAGCTTATGAGAACAACGTTTTTGTGCTTCCAAAACACCTCGATGAGCGTGTTGCTATGTTGCACCTGAAGAAGATCGGCGTTGAGTTGGACGTTCTTTCTGACGATCAAGCAAAATATATCGGTGTTGACGTAAATGGTCCTTTCAAATCAGAACAGTACCGTTACTAAGCTGATAAAACTATATTGATACCGGTGCCTTTGAAAATTAAGGCACCGGTATTTTTTTTCCGAGTATTGCTGCACTGCACCGGTGCCTTCGAGAGCCTCAGGCACCGGTTGGGTGTAATCTTGTTATTGGGGAAGGTTTCGCAAAAAAATACTGCACTACGCTGTTGACTGCGGCTCTCGAAGGCAACGCTTTTCCGAGAATTGCTGCACGACGCTGTTGACTGAGGCTCTCGAAGGCAACGTTTTCCGAATATTGCTATGCTGCGCCGTTGACTGAGGCTCTCGAAGGCAACGTTTTTCCGAGTAATTCTATGCTGCGCCGTTGACTGAGGCTCTCGAAGTCAACGTTTAATTGTACACATACAACACATTCCCGTTGAACTGTGTATTGTATTGTTGTAATGGCAAGTTGGTTGGACCACTGACCACGCTGCCATCGGTAATAAGCCATGTGCTTTCAGAGCAGGTGTCGACAAGAATCACGTTGTTGTCAGACACCTCCACTTTGCAGTAATCGCCAATGTTGTAGGTGCTGTGTCGGTCGATGGCTGTGAACTCATTCTGGCTATTCCGGTAGATAATGATACCGCGTGAACCGCCTGATACATACGTCCAACCCGTTGGAATAGTCAGATCAAAATAGGCGGGAAGGGTGAGGTCAATCGAAAAATTCACAGGGACATACGGTATGCGTTCTTGCTCTTTCCGACATCCAGAGCAGCCAACAATCAATATTGCACTTAAAAGAAATCCCAAGATTCGCATAGCCCAAAGTTAACGATCAAAAGTGTTTCTTTGGTGTGCCAGCAACAAACTCTTTTAAGTAAAATGGCTCAAAATAAGCTACATTCTGAAAATCGCGCGCAGCGGCGCGGATGAGTGCAAGTTTGAGCATGTCGCCAGCTTCAGGGTGTTGCGAAAGGATAGTGTAGTGAGGCTCTTTCAAAACGTCGTGGAACTTGCCAGCACCGTCGCCGATGAAAATGGCAGGAGCGTCGAACGAGAATGGATCAGACTCAATGACCAGTGATTGAATTTCGTTTTCAAGATGCAAAACTCCATCTGCAACGCGATACACCGAGGCGTAAACCTCTTGTCTGCGTGCGTCAATCATGGGAACAATGTATCTGATCTTATCTGTGTTGGGAACAGCAGCAGCGAGGACTTCGGTGGTGTCTATAGAGATCAATGGAATTTCCAATGCGTAGCACAAGCCTTTCGCTGCTGCTACTCCTATGCGTAATCCGGTGTATGAACCGGGTCCACGACTCACGGCAATAGCATCGGGCGCGCCCGCTTCTTTTATCACTGCATCGAGAAAAACATGCAACTGTTCAGCGTGCACATAACCATCTTCTCTGGCAGATCTTTGAGCCAGCACACCGCTTTCATCGCCAATCGCAACTGAGCAGTTTTTAGTCGCTGTTTCTATGCAGAGAATCTTCATTCTTCGTCTTCCGACTCTTCGTCTTTTTCAACTTTTATCTCAACCGATTTTCCACCCTTGAGCTTCTTCGCTACTTCGTCGTACGGACCTGTGATCACCTGATCTTCCTCTTTCAATCCACTCTTGATCTGGATAAATTTGGTGTCTTGAATTCCGGTTTCAACAACGCGCACACGGGCTTTGCCATTTTCGTATACAAATACGCAAATCAAGTCTTCTTCTTCTGCAACATCGTCGCTTGTATCGCTCGCTTTCTTGTATTTCGTATAGTGATTCGATGCCGTATCAGTGCGTGTTGTAACGGCTTTGATAGGAATCGATAGTACGTCATTCTGGGTGGAGGTGATGATGTCTACCGTGGCCGACATCCCCGGTCTGAATGGGGAGTAGTTTTCCTTGTTATCGCCCATAAGGTGAGCGTAGCTCGATGGCAAAATGCGGACCTTCACACTGAAATTCGTAACCTGATTCATGGATAGGGCAGAGTTTTCGAGTGCGTTGAGAGCAGTGTTGCTAATCTCGGTAACGATTCCTTTGAACTTTTCATCCAGGTATGCATCGACTTCAACATCGGCGGTATCGCCTAACGAGATGCGGACAATATCGCTTTCGTTTACTTCGACGTTTACTTCCATGCTGCTCAAATCAGATACTTTCATGATGGTTTCACCCTGCATCATGCTCGTTCCTAAAACGGCTTCGCCTTCTTCTTTCGTAAGCGCAGTCACGGTGCCCCGCTGCGGAGCCATCAGTGAAGTACGTCCCAAATTATCTTGCGCTTCTGCGCGCGAGGCATCGGCACTTTTTATTGCAAATTCAGCACTCTTTATGCTTTCATTGGCAGCCGTCACATCCGCCTTGGCTACTTCGTAGGATGATATAGCCTGATCCCATTCTGCTTTCGAGATGGCACCTTTTTCAAAAAGTTGCTTGCTACGCTGATACGATTGCTCGGCATTTAACAGTTGCGCTTCTGATTGGGCTTTGCGCGCTCGTGCACTGGCTAGGTTCGACTGAGCAGTGTTTAAGGCTGCGGATGCGCGGTTCAAAGCGGCGTTGTAGACATCAGGATTGATGGAGACAAGCAACTGGCCCTTTTCAACGATGTCGCCTTCTTTCACTGGTAAATCGATGATCAATCCGCTGACCTCGGCACTGATTTTCACCTCTACCTCAGGTTGTATTTTACCACTTGCTGATACAGTTTCAACGATGGTGCGTTTTTTAACTTGCTCAACGGTAACCTGTGTCTCTTTGCCTCCACCGCCGGCAATAGCGGCGATGACAGATAGCAAGACTACTGCTCCAATGGCAATGATGACTATTTTTGTGGTCCGGCTCATTATCTGAATGTTATAGGTTGGCCCATGTAAAATTCTACAACTTTCACTTTGAAGATGTAGTCGTACTTGCTGCGTATAAAATTGGCTTTCGCATTGTCTAACCGCACACGCGCAGCTGTATAATCAACAGCGTTTGAAGCGCCTTCCTCGAAACGAATCTTCGCAAAATCCAGCGACAATTCAGCAGCCTCGACGCTGGTTTCTGCTGCGCGGAAGCTATTATCGGCCGCCACAGCATCGGCATACGCCGATTCGATGCTTTGACGCAACTGCTGCTGGGTTAGTTCTAAATTGTATTCGGCATTGCGCTGTGCAATCTCAGCACGTGCTATGTTTGTCTTCGTTGAAAAGCCATTGAACAAAGGCATTGTCAGTGAAAAGAATAGGCTGGAGTTTTTGTTATCCCTTATCTGATCGCCAAATCCCTTTATTTGATAATCGGAATAGCTGAATGTTGGTGTAACAACAATGTCACCTGTGCCTTCAACATATCCAATAGGCGTTGCACTGCCAATAATAGGCTCTCCAACGGGTATGCGGTACGCTCCTGAGTAACCAGAACCGTATGAATAGCTGACGCCTAAACGCGGACTCATAGCACCTTTGGCGATGGATATACCCATTTGAGAGCGCTCCAATGTTGCTTTTGCACTTTTCACCTCTGGAAATGAGCTTTGCGCATGCGCGATGGCTGTTTCTGGAGTCGATGGTAATTTGATGTCTGAAAACTCTTCCAGGTTGGGAGCGCTGATCTTAAAATTTGCCGCTTCGCTGGATGGAATGAGCAATAGTTGACGCAATGAGAGGTAAGCAAGCATTAGGTTATTCTCCGATTGAACAAGGGATGCTTTGTCGGTAGCGTACTGTGCTTGTATATCGAGTAAGCTGCTTCGTGCTGCCGCTCCTGCATCAACCAAATCTTGAATTCGCTTGACTTGTTCAGCGGTGTTATCAGCATTGCTAACAGCGATTTTGAGCAGTTCTTCTTGAAACAAGACGTTTAAAAAGGCGTTTGCGACATTCAACGCAATGTCGTTTTGCATTTTCTCCAAATTGGCTTGGTTTGCCTCAATATCAACCTTGCTTTGACGCACACTGTTGAGATTTTGAAAGCCATTGAACAAGGTCATGCCTGTGCTGATGCCGATGTTGTTGCTTCGAATTCGGCTGGTTGCGAATTGGTTGGTGAATTGGTCAATGGTTTGTCCCCAGTTATACCCGTGTGTTGCACTGGCATTCAAACTCGGCAGCATGGCTCCAACATTCGCTTCTTTGTTGATTCCTGCAGTAGCAAGGTTCAACTCGCTCTGCTTGATTTGTATGTTGTGCTGAAAGGCGTGATCGATGCATTTTTGCAATGTCCACGCTTCTTGCCCAAACACTGTGGTGATGAGCAAAGAGCTGATGATGACTAAAGTGATTTTTTTCATGATTCGCACGATATGATACAAACATAAAAAAACCCCTTCGTGATTGAAGGGGCTTTTCGTATGAGCGTATCTAAAGGGTGGTAAACGGTAGTAATGCTATAAACTTGTGATTTCAATTTCAATGCGGCGGTTGGCTTCGTTCTGCCATTCGGTGATGGGGTCTGGGTAAATCATCTCTGTATTCCCTGCCCCGCGCACTGAAAGTCTAGAACCATCGATTCCTGAGCTAACAAGATATTCTCGCACTGCGGCAGCACGGTTGTAGCTGGCCTCTTCATAGAATTCAAATGTTTGCGAGTTATCGGGTCCGTTCACGTGGCCAATGACGCTAATCGAAACAGTTGGATTTACTGTTAGAAATTCAATGAGCTCATCCAATGCGGGCTTCGACTTGTGATAGATCTCTGTCTTAGCACCCAAGAAGGTGATGTCGCGAATGTCGGTTTTTAATCCAACAGCCAACGGCTGCATATTCACCAATTGAAAATGGCGCTCTGCTTCATCAGGCCAAAATTTTTGTGCATACATCATATACCCCGGTATAACACACGAAACGGTGTAGAGACGATAGGTGCGAATCGGGAAAATGGTATCCGTCACATTCTCCATGACGATGGTCTTTCGCGGATTTAGTCCTTTCACGTTAACCGTGCCAGGTATCGACTTACGGGTGGCAGCATCGAAAACTCGGATGTGCATGGTCTGCTCTTCAATGATGACTTCATTGGGACTGATGGCGCGTTCTTGAACGAATTGCGCCTGTACATTGCCACAAAGTAACAGTGTTAGAGCAGAGGTGGATAGAAGTATTCTAAGTTTCATAGCACACCTTTTTACCATCTTCGTGCCGAAAAGGTTATGCTTTCTCACAAAAAAAATTCACGAAATCCTACACGACTGTCAGAAACGTCCGTCAGACGTGACTTTTGAAGATCTTCTTTTTCCTGAAAAAAACAAAGTATAAGGTGCCCAACAGGATGTAAGGGATGGCCATGAGGTACAAGATGCCACTGTTCAACCCGCGCGCTAAGCCTCCATCAGCCGCTGAATCTTCTGCCACGGCTTTGCACATTACGCATTGCGCTTCGGCGCCGAGGGCGATGAAAAGAAGTGCTGCAAGAACTATGAAATGACGTGTTTTCATGGCTGTAAAGTTAGTCTTTCTTAGAACGGACTGTGCGGGTAAAAAGGAGAAATCATGAGGTATACAATGACTCCTGTGGCAGTAACGTAGAGCCACATGGGGTAGGCAAAGCGGACAATTTTTTTGTGCTTTTCGACCATGCCTGCAAATCCGCGGGCATACGCGTACAAGGCCAAGGGTACGATGGCTGCTGAAAGTAAAATGTGCGTCAATAAGATGAAGAGATACAATCTTCTTACGCTGCCTTCGGCAGGATAGGGTGTCTCTGGACAGGTGTAGTGAAAGGCGATGTACGACACAAGGAAAAGTGCTGAAAGAACCATGGCACCCGACATTAATTTTTGGTGCAAGAGGATGTTCTTTCGCTTGATTGCTATCAACGCAAACACAAGTATGAAAAAAGTGGAACCATTGAGAATGGCATTCACCAAGGGTAAAATGTAGAGCGAATCTTTGGTGGAATCGCTAAACTCAGGGTGCGGTATGTAACGCAGGAGGGTAACCACAACAGGCACTACAAGCGCCACTGCTACAATGATTTTGCGAAGAAGCTTGTTGTTATTTACGATTGTCTTCAGGCTCATAGCTGTGTACTAGGTGTTTTAAATCTTCAAACAGTTTATCTACCTCAGATGTTGAGGTGCCGTCATAATATCCGCGAATATGTCCTTCACGGTCTACCAAAACCATGTTGTCTGAATGGAAGAATCCGCCCGCGGCCGTGTCAGATTCAAAGGCGGTCATGAAATACCCGTACCGCGCTTGATCGTACAATTCTTCTTTGTTGCCCGTTACGAAGTTCCAATTGCTAAAATCAGCACCAATGCGGGTTGCATAATCTTTTAGTCTGCTGGGTTGATCGTAATCGGGATCAACGGTGTGCGATAAGAATTTAATCCCCGCTCCGCTTAAATGCTTGTGCACCAATGCTTGCAGACGAACCATTTGGCTGGTCATGATTGGACAAATGGTAGGACAGGTGGTGAAGAAATAATCGGTTACGTAGATATGTCCGCGGTAGTCTCTATGCGACACCATGGTACAATCTTGATTCAAGAAAACGAAGCCTGGGACCTGAAAATAATTCGTATCTACATGCGATACGTCGGCGCTGTCGTGCACAATTTCCATGTCGTGTTCACCAAAGTATGGCAAACGGACAAGAGGTGTGTCATGAGGTGCATCCGATGTACAAGAAAACAAGGCTGCAAGGATACTAACGACTAGAATTGCGTTCTTTTTCTTCATATCGTTTCACATCTATTTCTTTTTTCAACAGTGCCATATCTTCTATGGCGTCGCGAATATTTACTTCAAGGTTGGCATCGTATTCACCACGTATATATCCCTCTGTATCAATTAAATACATCATGGCCGTATTTTGTGGGTCGGGTAACATGAAGTTTTTTGTGATATACGCATCGATGGCTTCTTGATTTCCTGTCAGAAACTGCCATTTTCCTTGGTGCTCATGATATTTCGTTGCTTGATCGGTGTAGGCTTTTAACACCTCAGGGGTGTCGTGCTCCGAATCTAAGGTAAATGAAACAAGTAGGATGTCGGTCTCAGCTTTGTAACGCCAATTGGGCCAAAGCAAACGGCCTGTTATTTTTTTGATGTGCTGCGAATTCGTTGGAAAGAACGAGGCCAACCAAATCTTTCCCTTCAAAGAGTCTAAGCCATATGCCCGACCTTCTTGATTGGTGAAGGCGAAGTCATCAATCTTATAGTATACGGTGTCACCAGCTGCCGTGGTCGTTTTTGGACCGAAATAGGGCAGGGTATTAAAATGGTGCTCGCCCATTACTCCGAAGAAAACGATGAGCAACAGTGGTAACAAAAAAAGTACACCTATCAGTAAGGTGTACTTTTTCAATTTATCTCTTCTATTCATTTCTTAGTGTACAGACTCGAACATGTCTAAATGCGCCGTGCCTTCTGTAAGGGCAATGAAAATTAGGTATCCTATAAAGATGAAGTAAGGGATGAGGATCACGTTACGGAGGTTTTTACGCTCTTCGCCCAAGTGCATGAACGACATAACAATATATCCAGCCTTAAGCAGTGTGAGAATGATGAACACCCATTTGGTGAGGGTCCAGAAATCACTATTGCGCTTGATGTATACTCCCAAGAACACTTCGAATACAGTGATCGCAGTGAGAAGTACAGTAACAAAAATGATCTTTTTACGGATTTTTACGCCTGCCTCTTCGCTGTGATGAGCGTTTAACGAATATGAATCGTTTACAATTAGATCGTCTCTTTCCATGGTTTCAAACAGTTAAATCAAACAAGGTAGAAGAAGGTGAATACGAATACCCATACAAGGTCTACAAAGTGCCAGTACAAACCGATCTTTTCAACCATTTCGTAGTGACCACGGCGTTCGAAAACTCCGCGGACAACCATTGTAAAAACAATGATGTTGATTACCACTCCTGAAAACACGTGGAATCCGTGGAAACCGGTGATGAAGAAGAAGAAACCAGCATAGTCTTGGTGTTCGGCGTATTCACTGACTTGGAGGTTTGCTCCAAAGACAAACTGATCAGAACGTGCGTTCCACAGTTTCGCCATTTCAGCACCCTCAATAGCTGTACGTCCGATTACATACTTGTTCAAAGTCAAATAATCGAGTGTTGCTTCGTGGGCATGCGCTCCAACAGAATTGATCGTTGTACCATCTAAAATGATGTCTGGATTGCCTTCAACATATTCTTCCATCAAATGGCCGAATTCGGCATCCATAAACACGCGATCGCCGGCATTCAAAGTATGCACTCCGCCTTCAGCGTCGGTAACTGTTACCGCAGTTGCCAATTGGAAAGCTCCGCCAGAACCATGGATGAAGTGTGACCACTCCCAAGCCTGAGATCCAACAAAGAAGAATCCACCAATGATGGTCAATCCCAACCATTTCACAACACCTTTTTTGTTGTTGCGATGTCCGGCCTCTACAGCCAATACCATGGTTACCGATGATACGATGAGAATGAACGTCATCAAAGCCACATACACCAAAGGAAAGTGACCATGCAGAAAAGGTAAAGCTTCGAAAGCTTGCTCTCCTACCGGCCACGGAACCTCAGCACCGTGTCTTACGAATCCATATGCGGTCAACAATCCACCGAATGTTAAAGCATCCGATACTAGAAAGTACCACATCATCATTTTCCCATAACTGACGCTAAACGGTGATTGTCCGCCGCCCCAGAGGGTCTCTTTTGAAATTGTTTTGGTTGCGTCCCCTGCCATAGCCGGAAAAAATTTGCTGCAAGTTTAGTGAATTAGGAACAAAAAGGCGAATAAATACACCCACAATATCCCAAGGAAATGCCAATAAATTCCGTTTGTCTCCAAACGAACTGTATCGTGTTGATTTATAATGCCCTTTGAAGTGCGGATTAAATTGACCGATAGGTAAATCAAGCCGAACACCAAGTGCAAAATATGTATAATGATCAAAACCCAGATGAATGCACCTGAGTTGTTGTTCATATTGGTAACTTTTCCAGTCAACGGAACCGCAAACGTAGGGTCGTTCGCTGCGTAAAACTGCCCTTCGTGCATGGCGAGTTGGCTTCCGTCTTTGTGCACATAATAGTCGGTGCCATATTCTCCTGTAATCTCAGAGATGTTGTTCCAACTATATGCCTTCAATCCAGCTTCGTTGGTACTGATGGTCCATCCCATCCCCTTCGAGCGAAGTTCTTTCCACGCAGCTTGCTGTGTGAAGGTGAAAGCAACACCCAACGCGAGGGTGGTAGCAAGCATAATCAATGTCAGTTGCTTGTTGCCGCGTTTCATAGCGCGAAGGGCTGAAATCATCGACACGCTGCTAACCAATATGATGGCATTGCTGTACCATAAACTCATTGGTGGGTTGATGTGAACCCAGTATTCGCCTATGTTGCTTACAATGTATGCAGACGTAAAGCCTGCAAACAACATCACAATGGCGAATATGATAAAGTACATCAGCATTTTCTTGGTACGCACACGTACTTGCGGGTCGGTGCCCTCAAAAACACTCTTTTTGCCGGTAGCCCCGGTGGCTTCAATCGTTTGACTCATCCGTGTAGTTTATCTAAAACATATAACAACTGGACGATCGGAAGGTAAAAAAAGGATGCGAACATGGTTCGTCTGGCGTCTTTCATGTCGCATGATACATACAGTTTCCAGGCGGTGTAAGCAAAGCCTAATCCCGCTGCCAATATCAACCAAAAAGCGAAGTTACCAACCATGGGGCCATCCAATGGCAAGGCCCATGGCAAGAGACTTACAGGTATCAATATCAAACTGTACAACAATATCTGAAACGCAGAAGCTTTGGTTTGTCCTGCTTGAAACGGCAATAACTTATAGCCTGCCCGCTGGTAGTCTTCATTTGCTACCCACGCAATGGCCCAAAAATGAGGAAACTGCCAGAAAAATTGTGTCGCAAACAACAATCCTGGCTCAATATTGAAATCAGATGTGGCTGCAACATAACCCAACATTGGGGGTATGGCTCCAGGAAAAGCTCCAACAAAAACGGCAATGGCGCTCTTCTGTTTCATTGGTGTATACACCAATACGTAAGAGAAAATGGCAATTAGTCCCAAAATCCCACAAATGGGATTCAAGAAGTACCATAAAATCAATACGCCCAAAGCACCGCTTACAAGGGCTATGATCAGTCCTTCGTTTACAGACATCCTGCCGGTAGGCAGCGGACGGTTCATGGTGCGGTTCATCAACTTGTCGAGGTCGCGCTCCCAAACTTGGTTCAAACCATTGCTGGCGCCAGTTAAAAGAAAACCACCGACTATCAATGCTGTTATGGATCCGAAATCTGCGTGAGTGGTGCCCATGAAATATCCGAGAATCGCTGATAATACGACGATAACAGACAGGCGGAACTTGAAAAACGCGGCAAGATCTTTCACGCGAGTGAGAATGACATTACTTTTTTCGATGGAATCGACTGCTTTCAAATTGATCTTTTAGGCGCACAAAGTTAGGGTTTTTTTGCAGCCGCAAAGCGAAGATTCATTCTGAATTGGAATTAAAAATCACGATAAGGGCGAACCAGTGGAGTGCATAAATTGATCATCAACCAACCATCAACGGGATTGTCTAGCTGGTTGTGTAAATAGCGCAACCCAAGCTCGGCGCCTATGGTGACGGGAATCTTCGTTCCCAAGGTCCGATCGGCCCCAGCGCGCAGCAGGTACAAGTTGTTTTTTCGCCCTTGTCCGATGCTGTTGCCGAATAGTGAAGAGGGGTTGCGATACGATGTGAAAACATCAGCCCCAAAATTCAATCCGTCTTTGTCTTTCCCGAAATACGCCAAAACGAGATCGGCTCGGTAGGTCATCTGCTGATGTACTTTTTCGAATTTCGATACCCACTCTAAAAAATTGGTTCCTAGCGGATGGGCAAGCGATTGATTGAGATGTCCGTATGATTGCACTACGCTGCCGTGGGTGTATGTAAACGGACGAACGACGTTTATTTCGGTAAGTAGGTTGATATTCTTGCCTGCTACATTGTATGCTTTTGCACCAACTTGAATGGCGAACTTATTCGCCCACCATCCGCGCCGCCGGCGCAACTCGTCTATTAGAAACTCGTCGAGGTACAATTGTGAATAGAGGGTAACATCGTGGTCGAGTTCAACTTTTGCTGATAGTCCGAGTAAGACGTTATCACCAGATCCTTGGGCAAACTCAACGGGTCGATAAAAAATCAATGGGTTGAGGTACGATGGCTCAAAGCCGCGTTGCGACAGGCTGTCTTTCTCCTGCCAAACAACGGTTTCAAAAAGCGATAGGTTGAAACGTGAGGTAACGTTCCAACTCAATGCGTGGTGGGCCATGAATTTGGTGCGGTCTTGCCCTGTTGCATTGTCACGCATCATGGTCCACAAATTCACGTATTTAATTTTCCAAATGCGTGTGGTCAGGCGCGCATAGTTGTAGGGCGCGGCGTTGTGACTCAAAACCATGCTGCGGTACCCATCGCCCCAAAAATGTTTGTCGCGCCCTGCCTCCAGCATGAAATGATCGCCCATGCGCAGTCCTGCAGTGGCTGTCCACACATGCGCAAATTGAGCTGTGCCCGCTCCAAGCGCCTCGCCTTGTCCAGACAAAACACCGCGTTCATGGGTGAATTGCTGCAGGTAATCTGGGAAATACTGCCATCCTGTTTGGTAGTCGCCGCGAATAAAAAAGCGATCTCCAAAGGTGGTGGTGACTCCCAAACCTGCTGTGCCAAAGGTGGCGTTGCCAACTGTTGGGTACATACTGATGCCTCCATTCAGATCAGCCAATGGCTCAATCTTGAACTGCACTCCTTTTCGAATAGTAAATATGGAGTCGCGTGTTGATTGTATCTCTAGGGTGTCGATAAAGGGTGCAAAGGGGTAAATGCCTGTATGTACGTTTTTGGCCTGTGTCAATTTCTGAGCCGATGCCGAAAGGGGGTCGGTTAAGCGATAGCCTTCTGGCACTTGGGCGTGCAAGTGGGTCAGAATGAAACAGAGAAAGAGAACCAAGATGTGCTTCACTTTTTCGCGGCTTTAACGGGGATGAAAAATATGCTTTGAGCAACGATAAAGGCGATTGAGCCGACAAGTACAAATGATAAATTTGGCTTGTTTGCGGGCATCAAAAAGGCGACTGCAACAATGAAAAGGGAATATAGATAAAGGGTTAACACTGTTTGTTTGTGACTCATGCCGAGCTCCAACAAGCGGTGGTGTATGTGGTTTTTATCGGCGCTAAACGGCGACCGGCCTTGCACGGTGCGAATGAAAAACACGCGGATGGTGTCAACAAGTGGGTAGCCTAGTATCGCCATGGCCAGCACGGGCTTTGAAATGCCATGCATGGTTTGCGGCAGTCGATCAATAGGGAATTCGATGAGCTTGGTAGCTAAGACGTACATGACAACCCCTATGGTCAACGAGCCAGAATCGCCCATGAAAATGCGGGCCGGATTGAAGTTGAAGACCATGAAGCCCAACAATGCCCCGCCCAAACCAACAGCCAGCAAGGCCAATGGAAGATCGCCAGTTTCAAAAAACCAATAGGTAAATATAGCGCTGGCTAAGAACCCAATGCCGCTTGCCAATCCGTCGACACCGTCGATGAGGTTGAAGGCGTTGACAATAACGATGTATACGAAAACTGAAAATAGATAACTGGCATAATCGGGTATGCTGCCAAGTCCGAATAACCCCCAAAACTGTGTGATGCGGATGTCGGCCATAAATACCAAAATCACCCCAACTACCAAGTGTACGAGGAGTTTCTTGCTCGGACTAACACCTATAATGTCGTCTTTTAATCCCAAGAAGAATAAGATGAACATGCTGGCAACCAAATATTTAAACTCGTGCAACGCGGTGAGAGCGTCGTAGTTCATGCCGAGTTTGTAGGCGTGTTGCGATGGAAACCACAGACAATACCCGAGTATGGTGCCGGCAAAAATCATGATGCCACCAATGGTGGGTACGCTTTTGCGGTGAAGCTTGCGCTTGTCGCCAGGCTCGTCGACAAGGTGTTTTAGTTTAGCCACTTTTATGAGCGATGGCATAGCCACGATGACAAGCCCGAAGGCTGTCAAAAAACCAAGTACGATCTCTTTCATGCTGTTCTAATATTGGTATGTAAGTGCATCGCCATGCTTAAAAATCGTAATACTTATTGAATAATGTAACACTGAACTGAAGATAATAAAGAGAACTGAGCAAATGTCCGCTCTCGTCTTCTCGATCTCGCCAACTCCAGCCCAGAATGGCTTGCATGTTCGATGTTGGATTGATCAAATACCCAAACCGCAAATCGCTTAACATGGTTTTTCCGTACTGCGCTGTTGCCGATGATATGTAGGCGGTTTCGTTAAAAACGTTGCCTTTGATGCCGGGGTCGTGCAGTTGGTACACGCCTTTCCATTCTGACCAAAAACGTTTGTATCCGTGCTGTAGCACGACGATGTATTCTTTGAAATTCGTTCCCAAGGGGTGTGCGAGTGCTTGGTTAAAATGGGTGTAGCTTTGAAGGGAATTGCTGCTGCTAAACAATCCGATGCCACCTTCGTTGTATTCGAGTCGCAGGTTCATTCGGGGGAAAAGGATGTCGTGCATGCTCAATCCTGCCTGAAAACCGCTGTTATTGGCTCCAGCAGCGTCAATCACGTATTGTCCGTAAGCATATGCCCGATTGCTAATTTTCACTTTCAAATCGGCGCCAACGATGTTGTTTTGCATGCTGTCGAGTCCGTACATGGCGGTGTTGATGCCTGGCAATGGCTGAAAATACTGCCACGGATACGGTTGGGTACCTGTACTGTCCCACCGTTGAAAAATGGTGGCTTCATACAATCCGAGTTCGATGCGTGGATGGGGTATCCAGCTTAGATAATGGGCTGCAAACCCTTTCTTTTTGAACAATGATTCGGGCACTTCGCCGAGAGGTAACCGCTCCAATCGGAGCATCTCGGCGTTGATGGTGGTGTAGCGCAGTTTCTTGTTTTTTGTCTCGAAATTCAAACGGAGGTAGGGGTAGTTGGAGGCTACATCGCTCAAAAGCATGCTGCGGTAGCCATGTCCGATGAAGTGGCGGCCGTAGCCGATATGGACTTGCATCCAGTCGGCGGCGCGAATAGAAATGACTCCTGAAGCAAAGTTGAAATCGCGCGCGTTCGATTTAAAGGGTTTAAACCGGCCTTGACCGGGAATAACGGCGAGCGAATCTGTTGCTTGATATAGCCAAAGCGGCAGCTGGGTTTGGTTTTCAAAAACGGTGGAGTGAAAAGAAACGACGTTATCGATGTCGCCATACAGCGCTATGCCGCGGGTGTTGTTGTAAATGGTCACTGAGTCTTGCCAGGCAGAGGTGTCGCCTAAATCGCGACCGATGTTCCAGTCTAACACGGCGTCGACGAATAGTGTTAGTCCGTCTTCGCGGACTTCCAACAAATGTTCTTTGGCCCATTTTACTTCGGGTTGGTTGAAGTAGCGGCGGTCGTTGGTTCTAAAACGCGGCACTGAGTTGCGAATGAATTCGTTGGCATGAAAGGGTTTGAAAGCAGTATGTACGGTGGTGTCTGTTGACGATAAGCTGCGCTCAATGGCCTCTGTCATCCCGCGTTCAAGCGGAATTTGATACAGCTGCGACCATGCACTCAAGGTACAACAGCCAACGGCGAGTGCCACAAGTAACGCCGCTTTCAACTTCACAAAGTCACTGTTTGTTGAAACTCCTCATATACGGCAGCTATGCCTTCGCGCAAGTTGATGGCGTGTTTCCATCCCATGTTTTGAATTCTGCTCACATCCATAAGTTTGCGCGGTGTGCCGTCGGGTTTGGTGCTGTCCCACGCGATCTCCCCTTCAAAACCAACGATCTCTTTTACGGTTTCCGCTAACTCGCGGATGGTGATGTCTTCGCCGCTGCCGACATTGACAAACATTTTACCGTTGTAGTTGAGCATGAGGAAGAGGCAGGCTTCGGCGAGGTCGTTTACGTGTAAGAATTCACGACGTGGTGAGCCGGTGCCCCATGCAGGAACGCTCGCATCGCCGTTGATTTTTGCTGTGTGGAATTTGCGTATCAGCGCCGGAAGCACGTGCGAGTTGTTGAGGTCGTAGTTGTCGTTCGGGCCATACAAATTCGTCGGCATCGCCGAAATGAAGTTGCAGCCGTACTGATCGCGGTAGGCTTCACAAAGCTTTATGCCGGCTATTTTGGCAATGGCATAGGGCTCGTTGGTGGGCTCTAGTTCGCCGGTGAGCAGACTTTCTTCGCGAAGCGGTTGATCAGCTAGTTTCGGGTATATGCATGAGCTGCCGAGGAACAAGAGCTTCTTCACACCATTGCTGTATGCGGCGTGAATGATGTTGCTCTCAATCATGAGGTTGTTGTACAAGAACTCGGCGCGGTAGACGTTGTTGGCGTGTATGCCGCCCACCTTGGCTGCTGCTAAGAAGACGTATTCGGGCTTGTTGGAGGCAAAAAAGGCATTTACATCTGCCTGGTTCATGAGATCCAACTCCGATGAGGTCTTTGTCAGAATATTGGTATAGCCTTCTGCTTGCAGCTTCCGCACGATGGCCGATCCGACCATGCCGCGATGTCCTGCAACGTATATCAAACTGCTTTTCTCCACTTGGTTGTCCTTTGAGCGGCTAAGATACAATATCGTAACTATCCGCATCTTTTTGAAGAAAATGTTCGGTTTTTAAAAGTGTACAATCCAAAATGAGCTTTTTCCTCGTGCTAACAGCACGGATGTGAAAGTGGCCATATCCGAATAAAGACAAATATAATATTCAAAAGAGTGTTTATTAGTATAAATGAATAGTATAATAATCATGCGTTTATTTACGATGAAAAGCAGGATCAATGGACGCTTTCGCCGGCCTATGATTTGACGTACGCGCTGAATCCGCTGTTCAATTATTCTCGGTCGGTGCAGGCGTTGTCTGTAAATGGCAAGCGGACGGATATCAAGCGCGAGGACATGCTCGCAGTTGCCGATAAGTACACGATTAAAAATGCTAGAAACATCATTCAAGAGGTTGTAGCTGCTATGGATTTTTGGCACCACGCCGCAAGTGATTTGCGCTTGCCACCCGGTATTGTAGACAGCATTCGCAAATCATTTGTGACTTTGTGACTTTTTATCTTTGTTTGTTCAGCTGGAATAAGGCGCAGTTTGTAATATTATTGACCAACAACTTCAGGCTGCTTTGCAAACAAAATATTTCTGATACGGGTGGTGGTTAAGTGAAAACCCAGAACATGGCCTTTTTCGTCGTAGACGTATTTGGCATTGGCAAAACCTGACCAGTTGACAAAATCTTTTCCAATGGACTGGATTTCAAAACTGCCATGTCGGCTATGATACCCTATGATGCCCCCATTGGCGGCTTGTATGCTGTACGTTGTCTCTAGCTCTGCACTGTAAAATGAACCACAATAGCTTGTAAGCTCTTCGGCAGTTGGGGCGGTGTTATCGAAGTATTCAAGGTGCTGCTCAGGCTTGTCGCCGTCTTGAACATGCATCACCAATTTCCCATCCTTATTTCCAAAACGAACCTTTACCACCGCTTTGATGCCGCCAATCACGAAGGTAGAATCTTCTATTTGAAACAAAGGCGATTTAGCACCGTTTGTCCGTACGTACCATAGCGTATCGCTCTCCATCTGCACTGTCCGAAGATAGCTGTCGTTCCAATTCCAATAGCTTCCACAAACACTTTTCGCCAGATCTTCATGTAGCGGGGTGACGGCAATCTCTTCGCTTGCTTGATTTTTCACCGTTTTATCTTCAAGAAGCAACGATAATAAGCCATCTACCCTTTGATGGGCGCGGTAATCGAGATAATTGCAGAGCACAATAACGGATAGTTGCTCATCGGGAAAATACATGCAAAACGATACGTAGCCCAGAATTCCACCCTCGTGATAAATGCGCTTGTTCCCTTTGTACGTATCGACAAAAAGTCCGTTGGCATATTCATTTGGTGTTCCGCTGTTGAGTGCTTTTGTTGTCAACATGAAATCGATTGCGCTGGCCCACTTTTTATCTGGAGACTTGAGTTGGTTCAGCCATTTTTGCAGATCGGGAGCGGTAGAGTAGACATTGGAGGCGCCAATTTCGAGACCCGTATTTTCAGCACAGATGAATACGTTTTCTTCCTTTTCGAAATAAGGTGTGCTGGTATTTCCGGCCGTTTTCTCGTTCAGGGCATCCACGTACGTGCTTTTCATGTTCAACGGCATAAAGACATTGGAGTTCATCCACGATGAAAATTCTTCGCCGCTAACTTTCTGAATGATCAGGGCGAGAAGGACGTAGTTGGAGTTTGAGTACATGAATTCTTCGCCCGGTTCAAAGTTTAAGTCTTTTTGCTTGCAGAGGTAATTGTAGACATCCTCGGTATAAATCGCATCACCTTCTCTCCATCCGGCTATGCCGAAAAGCTCCGGCGTACTCCTCAATCCACTGGTGTGGTGCAGCAGGTGGCGAATTTTTATTCGATCTCCAAAATCAGGCAATTCGGGCAAATGCATTTTGATGTTGTCGTCAGCCGATATCTTTCCCTGTTCTACCAATAGCGCGATTCCAAGGCCAGTAAATTGTTTCGATACCGAGGCGATATTGAAAGCTGTTTCAAGGTCATTTGAAACATTGTATTGCATGTTGGCAAAACCGAATGATTTCTTGAATATCGGTTCATTGCCTTTTGTAACCATGACGACTCCTCCGGGATGGTTTTTCTGATTCCAATCTTGAAAGATTCGGTCAATTTCTTTGATATTTTGAGCCGACGCGCCAAACCAAGTGAGCATGGCAATGGCTAAAAAATTAGCTCGAATGAGATGTAACATGATGTGCTGTTTTTCTGATTTATGTTCGAGAAACCCCATGATTGTCTGAAATGATATCGACTCATACCCGCCGTGAATGCATCCATTATCTCGTGCGCTCTTGGCGACAAGAAATGGCCCTTCAGTTTAAAGAAGTCTGCGGTGTCGAGGTGATGTCAGCATCAAGCTATTTCGAGCCGACCTACTAAATGTCTGCCTCGAAAAGCCTCGGTTTCTCGCTGAATTACGGATGCTAAAAAAGGGATGAAAACCCTCGAGAGCTTGAGTCTCGAGGGTTCTTCTTGGTTAAAGCGCAGCGCTTGGCGGCCGCTGTGCTTCGGACTGGCTTTTTAGGTACATGAGTGCCAAATTTTCTGCCTGTTGCACTTGCAACTGAAGTGCAGAGAGGTTCGACACCGCGCCAATGAGTGAGACATTTTGAAAATGATACGTCGCCCAGGTTTGTGTTTCGCCCTTGATCGATACGTATAATTTGTTTGTGTCGAGGTTTATCAACTCAGACATGGCCTCTTGCATGTCTGCAGGAAAAACCGTGAGAATTTCATTTTTTATTGCTGCAACCTCCTCGATGATTTTGTCCATTTCTTTTCGGTCGAACAAACGGAACATAACCGCCACTTCAGAGTTTGCTCTGCTCAGATCGTGTAGTTTTAAGTTGGCCGCTTCCCCTTCTGAAATGTTTTGTGTTGCTGCCATCAGCTCCAGTTTCAGCTTGTCTATTCGCGATACAAATTGCGACACCTCCGCATGGATTTTTTGTCCCCTATCATCGGTCACCAGCAGATCATTGGATTTTGCCGCGTTTAAATTTTCTTCCAACTGCTCATTGATAACCGTTATGCCGTGGTTGAATAGACCCACATTTTTAAAGTTCATCAATTGCACCACCAGTATCACGCAGATAAACGAGATGATGGCACTGGTAATGGTAATCGACTTATTCAAGCTCGTTTTATAGCGCTGGTAGTAGTATACAGGCATGTATATTAGCGCAAGGATTACGAATCCACTCAGCATCAAGATATTGGCAGTAGGCCAGTGCATGAGTTTGAACGTAATGCCCGTAGCCATTACTGCCAGGCCAACAAAACCGGCGACCACAGTAATTTTTTCAGAAGGTGCCGACTCTTTGAGTTTATGCGAGAGCAGAATGGGGATGTAGCCGCATACCAGCAGCGCATTGCCCAGTACAACAAGAGCACCAGCACCGGGCCAATGCATTGCTTTGAAGAAAATCCCCGCCAAGAGAAATGCTACAGTAGCCAGTCCGAAACCCAGTGATAACTTTTTCATGGTTTCGTTCATTTGAGTTAATAATACAAGAGTTTGATGTTGAACCTGCATGAGTCCATCAGGTCCGAACAGCTTTATGGTTTGAACGAAGGCCGAGTCGAAGTGAATGCCTTCATCCATTTTACGTTCAATTGCAGTGCAGATATGGTCGAGCAGATCATCGTGAAGCGTGCTTAAATTGACACCTCTTGCTTGAATTTCAGCACTTACAAATTCAATTTGTTGTTCAGTTAGCTCAGCCATGGTTCAAACGAATTTTTGTGGTTCAATACATTTTTCATGGTGTCCATAAAACGTAAAAACTCACTCACTTTTTCTTTCGCCTCCTCATTTCCCAGGTTGGTTAAACGGTAGTATTTTCTCACACGTTTACCGATGTTAACCAGCTCCGTTTCTACCGCCCCTTCGGCTTCAAGTTTGTGCAACATGGGGTACAGGGCTCCTTCTGTCAGTTGAATTTCATCATCCGTCAGCTCCTTTACCTTTTGCGTAATCTCATAGCCATACATCTTCGTGTTTTCTGAAAGCAGTTTCAGAATAATGGTTCTGAGTGTTCCTTTTACCAGTTCGCTTGAATACATAGGACAAATATACATAGAAGTCTTAGGTATTAACGATGAATGCATAAGAATATTATGTATGGATGTTTAACTGGTTGAAAATGAGGGTGATTAATTTTTATTGCGTCGGCCATGGAGCATGTCGGCTCCCCCATTTTTCAGACGGTTTGTAAATATTGAGTTGTGAATAGCTTTCAGATTGATATTTTTACGGATAGGTTACAACGTTGGCTGAACTTGGATGCTGCAATGACTTGTTGTGATTAGCTTTCAGATTGATATTTTTACGGATAGGTTACAACTGCATATTTTCAATTTATTGCACCGTTGGCGTTGTGATTAGATTTCAGATTGAGTGTTTTGAAGGTGGGCGCAGAGACGGAAAAATGGATGTTCGTCTCAATCGTTATAAGAAATGTAAAATAAAGACACTCATATCATATTCAGAAAGCCGATCAATCGAATCTTGTTATTCCAACAAAGCTTTTTAGGTTGCTTCAGCTTAGCCGAAAGTTTAGGTAGGCTCTTTCTCGATTGGAAGCTTTATCCTTCCTCAAGCCAAAAGAGTCGCTTTTTCCCTGCGCACCAAAAATGGCAGAGCCGAGAAAATTACTCTTTGTATAACGCGTACTTAAATATAAATTCGGATAAAATTTGGAAATCAGGAATCTCTGACTACATTTGTAGCCTCATTACACAAGAATAAATTTGAAAACATTAGTAAAAGATATCGCGCACATACAAACAGGAATCTTCGCAAAGCCTGCGGGCATAGGTGAATTGGTGTATTTACAGTCTAGGCATTTTGACGAATACGGACGATTGATCTCGGTTCTCCACCCCGATTTGATGGCTGAAGGAATTTCTGAAAAGCACCTGCTGATAGACGGCGATGTGCTTTTTGCTGCAAAGGGTAATAAGAATTTTGCAGTCGTTTATGATGATCATAATCCAGCTGCTGTTGCTTCTACTTCATTTTTTGTTTTAAGACCTACAGGCCAGATGGTATTGTCCAAATACTTGTCTTGGTTTCTAAATAGTCCCTTCGCGCAAATTCTGTTAAAGAGTCAAGCTATTGGGACTTCCATTCCTTCTATCTCTAAACAAACACTAGAGAATTTGGAAATGTCGGTTCCAAGTATTGAAATACAACAATCAATACTCAATATAAGCGAACTTCGGGACAAGGAGAAAAGAATAAAACTTCAAATTGAGAAGCTTCGCGAACTCCAGCTCCAACAACAAATAATAAACGCATTAAAATAAATATCATGGCTAAAATAACTCAGAAAGACATCAACGATGCAGTTTGGAAGGCATGCGACACCTTTAGAGGTAGCATTGATCCAAGTGTTTACAAAGACTATGTGCTTACCATGTTGTTCTTGAAATACCTCAGCGATGTGCATGACGATAAAATGGAAGGCTATTTGGCTAAATACAACGGCGATGGAGAACGTGCTAAACGTGCCATGCAGCATGAACGCTTTCTTGTCCCCGAGCATAGCCATTTTAAGTTCCTGTACGATTCTCGCAATGAAGCCAACATTGGGGAACTCATCAATATTGCATTGACAGATTTGGAAGAGGCCAACCGTGAGAAATTGTATAGTGAAGATGGCGCTGGAATATTCCAGAACATTGACTTTAACAACAGCAAACTCGGTGAGCCAAAAGACAAGAACACCCGTTTGAAAAATCTGTTGCTCGATTTCAACAAGGAGGCATTGAACTTGCGTCCTTCACATTTAGATGGCAACGACATTATTGGTGGGGCCTATGAGTATCTAATATCTAATTTCGCTAGTGATGCAGGCAAAAAAGCTGGTGAGTTCTACACGCCTAGCGAAGTATCTACCTTGCTAGCTAAGTTGACTCAAAGTAAACCGGGTTCCCGAATCTGCGATCCAACGTGTGGTTCAGGGTCATTGCTGATTAAAGCAGGCACAGAAGTAGGCTCAGACAATTTTTCATTATACGGCCAAGAGGCCAACGGCAGCACATGGGCATTGGCCGTAATGAATATGTTTTTGCATGGCTTTGACAATGCTACCATTCGTTGGGGAGATACCATACGTAACCCGAAACTGAAAGAAGGCGATACGCTGATGAAGTTTGACACCGTTGTGGCAAACCCGCCGTTCTCATTAGACAAATGGGGCAAGGTAGAAGATAAAGAAGGCGACAAAACTACCGTGAGTTACGACCCTGAAACAGACAAATACAATCGCTTTTGGAGAGGCGTACCACCAAAGAGCAAAGGCGATTGGGCATTTATTTGTCACATGATCGAAACCTTGAACGAACATGGAAAAGCAGGTGTGGTTGTGCCGCATGGCGTATTGTTTCGTGGCAGCAGCGAAGGAAAGATCAGGCAAAAGACCATTGAAGAAAATTTGTTGGAAGCGGTTATTGGATTACCTGCCAACCTGTTTTTTGGTACAGGCATACCGGCAGCTATTTTAGTATTTAACAAGCAAAAGAGCAACAACAATGTATTGTTTATTGATGCCAGCAAACACTACGAAAGTGTCAAAAACCAAAACAAGCTGCGTGAAAGTGACATCGAACATATCGTAAGCACTTATCGTGATTTTGTTGCTGGCAAACTGGAATCAGGTGTGGTAGAGGACAAGTACAGTTATGTGGCTAATCCCGAAGAAATACAGGAAAACGATTACAACTTGAATATTCCCCGCTATGTGGACACCTTTGAAGAAGAAGCGGAGGTGGATATTGCTGCGGTGCAAAAAGAGATTGAGCAACTAGAAGGAGAGTTGAAATCGGTGCAAGGTGAAATTGACAAGTATTTAAAGGAATTACTGTAATGAGTTACTCCCAAATACCACACGATTGGTTCAACTACCGAAACATATTCGGCAGGTATATCACCTATTGGGGCGACATCTATTCAGGAACGTTGAAGGAATGTCCAAATTACACAGATGGATTTTTCATCATACCTAATTATCATCTAGAAGCACTGCGTAATCTTACCGATGCCGAAAAAACTCCAAAACGTTTCAGAGAGCTTGGCCATGAAATTAAGGATCATAGAGTAGTGGTTGAAAAATATCCTGTTGACCCACACAGCCAAGAATTCAATTCCAGTCACGGACCAACGATTAGTAAATCAGGACAGGAATTCAGCGATATGTTTGTCTTTGGCGCTGGCGCATCAGCATTTTGTTGCTTTGGTGATCACAAAGAACGCTATGAAAATGATCAATGGCGTTCTCCTTTGGGGTACGACATATTCAATGAACGATATGATGAGTTGTGCACCCAATTTGATGGTGTTAAGCAGGCTATTCCAGAATTTGAGTTGAAAAATAACAACATCGAAGAATGTCTAGAAGCAGATTGGAACAAATACTGTAATTCATATATACCAGAACTTACCTATCGCCATATCAACATCCAGTTTTACTTACAAAAGCTGTTTCAGCGAATAAGTAAACATACTGTAGAGAAGTACTACCGAAAAAATCTCTATCAATTATTTACTGGACAGATCAAAACACGAATTAGCCAAGAAGAATCATACAGACCTGTTATCGTCAATTTTAATTACGACACCATTCTCGACCAATTCCTTGACCAATCATTTGGATACAGCACAATTCAGATCGATGAATATATTGACTGGCATAAACGATCATTCGTTCACTTTAAGCCACATGGGTCAAGCAATTGGGGTTGGAAATTCCCTCAAGAGGCAATTTCGAAATTGGGAAACAATATCCCTGCACGCCTATATCGTCAAAAAACAATTCCAGCCGAACTATTCTACTCGATTCTTGGTGAAAAAAAAAACATGGTGAATCATTATTCCTATGGCTTTGAGAAAGGTAACAATACCATAAGCAAGCACTCTTTGGATAAATTGCAAATTCAAGTCATTGAGCATGAGTTTGCCTATCCTGCGTTGCTACTTCCGTTTAAAGACAAAGATGAATTTGTGATGCCATACCACCACCAAACGGCACTTGGTTATGTAATGTCGGATGTAAAGCGCATATTTATAATCGGCTGGAAAGGCAGCGAGCAACTTTTTCTAGAAAAATTGAAGAATACAATTAACGTAAAAGAAGTTGTTATCGCTGATCCACAATTCGAAGTAGTGAAAAGAAATTTAGCTGCTTATCTTCCAGAGAATGTTATGTATACAGATGCAAAGGACTTTGAAAGTTTCATTAAAATGGAAATTATTTAAATGAATAATTTTTTTCGAAAGTATCAATGGAAGCTGGCATGGACAGGATTTGCTCTGATGCTCGTTGTCTTCGTCTTGATTGTATTGAATTACAACATTGAACACTGGTTTCCTACGTTTCTTCAATCATTTGGCATTGCTCTTACTCTTTATCCAACGGTGCTAATCTTTGTTCAAAGTAGAAAGGAAAGTGATAGATCATTGCAGATTCAATTGGAGCACCTTCAAAAATTAAATCAGGATGAAATAAATGAAATGCGCCATCTTTTTCAAAAACAAATGGACGAATTCAAGCTTGGAACGAATGAGCAAGTTCAAGCCTTGTATGAGAGCACCCAAAAACAGATTGAACATTATGCAGAACAAACAGAAAAGATAATAGGGGAATTAAACACAAATTCTCAATTACTTGCAGAAATTCTTTTACGTCAGCTAGAAGACGGTCTTGAAAAGGCCCATAAAGAAGTGAGCCGAGCTGAAGCTGCCTACCGAGATCTAAGTGGCTTTAAACTATTAAGATCAAAGCCTGAGCGGGAAGCCCAGTTGATTAAACAAAGAGGGATTATTGTCAGGTTAAAAGAATGGGTAAACTACCTACAATCCAAGTGCATAGAATTACATAATTATTTAGGTTATGACGAAAATTAACGATACCAAAGCGTTTTATAATACAGAGATTCCGAGTGATTGGGTGATTGTTGATTTGGGGGTGATTGCCAAAATCAAGCACGGGCGTGACCAAAAACAAATTGAAGTTGAAAGTGGAATCTATCCAATATTAGCCACGGGTGGTGAAATAGGTAGAACAAATACACCTTTATATTCAAAGCCTTCTGTTTTAATTGGCAGAAAAGGTACTATCGACAAGCCAAAATACATGGATACTCCGTTTTGGACTGTTGATACTTTGTTCTACACTGAAATATCAGAACAGGTAGTTCCGCTTTGGCTATACTTCAAATTTGAAACGATTAATTGGTATTTATATAATGAAGCTTCTGGAGTTCCGAGTTTAAGTGGTTCAACAATTTCAAAAATCAAAATCCCCCTCCCCCCCCTCCCCGAGCAACGCGCCATAGCCCAGGTGCTGAGCACGGCAGATGCCGCCATCCACACCACCGAAAAACTCATTGCCCAAAAAGAACTCCGCAAAAAATGGCTCATGCAGCAATTGCTCACGGGGAAGAAACGGTTGAAGGGGTTTGAGGGGGAGTGGAAGGAAATTCACATTCGTGATGTAGCTGAGGAAGTTAGCATCAGAAATAAAAGCGATAGACAGCTAACAGTTTTATCATGCACAAAATATAATGGGCTTGTTCCTTCATTAGAATACTTCGGAAGAAAGATTTTTGCTGATGATGTTAGCACCTATAAGATTGTACCCAAAAACCATTTCGCCTATGCTACAAATCATATTGAAGAAGGAAGCATTGGTTATCAAGAAATTTTAAATGAAGCCTTAATCAGTCCGATGTACGCCGTTTTTAAAACTGATAAAACTGTCAATGATAATTTCTTTTACAAACTTCTCAAATCACATCCGCTAGTATATCAATACCAAAATAGAATGGAAGGTTCTATTGACAGAAGAGGTGGATTGCGTTGGGATGGTTTTTCAATTATAAAAATCAAATTACCATCACACGAAGAACAAACCGCCATTGCCCAAGTGCTGCAAGCTGCAGATAAAGAAATAAGTCTGCTCAAAGCCAAAGTGGAGAAGTTACGTGAGCAGAAAAAGGGCTTGATGCAGGTGTTGTTGACGGGGAAAAAACGATTGGTTTTTTAACATGCCATACAATTCGAACATACACAACCGGAGATCCATCCGCCTGAAAGGATACGATTATTCGCAAGCAGGATTGTATTTTATTACCATCTGCGTGCAGGGTAGGAATTGTTTGTTGGGTGAAATTGTGGATGGTGCAATGATATTGAATGATGCAGGGCGGATGGTGGAAAAATGGTATCGTGAATTAGAAAATAAATTCCCCGACAAAAAATGCCATGAAATGGTGGTAATGCCCAACCATTTCCATTGTATCATAGAAAATGTCGCAACCGTAGGGGCAGACCTGCGTGTCTGCCCCGATGATGCCAACAAACCGTCCATTTTGGGCGAACCATTATCGGGCGATTCATCATTGGGCGATTCATTATCGGGCGATTCATTATTGGGCGATTCATTATCGGGCGATTCATTATCGGGCGATTCATTATCGGGCGATTCATTATTGGGCGATTCATTATCGGGCGATTCATTATTGGGCGAACCATTATTGGGCGAACCATTATCGGGCGATTCATTATTGGGCGAACCATTATCGGGCGATTCATCATTGGGCGATTCATTATCGGGCGATTCATTATCGGGCGATTCATTATCGGGCGATTCATTATTGGGCGAACCATTATTGGGCGAACCATTATCGGGCGAACCATTATTGGGCGAACCATTATCGGGCGAACCATTATTGGGCGATTCATTATCGGGCGAACCATTATTGGGCGATTCATTATTGGGCGAACCATTATTGGGCGATTCATTATCGGGCGAACCATTATTTGGCGAACCATTATTGGGCGAACCATTATCGGGCGAACACGCAGGTTCGCCCCTACATCGTGCGGTGCAATGGTTCAAAACCATGTCAACCAATGAATACATTCGTGGTGTGAAACAATTGGGATGGCAACCATTCAATGGTAAATTGTGGCAACGCAATTATTGGGAACACATCATTCGTGATGGTCAATCCTATCAACGCATTTCGGAATACATCATCAATAATCCGAAAAATTGGGAAAACGATAAATTAATTGGAAATTAAAAATGCCAGTAACTATACAATACGCTTCCGACCTCCATTTAGAATTCCCTGCCAACAAGGAGTTTTTAAAGCAACATCCGTTGCAGTCGGTGGGTGATGTATTGGTTTTGGCGGGGGATGTTGTGCCGTTTGCGGTGATGGATCAGCACCAAGATTTTTTCAGCTATGTAGCAGACAACTTTAAAATTACCTATTGGCTGCCGGGCAATCATGAATACTACCATTTTGATTTAGCCGAAAAAAGTGGTGTGTTGCATGAAGCCATTCGCAGTAATGTGTTTTTGGTCAACAATACTGCGGTGGTGCATGAAGGTGTGAAATTGATTTTCTCTACTCTTTGGAGCAAGATCAGTCCAGGTCACCAATGGCAAATTGAACGCAGACTGAATGATTTTCATTTGATTAAACATAAAGGCTATCGCTTTTCGGCAGAGCAATACAATCAACTGCATGCTGAAAGTTTAATGTTTATTCAAACTGAGGTCAATACAAACAAGGAGCAAAAAACAGCCGTTTTCACCCATCACTGCCCCACTTTTCTCAACTATCCTGAGCAATACAAGGGAGATGTACTCAATGAGGCTTTTGCGGTGGAATTGTATGACCTGATTGAAGCGTCCGAAATTGCCTGCTGGGTGTATGGGCATCATCATACTAACACGCCTGAGTTCACCATTGGCAATACCAAGCTAATAACCAATCAAATGGGCTATGTGCAAGGAAATGAACATCGGCTTTTTCAATCTAATAAAGTCATTGAAATATGAAAATCAGCACAATAAACCTATATTTGCACAATAAAGTATATAGCTTTATCAAGCATAATCAGGTTTATTATGGAAAGTAAAATGAGGAAAACGTTAACATATATTGAGGAAACGCTGGGCATACAGCCAACTGTCACGCAAATAGCCAAAAGCTATCTAGACAAACTTCCCATGTACGTCCATGAAACGTTCAATCTGTGCCGAACACAATTCTTCAACACGGAAATCATTTTGGCTGAGCTGAAAAACGATAATGAACTAAGCATTCAGCAAACCGAAAAACAGGTGAAGCAAATAAAAAACCTGCTCCACCAAAAAGTGGTGGTCGTGTTGGAAAACGTACAAGCCTACAACCGCAAACGCTTAATTGAAAAAGGCATCAACTTTATAGTGCCGGGAAAACAACTTTACATGCCCGAATTGCTGATTGACTTGCGGGAAAATTTCGGACATCCGAAGACAAGACAAAAAAATGAGACATTGCTTCCATCTGCACAATTTTTACTGATTTACCACATCATCCATAGACACCACCAATGGAAACTGGAAGAACATCCCTTTAAAGAAATTGCTCAGAAATTAGGTTATACGCCAATGGCAATCACCAATGCTATTGACAATTTGAAATACCATGAGTTAATAGATGTTGAGGGCGAAAAAGAGAAATTCATCCGTTTTCGAAATGAAAGGCATGAGTTATGGAACATAGCCTATCAACAAAACCTTTTGGTGAATCCTGTCATTAAAACGGTGTATGTAGATGAAAAGCCAAAAGACCTTTTTCTATTGCATAGCAATGCATCTGCCTTATCTGAATACACCGATTTGAACCCAAGCAGGCAGGAATATTTTGCTATTGAAAAAACTGTTTTCTATGGTTTGCAGAAAAGCAATGCATTGGTAAATCCGAATGAAAATGAAGGCAGGTATGCTTTGGAGGTATGGAAATATAACCCATTGACATTGGTGGACGAGTTACCAAATGACAGGGCGGTTGTAGATCCACTTTCTTTATACCTGAGTGTGAAGGAAAGCAGAGATGAACGCATTGAAATGGCATTAGACCAAATTTTAGAGAAATTTATATGGTAAGAGGATTAGACATTTTCAAAGAATACTTTGAGCAGTATCCCGAAAATTATGTCATTATCGGTGGTACTGCCTGTGACATTATAATTGATGAAGCTGGCTTTGTTCCCAGAGCCACCAAGGATATAGATATTATTTTGGTGGTGGAAGCACTTAGTTCACCATTTGTAAAACAGTTTTGGCAATTCATTAATGATGGCAAGTATCAGCAAAGGGAAAAAAGTAATGACGAAAGAGAGTATTACCGATTTATTAAACCGGAGAATACTGAATTTCCTCATCAGATAGAACTTTTCTCAAGAACTCCCGATGTGATTGTTTTAGAAGGCGAAGCACATTTGACACCTATTCCGGTTGATGATGACTTGTCCAGTTTGTCAGCCATCCTATTGAATGATGACTATTACAATTACATGATTGAACACAGTCAGATGGAAGATGGCTTGCATTATGCCAATATTGAAGCCTTGATTTGTTTGAAAGCAAAGGCATTTTTGGAAATCAAAGAAAGAATTGAAAATGGAAGTAAGGAAGATGCAAAGCAGTTGAGAAAGCATAAAGCAGACGTGTTTCGTTTAGCTGTGATGCTCACGCCTGAATCAGAATTTGATTTGCCTAAAACCATACAAGACCACTTGAATCAGTTTGCTGAATTGACGGCTGGCGATTTACCAGACAAGTCTATTTTTAAAGAAATGGGATTGAGCAATATTGACCCGATCAATGTATTTGAGCAGTTCAAAAAATCATTTGGAGTGAGTGTAAATGAAGAATAGCAAATACATGATGAAAACAAGTAAAGAAAATGCCGATAATCTATATATATCAAACGCTATATGTTTAGAAAAGCGCACTTTTCTATACACGACACAAACGAAATGACAAAGTAATGGACACACCAAGTTTTAAAGAAGACCACATCAGTCAGATTCCTGCATTGCAGATGCTGGTGAATTTGGGTTATACGTATTTAAGTCCAACAGAAGCCGACAGGCAAAGAGGTGGCAAAACCACCAGTGTATTATTGGAAGATGTGTTACGGAAACAGTTGAAGGAAATCAACAGCATCAGAGTGAGCGCCACCAAAACCAGCATCTTCACAGACGACAATATTGAACGGGGCATTTTGGCATTGAAAAACCTGCCCATGAACGAAGGCTATATTGCAGCCAGCGAAAAGGCCTACAATCTGCTCACTTTGGGTCAGGCATTGGAGCAAAGTGTAGATGGCGACAAAAAGAGTTTTACCCTTCAATACATCGACTGGAAAAATATCAGCAACAATGTTTTTCATGTAAGCGAAGAATTCAGCGTAATGCGAAGCACCAGCAAAGAGCATTATCGTCCCGATTTGGTGCTGTTTGTCAATGGCATTCCGCTTTGCATCATCGAGTGCAAACGACCAGATATGAAAGAGCCCTTGAAACAGGCTATCAGTCAGCATTTGCGGAATCAGCAAGAAGATGGAATCAGAAGCTTGTATGTGTATTCGCAACTCACCTTAAGCATTGCCACACAAGAAGCCGCTTATGCAACCAATGCCACACCCGAAAAGTTTTGGGCCAAATGGCAGGAAAAGTTTAGCAGCGATACAGAAGAACGCGACTACAAAATCAATTTACAGGAACTTAAAAACAAGCCGCTACCGATTTCAATAAAAGAACAATTGTTTTCTGATCGCTTCAAATACGTTCGTCAATACTTTGATGCACTGGAACAAGAGGGAATTCTACCTACTGAACAAGACAATTATTTGTATGGATTGTGCCGCCCTGAAAGATTGATGGACATTGTTTTCAATTTTGTATTGTTCGACAATGGAGCCAAGAAGGTAGCTCGCTATCAGCAGTTTTTTGCCATCAAAAAATCCATGCAACGCATTCGAAATGTAGCGAATGGAAAACGCAGAGGTGGTGTAATTTGGCATACACAAGGAAGCGGAAAATCATTAACAATGGTGATGTTGGCGCAAGCCATTGCCATGGAGCCAAGTATTCGTAATCCAAAAATCGTTTTGGTAACTGATAGAACAGACTTAGACAATCAGATTACAGGAACATTTCGAAAGTGTGGCAGATTTGTAGAAAATGCAACCACAGGTCAACGGTTGGTTGAACTATTAGAAAACAAAAGTGATGCAGTGGTAACCACCATCATCAACAAATTTGTGGCGGCAGTTAAGAAAATAGATAAGCCTTTAGAGAGCCACGATATTTTTGTGTTGGTTGATGAAGGACACCGAACACAGCATGGCACGTTTAATATCGATATGCAAAAGACGCTGCCAAATGCCTGTTTTATTGCCATGACGGGTACACCCTTATTCAAGAAAGACAAAAGCACAGCAGAAAAGTTTGGAGGAATGATCGATGCTTATACCGTTGATCAAGCAGTAAAAGACAAAGCAGTTGTTCCCTTGCTTTATGAAGGTAGATTGGCGTTGCAAAATGTAAATGCAAGTCCGATTGATACGTTTTTCGGAATGGTTTCAGAGCCGTTAACCGAATACCAAAAGGCAGACATCAAAAAGAAATTTGCCCGGTATGACCACTTGAATTTTGCCGAACAAAAAATGCGAATGATTGCCTGGGACATCAGCTATCATTTTCGTGATAACTGGCAAAGTACAACACCCTTTAAAGGTCAGTTGGTTTGCGATAAGAAAGTGAATGCCATCAAGTATAAAGAATACTTGGATGAAATTGGCATAGTTAGCTGTGAAGTATTGATCTCGTCGATAGACGAAAGAGAAGGTGAAGAAAGTGCTTATGAGAAGTCAACAGAGAAAGAAAATCAATTTTGGAAAAAAATGATGGACGAACATGGCAATTCAAAAAGCTCTGAAAAGAACATCATCAGCCGTTTCAAAAATCAGAAAGACCCGGAAATCATTATTGTAGTTGACAAATTGCTTACAGGTTTTGATGAACCCAAAAACACAGTTTTATATCTCACGAGGAATTTACAAAGCCATAAACTTTTGCAAGCTATTGCAAGGGTAAATCGCATCTATCCCGATAAGGAATTCGGCTACATCATTGACTATTATGGAGTGATTGAAAATTTAGATGATGCTTTGCAATTGTATTCGTCTTTCGAAGATTTTGACGAGGAAGATTTGGCGGGAACACTCACCAACATTTCGGATGAAATCAAAAAGCTACCACAAAAGCATTCAGAGCTTTGGGATATTTTCAAAACTGTTGCCAACAAACGCGATGCAGAAGCCTATCAGCAATTATTGAAAGATGAAGCGATAAGGGTTCTTTTTTACGATAAACTGGCGGCCTTTGCCAAAGGTTTGAAATTGGCATTGTCTTCTATTCAATTTCATAGAGAAGTGGAAGAGAAATTAATCAATCGTTACAAAGATGACTTGGCAATGTTTTTAAAAATGCGTTTGGCTGTAGTGGAACGATTTAGCGATGAAATTGACTACAAACAATACGAAGGGCAAATTCAAAAGCTAATTGACACACACATCACCACAGAGAAAATAGAAACCATTACAGAACTGGTAAACATTTTCGACAAAGATAAATTTCAGCAAGAAGTAGAAAATACGACAGGCAAAGCAGCCAAAGCCGACAAAATTGCCAGTAGAACAGCGAAACACATTTCAGAAAAAATGGATGAAGATCCTGCTTTCTACAAAAAGTTTTCGCAAATGTTGACAGAAACCATTGCCGACTATGAAGCCAAACGAATCAATGAGGCACAATACCTGAGCAGAGTTCAAGACATCATGAACAATGTTTTGGCTTATACCGACAATGATATTCCAGAACAATTGAAGGAACGAGATGTTGCCAAAGCCTTTTATGGGTTGACAGTTGAGGCATTATCTGAAAAAATTCAAGACAATATAGTTCGAAAAGAAGTCGCAACACAAATGGCTTTACAAATTGACGACCTGATTCAAGATGCTGTTTTAGACCATGGAAAACCCATTGTTGACTGGCAATATAAAACAAACATCACAGGAAAATTACTGATTGAAATTGGCGACTATCTTATTGATGAAGTAAGAGACAAATACAGTTTAGACCTTCCCTTCAAGGATATGGACAAGATTGCTGAAGATTGTGTTGAAGTGGCCAAAATCCGATACAAGTAATGACCGAGACGATACAATTTGGAAGTAAAACAATTGATTTTCGTTTGGAGTATTCAGACAGAAAATCGCTTGGTATTACAGTCACTCCCGAAATGGAAGTGTTGGTGAAAGCCCCGACAGACACATCCATCGAAAAAGTGAAAGAGAAAATCAGGAAAAAAGCACCTTGGATTATCAAACAACAAAGCTTCTTTCTTTCCTTTCAACCAAAGACACCCCAGCGTAGGTACATAAGTGGTGAAACCCATTTGTATTTAGGCAGACAATATCGCTTGCAAATTGAAATTGATAAGGAAGAATCGGTAAAATTGAAAGGCAAGTTCCTTGTAGTAACTGCAATCGAAAAATCAAGAGCTAAAGCCTTACTAGAGGATTGGTATTTGCAACATGCTCGAACAAAGGTTCAAGCAATTGCTGCTCCTTTGATTGACAAATTCAAAAAGCACAAGGTTGAACCAAGTTCTATTGTATTGCGAGAAATGCCGACACGTTGGGGAAGTTGCACACCAAAAGGAAAAATCATTTTAAATCCTGAATTGATTAAGGCACCCAAGGGCTGTATCGAATATGTAATCGTTCATGAGCTATGTCATTTGGTACACCACGACCACACTCAGAAATTTATTGATTTACAGACCAGGGAAATGAAAGAATGGGAAAAGTGGAAGATGAAATTAGAGAAATTATTGGCATAAATAGCCTCCATATTTGCAAGCCGTAATAGCCCAAGCACGGCCAAAGCAGACGACGGAGTGGGCTTTTCGGCAACTCCTTAGAAATTCAATTTTTCTTCCACCTTTGGTTTATAGATTCTGCTCATCCAAAACATTCCTAGTAAAAGGAAATGTACGGTTATACTGCCGTGTAAATGCGAGATGACGGCTAAAGGGTTTAAATGGAGCACTTTAACCGTTAGAAGTCATAAGATGGGCTTAAAATGAGTTGCTTCAAAATGAACACGTCCACTTTGTGTGTCCATGGGAACTTATCATTCAAAGGGCTAACAGAGAGTTTGTTGAAACTGCAGGTGGGTTTCAATCCACAATAGTTGACGAGCTTCCAAAAAAAAGCACCGCTTATGGCGGTGCTTTTCAAATACGCTATATCGTTTACCCCTTCTTCACCACCTTACGAACGGATGTTTGTCCGCCGATGGTGATTTTTACCATGTAGATGCCTTCTGGTTGAGCAGAAAGATCGACGTTGGTGAAGTTGTTTCTTGGTTGCAGGTCGGCGATTGATTGTCCGACAAGGTTGAAGACTTGTACGCGTTCAACGAGGGTGTTTGCTTTGATGTTCAAGCTGTTTTGCGTAGGGTTCGGGTAGATGTCGAACGCTGATGCGTTGATCTCGCCTACACTTACGATTGGTGGACGGCTGTAATACACGTTGTCGATGTATGCGACGCCGCCGCCAACAGGCAAGCAAGAAAGGATGAGCTGCGCGATGTGGCCGGTAGAAGTGAGGCCTGTGAAGTCAGTCATTGGGATATCGAACGACACCCATTCTTCAACGGCTGTTGGGGTGAACGTGATCTGGTGTTCAGAGTCGTCGCCGCCATCGAAAGCACCATCGGCGCCGAAGTCAACCAATTTGATGCGGAATTCGGTGATGTTATGCGACCAGAAATCGAGGTGGAAATTGGTCATGTTAGATGCATCGATGAGGTTAGCGCCAACAGTTTCGATGCCTACAAAATCTAGTTGGTTGTATTTCTTGGTCGGGTTGCCAGCGATTTCAATTTCGCTAAGCGCTGCCGACGACCACACCGTTTGCCAAGTGTCTACAGCAACATCGGTATACACATCACTGAACATAGAGATAACCAATGAATCAGGTATAACAGGATCGGGAGCAGCGGTGAGTGGAGTAGGGATTGGATTTGCTGTTTGTGAACCGAAGGTAACGTTGTCGAAGTAGCAGATGTTATCGGTTGGACGGTCATAGAAATCTGGGAAGATGACAATTTGATCGAACAGCGTTCCCTCGCGAGAAGAGAAGTCGAATGTTATTTCTTCCCATTGGTTCACTACTGTGTTCGCGATTTTTATTTCGCCCAGTGAGCCATTTCCTGGTTCAACCAGTTTGATACCCACATCGCTGATGGTGCTTTTCCACACCATTATTTTGATGACACTTGTTTCAGGGGTTAGGGTGTATGGGCCGATGTCGGACCCGTGCAACGACTCACATCCAGCCCATGGCTGACCTGCTTCGCGTGCTGTAAATTTGGCAACCGTAGCTGAACCATTTACGGCATCCATATCGGGGTTTGCAATGATTTCAAGAGGTGGGTTGTCGACATTTTCGAAGACAGTCCATGTCCAGTTTGCACCAAAACCACCTGCTTCAAAATCTATTGGAGCGTTTTGAGCAACAAGAACAGAGGCGGGTAGGCAAATGAATGACAGTAGTAAAGCTTTTTTCATAGTGTATCTTTTATATAATACCATGAAGGTACTGATTTAATGATTTTTTGATTGTGATGTAGCCCTAAAACCCCTGAAATACAGGTTTTGATGTAGGTTTGACGTAGTGGGTTGTTTTGAATGATGTAGCAATTTTTAATGAAATGTTGCGGTGGATTTCGCTATTGGCGAAAAAAAAATCAAGATTGCGATTTGCAATCTTGATTCATTTTGAGTTCCGTTTATTTCAGATGACTGTTTGGGAACGTGACTTTGATTGACCCCAAACGGAACCCAGGAGAGAGCCTATTGCCAAATCGTTATTTGGGAGTGCTGTAGATTGGATTTACCAAGTAAATCGGATTTGTAACCTTTTCTAAATTCGGTAAACAGACTTTAAAAAGCAATGTAACTTTGGTTGACATCAGCTAAAAGGATTGATGAAGGCTGATGACTGCACGATGACTGGATTACCGACACCCGTTTTCGGTGCTTTAGAAAGGGCGTCAAGCGCTGCGAAATAGCCTCTTTCTGCCATTGCTTCCAAGTCGTCGCGATCGCCATTGACACTGAAATCAAAGCCGTGGAATCCAAGAAGAGGAATGACAATGTCGAAATATTTTTTTCCGTTCATGATGCTCGTGATGAGTTGATCTCTGGCTGCTTCTTCTTTGTCAGTGCTTAAGAAACCAGCGGCTACTTCAAGCACTTTTAGCTTCGTAAGTTGAATGTTTACTTCTCCCTCGGTAGCTGAAATGTTTGGGACAATTAGGCCCAGGTCTTTTAGTTTAGCTGTAATAACTGGAGCTACAACGCTCATGAAGTCGACACTTCCATTCGCATTTAGATTGAATTTTGCTTGATTCACCGTCCAGCTTCTTGGAACATCTAACGTTTCATTCAAAGACAATCCAATTTTAATGCGGTTGGGATCGATGCTATTGGCGGGCCAGTATTGGTTGCCGGCATCGTTGAATAGCCAAATCGGGAAGTTGGAACCAGCACCTCCATCGATGATGGTTTCTGAATCAGATGTGCCGCGGTTGTCGGTGTTGACTTTTCTTGGTTGGAAGACGATGGGCAGCGACATAGAACGTCGCACGGCTTCTGCTACGCTCATGCGCGGGTTTGTTTGAGAGCTGTAAACGATGACCTTTCCTGTAGCATAGTCGAAGGCTATGACTGCCAAAGGAATTGGAAGCTCGTTAAAAGTTACATCGCCATTTCCAGGGATTTTATCCCGTAGCAATCGATTCATCGTGTTCAAGAATGTTTGTCCCTCAAAAAGACTACCCTCATACAGCAGTTGAGCTTCAACCAGCATAATTGGATTTCGTCTTGCTATTTCATCCCAAACCCTATCGGCAAAGGATGTCCGTAATGCGCCGGTTTTAAAAGGATTGAAATCGTCTAGTTTCGGTTGAGAAGTAGGTAAGATAATAAGTGCAGTGTTAAGCACAGATTTCATTGCACCTTCAGCACCTGGTGCATTTAAGAGCAATCGTAGTACACCGTTGTTCTTCATTCCTGCAATAATGGCATCAACAGTCGCTTTGCGAGTAGGAAATGGAATTTTTGTGGCCAAAATAGCATCGATGACTTCACCCTTGAGAATTTTCCAAAGCAGAGTTTCCCTTTTGCTTGCCTGATTGATGTTTGCTAGATTTGGGAAATCCAGAAAATCCATAAAGTCGATTTGTGACGCAGTGGAGGGTAGCGAAGAAGGTCGAGGCAATCTGGTGTTCGAGAAATTCGACATCAGCCATTCGATTTCAGCAGCCTTGTATCCTGCTGCTGCCATTCCAGCGGTTATGGCTCCGGCAGAGTTTCCAGCTATGCGTTTGAAATGTATTCCAGCTTGCTCCATTAAGGTGATAGCGCCAACATATGATGCCCCGAGCGTTGCACCACCTTCAAACACAGCATCGGCCTCTATTTGGAGGGTCTGAATGACAATTCTTGGAATTGAACCAACACCTGCTGGCCTTCGTCCCCGGCCAATTGTGTGTGTAGTTATAGGTGAAATGGTTGGGGTTGTTCGCGCAACCTTCGGACGTAGATTTGGAAAATTTGGTTTAATCGGCATAATTCAAGTGTTTTTTGTGTTGTCACAAAGTACTTGCGTGTCGATTAATAAGTCAATATAACATTGGTTGACAGGTAGTTAGCAGTTTTACCGCCCAAAATATTTGTTTACTGCTTCGGTGCGGTTTTGGACATGCATTTTGGAATAAATGCGGTGGATGTGTTGTTTTATTGTCCCAACCGCGATGCCCATGCGATCAGCAATTTCTTTATACAGCAATCCTTGTGAAAGCAGTGTGAGCACCTCTTGCTCGCGGTCGCTGAGGCCGTCGATATTTGCGTTTTCTGTGGGAGCTGAGCGGAATTGCGACACCACCCTTCGAGCGACATGAGCACTCATAGGTGCTCCGCCAAGCGTGAGTTCTTTCACAGCGTCGATGATTTGTTCGGGAGTAGAACTTTTCAGGATGTAGCCGTTCGCCCCGTTTTTTAGAGCTTCAAATACCCGCTGGTCATCATCGTTTACGGTGTACATCAGAAACTGTGATGCACGCGCTCTTTCGCGCAGTTGGGCAACACACGTGATTCCATCAATTCCAGGTAGGTTTATGTCCATGATAAAGACATCAGGGAAATCGACATACGGGAATTCGATTGCACCTTCTCCTGACGAGTGAACTTGATCGATCAGGAACCCCTTTTCTGATTCAAAGAGATCGGTTAGCATTGCGCGAATGCGGTTGTCGTCTTCAACAATGCTGACCGAGATGATGCCCTTTTGTTCCATGATAACGAAATTGGTTAAGATTCAGCAGCTATGCAATAGAACCTTTGTTAGTATTGAACGGGATGTTCAATTGCAGGCGCATGCCCTTTGGAGAAGTAATAAGAATGTTTCCATTCAAGTCTTTCGCTCTGCGCGACATGTTTTTCATTCCATTTCCACCACTGTTGGCATCACCGGAGAAACCCACGCCATTGTCTTCGATGACAATTACCAAAGCATTTTCCCACTTGATAGAGCAAATCACATGGTTTGCCTTACTGTGTTTCACGACATTGTGCAGGGCCTCTTTCACCATCAGAAATACATTGCGACGCTGCTGTGCCGAAAGTTCAAAGTCGGGCCACAAATCGGAGGATTCAACAGACAGGTCAATATTGTTTTCTGATAAATAGTTGCGCGTGTAGCTCGAAACGTACACCACAAGATCTTCGAGATTTGTCTGATCAACATTCATCGACCAGATGATTTGGCGCATGCTATCGATCAGTTCACCGGCTGTATTTGCGATGGTTTTAAGCTGTACTTTTTTCTCAGGATCTTGTTCGGTGCGAATGGCCATTTCGCTTTTTAACTTCAGAGCGCTCAAACCTGCGCCAAGATCATCATGCATATCGCGACCCACCTGTTCGCGGATTTGCAGCTCAGCGATGATTTTTTCTTGTTGCAGTCGGCTCACTTCAAGATCGGCGAAACGTTTTTCATTTCTTCGGCGAATGCGAATGGACTGGTAGATGAACAGCAGAAAGAGGATGATAAAGGCAGAAGCAGCAATTACAATGCGTTGATTGAATTTGAAGTTTTCGAGTTCTTCCTCCTTTTGTTGCAGGCTCAGACGTTCGAGTTCAAGGTTCGCATTTGATTGCAGCAGAGCGGCCTGTGTGGTTAGTGCCGACTGCACATTACGGGAAGTAATTAAACTATCGAAATGACGCCATTGGCTCAGATGAAACAGCGCGCCGTTCAGATCATTCATCCGTTTTAGAATTTGAGACGTCCGCTTCGCATGGTTGCGTTGATTCACCATTCCTATTTCCTGTCCGTACATAGCCAGATGGAGATTTGATTCGGAAAGGTATTTTTTTGCTTGAGCAGCGTTGCCCATAGCTGCCGAGGCTTCAGCTTTGCCCACATAGGCATCGAGGGCTACATCGTAATCGGTAGCGTTGAGTGCTGCTACAAGAGCTGTGTCGTACCAGCGCAAAGCCGCTTCGGTATCATTGGTTTTTAGCGATAAATCGCCCAGAGATAATTGAGCAACAGCAATGGCACGCGGGGCATTGGCACGTTTCGCAAATTCGAGCGATTGTTGCAAGCAAACATAAGCAGTATCGTAGATATGGATTTTCGTCATATAGCTGCCTATGTTGCCAAAGATGTGGTGCAGCTCAGAGATTGGATAACGCGAAGCAGGGTTTTTCGGATAATAATCCAACGCCTTAGAAAGTTGCGAAAGCGCGCCCTCACTTTCTTCAATGTTCTCGTACAGCAAACCCTTTAAATTGTAGATGTTGGCGATTAACAGACTGTCTTTGAGTCCTTCTGCTATCAGCAAACCCTTATCTAAATCGCGCATCGCCTCATTGAACAAACCCTCGTAATACAGCACCTCAGCGCGGTAGCTCAGCAAGTAGTACAATTCTTCTTTATCGCTTTGAGGATCAATTAATTGCAATGCTTCGCCAATGTATTGAATCGACGTATCGTCATGGAAGGCATCCATTTGATACAAGATTTTATCCATGTATTCAGCGACAGCCTTATTTTCAAACGGCGGTAATTTCTTTATGGTTCGACCCAAAGTTTGTTGGGCATCGACATCTGCGACGGTTAGGAGCGAAGAAAAGCAGAGGAAAAGAATACAGCGGAGTTTCGACATCATGGCATATCAAACATAAATCGAAGATATGGAATAGACCATAACATTGGTTGGAGTCGACCATTAACAAACCAAAGAAAGCGAAAACAGGTTAGCTGCGGACATCGAGCGCATCGCGCAGACCGTTTCCAATCATCATAAACGACAGTACCAGCAGCATGATGAGTAGGCCGGGCAGAATTGCAAGATAGGCCAGATCGGTAGTGATTAGCGCGTAGTGTTCCTTGATCATATTGCCCCAGCTCGGCGTTGGAATTTGGGCCCCGATGCCGAGGAAGCTCAGACCCGCTTCAATGAGAATCGCGCTTGCGAAATTGGCTGCTGAGATAACAATGATGGGGCCAGAAGCATTGGGAAGAATGTGACGAAACATGATACGGAAATTGCTCAATCCGAGCATTTTCGCCGCCTCCACATATTCTTTTTCCCGGATGCTTAAAAATTGTCCGCGTACTACCCGTGCCACCTCCACCCACATCGTTAGTCCAACCGCTACAAACACCTGCCAGAACCCCTTTCCGAACGCCAGCGTGATAGCGATCACCATCAGCAACGTTGGGATGCTCCACACCACATTGATCACCCAGGAAATAACAGCATCTGTTTTTCCACCAAAATACCCAGCACAGGCACCCAGCACAATTCCCAAGAGGAGAGAGATCAGCACAGCGATAAAGCCTACAGATAGCGACAGTCCGGTGCCAGCCATCAGTCTGCTGAGGAGATCGCGGCCATACTTATCGGTACCGAGCAGATACCTGCGGTGCTCAACTTTAAAATCTGCATCATTCGCGCTGATTGCGCGAGCTGAAGCATCGCCAAAAGGAGTGTAGAGGGTCACCTCACCCGTTTGTTCAATATGCGAAATGGGTACCTCACTGCCATCGGAAAAGAGGATGACATCGACTTTGAATCCAGGTTTTTGGCGAGCGATAGACAGATTTTGGTTGTTGGCATCGCGAGAGTTATCAGGACGTATCGCAGCACCTCCGAGCGCTATCAATATTAGGAAAACAATGAAGAGTACACCTGCTAGGGCAGGCACATTTTGCTTGAAACGCTTGATCGCTTGACGGACAGGAGAATCGTTCACCTTCATGATGTAAAAGTGCTCATATACGGCGGTCTTTCCAAGTAGGACGTACCACAAATCCTAACAAAGCAATGGTGAGGATGAAGAAAGGGTGCACCACAGACACCCAAAAAACATCGATAATTCGCTTTTTATTGAGGAGCCATTTTGCGGCAGGGGCGAGGACAGCCAGATCCACCAATATTTTCACAGCGAGGACCGAGAGAAAGAACGCAGCATTAAAAGAAAGAATAGCAGCGACGGCGGTTATTGCAAAAGCAAGAGAAAAGAGCAAGACACTCCAGGAAAGGTAGATCGTTAGACCGTCGGAATAGCTTGACGCCTTTTTTCCCCAGCGTATTCTTTGATGCAGCAGCGATTTTAGATTTCTCGTGCCGCTCGTACCGACAATTAGTTCTTGCTGGTGGGCCCAGATGACCTTGCTTTTTTTCTTCTTGGCAGCATGCACCAGAAACACATCATCGCCCGATGCCAGTTCAGGCCGCAGGTCGGCATACATATCCATCCACAGCTCTCTTTTAACCGCCATCGCGGCACCATTGGCGAGGGTAGGATGATTCATATTTGCACAAGCCGCGGTTACCACCATGAGAGAAACGAAGTCTAATTCTTCGATGGCAGAATAACGGTTTTTAGCATTGAGAGTGATCGGGAAGAGCACCACATCGGCATCTGTTGAACCCAACAAAGTCAGCGCATTGGTTATCCAATTTTCAGGAAGCACCACATCGGCATCGAGAAAAATCAACCAAGGATTTGTTGCCAAGAGCGCACCCGTTTTCAGCGCCGCTTTTTTACCTTGTCCGGCCGAGCAAACCACCCTACCACCCTGTTGAACTGCGATATTTGCCAGTTCAAACGTATTGTCTGAGCTGTGATCATCAATTACCGTAACCGTATATCCAAAGGCGCTGTTTGGAATTAAATTACGCACTAGAGATGTAATATTATCTGCTTCATTTCTGCAGGGTACAATCACATCCGCTTCAGCGATAAGATTTTTGGTGGGTACGCGAGTAGGGCGATGCCAGAACCAGCCCAGCAAGAGAATCAGGGAGAAGTAATTGATGAAGACGGCAAGGAAGACGATGGTCATGACAGTCTTTTACTTCTAAAAAATAGCACCATACCGGCCATTGAAGGTAGGAGAATATTGATGATCCAAACCAAAAGTGTTGCAATAAACGCCACTGCGGGATCGATACCAGCGGCAGGCAAGAGCATTACCGCCATTGATTCGCGGACCCCTAGTTCAGCCAAAGCAAAAGAAGGAACGATGGTACTGCCCAAGTACACTAGTGCAATACGAAAGAGCATTTCTGTTGTATCACCATCGAATCCAAAAGCCAAGAGCACGCAAAGAAATTGCGAAGAAAAAACCCCATATCGGGCCATACTGAGAAACAAAGTTCGTCCGTTTTCACGACGATTGTACCGCTGCAGTCCTACCAATTTTTTACCCAGCCACCCATTTTGGTTTACCGATTCGCGAAGGATGTGGCTCCAGCCCGGTTCGATGTAGAAAAGCAGCATGATCAGCGTTGCAGTCCATACCGGCCACCGCAGCGGCAGCGCTACTTGCCACCAGAAAAGTTCAGAAGGATAGACAAAGGAGGCCACCAGAACCAGAGCAATGCTACCAGCAATAAGTGTAGTAAGCAATTGCGCGATAGAGCTATTTCCAAAAGCGAATAAATCGCGTGATCGCGAGCCAGGTGCCGAGCTGTTCATTCTGCCCGGTCCTTCCCCCAGTCGGTTTGGTGTCACCAATCCGAAATATTGACCCACCAGCACATCGATCAAGCATTGTTTCAAGCTGCGCAGAGAATGAGCAGTTAGCAACCACCATTTTAAAGCCTCGATGAACCAATTGAGAGGCCATAGCAACACAGCCAGCACCAAGTAATGTATTCTTTTTATTTCAGCATCGTTCCAATTCCAATCACCATTGAGGCGTGAGAAGATAAGCCAAACCAAAACCAGCGGTAAGACAAAGCGAAGAGAGAAACGAAAAATCGACTTCAGTAGTTGCAAAGTGCTACATTTGAAGTGCAAAGGTATTTTATTTCGAGTGGCGCAAGAAAAGATCATAATGGGTATTGACCCGGGGACAACCATAATGGGTTATGGTTTGGTGTTGGTGAAGGGCAAGACCCCTGAAATGTTGGCCATGGGCGTTTTGCATTTGAGCAAGATTAGCGACCACGGATTGAAGTTGCAGCGCATTTTTGACCGTTGCATTCAACTCATAGATGAGTATCACCCCGATGAGTTGGCTATTGAAGCACCTTTTTTCGGACAGAACGTACAATCAATGCTTAAGCTCGGCAGAGCGCAAGGCGTTGCCATTGCTGCAGCCTTGTCGAGACAGATACCTTATACAGAGTATGCACCGAGGAAGATTAAACAATCGATAACCGGCAGCGGTAGTGCTTCAAAAGAACAAGTGGCTGCTATGTTAACCACCGTTTTGAAGCTATCAAAAGAAGACATGCCAAAAGAATTGGATGCTACCGACGGACTGGCGGCAGCCTTGTGTCATTTTTATCAGAGTGGCACCCCAACGAGCACCAAGTCGTACGGCAGTTGGAAAGCTTTTTTGAGTGATAATCCGGGGAGGAAGGGGTAGCTTCGAGGGCCTCAGCTACCTTTCGAGGGCCTCAACCGTTGGCTTCGAGAGCCTCAGCCAACGGTTGAGGGCTTTGCAGTCGTTGGCTTCGAGAGCCTCAGCCAATAATATTTAACCGTTGGCTGAGGCTCTCGAAGCCAACAATTACAGAAAACAAAAAGCCCCGCAGAGCGGGGCTTTAAAGTTTTGCGGAATATATAGCGAATGATTACGCGAGGTTCACATTCACTGCACTTGGTCCTTTCTGACCATCTTCGACTTCGTAAGTTACTTGGTCTCCTTCGCCGATGCGAGTTCTTGTGCCAGTTTTGTGTACAAACACATCTTTGCTTCCATCTTCTGGTGTGATAAAACCGAAGCCTTTCTCATCGTTGAAGAATTTTACTGTTCCTTTATTCATTGTAATGTATTGTTAAAGGACAAAGGTACCCCGTTTTCGATGCAAAAGGTAATTTATATGCTTTTTTAATTGATTATCAGTTGTTTTCATTTTTTTTGGGTGTATAGAAAACATGATGTTATCCACTGATACCAAAGGATTCAAAGCTACTGAGAGCATCAGAGATATTTTGAGCGAACAACATAAATTGGCATTTATGGAGCATTGAATTGTAGACTTTTATGCTCGAAATAGGCTTTTAACCCAATTTTGAAGGTGTGGTTTGGGAACTTTTTTCGAGTTTTTATACCACAATCATGGTTGCTAGCGTTCATCGAAAAATCTATTTATGCGAAAGTTTACAGCGTTCATTTTGACGGCTACCGTATCGTCAGCCCTCATTTTCGGATTTCGTCAACCATTGGCAGAGCCGCTTCAAAGTGGCGATTTGGTTTTCCAGGTATCGAAATCTGAACAAAGTGAAGCCATACAAAAAGCCACGGGATCGAAATACTCGCATGTGGGGATCGTTTTTTTCGAAGGCGATTTACCCTACGTGTATGAAGCTGTGGGTCCGGTGCGTAAAATCGATTTGGACCATTGGCGTATGCAAGGCACCACCGATGAATTTGCCGTGAAGCGCTTAAAGAATGCTGCTGAAGTGCTTACTGCGGCCAATTTGAAGAAGCTACAATCGGCAGGAAAACGATTTGCCGGTTTACCGTATGATTTCAAGTTTGAATGGTCGGATGATAAAATATACTGTTCGGAGCTGGTGTGGAAGATATACCATGAAGCATTGGGCATTGAGCTTTGCAAGAAACGCAAGCTTTCGGACTACAATCTCAAGAGCAAAGTTGTACAACGCACCGCTGACGAGCGATACGACGGGAATTTACCGCTCAACGAAGTCATGGTTTCACCTGGAGATTTATTTGAAAGTGAGCTTTTGCGGACAGTAGAGCATAAGCACAACTGACAGATACTCATTGGATATTGCCAACTACTCATTCAAATCGACAAGGTTGTTTTTTGCTGACTTTATTTGCAAAAAAAATCACGATGAAAAATTTTTTATTGGTTGGCACGCTGATGCTAGTTGCACTTGTTGGATGTAAGAAAGAAGAAATTGAGCCTGTTTCAAGCAATAATTCTTCAGAGACATTGTACGGTTACATTACAGGCGAACAAGGCAGTTATTTTACAATAGAAGCACCAGATGGCTCAGAGACCAACGTTTGGGGTCAGAACGTGCTCGGTTGGGACAGTGGTAATTTGTTGAACGGCAGCTTTTTCCACATGTTACGCGTGCAGGTAGGCGACACGTATTGTTATTTAAAATACAGCTTTCCGAGTGGAACCAACTGGGAGCAGGAAGTTCAGCAGAATAACAACCTAACACCTACCCCCTTTGAATTGCAATCATCCGCAAACATGTCGGCACCGGTTGTTGAATGGTACGCGCCCAACAGCACAGAGTGGACGGGCAATGCCACAGGTGAAGTTGCCTTGTTACTGAACGAAGACATTGAGGGCACCATGTTCGATTTATACGGCATAGTGGATGGAACCTTTAACGGCGTCGGTGGCCAGTACCGCGTTCACGGTCAATTTTGGAAAATGGATATCTAATTTAGAGGTGGTTGAGCAGGGTAGAGATAAGGAAGGTCTTATTTATACCCTGTACAGCCGCTTGTTGTGGGATGATGCTCGCCTCTGAGAAACCCGGAACAGTGTTTATTTCAATCACGTGAGGGACACCCCTTACGATCATAAAGTCGACCCGTATCATGCCACCACAATCCATCAACCGGTAGATATCTTCGCTTATTTTTTTCACTTTCGCCATCGTATCGTCATCGATGCGAGCCGGAGTAATTTCATTTGATTTCCCCTCATATTTCGCTTCGAAGTCGAAAAACTCATTTTCCGAAACAATCTCTGTGGCTGGCAAAGCCAGGATATCGTTATCCCAAGGAATGACCCCACACGTTACTTCGGTTCCTTCCAAGAACGATTCGATGAGCACCTCCCCATCTACTGCAAACGCTTTTTTAATGGCAGGTGCTAGCTCATCCGCGTTGTTAACGCGAGAAGTACCTAAGCTGCTGCCACCACGATTGGGTTTTACGAAACAAGGCAACCCAATTTCATCGATCAACGCGCTGTTAGAAGGTGAATTTTTAGCTGTAAGGATGCGGCTTTTCGCGACAGGGATGTTGAAAGAACGCAAAGCCAGCGTGGTTAAACCCTTGTTGAATGTCAGCGCCATGTTGAGCACACCACCGGTAGTGTACGGAATGCCAATCATATCCAAATAGCCCTGCAAAATACCGTCTTCACCTGGAGTGCCATGAATCATGATGAATGCAGCATCGGGGATGAACTGAACACCGTGAATCATGACAGAAAGATTTGCTTTGTCGACAGGGATATTTACCCCATCGACAACAGCGTGCCAGCCATCCTGATAGATACGAATCAAGATCGGATCAAAAAGCGATCGATCGATATTGTTCATCACCATATTGGCGCTGCGCTCAGAGATTATTGATTCACCTGAGTATCCGCCAGCGAGCACTGCTATTTTCCTTTTCATGGTCATTGAATTCATTCCGTTTTTTTCCTTGTGCGAAGTTGGTGCAATACAAAGAGAGTTTGTAAGAAATCGGCAGTGCATTTTAACATGCCGAGGTTGACAAGCAGTCGAACATTCCTTGTATCTTGGCCAAGATATTTGAAACCTCCATGAAACTACGTCTCTTTTTATCAAGTGTAGCAGTATTCCTTTCATTCGCTGCTCAAACGCAGGATGTTAATCCGTACACATTTTCTTCGGTGCAGCTTGTAGAATCGACAAAAGCGAAAGATCAGTGCAATACAGGAACATGTTGGAGCTATTCGACGACCTCGTTTTTGGAATCTGAGATCATACGATTGGGGAAAGGCTCACACGATATTTCGGAGATGTACAATGTGAGAATGACCTATCCGAAGAAGGCAGAGCGATATGTTCGGTATCAAGGCAAAGCGCAGTTTGGTCCGGGTAGTTTGAATCACGATGTAATAAACGTCGCGCGTGAATACGGGATGGTACCGGAAGTCGTTTACAGCGGATTAAAGAACGGGATGTTGGAGCACGACCACACCGAAATGGACGCCATGCTGGAAGGCATGCTCAAAGCATTGACAGAAAAACGCACGGCCGGCGCTGGAAATTCATATTTAACGGCAGTGGAAGGCGTTTTGGAAGCTTACCTTGGCGAAGCGCCAGAACAGTTTACCTACAATGGCAAGTCGTATACTCCGATAAGTTTTCGTGATGCAATGGGCATCAAGCCAGATGATTACGTTAGTTTGACCTCGTTTTCGCACCACCCCTATTACCAATCATTTGTTTTGGAAGTGCCAGATAATTTTTCGGGAGGTTCATATTGGAACATCACCATCGATGAGCTAGAGAAAACAGTAGTTGATGCTTTGGCGAAAGGATTTTCGGTTGCTTGGGATGCCGATGTTTCGGAGCGTGGATTCTCCTTCAGAAATGGCGTTGCTATTTTGCCTCAGGCAGAAGTAGCTCGTGAAGATTATTTCAAGAAGGTTGTCGCTGAAATTGCAGTAACGCAAGAGAACAGACAAGAAGGATTCGACAATTATCAGACCACCGACGATCACCTGATGCACATTGTGGGCACAGCAAAAGACCAGAATGGCGGATTGTATTTCGTCATCAAAAACTCTTGGGGTGAGGGCAACCCACATCAAGGGTATCAATACATTTCTTCGGCTTATTTCCGCATGAAGACTGTGGGTATTTTACTGCACAAAGATGCAGTTCCATCAACGATTAAGAGCAAGCTCAAACTGTAAATCATGAAGCGAGTGAAGAACGCCCTGCGTCTTTTGTGGCGTTGGACATACAAATCTGTGCTTTGGTTTTTGGTATTGAGTATCGCGTGGGTATTGGTTTACAAATGGATAAATCCTCCGATAACGTATTTGCAGATTCGCGAAGGGCGAAAGAACTATGCTTGGGTGGATATTGAAGACATCAGCAAAGAGATGCAATTGGCGGTTGTTGCCAGTGAAGATCAGCACTTTCCTGTACATTGGGGCATTGACGTTAACGCAGTCAAGAAGGCTGCCGAGGCCAATGAAAAAGGCAAGAAAACACGTGGAGGGAGCACCATATCGCAACAAACCGCCAAGAACGTCTTTTTGTGGCCAGCGAGAAGTTGGTTTCGAAAGGGTTTGGAGACATGGTTTACGGTCTTAATAGAACTCTTTTGGTCGAAGGAGCGCATCATGGAAGTATACCTCAATTCGATTGAAATGGGCAACCAGTGCTTCGGTGTTCATGCCGCGGCGAAAATGCATTTCAAGACAACAGCGGGAAAACTTACACGTCATCAGGCCGCGCTCATAGCTGGAGCATTGCCACAGCCCCGCAAATCGAATGCAGGCAAGCCGACGGCATACCTCAATGGGCGAGCAGCAAAAATAGAGAAGCAGATGCGGCTCTTGGGAGGTCCTTCTTACTTGCCTTGGTTAGCCAAATCCAAATGATAAAGCGTTTGCGTTGGGAAAGCGAATGATAGGCCAGCATCGTTAAATCGTCGCAGCAGTTCGAGGTTTATTTCGCCTGGTACGGCGAACAGATCGCCTTCTTTTGTGATGAAATAGAACATCGAAATATTCAAGCTGAAATCACCTAGATTTTCGAACCAGACATAGATTTCTTCAGTCGTGAACGGATGTCCCATCACGATTTCACGCATGATTTGACGAGCTGCTTCAATCTGTTCTGGCGAAGTGCTGTAAACCAAACCAACCGTTACTTTTACTCTGCGCGATGGTTCGGCAGTAACATTTGTGACAAAGCTATCGGTAAATTTGTGATTGGGAACAGTAACCAAACGTCCTTCAAGGGTTTGCAGACGAGTTGAACGAATTCCAATTTCCCTTACAAATCCATCATAGCCATCAATTTGAATGCGGTCATTCACCATGAATGGTTTGTCGATAAATACAGTAATTCCCCCGAAAATATTGGCTACAAAGTCTTTTGCAGCCATTGCCATCGCCAATCCACCAATTCCCACACCTGCAATCAAGGCTCCGACATCGTAGCCAGCGTTATTCAAAGCCAGCACAATACCGAGTGTCCATATGATCACAGCGATTCCTTTTTTCACCACTGGCAACACCTGTTCAAGTGTTGCGTTTTCTTTGGCATTGCTATACGGAAGAAGGTATTCACTTATAATACCATCAACAAGTCTGGCTACAATCCATGTAAGATTGATAGCGACGAGCACTTTGAAAATGCGTTGAATCCACGTATCTATTCCATCGTCGAAATGCAGGTAATCATACCCCCACCAAGCGAAGAAAATCATTACTGCGAGCACCATGGGCTCTTCCAGCTTGTCGACCAAGATGTCGTCAAGCTTAGATTTTGTTTTCGACGCTACCGAACGAAAGATTTTACCAAATAGCCAGTAGAGTATTTTAGCGATGATGATGCCACCGACGGCGAACCCAAAGGCAAAAAGCCAGTTTTCGACGCTATTGTCGAGAAAAGTGTATTCCAGAATTTCTTTCACACAGCAAAGGTACAATACGTGCTGTTTCGACCAAATTTATAGGCCAATCGAAATTCCCCCTTGAATCATCGGGTTTGGAAAAGCGGCATTTGGATCGTCGATGAGGTCGTACATCATGCTGACACCGGCGAAGACATTGTTACCGATTTGAAAAAAGTATCCGCCTCCAACATACCATTGAGGAACCCAAATGCGGCTGAATTGATCGGTAAGCGGGTTGTAGTACTTTGAGTTGATGTTGTAATAATCTGATTGGACAAATAGGCGATCGCCATCTTGCAATATGCTTTGTCCGACAACAAACCGCGCGTACAATTGCGGGCCGTAAATGCTTGCTGCATAATTCTGTCCGAACCCACGAAAAGATTGGTAATAATACAGGCCACCACCCCCAGCGGTTAGTCTTTCGGTGAAGCGGTATCCAACCGTTGGACTAGCGCCAACTAGAAATCCATTGTTGGAGAATGACAGAGCGACATTGCCACCAAATACCCATCTGTTTCCTGAAACCTTCGGTTCTTTTTGCTGACCGAATGCTAGTAGTGAGCATGCAACAAATATGATTGCCAGAAACTGTTTCATGCTTAAAGCTACTTAATCTACTTGAATCAAACGACTAAAACTGTCATTATCAACGACAAGTTGAATGATGTAATTGCCTGTTGATAGGTTGTGACCAGACAAAATTACGCGCTGCTGTCCGGCAGGATAATTATAGCTTGGGAAAGCATGCACCAGTTTTCCGTCTATGCTTAAAATATTCACCCCAACTGTTGCTGCTTTGTCTAACGAGAATTTTAGTGTCCCATTCGCATTCATTGGAGAAGGGTAGACGCTAAAAAAATGCGCTGATTCTTCTTCGATGCCTACCTGGCTGAATCCGATGAAAGTTACAACATCACTGCCCGAGTTTGCAATTGCGAGTGTATCAGTAGCGATGGCGTAGGAGATATCAGCCGGACTGCTCAGGCCAACAGCAGTAACGATTTCACTTGTTGCAAAATCTTCTGAAAACCGCGTGATACGCGTCGGGCTCCACGAAGAGACGTAGAAGTTACCGTTTTCATCGTGATCAATGCCATCGCAGTTGCCTAATCCGCTATTCGCTACCAAAGTCGTCATCGCATAATCAGTTAGGTCGAAAGCTTTGATGGGTGAATTTGTGCCCCAATTAACGAACACTCCACGGTTGTTTGCTAAGTCGATTGTGATTCCGTTAGGAGTTGAAACAGTATTTGAAATCGCCGTTTCATAAGTTGGGTTATCTAAATCTGTAACATCGATAGCGTAGATTCTATTGGCACCGAAGTCAGACACGAATAGTTTGTTGCTGCCGTCACTACCCATTCCGTTTAAAAAGCTAACGCCGGGAATAGAAAGCGACATCACCTGAGTTTCTGAGGTAAGGTCATAGCCACGCACAATATTGTTAGCGATTACAAAAAGCGTGTTTCCCATGACTTCCATGCCATAGTTTGCGCCCCCTGATCCAAAAACATCCCAGTTCACGCCACCGTTCGAGGTAACTAGAATATTGTTGCCATTTGTGACAAAAAAACGGTTGTAAACGGGATCGTGCTCAACTGCTTCGATGTTACTGGGTACTTGAGCCATTCCCAGTTGGAAGATGCTAATGAGAATCAAAGATAGAATTAGGCGCATTTTGTATTTTTTTGACAAAGAAAAGATTTATTGCAAGTCGACCGCGATTAAAAGTAGCTCAATATCGGAAACTTGTCTCAGCATTGTATCTTTGTCACATGGCCCGTCTGGTAGATAAATATTGGGGTGTACTGCGACGCTTTAAACCGGCGTACCACCTGTATAACTTCACACAGAAGAAGTTACTTGTCCGCAACAAAGCCCTGTATGCCAAATGGGGGCTGAAAAAATCTATCTACGCACCGCTATCCAGCAGCGATTTTAAAGGTGCACAATTCAGTGAACATGCAAAAGACACCCCATGGAGCGATCGCGCCACGAGCATCCAAGGCAAGCCAGGTTGGGAAAATTTGAAGCCACAAATTCAGAATTCCTTATCTGAAACGTGGGTTGATAGCGGATTTGCCATCTTGAAGGGTTATTTTGATTCAACCTTTATAGACGCTGTGAACATGGAGGTTGAGCAGCTAATGGAATCAAAAGAGATTGATTTCAACTATTCGGGAAGGAAGATCATGTTTGCCTATCGAAAAGGGCAACGCCTTGGAGAAATAGCATTCGACAAAGGCATTTGTGATGCACTGGATTATTTAATGGGCAAGCAGATGAAGCCATTTCAAAGTATCAATTTTGAAATGAGCAGTGAGCAGAGGGCGCATAGCGACTCGATTCACATGACCACTTTTCCCGCTGGGTATATGGCTGCTGCTTGGGTAGCACTTGAAGACATCGGGCCAGATCAAGGGCCTTTGCAATACTACCCAAGTAGTCACAAGCTCGATTACATATTGAACGATACATTTGATCACGGAGGGTCAAGTGTTCTTCTTGGAGAGAATGCTTATTTGCATTATGAAGAGCACATACAAAAGTTGATTCGCGATAAAGCACTGCAGCCAGTTACGCTTCACGTGAAAAAAGGCGATGTGTTTTTGTGGCATGGCAACCTGTTGCATGGTGCCATTAAAATGAACGACAGGTCGCTTACACGCAAAAGCATGGTTGTCCATTATTTCTCTCCCGAAGTGATTTGCTACCACGAGCTCACTCAGCGACCTGCTCTTATAGAATTAGACAAGACGAAATGAGGATTTACGGAGACAACATCAAGCTCGGCATTTTAGGGGGCGGACAGCTCGGTCGTATGTTGATACAAGAGGCAATAAGTTTGGATGTACAAGTACACGTGCTTGACCCCGCTGCGGATGCACCGTGTGCAGGACTTGCAGCAACGTTTACATGTGGGAGTTTTCGAGATTATCAAACAGTGTTGGATTTCGGACGGAAAATGGATGTGTTGACCATCGAAATTGAAGATGTAAACGTTGACGCCTTGCGTGAATTGAAGTCTGCAGGAGTGAAAGTTTTCCCAGATCCAGAGATCTTAGCGGTTATCAAAGACAAAGGATTGCAGAAGCAGTTTTTTGTCGATCACGGCATCCCTTCATCAGCTTTTCGCTTGATAGAGTCGTCTGACGAGATCGGAATGAGTGAACTCCCCGTGGTTCACAAGCTGCGCACAGGAGGTTATGATGGTAAAGGTGTGAGTGTATTGCGCAGCGAAAAAGATGTCGAAACAACCTTCAAAGCACCATCAATCCTCGAATCACTTGTCGACATTGAAAAAGAGCTTTCGGTCATAATTGCGCGCAATGAACACGGACAAACAGTATCATACCCTGTTGTTGAGATGGTTTTTGATGACCGATCAAATCTTGTAGATTATCTGTTTGCCCCGGCAACCATCACTCAAGACCTCGCAGAACAGGCCAAAGCGTTGGCTACAAAAGTAGCCGATGCGTTTTCTTTTGTGGGCATTTTAGCGGTGGAGATGTTCCTCACAAAGGCAGGAGATGTTTTGGTAAATGAAGTAGCACCGAGGACACATAACAGCGGACATCACACCATCGAAGCGAATTTTACATCTCAGTTTGCGCAGCACCTTCGGGCCGTTGTTGGCATGCCCTTGGGGTCGACAGACACCTTGCGTGCTGCCGCCATGGTCAACTTGGTGGGAGAAGACGGTTTCAGCGGACCTGTGGTGTATGATGGACTAGAAAAAGTCCTCGGAATGAACGGCGTTTACCCGCATTTCTATGGTAAAAGTGAAACGAAACCCTTCCGCAAAATGGGCCATGTCACCATCTTAGCAGATTCCATCGACGCCTTGTCTGAAAAGGTACACGCCGTGAAGAAGACCATGCGTGTTATCAGCAAGTAAGAATTCGGAAAGAAGGAAAATCCAATGAGTTGAGACTTCTTATTTAGGGATAGGACTTGAACCATTATTTTTCATGTTAGCCACCTGCTGGTATACTTTCACAGGATAGCCGGAAATTTATCCGTGACTATTTTTCAGCCATTCGCAATCAACAAAATAGGGCATTTTTCCACAAGTGAAAAATACTTCCTGTACGGTTCGTAGAAGAGAGGTAAATTGCGGGAAATATTGAATTCGATGCAACAATATCATCAACTTTTACAACATCTTTTGGATAAAGGGGCAGAAAAAACCGATCGCACAGGAACAGGGACGGTGAGCTGTTTCGGCTACCAGATGCGATTTGATTTGGCTGAGGGATTTCCGCTGTTAACCACAAAGAAGCTGCATTTGCGTTCAATTATATATGAATTGTTGTGGTTTTTAAAGGGAGAGACCAATATTGCCTATTTGACCGAAAATGGAGTTTCTATTTGGAATGAATGGGCCGATGAACAAGGAAATCTAGGTCCAGTATACGGCTATCAATGGCGCAGTTGGCCGAATCCTGATGGTACCTCAACTGATCAAATCACCAAGTTGATTGACCAACTACAACGCAACCCAGATTCACGTCGGCACATCGTCAGCGCGTGGAATCCATCGTTTATCGATGAAATGGCCTTGCCACCTTGTCACTGCTTGTTTCAATTTTATGTTGCAGATGGCAAGTTGAGTTGTCAGCTATATCAGCGCAGTGCAGACACCTTTTTAGGTGTTCCATTCAACATAGCATCCTACGCATTGTTGACGATGATGGTGGCACAAGTGTGTGATTTGAAGTTGGGAGAGTTTGTGTGGACTGGAGGTGATGTTCACCTGTATTCTAACCATATAGAACAAGCGAAATTGCAGCTCACACGGGACTTCAGGACATTGCCTACAATGAAGATCAATCCTGAAGTGAAAAGCATCTTCGATTTCAATTTTGAAGACTTCGAATTGACCAATTACGATCCACATCCACATATCAAGGCGGCGGTAGCCGTTTAATCATGACAGTAACCATTATTGCTGCCCGAGCTGAGAATAATGCCCTGGGCAAAAACAACGATTTGGTGTGGGACCTTCCTGCAGACATGAAGTTTTTTAAAGATACCACTCGTGGACATGTCGTAATCACTGGGCGGAAGAACTATGAATCCATTCCAGAGCGTTTTCGTCCGCTGAAGAACCGCACCAATGTTGTTATTACCCGCAATGCAGCCTACGATGCAAAAGGAGCATTTGTGGTAACCGACTTGCGCAAAGCCATTGAATTGGCGAGAGACAAGGGGGAGACGGAGGCCTTCGTGATAGGTGGAGGGCAGATATATGCACTCGCATTGCGTCTAGACTTGGTAGATAAAATGTACCTCACGCGGGTGCACGGAGAGTTCGATGCCGATGTCTTTTTTCCAGATTTCAACGAAGATCACTGGGATGTTACCGAGGTTTTTCGCCATGAGGCGGATGTTAATCATGCGTGTGGCTTCACTGTTTTTGAGTATATTCGAAAGAGATAATATCAATGCAATGCATAAAATAACCTTACTACTCACTGCCATTGTCGTCGTTTTTACTACTGGGTGTCGCAAAAAAGACAAAGACTTATCACTATTCTCGGCCCGTGATTCTGCGTTTGCTGAATTGATTTTTGCGGATGTTCAGAAAGTAGTTGAAGATGTAGCGAAAGATACAGACGGTATTCGCGAGCGCGTGCTATGCATTGATGAGATCGTTATCGACACCTTGTCGACGCCAAGAAGCATCTTGATTGATTTCGGAACAGATGTCTGCGAAGATGGCAATGGGGTTGTCCGCCAAGGAAAGATCTTTACCACCTTCACCGGTAGATTGCGCGAGACAGGCACTGTAATCACAACCACCTTCATCGATTATTCAATAGATGGATATACCGTAGAGGGAACACATACAGTGAGTAATTTGGGTTTGAACAGCAGCGATAATCCATATTTTTTGATCAATGTAGACAACTCCAGTATAACCTCGCCAGACAATTCATTCACCATTTCATGGGATAGCACCCGCCAAAGAGAGTGGATTGCAGGTTCAGAAACACTTTGGTTGGTAGATGATGAGTATTTGATCACCGGACAAGCCAATGGGGTTAATCGTTTTGGAGATCCTTTCGAAATGGTCATCACACAACCTTTGAAAATCACCTTCGTTTGTCCGTGGATTGTTTCAGGCACCATTGAAGCCACACCCGACGATAATTTCGTGCGTGAGCTTGACTATGGAAATGGTAGTTGCGACAACAATGCTACCATAACGGTTGATGGCAACGTGTATAACATCAAATTGTAACGTGTTTTTTCTCCCCCTTCATTCTCTAAATTCGCTGCTTTAGCATCAAAGCATGGATTGGTTTACTTATTTGCTCGACGGGATACGTCACATTACTGATTTTGGTGGATATGACCACATGGTCTACCTGATAGCTCTGGTAAGTATTTTTGAGTACGATGAAATCAAAAGGGTTTTATTACTTGCTACAGCCTTCACAGTTGGTCATAGCATAACGCTGATTCTCGCTGGATTGAACTTGGTACATGTTGATCCATCGTGGATTGAGTTTTTGATTCCCATTACCATCTTGATTACAGGCCTCACCAATTTACGTTATGCTAACAGGGTGAAGGAGCCCATCCCCGGTCATGGTTGGCGGTATTTGTTTGCGATCGTTTTCGGACTCATTCACGGTTTGGGCTTCTCGAGTTATTTTAGAATGATCCTTAATGAAGGAGAGTCGATAGTTGCTCCTCTTCTGCTATTTAATATTGGAGTCGAGATAGGACAGTTACTGATTGTCTTCTGTTTTATGATTTTAGCCTTTGCATTGCAGAGTTCTCTTAAAATACGTCAACGTGATTGGATTCTATTTTTCGCTGGATTAACTTCAGGCATTGCGTTACTCATTGCTGCTGAAGCGTGGCCGCTCTGATTGAAGTCGTATCTTTGAATCATGAAAATAGTAAGGATGATCTTTATCTTGCCGATAAGGGTTTACCAACTTGTACTTTCGCCCTTGTTGGGTCAGAACTGCCGACACGACCCTACCTGTTCAAATTATGCCATTCAATCCATTGAAGAATGGGGGGTAGTAAAAGGTATTTGGATGGGGATGAAGCGCATCGGGAAATGCCATCCTTGGGGGACATTTGGTTACGATCCGGTTCCTAAAAACGAAAAGAAAAACAACTGATTATGAAATATATAGTAATTACATTTCTTGCTTTTATTCTCGCCTCATGCGGCGGACACGAGAGAAGTGAGACGTTAAAAAAAGCGGAAGCAATACACCTTGAGGCACTTGAGATCAGTAAAGGTGTAGACAAGAAGTTGGCCGATGTTACCTCGGAGCTGCAGGATGCTAGTGGGTATTTGATTGCTCAAGGCGATACGCTAGCCGCTGAGGAGGTTGATCTGAAAATGCAACAACTGCATACAGTGGCTGACGCGTATCAAACATGGAAAGACAATCTTGCCGAGGTTCCTGGGATGGCCTGTACACACGACCACGACGGTGACCACGAGCATACACATGATCATGCCAAAGAAGCGCTGCTAAATGGATTGTCTGATGACGACAACCTGAAAATTCAAGAAGAACAAAAGGTTGCGATTGAAACAATTCTTGCTCAATTAAAAGATCTAGAATAGTCCATGCTTACACGTCCAAGAAGAAATAGAGCAACAGCTCCCATTCGGGCAATGGTGAAAGAAACCCATTTGTCCGTCGATAACCTAATTTACCCGCTGTTCTTGGTTGATGGTAAGAATCAAGAAATCGAGATCCCGAGCATGCCCGGAATATCACGTCGTTCGGAAGATGCTGCATTGCGAGAAATTGAGGCGTGCATGAATCTTGGGTTGAGAAATTTCGTCCTATTTCCCGCTGTTGAAGACGCATTGAAAGATCGAGAGGCGACATACAGCTATGTTGAAGATAATTTCTATTTGCGAATAATTCGCAACATCAAAGAATCGTTCCCAGAATCGAGTTTGATGAGTGATGTGGCGATGGATCCTTACAGTTCTGATGGACATGATGGGTTGGTAGAGAACGGACAAATTTTAAATGACGAAACCCTTCCCATTCTTCAAAGGATGGCTGTGGCTCAGGCTCAAGCTGGAATTGATATCATAGGCCCGTCGGATATGATGGACGGAAGAGTTGAGGCAATCCGCGATGAGTTGGATGATTGCGGCTTCGAAAATGTGGCCATCATGTCTTACAGCGCAAAGTATGCCAGTGCTTTCTATGGTCCGTTCCGGGATGCGCTTGAAAGTGCTCCGAAGATGGGCGATAAGAAAACGTATCAAATGGATCCATCGAACAAGCGAGAGGCATTGCGTGAAGCGGCTTTGGACATGGATGAAGGTGCCGATTACTTGATGGTGAAGCCCGCGCTTTGCTACTTGGATGTCATCCATATGTTAAACGAACAATTCGATATTCCAATCACTGCCTACAATGTATCTGGTGAGTATGCCATGCTGAAAGCTGCTTGCGCCAACGGATGGCTTGATTATAACAAGGCAATGCCTGAAATGCTTTTGAGCATTCGTCGTGCAGGTGCTTCGGGGATTCTTACATATTTCGCCAAAGACTATGCTACTTTGGTGAAGGAAGGAAAAATTTAGACCATGAGGATTGCTTTTTTCTTTGCTTTCGCTTCTTTATTGTTAGCTTCTGAGCTTACAGGTCAGTCTGTCGAAAATGTCCTCATCCATGAATGGGATGGAGCTGGTTATCAACCCTGTGAACCGGCAATTGCTATTTGTCCTAACAATCCGTCTAAAATCGTTGCTGGATCTGTACTTTCGAATGTGTACACCTCGGCAGACACTGGGAAAACATGGACTCGAGATATCTTGGCTTCGCCATTGGGTGTTTTTGGTGACCCATGCATCGTAGCTGGTAGGAAGTCGGTTTACTACTTCCATTTGTCGGATCCAAATGGCAAAGGATGGTCGAGTGATCGTTTGCTTGATCGTATTGTAGTTCAGCGTTCGTGTGACCATGGGAAAAAATGGAACAAAGGAGTAGGGATAGGAGAGAACCATCCTGCTGATCAAGATAAAGAATGGGCTTGTCTGAGTGCTGATGAAAGCAGGTTGTATGCAACATGGACTCAGTTTGATGTGTATGGATCGAAAGACGAGAAAGACAGTACAATCATCTTATTCAGCCAATCGAATGTAAAAGCGAAAAAATGGTCGGCTCCCGTGCGTATCAATCAAAAGGCAGGAGATTGCTTGGATGGTGATAATACTGTTGAAGGGGCTGTTCCTTCGGCTGGACCAAATGGTGAGGTATATGTGGCTTGGGCGATGGGCAAAGACATTTGGTTTGACAGGTCATTGGACGGAGGAAAGACATGGCTCGATAGCGACATCCGCGCAGCGAAAATACACGCTGGGTGGGATCAATCCATACCGGGCATAGGCAGGGCCAATGGCATGCCTGTTACGTGCACTGATTTGTCGGATGGTATGCACCGTGGACGTATATATATCAACTGGACCGATCAAGTGGAAGGAGAGGATGATACTGACGTTTTTGTTGCTTATTCCGACGACAAAGGAGATACATGGTCGCAGCCGATTCGTGTGAACAACGACCCCGCGGGAGCGCATCAGTTTTTCACTTGGATGTCTGTGGATCCAAAAACAGGCGGGGTGCACATTGTTTTTTATGATCGTCGCGGATTATCAGGCAATGCGACGAATGTAGTCGTAGCCTCATCTTTCGACGGTGGGAGTAGCTTTGAGAATCGCATCGTAAGTGATACACCTTTTGTGCCATCAGGCAATGTTTTCTTCGGCGATTACAATAACATCAGCGCAGTAGGCGGGGTTGTCCGCCCGATATGGACTAGAAATGATAAGGGCCGTCTCAGTATATGGACAGCCCTATTGAATTTCTAATCTAATTCTAAATTATCCTTTACGAATCAGCTCTGCTATTCGAGCGAGCTCATCTTGCGTCGGCTTCATTTTTTCACGTTCGAAATTGATGTCGGATACATGGTTTAACGGCACGAGGTGCATGTGTGCATGCGGAACTTCGAGACCTATTACAGCGATGCCGATGCGTTTACATGAAGTGGCATTCTTTATTTTTGATGCAGCTACTTTCGCAAACAGATTGATTTCACTCAGATAGTCATCATTCAAATCAAAAATATAGTCAACTTCAATCTTAGGAACGATGAGGGTATGTCCTTCAGCCAATGGAAAAACATCCAAAAACGCCAAAAACTTGTCGTTTTCAGCGATTTTGTGACAAGGAATTTCTCCTGAAATGATTTTCGAAAAAATACTCGCCATCAGCGTGATATTTCGACTACCTCGAATTTTACCATTCCGGCAGGAACTTGTACCTCGGCCACTTCACCTACTGTAAGTCCGAGCAATCCCTTTCCGATAGGGGAGTCGACACTGATTTTCTTTAAAGCGAGGTTCGCCTCATTTTCAGCTACGAGCGTATACTCCATCAAAGCATTGTTGTTGAGGTTTTTGATCTTCACTTTTGAAAGAATGAACACACGGCTTGAATCGATTTGTGATTCATCGATTAAGCGGGCATTGGCGATGACATTTTCCAACTTAGATATCTTGGCCTCAAGCAGACCTTGAGCTTCTTTCGCTGCGTCGTATTCGGCGTTTTCGGAAAGATCTCCTTTGTCTCTTGCTTCGGCAATTTGCTGAGAAATTTTAGGACGTTCAACTACCTTCATCTGGTAAAGTTCATCTTTCAGATTTTGTAGTCCTTCGGCTGTATAATATGATACTTGTGACATGGCTGTAAAATTTGGGTTTCGGAGTTGGAGTATATCCGAAAATAAAGCGAGAAAACCCTCATAAAAGGGCCTTCTCGCTTACACAAATATAGTAAGAATATTTTATCAGAGCGTGATATGCACTCCAATTCCGTGAGTTCCTGAGAATGGATTTGTTACACGGTATGAGTAATCAACTCCGATCATCGATCCATTGGATCCGGCAGGAACTTGAAGTGATAAACCTGCAGATGGACCTGAAAGGGCCGTCATGCGAAGGTCTGCGTTGGTCACGTCTTTTTCGTACAAGTAACCAGCGCGAAGTTGCACTCTTTCCTTCCAGTTGAATTCTGCACCAAAACCAAATTGATCTTGGGTAAATGAATTCGATGTGAATTGTCCGTTTGCGGTTAACTTAGACTCTTCACTTAGCAAGAAATCGTAAGAAAGGCCAATGTTAACCATTGAAGGCAATTCATACTTTTCAGAACGCATGTTGGTTGTCAAGCTAGATCCTGAAGCAAGAACAGAGGTAACTGTCAAACCATCACCACTGTAGCGCATTGGTGGTCCAACGTTACGGAGTGAAATTCCGAATTTCAGTTGATCGTTGTCACCAGACACATATTTGATACCTGCGTCAAATGAAACACCTTGAGCTCGAACATTCGAAATAGACTCACTCACAATCCGCATGGTGATACCACCGAATATGCTATTTGAGAACTCTTTCGCATACGAGATTCCGATGTTCGCTTGAGACGGGCGGAAAGAACCGATACCACCTTCAGGAAGCTGTTCAGTTGTTATTCCTATGTCTCCGAAAGACAAAGCAGTCACGGTGATTCCGATAACACCCGATTCACCTACCTGCTGTCCGAATCCTAAGCTATTGATAGATATACCTGAGCCTACGAAGTATTGTAGGTTCGAGAACATCAACTCTGTTTTTTCAACGTAAGCCAATCCAGCTACGTTCAAAAAAGTTGACTCGATTCCTGTAATAGACGCCATGTTAGAGTTAGAAAGTCCGTTTCCGCGTGCCCAAGGATTGATCAGCAATTGGCTTGCGCCTGCTGAACCTGCACGGTCTGGATTTCCTGCCATTGACGTAAGAGGTATTGCTGCAAGCATGCTTGCTGCGATAACTACTTGAGATATGTATTTTGAAATTTTCATGTTGTTCAATTCTACTGGTCCTTCAATCATCTTAGAAGTTATCCAAATCCGTTGGTCTCATTACACCAAACCACTTGAGGATTTTTTCACCTACCCCTGGCACATCGATGTGGATGAGGTATACCCCACCGGCGATCGGCACGTTTTGGAAGTTTTTCAAATCCCAATCCAACGAGGTGAGTGGATCAGCCTTCACATACTGGCGAATCAACGTTCCTTGTAGGTTGTAAATGGTCACAGTACATTCTTCAGGAAGATTGGTAACCTTCACGCGGTTGTCGAGTTTACTCGTTTCA
>WGNM01000057.1 GCA_016124575.1 Cryomorphaceae bacterium
ACTGACTGCTGAACGCCTTTGCCACGACGGCGCCGCCAAGAGTTGTGGGCGATGGACTAGCTACCAACTCTTCCAAAACAGAGCTCCCCTCTCCTCATTGACAGACCGAAGTTGGAGAATTTATGGACAGGCTCCTAGCAGATAAATTGGCAGAAGATAGCCATTTTAGGCGCAAGGCGCATAGAGATATGGTGCTGTGGTATCAGCAGCAGGGTATGAGTAAAGCGGCGCAAACTGAAAAGGAGGTCTTGTTTGATTTGGTGGGAATAGAAGATGACAGAATTCTTTATCCATTGCGTGTCGGTTGTGCAAAGTTGATCTGGTGGAAAGATGATTCTATAAGCGAAACCGGGGCTTGTGGCATGGGTTAGATATGGATTTAGAGAAGAGAATCGACTGAATGACTGTAAAACCCAAGCTTGGACTGTCACTGATGTCGACCCCGGACTTTCGTCAGGCTTCGGCAGAGCTTTTTGAAAGCGGTAAGGTCGAGGTAGTCGAATGGAGCTTCGATAATGCTTTCAATGGCGCTTTTATAGCGCCGTGGTGTCAGAATATTGTCGACCGATACAGTGATGCTAACGCTTTGTTAGGGCATGGGGTGACGCTCTCGCCTCTGTCAGTGCGCTTCTCGCGAAGGCAGCAAGACTGGCTTCTGGGCGCCGCCGAAGAGTTTCGCCGTCACAACTATATTCATGCCTCAGAACACTTCGGCTTCTCTGAAGCCGGTCCGGTTGCCCATGGCGCACCTCTGGCAGTGCCGATGAATTCTGCGACATTGAAGAGTGGAAAGGAGATGATGAAGCGGTTCGCCGAAGCAACCCGGCGTCCTGTGGGGTTAGAGAACCTTGCTTTTGCGTTTTGCATGGAGGACGTGAAACGTCAGGGTGAATTCATCGACCACTTGCTTTCTGATGTAGATGGATTTCTTTTACTAGATCTGCACAATCTGTATTGCCAGCAGCTCAATTTCAATATCCCAGCGATAGAACTTCTAGAGTCCTATCCTCTTGCCAGGGTTCGAGAGATTCATATATCGGGCGGATCTTTTAGTCCGTCTATATCAGGAAGGCGTATTTTCGTCCGACGCGATACCCACGATGAGCAGGTGCCTCAAGAGGTCCTCGAACTGGTGGTCCATGCGCTAAAGCGCTGCCCTGATATCGAATACGTGATATATGAGCGGCTTGGCTTCACCATGGAAGATGAAGAGTCTCAGGCAGAATATCGGGAGGATTTTGAAACTCTGGCGCAACTTCTGGAGATGATTTATGTCTGAGTTTGAGTCTGAAGCAGAAAGCAAGAGCATGGAAGAGTTTCAGGACGCGCTGATCGAATTGCTTGCCGGTTCATCGAGTCCTTGTGTGATTATGGAGACTATGCGAATAGACGATAGATTCGCCGAATATCGCGATTATATAGAGCAGTTCGACCCGGATATGATCGAGGTCGCCTGCGAGCTGGTTCGAAGCTGGTCTAAGTGGAAAACGGCTGCTGAGAACCCATCTGATGGTGATCTGTTACAATGAACCTTCTAGAAGGTTACTGAATCAGGATTTTAAATTTTAAACCGATGGACAAAGCAATCTTTTCCCGGTCTATTTACCGCTTGGCCGCAATCTCGGTGAGCTTGTCGATGGCTTGTTCTCTGTTGGGAACAGCTCCAGCCCAGGCTCAATCGAACCCCTATGCTTATGACGGCTCTTCCAGTACTTCTGGTACTTCTGGTACTTCTAGTACGGGTATGAACAATGGCTTCCAGAGCGCCTCTAATAAAGGCGCGCTGGGCTTGGTGGTCAACTGGAATCCCCAGGGACGCCTGGTTGTAACCCAGATTGTGCCGGGTGGTCCTGCTGCCAATGCCGGAGTTTCGGTGGGAGACCGGCTGTTCTCCATCGATGGCAAGAATATCGATGGCTTGCCTGCCGCCCAGGTGTTCGCCAGTATCGTGGGCTCGGTCGGCACTACCGCAGTGCTTTCTTTAGAGTCTCCCACGAAAGGACGATATGAGGCTCGGATTACCAGGGTTCCAGTAGAGGCGCTCAACAAATCCAGCAATTTCAATGTGGGCTGGCAAGTCAATTCGCCCAATCAACAGAGTGGTCAAGCTAATGACAATATCTCTGGACAGAACAACTCAGTCAATAACAACTCTGTCAGCACCACAAATAATACCAACAGCTACAGCTATCAATCCGGTGGCGTCAACTGGAACGTCTCGGGTGGTGGCGAGGCCGGCTATTCGTTGAAATATCCTAATGGCTGGACGGTGGAGCAAAACGCCAAGACCGGACGTATAGAGGTTAAGAGTCCCGATGCAAGTCGACTCTCTATCTTTCCATTTTTCCTGCCTGACCAGAATATAGATGTCCCTAAAGCCCAGGGGCTGTTTCAGGTCATGCTCAAAAAATATGCGCCCGGTCCTCAGTGGAGTGCTCCGATGATGGTGGGCGGTGGTCTGCGTGCCATGTCCACATCCGGTGGTGTTAACTCTATCGCCGGTCTGGCTCTGTCTGGTGGCAACGGCGGCACCAGCGGCAGCTTGATCGTCTTTCAGATTCCAAATAATCAAAAGGCTCAAAGCGAGCTTGCGACCATGTCGCAGATACTGCAGAGCTTCACTATTACCGGCGCTCCGCAGCAACAAGAGCAACAGCAGCAGGGCACCGGCTATGGTGGTGACGACTATCAAAATCAGGCTGCCACCACGGTCAATGTACCTGCTCAGAATATCCAGTTCACAAAGTTCGTCGACCCCAATTTCAACGCCTTCAGCCTCGATGTGCCGGCTGGTTGGAATGTCACCGGCGGTATGAAAAGACCGATGCCGGTGGACTTGCGTCCCTGGGTGAAGGCGGTTTCACCGGATCAGAAAATCGTTATCTTTATCGGTGATGGTGCCATAGAACCGCGTTATCTACCTGCCAGCTGGTTAACCTGGATGGGCTGTCCTCCCGGCGCCACTTACAAGACATCTGCCGGACTGGTAACCAAAGTGCTCTATTATCAGAGCGCCGACAAGTTTGTCCGGCAATACGCTGAGAGCCGCATGGGTAAAGCTTGTGACACTTTCGAGCTGGTAAACGTAGAACATCATCCGGATCTTGCCCGTTCTATAAACGGCACCCAGGGTGTGGTGGCATCCGATGCGGCGTCGGTCAAATACAATTTCAGTGCCAAAGGCAACGCGGGCGAAGCCTACTTTCTTGCTGCCACTAAAAAAGGCAAAACGATGTGGTGGGTATCTCAAATTTGCGGAGTGGCCGCGGCCAAAGGCTATGAGCAAGAGGCACTGGCTGTCTTTCTGCGCATGTACAAGTCCTGGGAATACAGTCCGCAATGGAGCCAGGGTCAGGCTGCTCAAAATGTGCAATTTACCCAAAACTGGATCGCCTATGACCGGGCGGCCAGGGCGCGCTCGGCAGCTGCCTTCCAGTCTAGAATGGCTGCCATGGACGCCAGGCATGAAGCCTTCCGCAGTAGAATGGCGGCGATGGATGCCTCTCATTCGCGCTACATGAACAGTGTGCGCTCGTCAGATAGAGCCCATAGCAATTTCATCAACTATATTAGGGATGAAGACACCTTGATGAATCCCGAAACCGGAACCCAGTATCAAGTTGAGTATGGTCCCAAATACCACTGGGTAAATAATACCGGCGATGTTACCCTGGGAACAGATTCCGCCTGGAGTCCCGGGGCGAACTGGACCGAGCTTGTCACACCACCTAGATAGTAGCGGCCGATGCTTTCCTGGATTAAAAAATACCTGGGTGAATACTACGCTCTTATTGCCGCTATTGACCTGGCTAACGGAGAGTACAGTCAGGGCGGGAGAGCTTTGCTGATTGCAGGGAAGCTCAATCCTTATGGACTGTTCTATCATTTACACAGTAGTTATTTTCATGCACAGGTCAAACAGTTTGACAAAGCTCTCCTGCATTCTGATGGTGCTATAGAGGCGAACGACCGCTCTTCCGGTTCCTATTACAACAGGGCAGCAGTCGAGTTGTCTTTTAAGAATTTCGACAGCGCTCTAGAGTACGCAAATAAGGCACTGGAACTAAGCGACAACGAGAAGTTTCTGCGGCATCAGTTTCGCGTCTTTTCTTTATTGGCAAGGGGACTTTCTTTCGTGGGTCTCGGTCGACTGGAAGAGGCTAAAGCCGATGTCGAGGAATTATTCAGCATTCAGAAAGAGAGTCTGTATGGCTATGTGCTGCTTGCCGATATTCACAAAAAGGCAGGCGAATTTGATTGCGCAATGGTCTGCTTTAACAAGGCAATTCATAAAGCTAAGCCGGTAGAAGTTCCCGACTTGCTGGATGACCGTGCCAGTGTTTTTGAAGCTATCGGTGATCAGGATGCCGCATCTTCAGACAGGGAGCGAGCCAGAAGAATGCGAGCCGCCTGGTTCAATGACAGCCCATCAAAATACATCGAAAAGTTTCGCGATGAGATCCTAAAGAAGCCCTTCTTCCTTTTGATTTGCCTGGCTGTTGTTGTTGCCGTGCCCACTGCTGCCGTTAGCCTGTTTCTGGTGATAATTGTAGGAAGAATATTAGTAAAGAGTCTTTCAGGAGTCATGCTCGGGTTATGCGTTGGAGCATGTCTGTGCTTTCTTAGCTTCTTTATACCAAAACATGTTGCTGTTCCCAGCGATGGTAAGCCGGTTCAGATTGTGACCAAGACCCTGGATAGTAACATATTTGATCTTTCTGATTGGCGGGGGAAGGTGGTGCTTCTCTATTCGGTATCACCTTCAAGTCCGCATCTCAAGCAGGATCTGTACAAGCTTTCTAAATTCTACAGGCGATATCCACGAAAAAAGCTGGAACTGGTTGGTATTGTTAATAGTGCCAGAGGAGAAGCCTTCGAAGACAAAAATGGTATCACTTCTGTAAGCTGGCCTTTGCTTCGAAGCTATGATCTTAGTCCATCTACACTAAAACAACTTGGAGACCTGGGTCAACAGAAGTTCTATGTGTTGTCACCACTGGATCAACATATTGTCTTTCGTTGTTCAAGGGCTAGCGATCTCTACTTTAGCTGGATGATGAGTCCCAGAGTGAGCGCGGCTGATTTTTCAAAATTTACCGGGCGGGAGATTTATGAACTGTATGATCTACCTTACATACTTTTGATTGTCTCTATGCTCACTTTTATGGCCGCAGATTTTATCCTGCAAAAAATGCTGCTTTCCAAAGAGGACCTGGCTGCGCTGGCAATGCCGAAAATATCCGGTGCATCTTGAAGTCTGATTCGAGAGCCGCTTCTTTTACGGTATGCAAACGCTACCTTAAGCACCACCTGCTTGCACGGTTGGGATAGTTTGTGCATTATTATTTCTGGTGTTAGATGGTAGGATGTAGATCCATGGAAGAAAACTTTGAGACCCGTGACCTGAAGAGACCGTTGAAGGCATCCGTCAACCGTACCCTGGGCGCCTGGGGTATGGCGTTTAGTCTGAGCGTCTGCGCGCCTCTCTCCGCCTGGTCCGCCGACAGCCCCTCCGACGGTGCCGGGCACGCGGTGCTTCGCAGCACTGTCACCCAGACGGAGTGCGATCACCCGCAGAGTCCGTCAGTCCACAGAGAGGACGTACGTGTGGTGGCACCAGGCACGGAGTTGGATCTGGTTCTTTCGACCGAGATTGAAGCTGGTGAGAACGTTGAAGGCGATGAGTTCTTCTGCAAAATCATCAAGGACGTGCTGGTGGATGGCCAGGTGGTGATACCCAGGGGCACGGTGGTGCACGGGGTGCTCAGCATAATGGAAGGTCCGAAGCGCGCCGGACGAGATGGCTATATCAATACCCGCTTTGATTATTTGGTCACGCCTGACGGACGTGAAGTCCCGATTGAGGGTGACAGCACCACGCAGGACTCCAGAGGCAAGGCCGCAGCCAAAGTCGTTGGGCGCGCGGCGGGCTTCACCGCTATTGGTGGCGTGGTTGGCACACTTGTGGCGCTACAGTATGGCGGTCTGGCGGGCGCGGTGGCCAGTCACGGTGCCACTCTGGCCGGTGGAGCTGCTATAGGCGGGGCTACCGGGCTGACAATCGCCATGCTGGTGAAGGGCAAAAGTGTCATGCTCAAGCCCGGCGCAGAAATGCGCGTCAAACTCAGCGAGTCGCTGAAGCTGCCCACCATGACCATGCCCGATGAGACTGCCGAGGATTTCAGCGCCCCTGGTCTGAAGGTGCAGGTTGAGGGCATACGCATTGGTCACCATCCTTTCGACGATATGACCGAAATCACGCTGACGCTCGACGTTTTGAATGATACCGAAAATACATTCTCAAAATTTGAAATCGGCCTGGAGGACGAGCTGGGCAACCTGTTCTTCCCCTCTTCCTTTGGCGATAAGGGAATGTTGTTAAGCAAAATCAAGCCCGGCAGTCACCTCAATAGCAACCTCACCTTCAGTGTGTACAGCGCCAAAATCCGCCACCGGCTGGTGTTTTTCAAGCCCTATTCCCGTGATCCGCTGGCAAAATTCGCCCTGACCGATGCCATGCTGGCAAGCGGCAAAGCCAGCCACAAAGGCAAGCACCATCGTGGGCGCGCGGATAGACGCGGCGGAAATCGTTTAGAAAGCGAAACTGGTCGAAGCCCGCAAGGCTGATCGCAATCCAGGGTTCGATCACTTTACCATCACAATGTTGCTGTAAGCTGACAGTAGTTGTGAAAGTAACGAACAATGGATGATGAAACTGTTGAATACGCTGGCACTGTGCTGCAGTGCCTTACTGCTCGTACTGTCTATATCAAGCTGTCAGGCACCACCTGATCTGGCTAGTGCTGCTGTCAGCAAACCCCTTGTCAAAGGCCCTGGGCTGAAAGAGGAAGAAGTATCTCATGCGACTTACCAGGTCAGTAAACCCCTTGTCAAAGACCTGACGATTAATGATGAATATGTCTGCCAGATCAGAGCCATACAGCATATCGAAATTCGTTCATTAGAGAGGGGCTACCTCGAAAATGTACTGGTAGACGAAGGACAGGCTGTCAGCGAGGGACAGTTGCTTTTTCAAATAAAGCCCAGTGTTTACCAGGCCGACGTTCAAAAGTCAGAAGCAGAGGTTGAGCTTTCTCAAATTGAGCTGGAGAATAACCAGGCACTTGTCGAAAGAGATATTATCTCCGCCACTGAAGCGGCCATGTCTGCCGCCAAGTTGGCAAAAGTTAAAGCAGAACTAGAGCTAGCCAAAACGCATTTAGGCTTTACCGAAATTCGAGCCCCGTTCGACGGACTGATAGGTCGCTTTGGTGATATCAGGCTGGGCAGTCTGCTGGAAGAAAACCAACTGCTTACGACCTTGAGCGATACCCATCGACTTTGGGTGTACTTCAATGTGCCCGAAGCAATTTACCTGGACTACATGAAAAACAAGCGAAAGGGTGGTTCTCAGAAAGTCAAACTGGAACTCGCCAACAAGGAGATATATCCGGAAACTGGAACGATAGAAACCATTCATTCCGACTTTAATAGTACCTCCGGTAATATCGCTTTTCGAGCGGCTTTTAATAACCCACGCGCCCTTTTGCGCTACGGGCAGACAGGAAAAATACTATGGCCCAAGAAGATCAGTCAGGCGGTGATTGTGCCTCAAAAATCCACATTTGAAATTTTAGATAAACGCTTCATTTTTGTTGTCGACAAAGCTGGGGTGATACACGAACGTGAGATTAAAGTAGCCCGGGAGGAACCCCACGTGTACGTTGTCTCCTCTGGAATATCCCCTGATGAGATGTATTTGCTCGAGCGGCAGAACAAGCTAGATAAGGGCGACAAAATCAGTTACAAGCTGATTGATCCTAAAAGTGCGATGGAGAGTTTAGAACTGTATGCAGAGTAGCTTAGGTTCAGGCAGCTATGTTTCGTAACATTCTTAAGCGACCGGTACTCGGGATTGTTATCTCGGTTTTGATCGTTTTCCTCGGCGGCCTGTCCATCTTTCAGCTTCCTATTTCGCAGTTCCCCCAGATTGCACCAACCGTCGTCAATATCTTTATTGCGTTCCCTGGTGCCAGTGCCGATGTGCTTACCAAGTCGACGCTGGTACCACTGGAAGCGGCCATCAATGGAGTGCAGGGCATGCGCTATATGTCCTCAGATGCCACCAGCGCCGGTGAGGCCACCATCCGTGTGATTTTTGAACCAGGTACCGACCCCAACCAGGCGGTGGTTAGCGTCAAAACCCGGGTGGATCAGGTGATGAACACCTTACCTGATCTTGTTCAGCGAGAGGGGGTCATCATCAGACCCTTGCAGCCTTCCATGTTGATGTATGTGGATTTGTATTCTGATTCCGACTCCATTAACCAGAAGTACCTATTTAATTACGCCTATACCAAGCTAATACCTGAAATTCAACGGATTACCGGGGTTGCCAACGCGACCTTATTAGGTAGCAGAACCTATGCCATGAGACTGTGGCTTAAACCTGATCGCATGCGAGCCTACAACATCTCTACCGAAGAAGTGGTCGAGGCCGTTAAAGACCAGAGTCTTATTGCCCGCCCTGGCAGGCTCGGTCTGAGTTCGGGGAAACAAGCCCAGTCTACTGAATATGTGCTCAACTACATCGGCCGCTATACCGAGCCTGAGCAGTACGAGAATATCATTATCAGGAGTTCCGGGTTTGGTGAAATGGTCAAACTCAAAGACATTGCCACCGTGGAGCTGGGCAGTGAGTTTTATGATATTTACACGAATCTGGACGGAATGCCCTCTGCGTCTATTGTGCTGAAACAGACGCCCAATAGCAATGGTAGGGCAGTTATCAGAAAAGTCAAAGAGAAAATCAAAGAGCTCTCCAAGGCTTTTCCAGACGGTATACATGTCCAGTACAGTTACGATGTCTCCAAGTTTTTGGACGCTTCTATTGAACAGGTCATCGACACCATTCGCGATGCGTTTATTCTGGTCACCCTGGTCGTCTTCCTATTTCTGGGTGACTGGCGTTCTACCGTCATACCGGTTATTGCCGTACCTGTTTCATTAATTGGGGCCTTTGTGGTGCTCAGTATGTTTGGTATGTCCATTAACCTGATTACCTTATTTGCTCTGGTACTGGCCATCGGTATCGTGGTGGATGATGCCATTGTTGTGGTTGAAGCCGTCCACAGCAACATGGAGAAAGACCCGACGCTATCGCCTTATGCAGCGACGCAAAAAGCTATGGGCGAACTGGGAAGCGCTATTCTTGCCATCACGCTGGTGATGATTTCGGTGTTTGTGCCAATCGCCTTTATTCCCGGTCCGGTAGGTGTATTTTACCGACAGTTTTCTATCACCATGTCGAGCGCCATTATGATATCGGCATTGGTGGCGTTAACCCTAACGCCTGTTTTATGCGCCATGTTTCTAAAAAATCATGCCGGTCACAAGCGACCCAACAATCCAATTCAATGGTTTATTGGTCTATTCAATGCCCTTTTCGAATTAGTAACCGGTGTATACATGTGGCTGTTAAATCGCATAGTCACACAAAAAATAATGTGCCTGGGGGTCATCTTGTTATTTACGGTCGGCATTGTTTACATGAGCCAAAAGGTTTCCTCTGGCTTTGTACCGAATGAAGACCAGGGAACTATCTACGCAATTGTTCAAACACCGCCAGGGTCCTCGCTGGAATATACAAACAAAGTGATGGGCGAGCTGCAAAAAATGACCAAGAAGGTTGACGGGGTCCACTCGGTGACTTCGATGGCGGGCTACGAAATCATGACAGAAGGCAGAGGCTCTAATGCGGGGACCTGTCTTATCAACCTAAAGAACTGGGAAGAACGCAAACAAAACGTCCATGAAATTATTGAGGAATTAGAGCATATCACTGATGGGTTGGGCGGCAGAGTTGAATTTTTTGAGCCGCCAGCCATTTCTGGCTTTGGTACTTCTGGCGGATTTTCGTTGCGATTACTGGATAAAACCGGAGATCTCCGTTATCAGGAGCTGCAAGTGGCCACTCAGCACTTTATGGAAAACCTGACAAAGCGCAAAGAAATTTCGGGGCTGTTTACCTTCTACAATGCTTCTTATCCGCAATATGAAATCAAGATCGATAACCAGATGGCCATGCAGAAGGGTGTTTCGATAAGAACGGCCATGGACAACCTGGACGTTATAAACAGCGGCTCTTACGAGCAAGGGTTTATTAAATTTGGTCGGTTTTTTAAAGTGTTTACCAAGGCAGCCCCTGAGTACCGAAGAAATCTGGAAGATTTGAAGACCCTTTTCGTCAAAAATGATGACGGGGATATGGTGCCCTACACGTCGTTTATGACTCTTGAGAAAACAAAAGGGGCCAATGAAATAACGCGCTACAACATGTACAACTCTGCCTCCATTCGGGGATTCCCTGCAAAAGGGTACACCACTGGCGATGCCATTAAGGCTATCCGCGAGGTCGCTAAAGATACCCTGTCCCGTGAGTTCGACATTGCCTGGGAAGACCTGTCCTTCGACGAAGCGAAACGAGGAAATGAGTTTCTCATTATTTCTTTGATTGTTGTACTTTTTGTCTATTTAGTGCTGGCGGCCCAGTACGAAAACTTCGTACTGCCACTGGCTGTACTCTTTTCCTTGCCCGTCGGTATATTTGGCTCCTTCACAATGCTCAAACTGATGGGTCTGGCTAATGACGTATATGCACAAATTGCTGTTATTACCCTGCTTGGACTGTTGGGTAAAAATGCTGTGTTAATCGTCGAGTTTGCGGTTCAAAGACGGAATGATGGCTTATCGTTGCTGAACGCTGCTCTGGAAGGCGCCAGGATGCGCTTTCGACCTATTCTGATGACGTCCTTTGCATTTGTGGCAGGTCTTGTCCCCCTGGTCTTGTCGGAGGGCGCCGGGGCAGTGGGCAACAATACCCTTGGTTCATCTGCCATGGGAGGCATGATTACCGGCACCCTCATCGGTGTGTTGGTTATTCCGGGGCTCTACTTTGTTTTCGCCACCATGGTCGATGGCAAAGACCTGCTCAAAGATGAAGTCCATACCAGTATCACGGAGTCCATTGTCGGCACCAAAAGGCACCGTTCGAGATTACATAGAAGGCTAACGGGACAATTCAAATTACTGATTAGAAAATTGAAGCTCACTGGAGCAATCGACACGAAGCCTTCGGTTGTAGCCGAGACGAAGGCTCCAGTTGCAGCCGAAGCGGAGCCTAAAGCCGAAGATAAGCCTGAAGCAGATGCGAAGCCTGAGGATTAGTCAGCTAACCATGAGCGGAATGCATAGAAAAATTATCGCTAGTCTATTAACACTCATAGTTTTTATGGGAGTCTCTCAAGCGCCTGTGTTTGCCAAAAGATCGTGGTTTCATCCGATAGAGCTGTGGGAAAGAAAGAAGACATTCAATGTACCTTCTAGGTACAACACTCCGCAGCTACCGGAAAATACTCTTAAAGGCTCTGTTGAGAGTGCGGCTTCCATTAGCTGGCGGAATTTTTTTTCTGATCCTTATCTTGTCTCTTTGATTGAAACAGCCCTGGCGAATAACCAGGAGTTCAATATTGCAATACAGGATATTGAAATTGCCACCAGTGAAGTGAAAGAAAAACGAGCTGCGTATTGGCCTAAAGTCGGCTTGGGCTTTGGCGGAAGTTACATCAGACCATCCGAAAATACCCCGGAAGGCGTTTTGGATAATATTATTTCGGATACGGTTTTTAGATACCCGGATTTCAACCTGAATCTGGGTCCTGCTCTGCGCTGGGAAGTGGATATCTGGAGAAAATTGAGAGATGCCAAAGATTCAGCCAGGCAGCGAATGTTCGCACAATACGAGGTCCGTAATTTCCTTATTTCCAGGCTGGTTACTGAAATAGCACGCAACTATTATGAATTGATGGCTCTGGATACGGCTCTGAAAATCATAGATGCAAACATTAGCATCCAGGAAGCGGCTTTCCATAAAGTTCAGATATTGAAGCGTTATGCCAAATCGAACCAGTTAGCGGTCAATCGGTTTGAAGCCCAGTTAAACAAGACTAAGAGCCAGCGGTTTGAAACCAGTCAAAGAATTGTTGAAAAAGAGAATCGGCTGAAGTTCCTCTCCGGTATCTATGATGAAGGACCATTATTGAGGAACTCTGACGAGTTTATGAAAATACCGGTGCATGAATTGCAGACGGGTGTGCCTTCCGAGCTTTTGCAAAACAGGGCCGACATTCGTCAGGCGGAAGCGGCGATTAAGGCGGCAAAGCTTAATTTGAAAAGTGTCAAGAAAGAGCTATATCCCAACTTGAGGATTGCTGCCGGTGTTGGCTATTCGGGGTTTGACCCGCAACTGTTATTCAAGCCACAGTCTCTGTTTTACAACGCGATTGGTGACATTATGGTTCCATTGATCAACCGAAACGCCATCATTGCACGAATACAGATCGCCGATGCGAACCAGACACAGTCGGTTTTGACCTATGAGCAGACTTTGCTGAAAGCCTACACTGACGTTCTTAATCAGGTGGCAAATATAAGAAATATGCAGCAGGCTTTTGATAAAAAGAAGCGAGAAGTCGTTTTGCTCGAGGAGTCTATAAGTACCGCAAACATGCTGTTTAAGTACGCCAAGGCGACTTACATCGAAGTGTTGCTCGTCCAGGAAGCGAAACTGGATGCCGAAAGAGAATTGGTTGCAGTGAAAATGCATCTGGTCGGGTCCAGAGTTAATCTCTATCGGGCACTAGGGGGCGGCTGGCGATAGGCAGCCTCGGAAAGAAGCAATTAGATTAGAAATTGTAAATGCCTGTGCCCTCTTGACAGTAGGTGCGTTCACCGCTAATTTTGAAGTATCATTAAATAAGTTGTTGGGACAGCAAGATCGCCTTAGGCGATTTTTTTGCAGCTCGAACACGGTATCCGCCCCCCACCAATACTGGAGGACGACACGTGACGTTCAAGAAAAATATATTCAACCATGGTAACGAAATTCTCTTCGTATCGATCATGGCTCTGATTTTTGCTCCCAATCAATACAAACTCCCTGGTTTAGGGATCTTCTATTTTTCTCTGGTAACCGCTGCAGTTATCGATTGCAAGAAGAACACAAAGCGCGTCAGACGCATCACCAGGCGGGTAGCATCTTGCAGCTGCGAGAAAGCTAAAGAGACGATTTCGCACATACAGGTGCCTCAACTGATGCCGGCCAATTGCACCGTATGCAGTGCAGAAGCCACATAGATCAATTCAATTCAATTCAATTCAAATCGACTCGATATTATTGTCCTTATAGATTCAGCAATTTGCAGATCTCTCTCTCATGGCTTGAAATCTCAGCATCGAAGGCGTCGATCTGATTTAGAATTCTCTTCTCAACGCCCTGGTTGTGCGTGATGATGTACTTGCTGTTGATATTGACTGGCTTCTTCACGACAGCGTCAACCGCTGTTACCGCTTGAGCTTTGGTCATTCCGATCGCCGAAGGGACTATTGTAGGTATATAAGGCGGAGGCGGGGGGACTAAACAATTTCTGGCTCTATGGAAACTGGTCCGCGAAGATTTCGCCTCAACAGACTGAGTGTTCAGGGACAACGTCCCGCTGAACACAACTGCAAGGGATATGACTGCTGCAAGTTTTTTGATCAACTGAAAGTACCTTGAAGTCGATTCTTTGGTAAAGCTGTGGCGTGCCGACCAAGTGAATCTTACCACCTTCCGCCATGTATCAAACAGCTGCGGGCTGTTTCGTGAATCACTTTAGAGAGCGCTTATGATGCCGCTGATCGGATGCCTCTCATTCGCGCTACATGAACAGTGTGCGCTCGTCTGATAGAGCCCATAGCAATTTCATCAACTATATTAGGGATGAAGACACCTTGATGAATCCCGAAACCGGAACCCAGTATCAAGTTGAGTATGGTCCCAAATACCACTGGGTAAATGATACCGGCGATGTTACTCTGGGAACAGATTCCGCCTGGAGCCCCGGGGCGAACTGGACCGAGCTTGTCACACCACCTAGATGAACTTTGCCGAGCAGGTAAGATAATTTCATCTATTGTCGCTGTGATATGATACTTTTCTATCCGTTAGAGTTCGATTACTAGCAGACTTTATAAAGGTAATTTCAAAGCTGTTGCAGAAGTCGCATCTTTCTTCGAAAAGTCGATTCATCTTGATTGCGCTCTGTCTCATCGCATTCAGCGGACTTTTAGTCGAGGTCACTCTTACTAAGTTCGTAGCTTACAAGGTCTATCATCACTTCGTTTACGCTATCGTAGGCACTGTCATTCTTGCCCTCGGCTTTTCTGGAGCGGTGGTCTATATGATGCCGGGCAAGTTTGGTAAGGACACCAGAGAGTGCTGGTCAAATGCGGCTTTTGCTGCTTTTCTATCGGCTCTGACATTACCGCTTTCAGTCTTGCTCTTCGTCTGGGTACCGGTTGATCCTTATATGCCTGGACTTGCTCCGATGGCAAGATTGATGCTCTTTCCGATCTATTTTCTTAATTTCGGATTGCCTTTCTTCTTTTCCGGTATTTGCATAAGTCACATTCTTTCTGCCAGCGACATTCCGGTTCGCAGAATATTTTTCTGGGACCTTCTTGCCGCCGGTCTTGGAGGCGCTCTATGCCCCTTTATTCTGGAGGCGATAGGAGGTTACGGCACTATTTGTCTTGCCGCCGTTTTGTCATTTATCGCATTTTTGCTTTTCGAGCGTATTGCAAAGAGGCGAAGCCCTCTGGCTCTGGGAGCTATGTCGTTTTTGATGATTGTTGCTGTAGCGGGCACGCTATATTACCCGGGCTGGGCGATAAGTCAGTATGGCTTCGACGTCAGAACACATAAGGATTCTGATCTTAGAAGGTTCGTTCTCAAAGACTTCAAACGAATCGAGAAAAGTTTCTGGAATGCCATAGCGAGGATAGACATAACCGCCGAAGGTGAGTCTAACGAACAGTGGTTCACCTATACCATCGCTCAAAGACTGAGAGATAGAAAGTATCAAGGTCGTGAGGTTCTCATAGACGGCAGCGCTCCCACCAGGCAGTTCAAGCTGCAAGGAGAGGTAAAAGACAATCATTTTATTGGAACCAGTCTCTGGGCTTCGCCGTATGTTGTAAAGCCCGACGCCAATCCTTCTCTTGTTATCGCAGGTGGTGGCGGTATCGATATCTTGATAGCGAAATATTATGGTATCAAAAATGTAGATGTGGTCGAGATCAACCCTTCCACTTACAAGCATATCTTGACGGGGGGATCACCGTCGGAGATCGAGAGTTACCAGCGTTACTTGCGCTCAGACAATGTTTCGCGGGTATCGGTCTATAACAAAGAAGGACGCCATTATGCCAGCACCGTCGGTGATGAGCATTACGATGTCATTCAGGCCAGCGCCGCCGATACATGCACTGCTGTCACCTCTGGCGCGCTTTCTCTGGTGGAGAATCATCTTTATACTGTTGATGCCGTCCATGATTTTATGAGAATTCTAAAGCCTGATGGAGTGCTCTCTTTGACGCACTGGCGCATCGAGCCGCCCTCTACGGGCATCAGGCAATTCAATACATTCTTGAAGTACCTCGACAGTCAGAATGTCTCCGAGCCAGGCAGGCAGGTACTTGTTTTGGCCGATGGCGAATGGTGCGATTGTTTGATTAAGAAGATCCCTTTTACCGAAGACGAGATGATCAGAGTCCGCCGCTGGGCGAAGGAGACGGATAAATCTATCCTGTTCGACCCGCTGAATCCTGCCGGTTTCTCCGGACATCAGTCAGAGCAAATCTTCGAACGCCTTGGAAGAGCCGACAGAGAAAATAGAGATTCGGTAGCCAACGCTTATACCCAGGAGATAACTCCGGTTACGGATGACAGACCGTATTTTTATGGAGGCAGAAACTGGACCCGGGCCAATATCCAGGAACGACCTCTCTATCTGTTCGCGTTTGCTGTGCTGGCGGCACTGCTATTGATGGCGCTGCCTCTGACTCGGCGAGGCGCTCTCAAAATGTCTGGCTCACTCTGGATTCCGAGCTTTTATTTTGCCCTATGCGGCTCTGCTTTTCTTCTTTATGAGTTGACCCTGATGCAGATGCTGACAATTTTTGTCGGTGGTCCGATGTACTCGATGTGCGTGGTCCTGGTCTCTGTTTTGATCGGTTATGGAGTGGGGAGTTATTTTGCGGAAGGTTTACCGCTGAACCGGCGCACGTTTTTACTCTTTTCTCTAGTGGTGCCCCTGGTGCTGGTTGTTCTATTTTTTGCTATTCCTCCGCTGGTCAAATCATGCATGGCGTTGCCGATGATTTACAGGGTAGCGATTTCAGTTTGCGTGACTCTGGGCTCTGCGGTGGTGGTAGGGGCTTCGGTTCCTACGGCGATGGCGATGGTTCGTGAGAAGCATCAGGAGGCTGTCGCCTGGATGTGGGGAGTGAATTCGGCATTCAACGGGATAGGAGCTATGTCTTTCGCTTTGATCACGGAGAAGACCGGCATCTCTTTCGTGCTTCTTCTAGTTGCGTTAGCTTACCTCTTTGCCAATCTCGTTTTTGCCATGGGAGCGGTCGCAAGGGAAGATTCTTCTGAATCATGCTAGCCCCGCTTGGGGGGCAGTTTTTGTGAAATTCGCCTGGGAAGAGCCTGGGCTGATTTTGTAGTTCAGGGGAGTTCTTGAAGGAGTGTTCAAGCTGTTACCACCGCGTTACCTTTGAGTGATAGATTCGCAATTGGCTCACGGGAATATACTTCTGGTTATGCCCCCTGAGCACCAGATAATTTGTATCCGGTGGTTATCGAAACCGCGCAGGAGTCGTTTTTATGAATGAGAATAATGGTGGGCTAAAGGCTGTAGACGCGATAGAGAGCGAGGCTTTCGAAAATTGCCCTATGAGAAGTATCAATACGAGCAGATTGCTTGAGGCTGGACATGATTTGGGTGTTTTTAAGCGATCCCAGGCTTTGTCTCTGTCTCTTGATAGCGATGAGCTGGATTTTGGTACCAGTGAACTCTATTGAGTGTCAGTGGATGCTTCTATCTTTGGCATTCTCGGTTCGAATTAAAAGCATGAAGATACTCAATCAATGATGACAAGTAGATTTGTCTCTTGATTCAGTTACAATTATCCTCAGGAATAATGGCTGAGCCGGGCTTTAGTCTCCAGCGTCCTTAGGGTTCATCTTCCCTTCATGAAATCAGGTCTTAGAGCAGTTCGTTTGAGAAAAAGGAGTAATGCGCTTCTTTTGGTTATCTTCTTGTTTGCAGGTCTGGTTGTTGGCTTGGCCTGCATTTGCTCTGTAAGCCTGGCAGTACCTGTGCTAGCGCTGTCTGGCGTTGCGCTGGTAATTGCCGGTGTCCTCTATGCGTCCCTGGAGGATGTGGTCGAGGACTCGAAACTTAAGAAGATTGAAGGATTAGAAGCATTATCGGCCGAAGATAAATTGGATGAGTTGAGAGAAGAGCTTGCTGGCGTAAAGGAGAGAATTCGAGAATTCATCAATCATTCAATCGATGTTATCTGTTTTGTCGAAGAGTCAGGCAAAATCAATTCTGTGAGCCGTTCTTGCGAGCGATTGTTTGGTACGAATCCCCAGGAGCTCTTCGGAATTTCGTTCTATGATCTGTTTGATAAGGTGTCCAGGGATTCGGTCAAGCTAGAGCTTGAAAACTGTAGAAAAAAAAGTCAACCTGTTGAGTTCGAGACACTAGCAGTATCCCCGTCAGGCAAGAATAGCGAAGTATACCTGTCTGCCAGCTGGTCGCCAACTTACGAGCTTTTCTTTTGTGTGATCCGTGATGTCAGCCAACTCAAAGAACTCGAACGGAAGCGGAAAGATATCATTCTGATGGTTAGCCACGACATTCGCTCTCCTTTGACAACTATTCAAATGTGCCTGGATTACATCACCGATGACAGGGTTGAGCCCGGCAGCGAAAAATCTCGGGAGATGGCAGCTCGCGCCATCGGATGTGCGGAGTCGCTAATGGTTCTGGTCAATGATTTTTTGATGCTCGAGAAGATTAGCGAAGGTAAGATATCCCTTTTCTTGTCTGAGTTTGAGCTCTCTGAACTTGTTCAGGAATGTTGTCATGCGATTCAACCCATAGCCGATAGAAAGTCAATTCAGTTTGAGGCAAAAGGCGAGCCTGTTTCTCTGGTAGCGGATAGAAAGAAAGTTGGTCAGGTTATCGATAATCTTCTTGGGAACGCAGTCAAGTTTTCACCGCAGGGCTCGAGGATTGTGATTGATTTCAAGGCTGAGTCAAGAGCTGAGTCAGAGATGATTTGCCTTGAAGTTATTGATCAGGGTTGCGGAATCGCTGACGATAGACTTTCCAGTTTGTTCATGCGCTTTCAGGAGCCAGGTAAAGTTGAAAGAGGCAGTTCGGAAGGCTTTGGATTTGGTCTTTCCATTTGCAGAAGCCTGGTTGAGATGCACAATGGTTCCATAGAAGCCAGAAACAATGCTGATGGCATCGGAAGCACCTTTTCTGTATTTTTACCCAGGTCGCAATCTCGGTGAGTTGTGTTCGTTGAGAGGTAGATATTAAACTAGGAATCGTTGACCCTGGAAGATGAGCTAAGTATGGCAAAATTGCTTTGTGTGGAAGATGATATTGAGTTGGCCAGGACCATTCAGGATTGGCTCGAGCTTGAAGGCCATATGGTCGAGACTGCCGCAAGCGGTAGTGATGCTCTGGCTCTTCTTGGCACCAACGATTATGAGCTTATTGTGTTGGACATTAATTTGCCCGATGGCAGTGGCATCGAGTTGTGCCGTTCTTATCGCAGGGCTGGTGGTTCTGCTGCGGTTATTTTTCTTACAGGCCGGGATAGCGTGGAAGACAAAGTTATTGGTCTCGACAGCGGTGCGGATGATTATTTGACTAAGCCATTTCATACGTCCGAGCTTGTCGCCAGGGTAAGAGCGCTTTTGAGAAGAGCTTCGAAGGTGCAGGTTGACGAGTTGATTTTTGGAGCAATCAGAGTCGATACGAGGAAACATCTTGTTTTCGCTGGAGAAGAGGAAGTGCGTCTTTCTCCACAAGAGTTCTCATTGCTAGAGTTCTTCTTGAGGCATCCCGATGAAGTCTTTAGCGCGGAGACCCTGATGCAAAGAGTCTGGAGCTCTTATTCAGAGGCTTCTATTCAGGCAGTTAAGGTGGCAATCAACCGGCTGCGCTCGAAATTAAAGGCGACTGGAGAAGAAGAGCCAGTCAAAATTGTCACTGTCCATGGGGTAGGGTACAGACTATCTGGTGACTGAGCGGTGTCAATTCATACTTAGTCATTCTGATTTTTCTTGCCTGTTACTGCATGGTTACATCTTTTTTGTAAATTTAGGCTTTAGCTCCGCTCTAGCGGCATGTTTATTTGAGAGGAGGCAGACTCTATGATGCTTGCGATTCGAAAGTTCGAGCTTAGCCTGGGAGAAGGAGATGCTCAATTCAGAGAAGATAGAAAACGGAAACTTGGATATGAGGTAAACTCGGCAGAAGTCGAAAGGTCTCGCGATTTTCAGTCTTTGGATGGAGTTGAGACTTTTACTCATCCGATCAGTCTTGAGGTTTATAGGTTAAACCGGGCTATCCAGAAAATAGATCGGTATTTGAATCTCTGATGTTCATTGTCCGCAAGCATATTCAATAAGGAAGTTTGAAATTTGTTTTGCAATTTATGCGGAAAGCCTTTCAGCTCATCCAAGTCAGGGACAGTAACCGCCTGGATTTTCCAACCATCCTACTGCAAGTGTGCCATTTCGAGCACGCTGCACAGGACGCTGATCAGCGACAATATGAATTGCCGCTTGGCGACAATTTGCTTGAGTACCCCAAAATTTATTAGGGAAGCAAAGAGTCAAAGGCGTCTGGTAAAAACAGTCATCAGATATCGCGATCAAATATTGACTAGATGGCAGT
>WGNM01000030.1 GCA_016124575.1 Cryomorphaceae bacterium
ACTGCCATCTAGTCAATATTTGATCGCGATATCTGATGACTGTTTTTACCAGACGCCTTTGACTCTTTGCTTCCCTAATAAATTTTGGGGTACTCAAGCAAATTGTCGCCAAGCGGCAATTCATATTGTCGCTGATCAGAGGGAGAAGTTGCTAACCATAAACTGTTTAATATACCGGCATAACGCTAGTCTATACGAGCAGGCAATGGGAGAGGCGATTGAAGTTGACTTTTATGCTGCCAATGTTCCAAAGCAGTCTATGAAATATAGTTTGCGAGATCTGAACCCCTATCGATTACTGTTGTTGAGACCCGACGAGCTGGCTTTCAATAAGAGGTACCGAATACTTGACGTTAATGATGAATATCCGAAGGAGATATTGAACGAGCTCCAGCAGAATTCGCGGTGATTTCGATTGACTTACTTTCTTTCTCTTTCTCCCTTCGCGTAAGCTTGGCGCAAAGTCTGGGATTTACTTGCAATAGATTGACGATTAGAAATTTCATTCGTCTACATTTGTGAGTAGGTCACTTTCTGCTACTAAAAAAGAAATACGAGTTTGACTAGGTCTGCTCCTATAGGGCTCAGTATCAATAGGTGGACTAGAGTATTCGATTGGTTCTCCGAGGCGCTTCAGTTGCATGTTTGCATCTACAAGAAATGCTGTTTCTCCGGTAGCGGTTCCGAACAGGTGGGTTATTACGTTTCCCATTTGCATTGTAGGTGCCATCCGCTCATATGACCAGGTAATGGTAATGCCGGTTGTAAGCATATGATGCCCGGCTGGTACAGTTAAACGGATTGGTTCTTGGAATTCGATGATTGAATTCCAAAATCCTTCTCTGGGCATTTGTCTAGATTTTTCGATAAGCTCGGAAAACTTTTGCTTGTCAGAGGAGTCAAGCATTTCTAATTCGAGATGATCACTCTCAATGGCTGCACATGCAAGACGCCGGAAATCGTCCGAGACTGGAGCTGTGGTCATGATGGCGATATGTGACACACTACACCAAAAGGCATCAATTATGGGAGGATCGCCGATCTTTAACTCTTTTTTGTCATTGTCCGAAAGCTCGTAGAGTTTATAAAGTTCTATACCATGAGTCTTTGCATAATCAATCGCACCGGACTGAAATCCCACGGTTGTAATCAAATAACCTTTGGGGCTGCCAGGAATATCCCGAATAACACTATAAAGAGTATCGATAGTGCCGAGAGTGATTTTTGAGTTCCATTCCTTTGCCTGAATTACGTTGCGATAAATGGCTCCAGCAAACTCAAATTCCCAGTAGACGTCTATTTGGCGAAGGACTCCGCTTATTCCTCGAATACGCACATTATGTTCTACGACAACATTTCTGAAATCCTTACCTTCCAATCGAATGAGACTTTCCATCAAGTCTTTGACGAAAACCTCGTAGGACGTATAGGATGGTGTCTTCTTCTTGGGCATACAAGTTTCTCGTTCGGGGGATGGTGACGGATTACTCCTTCTCGGCGGGTGTTACCTCGAACCAATTGTCCCCGGTTGGCGATGCTTCCTTCTTTTGATTAGCAGGATCGAACCAAACTATCCGTTGCTGGTTGATTAGAGCATAGCCTCCAGGCATAGGAGTCTTGAATACCAATCCCTCTATTCGAAAACATCTGTTTCTCTCAACAAATTTGGCTATCCAGTCGTGTTCATTCTGATAAAACACAAGGTCTTCGGCGCTCCGCACAATCAGTCGATTGATATACTCCACTTCTTTTCGACTGGCTTCACACATTTTCGTTAATGTAGGACTTCCGGGAATTGCAGTTTTCACTGATGGAAAAGGTCTGATCCTTACTGCTACTTCAGGAGAAAGTGGAACAATCTTATTGTTGATATCTCTGTATTGTTTAGATGGCTCTAGGGCAATCGGATAATCACTTGTGAAAAATGGACTCTCATTGAACTTGTTTATGACTATGTCCCATTTGCAGTTGGCTAGTGTTATAGTCGTGCTCTCGATATTCTGAATGCTGAATGCCACGGGATACTTGCCGTCAATTTGAATATCAGCGATTCCACTGTCCAATAGTGCGGGAAGCCCGTGTCCTCTGAGTTTAGGAATCATTCCTTTCCTATCAAGGATGCGCCCAGTTGAAGAGACAACCTCTTTTAGAAAAGGGGTATGCAATCTCATTGCAGTAGGAGAGCAAGAACTTATGCAAGAGACTAATCCAGCAATTGTCCGAATACTATCGTAATCGACTTTTCCTTTGGAAATATTGGCAACAGCAATATTGTATTTAGGTTCGAATTCTTTGAGGAATTCTTCTATCTTTCTGTTGTCTTCTAAGTAACGATTAGTACTGCCACCGCGGATCGCACAGACGCCTTTTGAGCCAGGGGTAAAACTTTTTAAATCGCTTTTCCTGATTGCTCTCAACCGACCAATGTCGGCAGACAACCACTTGCTAAGATGCACTTGAGGGACATAGTGATCGAGAGGCATTTTCAGTCCTAAATTGAACTTCGAAACCAACAGGGTTATGTTGCAATGAATTCTATTCTCTCGCATCGGTTGCTGGAGATCAAGGTCTCAACAGGCACGACGAGCCATGATATATACAATAGCCACTTGATGAGAATATGCTAGAGTGTGCTGATCTTGGCAGGTCTCTAAGGCGGTGGCATTGGAGGAGCAAAGGGATTGACAGTGGACTTGATGTCGTTGCATGGAGCTTGGTGGTTTTGCTTTTGATAGCGAGAAAGAAGACTTGCTTCTTTGTTTCGTATTGTCCAGGATTCCTGTTGGTTCTTTAGGCTCTCGCACCAGCTGTTTGTCAGTGCTTCGGAACTAATTCCAAGGATGACCATTGCTGCTGAGAGGAATAGAGCGGTTCTGAAGAGTCGTTCGCCCAATTTTTGAGATTCTGTGTCTTTCTGATATTTTTTCTGGCGAGAACTCTCATACTGCTGATATTGGGCTTCAAAGTCTGCTTGCTCTCTTTGATATTTCTCTTTTCGTTTGCGATTCTTGTCTTCTCTGTTCTGTCGAGCATCTCTGTTTTCTTGCTTCCTGTTTCCTGAATGTTTTTTTGTTGTCTCTGAATCCGACGTTTTTGGTCCGGGATTAGATGGAGTTGGTCCGGCGGAAGATCTCGGTCGGTTTTGCCAATCTCGCCAGTGCTGCTTGAGCTTGTACTTCGCGTTGTTTATCTTTTTCAATTCCTCCTCCGCTATTGCTTTGTGATGCGGGCTGGAGACTCGGTCGGGATGCCAGAAGATTACCAGTGTCCGGTAGCGATGCTCGACTTGATCCCAGGTGGCGTCTGGTGGCAGTCCAAGAATATTGAGGTATGGTGTCAGGTCGATCATTTGATTAGTCCTTTCTGTTTGAGCCAGTCGAGAATCTCTTCCGTGCTCATGTGTCTTGGGGTGGTGATGGTGATGACTTCAGGGGAATGGTGGTGATGGTGGTGCGTCCTATGATTGCGGCGCTCCTGCTCTTGCCGCTTCGAACGTTCCAGTTCTTCGAGCTCCTGGACGACTCGCTTGCGTTCATCCTCGTACCTTTGTTTTGCCTCTTCAAGAAGCCGCTCTTGTTTGCGCACCTCTTCAAATCGAGCTGGTAGAATCTCGGTGAAGAAGCAATTTGCGATGATTGCCAGAAGGAAGAGATGAATGATTGCCAGTATCAGGGGATTTAGAGTCGGGCGGTGTTTCTCCTCTTGAATCTCGACTCCGTATCCGAGGACTCGGTCAATCTCGGTGGTCGTCTGCCGAATGAACTGGAAGCAAGTGCCGACATTTTTGGTCTCATAGCCGAATTTTACTTGGAGCTTAGTGGAACTATCGTCGGTGACCGAGCAAGTTAATTCAGCTTCAACAAAGTGCGGGTATCTCTTTGTTGTTTGCCGGATGTTCATTTTGTTATCTGTTTCGAAAGATTGAATCTCTTCGACCCAGCTAATGCCATACACCAGCCGACCGGCTTGTTGGTCGACCGTTCTTGGTCTCCAGCTCGCTCCGTAGGATGTCGACCTTTCTGCGAATTAGTCGGTCAGTAGAGCTAGCACCTGCTTCTCTGTCAGGCTGTATTTCCTTGGTGTCGGATTTAGCAGGTTACCCTCTGCTTCTACGACTTGATGATGAACATACCAGAATGCCCAGGTCGCTCCAATAACTCCAGAGAGGAATGCGGTACTCTGGTGATGAAAAATGGAATTGCCCAGGGCACCACATAGGCACCAGGCAGCAAAAGCAGCAACGAATGGAATTATCCACATAGTTCATTACCTCCCGAACAAATCAAGGTTAGGCGTATCCCGATCGAGCGGGCTGCTTCCTTGATTCGTTCGACTTTCTGATTGATGGTTATTAGATTGCCGGTCGTCGGTTCTTTCGCTCTCGGTCGGAGGATTCGTCGGCGGTGTCGGCTGTTTGTAAGAACGCTTCTTTCGAGGTCCGGTTCTGCCTCCTCTTCGGACCAGCTCTTCTATCGAATGGGGTGGAGCCGTTGGCGGCGGATAGCCGGTAGCGAGCTCATATTCTGACCAGTGCAGTTTCGCGAGTTTCACCGGCTTGGTCGTTGGAGTGAATATCAGAACCAGATTCTCATCGAGGGCCATTAGCTCGTCTGGAGTCATCAGCGGGCGGGGCATGAACCTGTCGACCACGTGACCGTTATCGAGAATCTGTTTCTCGTGGAATGTTCTTGTGCCCAGGGCATCCGACAGGTGCCTTGCTTGCTGAATCTTTCTGGGTCGGAAGAAAATCGATGTTCCTGGTTGGCTGAGAATGATATCGGCTTCGGTGGTTCCGTAGACCTTTTGCAGCTGAGTGTAGTCCTGGAAGCCGAGGACCGCCGAGATACCTGTCTTTCTGATTATGGAGAGCGCGTCGGACATCCCCTGCACATATCCGAAGTTGGTGAACTCATCGAGGAGAAGCGCTAGCGGTCTCTTAAACTTGAGATTGAGGGCTGTATCGAGAAGGAAGTTAAATGTGAGGGCGGCGATGGTTTTCATGTCCGTTCGCCGGGCTGGGACCGACAGGTAGAAGGTGAAGAGCTGGTCTTTGAGTTCTTCTATTGAGAAGTCCGTTGTCGAGGTTAGTGTTACCACTTGTGGTGTCAGCCAGGGATTCAGTCGACTGAGCAGCCCGCTTACGACTCCGTGCCGGAAGTTCTCGGAAGTGTTTTCTAGGAATCCGTCGTACTGGTCGGCGGCAAGCTCGCTGGGCGAGTCATTCATAACTCGCTGGATTACTGGAGTTCCTTTGAGGAGGAGCCACCTTATCGCTCCCAAATGTCCGAATTGTTTGTCTACGGCTGCGGCGTTCAGAATAAGGGAGAGGAGCAGGAATTTCTCTGACTTGTCCCATACAGGGTCGGAGCGAGAACCGGGCGGGATTGTGTTTCTGATTATCAGATCTGCCAGCGCCTCCGCCTGGTCGACTGTTCGATCTTCTGGTGCGTATCGGACGAGGTCCACCGGATTGATTCTCGTCGATGTCATGTCGGTCGGGTTGAACCAGTAGATTTTGTGACCTGCCTGCTTTCTCCAGCCAGCTGTTCTGCTGAATAGCTCGGGCACTTCGGTCCCGCTCGTAGCCTCCGTGACTATCATCGATGAACCGAGTCTTTCGACAAGATTCGGGATGAAGAAGCCGCTCGACTTTCCTGTGCCGGTCGCCCCGCATACGATGGCATGATATGGAGTGAGACGTTGGGGAACCGCCAGGAACTTTCCTTGATGTTGTGAGAGGAGAAGCTGATCTGGGGCTAGTCTCTGCGTTACGTATCCTGCTGTTGCAAGGTCGTCCGTCGTTCCGAATTCGGCAGAGCCATATCGGGTGTCTCTGTTCTCTTCATTTAGAGTCTTTGCTTTCTCCGCCGCCTCGGCTAGTTCCTTGACGATGCCAGAACATCTTTTGGAGCATTCGAGCTGGCTGTTCGAGTATTCAGATTCCGAGACAGTCACCGTGACGTTTGAGTCGTTCTCGCCCGGTGACCATGAGATGGTCGCTTTGAATTCATATCTCCATCTAAGCCTTCCGTGCTGCTCCGATAAGCTCTCAGTGGCGATTACTTGACGGAACTTCGGCGACGCTCTCTGAATCTGGTAGCTCAGTCCTCCCAGGACTGTGCAGATAACCTCGGCGACATCCTTGTCGTCGGCAAGCGGTATGGTTAGCTGTTCTTGTGCGTTTGATGGCATGATTATCGTCCTCCCTGGATATCAAGATCGCGGTCACGGTCTTCTCGGCTCGGGCGCTTTCGTCGCTCTTCCTCTGCCTGCTCAAGCCTCTCGATGGCTTTCTCGATCTTCTCCAGTAATTCTTTGTGGGTTGATTGGTTTTCGGTGCCAGAAGGTTTGCTGAGGATGTCCTTAATCTCGTCTCTTCGCTCCTCAAGTTCTTTCTTGGTTTCTTTCAGAGGGTCTCGACGATCTTTGAGGTCGATCCAGGAAACCAGTGTTCTGGCGATTCCTGCTGCCGACATGAAGAGTCCGAACGCCGGATTTGCCATGGCTCTTATCTGAGCGTCTGGAATCCAGCGACTTTGGTTCAGATTCTGTGATCCCCTCTGATTGTCTTTGTTTTTCTCGAAGGCAAGCTCTTTCCTCTCTATCTTTCTCCAGAGCGCCAGCTCTCTTCGCTCAAGATTACGTCCGCTGTAGTTTCGCTCGAATTCTTTTTGCCTGCGCTCGATTGGATGATTCCTGTCGAGCCAGCGGTTGCCGTGCTTCTTCATGGTCTTGTAGTCATCTTTCGAGAAGCGGACCATCTTTCCGTTCGCATCCTTGCCGAGTACAACTACATGAACGTGGTGATGGTCTGTATTTCGGTGCTCTACTGCGAACCATTTCAAGTCGGTGCCTTTTGCGTCGTTGAGACCTTGCATTACCTCCCGGGTAAATTCTCTCGGGTCTTTCGGATCAACATCCGGGGCGAGCGTCAGCTTGTGAATAACGACGCCCCTTGTTTTGAGCGCTCGGAGTGCTTCTCTTACCTCCTTGCCGTCAATTTGATCGCTCTCTTGATTGAAGAAGTCTCTTCCGCCCTCTTCCCGGTCTGGTCCTGGTCGGTGCTGAATGTATTTGATGTGCGCCAGGGCGGTTCCGAAGGCGGCTTGCTTTGCGATACCGAGTGAGATACCGCGAAATCTCTTTGAGTTCACTGAGATGTATGAGTGTCTAACAATCATCTCTGAGGTTCCTCAGTAATCTTCTGGATTACTTCTCGTTCCTCTTGGACCAGTCTCTTTCGTAGCTTGGTTTTGGCCTTTGTATTGCAGGCTTCAAAGAGGCTCTGGGAACTGTCATCGAGAAGTGACCATTGAAACTCGTAGAGCGTTTCGGTGGCGACGCTGAGTCGATAGAGCATTGCCGCCAGACGATTGGCGGTGTCTTTGAGTTGGCTGGCATAGACACTATCGCGCTTCTCATTCTTGATAGCTTCATAGTGTTCGAGATACCAGCGAACAGCCTGTCGCAATATTGTCCCTTTCTGTTTTCCTTCGAGCTGGGCAACCTGCGCCAGCCTCTCACGGTCGGTTGATGTAAGGTTTACTTTGTATGGAGTGTAGACTCTTGGTTTTGGCATGTGACAGCCTCTCTTATTGTTGATGAATAGGCGGTTGGGAAGATCGACAGCCCCTTATCGTGAGAATCGGATGTGGTGGCAGCCCCTTAAACCGTCCGCCTGAAGGGCGTTTACCGCGCGACGCAGTCTGCGCTTTATCTTGCCTTACCGACTGCGTCGGCGCGGCGATGCCTTCGGCATCAGTGCCAGTGAGTCGCGTGTACCGCTGTGACCTGGGGGTGTATTTGGTCTGTTCCCACCGGCGTAAATCGAATTAAAAGTGATGAATCCTTTTCAGTTTCTGCTTCGCAGATGGTTACTTATTCAGGCGGCTGGAGTGAGACTTACTCAGTTCGCCGATGGCTTTGAGGGCGGTTGTTAGTCCACTATTTGCCAGTTGAATTCCGGTAGTGAGCAGATTGATTGCTAGAGTTAGCAGCCCCTGGAGGAGAGATCCGGCAATTGCAATTGCTGGTCGGATGACTGAATCCGGGTTTCCTCCGGCGACTGATACCAGTACGACTGCCAAGAAGAGTAGAAGAAAGATTGGTTCGACGAATGTTGTCAGTGATGGAAATTGCATTTGTCTTTTCCTGAATACTCATTGTTCTGAGGAGGAGGAAAGAGAGCCCAGCCTCTATGAGGAGCCGAGCTCTCGAAAATCGTTTAGTCGAACACGATGTCGCACGGGGCGTGGTCGGATCGCGATGCCTCATAGGTGTGCTTGCGGATGAACTTTCGCAACTCTGCGATTGAGATCATGTTCCGCTTCTTGATGCGCACCAGTGAGAGGCGCCGGGTCTTGATCAGCCACCATACTTCGTGGGCCGGGATACTGAGAAGGTCAGCTGCTTCGGGTATGCTGACGAGCGAGAGTTCTAGAAGTTTGTCCATACTTCGACTCCATTGTTTTGATTTTGATAGGGATGGAATGAGCTAAGCTCTAGAGAAGCCGCTTTCGGTGCGGCGCTCGATAAACGCGTCCAAATCTGACTTCTTATATTTGACCAGGCGGCCAATCTTAACAACAGGCAGATCATATCGCCGAGTGCATTTCCAGACGGCGAGCGTGTGCTCTGTAACACCGAGGTACTCCGCAGCCTGCCGGCGCGAAAGCAGCTCGGAACGAAACGGGCTCGTAGCCGAGGCAGTATTCAGTTGTTCCATTATTCTTATCCTTGCGAATAGTTCGCTGTTAGACCCCGCTCAGTCAGTGACGTGTTAAAGGCAGGGTGTTGAAAAAAGATGATTGAAGAAAAATAGCTGCAGCCGAAAGCGAGAAAGGTGGATTAGCAGTTTGAACAGAAGCGCATCTGCAGATAGGCTCTGGGTTGAATCAGGTCGCTAATTGCCAACCTTCATGAAAGACTGTGGGGGTGCGTGTTTATTCCCACAATTCCTATTCTATACTCCCAGGTGCATTATTGTACTGGGGAAAAGGATAGGTTTTTACCCTCCTTTGATCGTTGTAAATGGAAGGCTCATTCCGGGATTCAGCACTAGTTTGGCTTAATTCTCAATCTGATCGTAAATGTAGTATTCTTTACCGTATGAAGCCATTAGTGTTGATACCTCTGCTTGTTCTTCAGCTCTTTGTCGTTGCCTTGGCGAAGAGTTCATACTTCGTTACTATTGCGCCGGATTTGAAAGTCGTCAGCGCTGATTTTGGGGCCTTTCCGAATGGCAAGGGACCAATGAAGCTCAAGGGAAAAGAAGTCGTCTTCAAAAAGACTGATCACGTAAGAGAGATAGGCTATTCGTATGGTTGGCGAATAAAGCTGGATACGCCTCGGAAGTTCGTCAGGGTCTATGAGATCTGGGACGACCAACAAAAGAAGCCCGGCAAAGGTCGATCCGTCGAGATTGTTGATGGCTTGATCTTTGACGACTGGGATGTCGTGATGGGCACCAGAAAAGGAAAGCATACAGTCGAAGTGTTTCTCGAAGGCTCACCAGTGAAGAAGTTCGTCTACTTTGTCCATTGATCAGCATGCTTATGCCTGTAAATCACAGTCGGTGCACCGAAATCTCTGGGCTCGTCTGGAGTACCTGTGTAGTACTGGATACTTGATTTTGCGTACCCGGAGTCCGTTTGCCTGGAGCCTGCATAGTGTAAGAATCCGTCTTCATCCATAATTCCAGAGTGGGTTCGCTGGCTGTTATCCCAGATTACAATGTCCCCTTGACGAGGCGTGAATTTCTGGAAGTCAGTGAGGGCGGTGTCAAAGTCCTTGTTTCCAATCGACCAGACCTGCTTCCATTCACTTGAGTTACCCAGAATTCGATTCAGACCATGACATGTAGGTGTTGGCCCTTCCCATGGTGTTTTCCCGAAACACTGTTTTATGGCTTCTCCCACGAGCTGGTTACATTTCCCGGTCGTCTTGCTCCGCCATCTAACGGGATCACGACCAAGCTCTTGAGCAATTCCTACAAGTTTATTGCCTGGCGGGGCATTGCTATCTCTAATAGCTTTGATGTTTTGATCGATTTCGGCTCGCAGCTCAGAGAGTTCAGAAGGTTTCTGATAGCCATCTTTGCTTGCTAACAAAACATCAGTCGAGTACTGCTGATTTCCTATTCTAATGGTGCCTTCTTGTGGATCTTCCAAGTTCTGGGCTGCGGCAAGGACATCGGCAGCGTTATGCGGTATCTCAAAAGTGCCACCATAATTCGGATCTTCTGGATCATACTCATGCTGATTAAGAAGCTCTGCCGGAGCTTTTCCTGAAGTGGTTGCGGCTTCCTGAAGTTTCTTCTCTATGTACTGCTCCGTAAACTTAACCTCCATCTTCGCGGCTTCATCCGGGGTGGCTGCGCTTTGCCTGGCGGCTTCGAGACCTCTGATATATGAAGGATGAAGATCGCTTGCTTTGGCGGCTTTCTTATCAGAGACTTCCGCTACATGCAGAATCTTCTCTCCATCATTCTCTTCTGAAATTTCCGGACGGCCGAAAGTTTCGCTTACATGGCTGCGGGCTGTGGGAATAAGCCCTGCTCTATCGAAAGCACTTTTCTCCTTTTGAGTTTGTTGGAGGTGTTCGGGCATGTCGGCCTGGACCTCCTCGCTGCCTGCCCTGGAGGCGCCCTGCTCAACCCTCGATTCGCTCGAGACTTCTTTGGTTTTGGACTTCTCGGATTGGTCAGCCACAGACGTGAACCTGAATAATTGCCGCTATTCTAGTATATGCCCATCTGATCGGCCAGAGGTTGGTGTCTTTCTCAGAGCTTCTTTAACAGCGTGGATACATGGGCGGCGCGTCGTTTGAGTGGTTTTCTATCTATCGGTGCTCTCAAGTCAAAAGCATAGGCTGGCTCCAGAATGACCTTTTGAAAGCGCTCATTCGCTGACAACCCGGGCTGCTCTGGATTGTTTACTAGTGCTTCAATATATTGGTCAATACTCTCTTCTAATCGACTGAATCGCCTGGACATGATTTTAAGATGGTTTTGATTGGCCAACTCCGCTCCTTCTTGCGCAAACTTAAGAGCATCTTGATAGTCTTTGATTGTCCAGAGTGCTCGTACCAGGTACAGTGTGGATCTCAGGAGCGGCTTGGTCAGCTCGAACTCCTTTGCCGTATTCACGGCAAATTCCAATGTTACTACGCAATGCTCATAGTGCTTCGCTTTGAAGAGTGCCTTCTCCAAATAGTTCGCGCTTCTGATGAGGCGTTTCGCTTCGCGCAAATCTCGGGGCGGCGGCGAAGTTAAAAGCGTGTCCACGAGTTCATCAACATTCACTTGCTGACCTGCGGAAAGTGCTTCTGCTTGCTGTCTGATTAACTTGTGAAAAGATGGTTTGCTGGCATTATGCTCCATGCAATCTGGCAAAGTCATTATTGGTTCCTCATAGCGTGTGGAAGTCTGGTGGTAGCAGATTCGCTACCACAGATTGGAATGGCTCTGAATATTCCTGGGCTTCTGTGTCAATCCGGCGCGGATTATTCCAGTCTAAATTCGTTTTCTGCCAGGGCATACGGCGAGCGGAAACGTTCCTCGCATCGCTCCAATTCGGACCTTAGTGCGGAAAAAATCTTCGTCACGTCCTCTTCGGTGTAATCGTAATTTGACTTGTTTGACAGGTTTCCAATCAGATGAAGAGCCTTTATCGCCCGATTAACCCGTTTATTGGCTAGTCGTACGAACTTCTCGCGATCACTGGTACGCAAATATTGCCCTCCATGTTCGCATATTTGCAATATATACGAAAGGGCTTGCCAAGTCAACAAGATAGCTTTTGCGACGTTTGCGCAGATTCAAGAATAAGTGCTAATTCTATTTGCTGCTAAACCAGAAAAACGACAAAAAAATGTCAAATAGGTGACTTAATGATATACTGGCATTGTAAATCACGGTGCATAAATGCTATTCAGGCTGGAAATCGAGAATTTCTACTCTATCCGGGACCCTCAGGTTATTGATCTAAGGGTTGGTCGGTCGGTGTCCGACAGTCCCGGCCGTTTATCGGTGATTGGGCCGGGTATGCCTGAGCGGGCTCCTAAAGTTGTCGCAATTTTCGGGCAGAACGCTTCTGGGAAGTCGAATGTATTGAAGGCTCTATCATTCCTTGCCTGGTTCGTAAGGGAGAGCTTTTCCATCTCGCCGGATGGCAATCTTCCATTCAGTAGATTCCTCGATGAGAAGATGCAGAGTGAGCCCACGCGGCTGGCAGTATGGTTTACGGGACCATCCAATCCGCTCGATATGGCCAAGCCAGAGCCGAATTTCAACGATTCGAGCATTTACAGATACGAAGTCGTCCTGGGAGGACCAGCCGGCAAACCGATAAAGGTTTTGTCCGAGACGCTGAAATACTGGCCTATCGAATCTAATAAGCAAGTCAGGCTGTTCCATCGAGATGAGAGTGGGAAGGTGAAAGGACACAGAATGTTCGGTCTGTCCGGCTACAACCTTCCTTTAGAGAAGATTCTTCGGGATAACGTGAGTGTTATATCAACCCTTGTGCAGTTGAAGCACGAGATTGCTCTATATCTCTGGAATCTTGCCGGGCAGGTTGTATCCAACATATTGCTAGATAAGGCAGATTTCGACGATCTCTCGGTCGCGCAAATGTACAAATTGAACCCAACCCTGCTTGATGCCTTGAATAGAGAGATCGAGCGTATTGACCTGGGCATCAGAAAGCTGGATGTTCTCGTCACCGCCAACGGTCCTATCTTCACCATCGATCATAGCGGGCTTGATCAGCCACTTCTCTTTCCCTTCGAAAGTCATGGAACCAGACAGTTCATCAAGATTTTTCCACTGATTTTTCAGTCGTTGGAGATGGGCGGCATTGCGCTTATAGACGAGCTTGATCTGTCAATTCATCCGCTTGTAATTCCAGAGATCCTTCGGTGGTATTACGA
>WGNM01000005.1 GCA_016124575.1 Cryomorphaceae bacterium
ACGCAAAAACATTTGGTGGATTCCTCGTAAGAATGGCGTCAAAACTCGCCGCCATTGCTGTGCTTCAGAAAGTTAACATCGAGAAAGGAAGGCCTTTAAACCACATCAAGCATGCTTGGAGTTAATAGCACAACGCGTTCACAATAACTGATGATGCACAATTTTGGTTGACAGCAATATATCCAGGTGGTTGAATGCAGGTTTGAATTGCTGGCCCAGATGCACCTTGGGATAATACTGGTATATACCATTGCGCATATGTGCAGGTGTTGTTTTCAATTGTAGCAAGCTGGTCAAAGTTACATGCCGCACTGTCGGTGCATCCATAAATTTGGCCATTAACAGTTTGAATGGAAAGAGCCAATGATGCGAACATCAATGCTTGAAAAATCTTGCAGAATGTATACATAATAAGATGGTTAGTTTTTGAACCTAAAACCGTTTTTTTTCAAGAAGAAACAGCCAATTCAAAGCTAAGCTAAGTGTATGGTATCTGAAATGTAACTTTGGTTGACGAATGCATGGTTTTCGCACCCTGCACCCCAGTTGTTTTTGGAATCGAAATGCGAGCTCTTTTGTTGACCAGATTAATCTGATTTTTTGTGAGATAAAATTGGCTCAATCGCTGATTGACAAGTTCTAAACTCTTGTGATTCAAATTTACTATGCGTCATAAAAATGCTTGCAGTCTTCCAAAGTCTTTCTAGCATTGATCTTGGACTGAATAATAAGTCGCGTGTTTGCCCTTTCTGGAAAATTAGGAGAAACTACTCCTTTTGGGTTCTTGACTGTTTTTATTGCGGTTGTCATAGAATAGAAACCTGAATTACCATGGGTTCAGAAATCATAAATAACGAAAGTTCGATTTACAACATGCCTTTAGAGTCGGTCCTTCGTAAGATCTAATTGAAAAGATTTCTTGGGGCTTTGAAATCGAATAGTCTGGAAGAACCTATTCTTTGTTAATTGAGCTATAGAAATTAACTTTTAAGCGGTAAGTTAAAATAGCTCGCAATTTGATCATAGCGGTTCCAAGGTCTGATCTTTTATTATAAGAGATAAACGATTTTGGTCGAAATGCTGAAGTCAAATTTATCTTATCCGCAATTGTGTAATTGCTTATCGTATAGAATTGCGGATAAAGTATTTTTCTAATATAATACCCTGATAATCAGTTATTAAATGTAAAATAAATACGCCCGCCCATTTTATCACGAATCAACTTAAGTGGGTATGTCAAATTCGAAGCAAATGATTAAGGTAAATCCGAATGAACCAAATCTCCATTACTGTTGACTGCATGACTGCCGCTTTTTTCTCAATCTCATCAAGTTGAATGTTTCTCCTACAATGGGTTCTTAATCCAGACTTTTCTGAGCTTCTTCTCCAGAAATCATTGCCAAAACCGTCGATACTTATTGCATTCCTACCATGACGTTTGTCTGAAATAAGTAGGTCAATTCTCGATAAACTTGGTCTTCCTCTTTAAATTCAAATAGTCGATAAAATAAAGGAATCGAATTGAGAAACTCGTCAGCTGCGGCTGATCCAAGGTGCTATTGAAATTGTCGACGAAGGTATTCGGGATCTCATTCGTGTTGCTTTGAATGGCATGCTTCCAAACAACTCTGATCTCACTTCCAGGTGAAAATACCCATGTGTAAACCATGTCGATGTTGAACGCATTAAATGATCTGTCCTGGGTGGTGTAGCTCTCATAAACCCCCAAATTCAATCCGTTTTGAACCCAATTGTCGACTTCGGTTGTCAATTCTCCGTCGTCGTCAAGATTAAAAAATCGTTTGTAGCTAACGGTGCTCCAGTAATGTCGCAGTCTAAACGATAACCCCATGCGATTGGTGAAGATATAATTGGCGGTTAAAACGTTGGTGTGCGAAATGACGTCGCGTTCACCGAAAATAATATTCCCATTATCGGCTGTTGATGCATAACCAAATTGATTAAAGGCATTTTGCTTGCTGTAAACGTAAATCAACATGAGGTGATCGTTGATTCTCCAACGCGGACTAACCCTCCAGTTCCAATTCTGCCATTCGTCTTTATCAAATCGGGTATACCATGCGCCAATATCCAATGCCAAGGGTCTTCTGTAATCTGTTGATATCCACCCGCCGAAATACCTCTGGGTTGGTATCTTAAAAAACCTGCCATCGCGGCGAGGTTCAAAATAGTCGTTCCGACTCACCGGGTCAAAATCAAAAACAAGGGAGTAGGTATTGAATTTACGGGTGTTTATTCCGGCTTCACCGGCTATGTTTAATCCGATGAATTTGCTTGGTTGGTGCAAACTACTGCGGTTGAAACTCAATTCGCTCCACATGTTGTTAAATCTACCGAAGGGTTTGAAGATCCTATAGCCCACTGTAGCATTCGCATTGGCGACATTACTTATGGTTTGAAAACCCAAATCATTGGGGTCGAAGTACTTGGTTGTCAAACTATGACCCGCCGAATAAGTTAGGTTCCCACTAATCTTTGAAATGGCGACGTTTTGCCTAAATCCATGGTCGGTCAATGTGTTTCCGATGTTGAATTTTTGAGAAAACGCTCCCGTTCCTGTAAATGAGATGGTATTGTTCTGTGAGCGGATATCGAACGCGGTTCCTATCACATTGGCATCGTAGTCACTCCCGTAGCGCAAGACGTTTGTGTTAATAAGTGAAATGAAGGAGTTATTACCTAAATTCTGGTCGGCGACCAGGATGTTGTAGTTGGTCAAACTGGTAAACTGCTCTTCTCGTTGATTGCCGTCAATGTCTTTTACAGTGGCATAAACCGGTGCTGTCACTGCATTCAACAATCCAATTCCCAAACCTTTTCTGTTTCTACCAGAAATCTTTGTTGCATTCAATAATTGGGCTGTGCCGTCAAGGTTTGATATGTATTCGCCTGAATTCAAATTGTTCGATATATCGGATGTGTTCCGAACGGCGCCAATCCTGCGTGTGTAGAAAAGATCTCCTTTGCTAAATAATTCTGTTCCTTCTTTGAAAAATTGTCGCTGCTCTTCGAAAAAGACTTCAAACGGAGTGAGGTTGAGGACGTTGTTGTCGCTTTGAACTTGTCCGAAATCTGGAATCAAGGTGACATCTAGCGTGAAGGCTTCATTGATTCCATATTTTACATCCATCCCGGCATTGTAACTGAACTGGGTTGGCGAGTCACCGTTATCCGCGTTTATGAGTTTGTCGGCATATGTGGAGATGTACGGACTAAAAAACAGTCGGATTGGGGGCTCGATGTTGTGAATGTTTGTCAACTTCCCACTCTGATTGACCGTCCCGGCGATTGCCGGATTTACTTCATGCCAATAACTGATTTCTCTGAATCTTCGAATATTGCGGTTGAAATTGATGTCCCAAATTTGCTCATCGGAATCAGGGAAACGCAAGGCGCTATAAGGGATTTTGAATTCAGCTACCCAGCCTGTAGATGTGATTTTAGTGTTGCACTGCCAAACAGCATTCCAATTGGCATCTTCGCCAAAAGCCGATATCTGTGCGTCATATTGCACGGCGTCTGGTGTAACTGAAAAATAGAAGGCGTTAATTCCATCCTTGAAACAGGAGATCCAAAATCCGAAGGTGTCGGCGTTGTCGAGGTTGTCTCGGTTTGTCAACTGATGCAAAATCGAATCGGGCGCAGTGTCGAACATCATAGCGCCTATATAGATGGCGTCATCGTCATAAATTATCCTCACTTCGGTAGGATGTGAAGGGGTGACTCCGGGCGTAGGTCTATTTTGAACAAAACCATCTGCTACCTCAGCATTTTGCCACAAGGCTTCGTCTAAAACACCATCTACCACAACCGATTGATTCGCCCTGCTTGCGCGGATTTGTCGCGGACCACTGGCAAAAGAAAATTCTGGTAAAAAAATCAGAACGACTAAAAAGGTGATTTGGTGTATGAATGATGTCATTATCTCTCAGAAGCACAATTGTTAAACTCGAATTGAAAGGCTTAACTTCGTGGCCTCAAAGGTAATCTTATGTTGCGATTTTTTGCTTTCATTTCAACAACTGCGCTTTTTTCTTCTTTGCTGTTTTCATGCAGTGATGTGAAACCTGCAATGGTTAATAACGACTCAAAAAGCTTGAGTGTTATGTTTTATAATGTTGAAAATCTGTTCGATACTTCAGATGATCCAGCTATCAATGACGATGAGTTCACTCCGGGAAGTGAGAAGGCATGGACAAAAGAGCGCTACAATCAGAAGTTGGTGAACATCGGTAAGGTGGTTCGTGCATGCGATACGTTTATGCCAGACATTATCGGTTTATGTGAAATTGAAAACCTCCAAGTCCTAAAAGATCTCATAGTAAGTGAGAATTTTAAGGGCACTAATTACAGCATCTTGCATGCAGATAGTCCAGACGATCGTGGAATTGATGTGGCTATCCTCTTCAATCCTTCTCGTGTAAAGCTGGAAGTTGTTGAGTTGATTAAATCAACTCTACCGTCAGGAGATAGGCCGAATACGAGGCTTGTGATGCATGCTGCAGGTGAGGTAAGCGGTCAACCATTGCATGTATACGTCAACCATTGGCCATCCCGCAGTGGCGGACAATTAGAATCTGAACCGAACAGACTGACGGTAGCGAATAATGTGAAGAATTCGGTTGAATCAGTGTTGATGTTAGATCGAAACGCTCAAATACTTCTGATGGGTGATTTCAATGATTACCCGAATGATAAGAGCATAAGAGATGTTTTGATGGCGAAGAATGCAAATGAAGGCATGCTCACAAACTTGATGTGGATGATGTCGAAAAATGGTGAAGGGTCGTACAACTACAAAGGTGAATGGGGTTGCTTAGATCAATTCATGGTTTCGAAGGCATTAACAGACGGACAAGGTCTGGATGTCGTTCAAAACAGTGTTAAGATTATCAAACACGATTGGATGATGTATACCAATGATAAGGGGGTTACATCACCAAACCGCACCTATGGAGGAAACAATTATTACGGCGGTTTCAGTGATCACCTGCCAATATTCTTGAAACTTCAGATGCCTTAATCTTCCATCTTCAACAATACTTCTGCTTCTTTTAACTCTTGCTCGATGGTTGCAACAGCATCGGGGTAATCGACTGGGAATTTGCTCAATACGTCTCTAACCGCGATTGAAACGAGTGCGCGCATATTGTCTTTGTCGTCGGCAGGAATGACATACCATGGTGCATGATCACAAGCGGTTTCATTGATCATTTCTTCGTAAGCCGACATATATTCCTTCCAATGCTGACGCTCTTTTATATCGGTGATATTGAATTTCCAATTTTTCTCTGGGGTTACCATGCGGTCAATCAAGCGTTTCTTCTGTTCTTCTTTCGATACGTTTAAAAAGAACTTGATAATTATTGTTCCGCTATCAGCGAGGTGCTTTTCAAATGCTCGAATGGCTGCAAAGCGATTTTTCCAGAAGTCTTTCGGCAAGACTATATTCCCATCTTTTGAACCAACCCCAGGGTTTTTTTGAGCTAAAATAAATTCTGGATGAACTCTGGTTACAAGCACTTCTTCATAGTGGCTGCGATTAAAAACACCGATGTACCCTTTCTGCGGTAGCGCTTTTTGAACCCTCCATAAAAAGTCGTGATTGACTTCCTCAGGAGTTGGTCTTTTAAAGCTGGTCACAATGATACCTTGCGGATTTACCCCTGTTATAAGTCTGCGAAGTGTGCCATCTTTTCCCGCAGCATCCATCGCTTGAAGCACAATTAAAACAGACCTTTCTCCTGAAGCGAACAACCGCTCCTGATATCCATCGAGCCATTTGGCATTTTCTGCAATAATGACATCGGCCTCCTTGGACTTCATTTTTTCTTTTGGTTCCGACGGGTTTTCAGATTGAACAAACTTTTTAGATCCGTCAAAACGATGCGAAGCGGGGTGATTCATTGGAGGTATATTTGTGTATAAAGAACTGCAATTTTTATCATTTCTTGCTTATCCGCAATTCTATACAACGGCTTTTTATACAATTGCGGATAAAGTTCTTCTCAATTGAATTTGGCCTAAATTTCCCATCTCCACCTACAAACCCTAATTTTACCACCCAAACTTCAACCATGTCCAATTCGTTTCTCACGCTCTCAATCTTCACGCATTTCCATTGGTGGTTCATCCCAGTTGCACTTGTCTTTATCGTGCTTATTCATGACCTTTTTATCACAAGGAAACATGCCATTCTGAGAAACTTCCCGGTTGTCGGACATTTCAGATACCTTCTTGAAAAAGTTGGACCAGAGTTGCGACAATACATTGTTGCAAACAATCGTGAGGAACTGCCTTTTAATAGATCTGAACGAACGTGGATTTATGCAACGTCTAAAAAAGAAAATAACTATGAGGGTTTCGGCTCTGATCAAGATCAAACGGTAACGAATTATCTGTTCATCAAACCGGCAATGTTCCCAAAGGTGCTTCCCAAGAATCATGTCAATCTCGATGACCACTTTTTTGTCCCGTGTGCTAAGGTAATTGGACCCCAACGCACTCGCCCTTTTCGCCCGCGTTCGGTAATCAATATTTCAGCTATGAGCTATGGGTCGCTCTCGGCTGCCGCTGTAAGTGCTCTCAATATTGGCGCAAAAAGAAGCGGTAGCTATCATAATACTGGCGAAGGTGGTTTGTCGCCTTACCACAAACATGGTGGCGATGTGGTCTTTCAAATAGGGACGGGTTATTTTGGCGTGCGTAACCTCGATGGCTCGTTCTCACGAGAGAAACTGCTAAAACTTACTTCTGAAAATACGTTTGTCCGTGCTTTGGAATTAAAACTTTCTCAAGGCGCGAAACCTGGTAAAGGGGGTGTCCTACCAGCTGCTAAAATTGACCACGAAATCGCTGAAATCCGGGGGGTGGAAATGGGTAAGGATGTAATCTCGCCAGCACACCATTCGGCGTTTTCCTCGGTGAAGGAGATGGTCGATTTTATCGAAGAAATGACTGAGCTCACGGGCTTGCCTGTGGGTATCAAATCGGCCGTTGGTAAACTTGAAATGTGGCATGAATTGGCTGATATTATGGCGCGCTCGGGCAAGGGGCCTGACTTCATTACCATCGATGGTGGTGAGGGTGGAACAGGGGCCGCGCCGCCTTCTTTTGCAAACCATGTCTCTCTGCCTTTTATTTACGCGTTCTCCGAAATTTACAAGATCTTCCAGTCGTTCGGACTTGAAAAAAAGGTGGTCTTCATTGCTTCTGGAAAACTGGGGTTTCCGTCGAAGGCAGCTATGGCTTTCGCCTTGGGGGCGGATGTTGTGCAAGTTGCACGAGAAGCAATGCTCAGCATCGGTTGCATCCAGGCGCAAAAATGCCACACGAATGCTTGTCCTGCTGGTGTAGCAACACAGAACCATTGGCTGCAACGTGGATTATTGGTGCCAGAAAAAAGTGAAAGGGCGGGTAATTACTTAACTTATTTCCGAAAGGAACTTCTCGAACTTACTCACGCCGCAGGATACGAACATCCGTGTGAATTCAATCTTTCCGACTTGAAGATGAATACAAGTGATTTCTATCAAGCAAAAGACCTTAGCGATATCTTTGGATATCAAAAAACAACGGTCAACTTCAATGGTGTGAATGAAATATTAAATTGTCCGAACTTGGGCGCTGCCCCTAATTTGAATTGATATGAACTACATGGGTATCTACATCATCGGTATCGCAATGGCTCTCATTGGATCGCTGGTGAGCAATCGTCTGAAATCGAAATTCAAAAAATATTCGAAGTTGGAATTGAAGTCTCGTCTAAGTGGAAGAGAAGTTGCCGAACAAATGCTAAAAGATTTTGGTATCCATGATGTCAAGGTGATGTCTGTGGGCGGCTCGCTAACAGATCACTACAACCCAGCAAATAAAACGGTAAATCTGAGCGCGGTTGTCTACGACCAAAGAAATGCTGCTGCGGCAGCGGTGGCGGCGCATGAGTGCGGACATGCGGTGCAGCACGCCAAAGGATATGCATGGCTGCAAATGCGCTCAAAATTGGTGCCCATTGTTAGCATTACGTCAAGATTCTTGCAGTGGATTTTGTTGGCGGGTATCTTGATGATTCAGGTTTTTCCTCAACTGCTACTCGTCGGGATTGCACTGTTTGCACTCACTACGTTGTTCGCTTTCATTACATTACCTGTAGAATTTGACGCTTCACGAAGGGCGCTGGCATGGGTGAAAGAAAAGCATATTGTGACCCCAGAGGAGTATGCAGCGTCTAAAGATTCGTTGAAGTGGGCGGCGCTTACATATGTTGTGTCGGCTATAGGTAGCCTAGCTACTTTATTATATTATCTTTCAATATATTTGAATCGCCGTCGATAAATTGACTTTGAAATGAAAATGAAACTTTTAATCCCTACGCTTTTTATCACAATCCTCTTTTCTTGCGGCTCTCAGCCTGCAGCAGAAGAAACAATTGCTCCTGAAATAGTAACCGAAGCTGAAGTAGTACCTACTACTGAAGAAGTAAATGAAGTTATCGAAGAATCGATGCAAAAAGTCGATTCAACGGCCGCTGCTCTCGAAAAAGTCTTAAACGATTTGAACTGATGAAAAAAATTGCACTCATAACGTTTTCAATCTTCCTGGCTTCGGCAACCTTTGCCCAGAAGGAATCTCCGAAAAAAGAAGATCATAAAAGTGATCAAAAAGAAGTAAAGGTTAAAGTTGAGTCTGATAAGGCCAAAGAAAAAGTTGAAAAGCATGTTTTTCAAGAGAATGAAAAACAAGTGAAACATATTGATGTCAGCAAAAGAAAGCGTGAAATAGGCTCTTCTACAGATCTTTCTGGTTCAGGGAATGCTAAGGGGTTAGGCGAGCAAGACAAAGGGAAAAGCTTGGAGCGTGTTCGCGAAGAAGCCGAAAATGAAAAGGCAGAGCGAAAAGAACGAATGATGGTGAACTACCGCGAAAGCATAGAAGGTGGTGAAGATGGAGTAAAGGAAATTCTTGAAAGCAATCCTGAGAATATTAAAACGCTGGTCCCTGAAAAACGCCTTGAAGCAAATAAAATCCGTGCGAACTTTCGATTGACGGAAATAGCAGAGCAAATTCGTGTTGCAGAGGCAAAAATAGCTGCGGCAGAACAAAGGCTGGCGAATGATGCTGAAGCGAATGCACCAAAGGTAGAAGTCCAAAAGGAAAAAATTACTCAAGCCAAAGTGGCTCTAGAGAAATTGAAAGAGGAAATGTCTAACCTTAAAAGGTCTGTAGCAAACTAAGTAACCAATTAGTCTTATTTCAATATGTTAGATAATCTTCTTCAAGGCCTGAAAGGTCAAGTTGGCGACTTGTTGCAAAACAATGGCGTTGGCGCAGATAAAGTCGATGATGTTGTCTCAATGTCAGGAGAATCTGTTAAAGATTCAATAATGAGCGAAGTGATGAGCGGAAACCTCGATGGGGTGCAAAATCTCTTCAAAGGTGGATTCGATCTCAATAACCCTATGGTGAACGATATCGTGTCTCAACTTACAGGTAAACTGTCTTCGGGTCTAAACATCAACGCCGATGCCTCTTCTGGCATTGCAGGAAAAATCGTCCCGATGATTATGGAAGTAATCAACGGAGAACTTGGAGGTAAATTCGATGCCGAAAGCCTAACTTCTCTATTCAGCGGCGACGCAGGTGGAATGTTGGATAAAGCGAAAAACCTTTTGGGTGGATTTTTTAAGTAAGTTGCATTATTATAATTTTTAAATATTTAAACCATGGCCTACTACAAAACAATCGATGGCAAAAAGTACGATGGTGAGTTGATAGAACTTGCTGAAAAACTTACTTCTGGCGGTGGCGACGGTCGCATCTCAAAAGAAGATGCCGCTCAGTTGCTTGATGCTGTGAAAGATGGAAGCAGCTACACCGATATCGAGAAAGATACGATGTCTTACATTCGCGATAACTTCAAATGGACGGAAGCCGCTGATGAATGGTTCCGCACCGAAATTCGCAAATGGGCAGCTTCTAAATAAGTGTTCCCAATTGCAAAGAAAAGGCCCGATCATTCGGGCCTTTTTCATTAATTTCGAATCCCATATTTTATTTCCAATGAGCAAAGAAAAATTCCTGGAATCTATAGTCGCTGGCTATACTCACAAACACGACAGTTTTGTACTCGGTGTAGCGAAACTCGATGGTGAACCAGTTGAAGGAGCACAAGTTAAAATACCGCTTAAAACCCTCAACCGTCATGGTCTCATTGCAGGTGCCACAGGAACGGGTAAAACCAAAACGCTTCAAGTGATGGCTGAACAGCTGTCTATGAAGGGCATTCCTTGCTTGCTGATGGATTTAAAGGGTGATTTGAGTGGTTTGGCGCAAGCCGGACAACTGAACGATCATATAACCTGGCGCCATGCCGCTATCGGTGAGCCTTATGTGGCCGAACCAATGCCGGTTGAACTGCTGTCGCTATCAAACGAACCGGGTGCTCGCCTGCGTGCTACTGTTTCTGAATTCGGCCCTGTGCTTTTCTCGAAAATCCTCGATCTCAACGACACGCAATCAGGTGTAATGGCGGTGATTTTTAAATATTGCGATGATAAACGTTTACCGCTTATTGATCTCAAAGATGTAAAGCAGGTGATGCAATACCTGATGGATGATGGAAAAGAGGAAATATCCAAAGAATATGGATTCGTTTCGCCAACCTCTATCGGCGCAATCGCGCGGAAAATAATTGAAATCGAACAACAAGGTGCTGATGTTTTCTTTGGAGAACGTTCGTTCGATGTGAAAGATCTCTGCAGAATGAAGGATGGCAAAGGAATGATATCTATTCTTCGACTTACAGATATTCAAGATCGCCCGAAATTGTTCTCTACCTTCATGCTGAGCCTGCTGGCTGAAGTATATGCTACTTTTCCAGAAGAGGGCGATGCCGACAAACCGAAACTCTGCATTTTTATCGATGAAGCTCACTTGGTGTTCAAAGAAGCTAGCACGGCTTTGATGGATCAAATGGAGGCAATAATCAAACTCATTCGCTCAAAAGCTGTAGGGGTATATTTCTGCACGCAAGATCCAACCGATGTCCCTGATGCTATTCTCGGTCAACTGGGTTTGAAGGTGCAACACGCGCTAAGAGCTTTCACGGCGAAAGACAGAAAAGCAATTTCTAAAACAGCAGAAAACTACCCGGTTTCTGATTTCTATAAGACCGATGAGGTTTTAACTTCTCTCGGTATAGGAGAGGCTTTGGTTACGGCTCTGAACGAAAAGGGTGTGCCAACACCTCTGGCTGCAACTTTGCTCTGCGCACCGAAAACGCGCATGGATATCCTTACCTCGAAAGAGATAGATACGCTGGTTCAAAACTCTGATATCGCCCGTTTCTACAACGAAGAAATAGACAAAGAAAGCGCCTACGAAATGCTCAAAAAGAAAATGGAAGCGGCTGATGAAGATGAGCATAGAGAGAAAATCGAGGAGCAAAAAAGAGCAGCCGAGAAGGTAACTGGTGGACGAACACGCACAACGAAAGAGAAAAGCTTGGTGGAAGAAGTAACGAAGAATACAATGGTGCGCCAGGTAGGTCGAACGATTTTTCGCGAGCTAACACGCGGATTGCTCGGATCACTAGGTATCGGTAAGCGATGAAAACTGAAATTACATGCGCGTTCTACAATGTCGAAAACCTTTTTGATACATTCAATGAACCCGGTAAGGTAGATGAAGATTATACTCCCGAGGGTGACCTTAGATGGGATCAATTTCGTTATCAAAAAAAACTCGATCGCATTGCAGATGTCATATTCGGTATGGCAAAATCTACACAATTGCCTGCTGTCATTGGCTTGTGCGAGGTAGAGAATAGGGGGGTGCTTGAAGATCTAACAAGCCATCCAGCCCTGAAACACGCTGGTTATAAAATAGTTCACGAGGAATCTCGCGATGTCAGAGGAATCGATGTGGCGCTGCTTTATCTTCCTGAAAGTTTTACCTATCTGCAACACGAACAGATAAATTTTGAGGTGCTTACACATTCAGAATTTCACGCTCGCGACATCCTTCACGTGGTTGGTGAACTGCCCGATGGAGCTGAAATGAATGTTTTCGTCAACCATTGGCCTTCTCGTCGCGCTGGAAAACACGATACGGAGTTCAAACGTGTGGCAGCAGGAACGGCGCTGCGTTTGGCGATTAACAAGGTGCAAGAAAATAATGAGGAGGCGCTGATTCTGGTGATGGGCGATTTCAATGATGAACCTCACGATAAAAGCATAAGAAGCGCTTTGCATGCTCAAGAAAGTGCTACCAACGACAAAGCGCTGGTGAATTTGGGTTGGCCTATTTTGAAAGATGATTCAGGTACTTCTGAACACGATGGCGATTGGTTTATGTTCGATCAATTCATGGTGAGCGGTAACATGCTTCGAAGGGGAAAATGGTTGGTGCGAAATGGTGAAATGCTAATGTATAAAGACGATGATGTGATCTTTAAAGGCAGCCACCGGCATGAGGTAAAACCAAATAGGACGTATGTGGGTGATAATTACAAGGGTGGTTATTCTGATCACCTAGCCATCTACCTGCACTTAGTCTCACATCCGCCGCGCTAGGCGTACTAAAAATAAAAGGGCAAAAACTCAACCCCCGTTCGCTGATTGATCAACAAGGTGGGGGCAGGTATTTTGATGTATCCAACGGCTGATCGAAAAACGCGAAACCAAGCGCGCTTCGCAGGAAGGTCATACAAATCGATGTCGAAGGAAACGTAATATTGGCGCTGCCGAACAAAACGGACGTCATCAGGCGTAGTTGGAATATTCTCTCTACCTCCTGTCATGCCGCTGGCCCCATATCCAAAAGATACATCCAACCATTTTGGCCATCGTTGCACGAGGTTGAACTCACGGGGATTCCACGATAACCAGTATGTTTGTCCGTTATAGTCTTTCAAAATTTCTTCACGCCACCCATTCCCAAATACATCCGGCCTGTATGGCGGATAAATGGTGCGTGTGAATGAAAACTTCAATCTCAAGCGCTGCTCTTGCCATAGCAAATGCTGTCCGGTATACAATCCTGCTCCCAAGGTGTTTGCACCCATATCTCCCCAAGAAAATCCCCAACCTGCCGAAAATCCGTCCATAACCTCTATGGCTGTCTGAAACCCCATGGCCATGGCGGTTCCTACCAAAAGTGATTTCCTGTCTTCTAGTCCGGCCCAGTGATAGGTTTTGTGACAAACTTGGGCGATAGAATAGGTGGTCATGGTATGCCCCGCTTTATCCATCTGAAAATAATCATCCCAGTCGTTGAAAGAATGCATGCTGCTCTTGGGGTAATCTGCATACCATAAAAAATACAACCCGCTAAGTGTAGTTCCGGCAATAGCACTCGAACCACCTATGGTTAGCGGCAAGCGGAGACTTTTTTCTCGTGCAGGTATGGAGTCGTTCGCACTCGCCACAAAACTTGTAAATGCAACCAGCAGTGTAAGAATTTTCTGAAACTGAATTCGTTTTCGATAAATGGGGAACTGCATAGAGGAAGAAACCGTAATATCGCAATAACTAACTTTTCGAAAGATACAATAAACGTGAGAGGCATCCTTTCTGACATACGTCCTTTAAACAGAGGTATTCGCTTTTATCGACTGATGAGCGTATTCAGTGCATTGTCTATTTTGGCATTCGGACTGTTGTTCTCATTCCTCGATGATAGTAAAGAGATATGGTGGGACCGCCTTTTGGTATTTAATTACTCCGTTTTTTGTTTTTTGATTTCGTTTACGAACATCTCAAAACCATTGCTGTTCAGGCTGATGATGGTGATGTTTTACCTCTTCACGGCGCAAGTTATCTTTATCACTGGCTATAATAATTTCGGCTTTTATTACATCATGGGACTGCTGCTAACGCTCCAAGCTGTTAGTATCAGTTTCAGAAATACCACCCAAGCCGTTTACTATTTACTCTATTTCAATTTTGGGGTCGTCGTTGCAATATTTGCTGTCGATGAACAATTCTACTCTCAAGGTATATATGCATTGTCGGCAATAATGCTCTCTTCTTTCTTCCTTTTTCTCATTATACGGATAAAAACAAATTTTCAACGCAATGTGAAAATGCAAAAGGATCTGCTTCTATCGGTAGTGGAAAAAACTGAAGACGCAATTTTCTTGACAGATTTTGAAGGAATTATTCAAGATGCCAGTAAAACTGCGGCGGAGTTGTTCGGTTACGAGTTAGAAGCTTTGTGCGATCTCGATATAACCGACTTCCGAAATGAAAAACTCACGCCAGAACAAGACTTTAAAGGTGTGTCAACGCTACTGAAAGATCGTTTTTGGAACGATGAAGTCGAAATGAGAAAAAAAGATGGTTCAATATTTCCTACTTTTTTATCAATCTCTTGGATTCATCGAGAAAATGAAGAACTACTGGTTTATCGGGTTCGCGATATTACCGGAGAAAAGGAACGCACCAAAGAACTTGTCAAAGCGAAAGAGGATGCTGAAAAGGCTGTTAAAGCAAAATCTGACTTCCTTGCCACGATGTCGCACGAAATTCGCACACCTATGAACGGCGTTATCGGTATGGCTGATTTGCTGAATGATACCGCTTTAACTCACGATCAGCAGGTGTTTGTTGATACCATTCGCATGAGCGGACAAAACCTGTTGGTAATCATTAACGATATTCTAGACTTCTCGAAGATTGAATCAGGGAAAATGGTGATGCAAAATGCCCCAATCAATTTGAAGAAGATGATGGGGGAGGTGTTCAGCCTGATGGAAATTGGAGCGAGGTCAAAGGGTCTTGCCATGTTTTTCGATTGTGATGAGAAAATTACCGATGAGGTGTTGGGTGATGAGGTGAGAATTAAACAGGTTCTCATTAACCTTCTTGGGAATGCTATCAAATTCACCGATAAAGGGAATATTATTCTTTCTGCAACGCTGACTGGGAAAACTAGAAATGAGTATCGCCTCATCTTCGCAGTTACTGATACAGGTATCGGGATAGAGGAGGATAAAATCAGCGACCTGTTCGAAAGCTTTACGCAAGTAGATAGCTCTGCAACAAGAAAATTTGGAGGAACCGGCCTCGGACTCTCTATAAGTAAACGCTTGATTGAGGCCATGAATGGTCAGATCAATGTGCGAAGCGCTCCAAACAGAGGTTCTACTTTTTCATTTGAACTTGTACTAGAAAGGGTAGTTGATGATGGTGTGAAAATAGATGTTTCTAAAGCGCTAGATATATCATCGGAGATGCTAAGCGAAATTAGCATGTTGAAGATATGTGTGGCCGAAGACAATGTTATAAATCAACATGTTATTCGTTTGTTGCTCGCAAATTTTAACATCCGCCCTACCATCGTGAGCAATGGAATGGAATTGGTTGAATTGATTAAGGAAGAATATTTCGATGTGGTACTGATGGACCTTCAAATGCCTCAACTCGATGGCATAGCTGCCGCCGAAGAAATAACTAAACTCGGTCTCGCCTCAAATAAAATCCCTAAAATTGTCGCGGTATCTGCAAATGTGATGGAGGAGGAACGAATCCGCTGCGAACAGGCTGGTATGGTTGGATTTCTCAATAAACCCATTGAGCTCGACGGGCTGCAAGAAACTCTGGTAATGCTCCAGAATTTGATCGGGTCGAAAGAAATGTAAGTCTTTCTTTTTGAAACATTTGCAATGTCTTAACTTTGGGCTTTCGACATATCCTGGGTTTGAGAAGTACTGCTTCATTTCGTTTGTATATTTTTCTGGGCGTTACTGCGTTCATTGTCCTTGTTGGACAATCATTCCTTTCTTCGAATCTTTCAAAACAACAAGAGAATGCCATTGAACTGCGACTCGCAGGCAGGCAAAGGGCGTTGGTGCAAGAGCTGCGATTCGTGGCTTCTTCTCTTACAATTAAGGATGCACACGATGAGGGAACTGAGCAGAAGCTGGATTCTTTGCTGAAATTGTGGTCTGGTGCTCACAAGGGTTATGTAAATAGAGAGCAGTCGCACGGACTTTCTGGTTCGCATGCTGCGGATGTTGAAGAGGTGCTGAGTACAATCAATGGGGCGTATTTTAAAATTCAAGAACTGATTGGCTTGGCGAAGGTTGAAAATGGTATCGCTTGGTTCAATGAATTATCACTGAATGTAGATGCCTATGATCACGGAATGGGCAGTGCAGTCTACCTACTTAGTGAATCGCTTGCTGAAAAGGTTGATTCGGAAAAAACACACGCTCTATTGGTCAATGGTGCTTTGCTGGTATGGCTGATCGCGGGATTCTTTATTCTAGTTCGACCTGTATTAATCAAGGTAAACTCCCAAAGTGATGCTTTGCTGGAAGCAGAATTGAATGTGCAACACGCTCACCAAGTGAAATCGGAGTTTCTGGCAAACATGAGTCACGAAATCCGCACGCCGCTAAATGGCATAATCGGAAATCTCGACCTGTTCGAAAAATCGAATCTTACCTCTGAGCAAAAAAATAACCTGTCAACCATTAAGCTGTCGTCTGAGTCGCTACTAACAACCCTAAACGCTGTCCTCGATTTTTCGAAAGCTGAAGCAGGTATGCTGTCTATCGACTATGAACCGTTCGATCTGAATGGGATGATAAACGAGGTGATCGACTTGCTGAGACCTCAAGCGACGTCGAAAAGGTTGGAGCTGCTTTTCTTTGTCGACCCAGCCGTGCCTGATCACTTAATTGGCGATAGCACGCGCCTGCGTCAGGTTCTCATCAACCTGGTGAGTAATAGCATTAAATTTACTGAAAGCGGCGAAGTAGTGGTGAAGGTTGAGAAGCTGTTGTCGGAAAGCGGCATGGTTCAATTGCAGTTCTCTGTCGCCGATACGGGCATCGGTATCGCTCCGGATGTCCTCCCGCTGCTTTTCAATTCGTTCACCCAAGCCGATTCATCAACTTCCAGAAAGTATGGCGGCACTGGATTGGGTTTGGCGATTTGCAAATCGCTGGTAGAGGCAATGGGCGGACGAATATGGGTCAATAGTTCTTCGGGTAAGGGTTCAACATTTTTATTTACGCTGGTAGTTGGCGAAACAGTAGGAATTGCCGATGACATCGATTTGGGTGTGCTCGATGGTTTAAAGGCGCTGGTGGTTGATGACAATACAACAAACCTAAAAATACTCATTAAGCAGTTGTCGTCTTTCGGAATTCAAGCTACGCCGTTCAATTCTCCTGAATTGGTGCTGGAGGTTCTTCCCAATTTATCGAAATTCGATTTCTGCATCGTGGATATGCAAATGCCTGGCATCGATGGTGTGATGTTGACCAGAAAAATTCGTGAGGTATACACCCTCGATCAACTTCCTATAATTATTGTTTCAAGCACGGCTGGCACCATCCTCGCCGATGGCGAAGGACTTTGGAATAGCTATGTCACGAAACCGATAAAACAGCTGAAGTTGATGTCTACAATTCGTAAAACGGTGGTGAAATCGAGTGATTCACGAAGTGGACGACAAGAAGTGCCTGGACTGCGGAAGAATCATTTGCAAGTGCTCATTGCCGAAGAGAACTACATACATCAGGCTGTACTTAAAAGAACGCTTGAGGTGCTGGGTCACAAAGCCGATCGTGTTTCAAGTGCCTCGGCTGTGCTCGATCGTGTGGCGAAGGTGAAATACGATTTGGTGCTTTTAGATACTACCATGGGAGATGCTGAACATGCTAAATTCGCGGATTCGATACGAAAGGCGGCGGCAAATACGGAGGTTCCATTCATTGCTGGTATTACCGCAGATGAGAATCAGAATGCCTCAAAGAAATCTTCAGGTCTGGATGGTGCTATGAACCAAAGTTTAGATGCGGAAGTAATTCATCAAAAATTAATGACGTGGTTCGCTGACGCGGATGGAGATCATTGATTCGATAACGCCCTCTGATACTGTCGGGCATAAACCAAATGCTGGTCGTAATTTGTCGCGAAATTGTGATAGCCGCTGAAATCGGGTTTCGCACACATATACAAATACTTGTTCTGATCGGGATTCAAAACAGCGTCGATATAATTGAAATCGGGGTAGTTAATAGGTCCTGGCGGCAACCCGACATTGCGGTAGGTGTTATATGGTGAATCGATGTTCTTGTGGATGTCCAATACCCTTCGTATACTAAAATCCTGGGCTGCATATATGAGGGTAGGGTCAGCTTGAAGTGGCATTCCAATCCGCAAGCGATTCAAATACAGTCCGGCTATCTTTGGTGCTTCATCCCGCTTGGCGGTTTCTGCCTGCACGATGGATGCCAACACTACAACTTCTGTTTGCGATAATCCGCGCTCTGCTGCTTTGGCCTTGCGATCTTCTGTCCAAAACAAGCGATATTCATTTGCCATGCGATTTATAAATCCTCGCGCATCGGTGTTCCACCAAAACTCATACGTATTGGGTATGAACATGGTTCTGAATCCTTCTTTCGAAAATCCTAAGCTATCGGCCAAATGAGAATTTTTCAATTCGTCGAGCATTGTTACTGAATCAACTTCCAGTTGCGAGGCTATCTTGCCTGCCAACATCTCGGGGGTTCGCATGGCATTGAAAACAACTCGCACGGGCAATTGATCGCCGCTCCTGAGTTTGTTGATGAGTTTGTTCAGGTTGATACCTCTAGGAATGCGGTATTTTCCTGGCTTTACGTTGGCGGTGTATTTTTTACTCTCAGCCATCCAACGAAAGGCGTCTTCATCGACAATGATGCTGTCGCGAACTAAAATATCGACAACATCATCCAGCTCACTACCGGTGGCTATGAAAATGTCTTTGTGCGCTGTTGTGAAGCTAGTAACCGGACTGTTAAGCCTGCCATATACAACATAACCTGCGATGCCAATTACTGCCAGAATAACCACTGCCCAAACTACCCGTTTCATTTTCTGTCGTTAAAAAGTTGGTACATGTGCTCGCTGAGCCAGCCTTTTGATGATTTTAGCCATTTTTGCCGCGTTCCTGTTTTTTGAAATCCGAGCTGCTCGAATAACGCAATGCTGGCGGTGTTGTTTTCGGGGATGTTGGCATACATCTGATTGAGGTGCAAAACGTCGAATGCGTAAAGAAGTAAGATCCGCAATGCATCGGCTGCAATTCCTTTCCTTCTTTCTCCTTGCTCTCCAATCAAAATGCCCACTCCTGCGCGCAAATGTGTGGGGTCGAAATCGTACAGGTCAATAGCCCCAACAGGTTTTACTTCTGTGCAAATCATCAAGCGCAGCTGGCGATCGGTGTATATGTCGCGAATACGTCTTACATAAACTTCGAGGTCTTGTCTGCTAAATGGTGTCACGGTGCCGCTTACAAGCCAATTGTCTACGTCGTTTTCCCACTTGAATATGTGGTCAACGTCATGTGGTTCAATGGCTCGCAAATGGCAATGTTCTCCACTGAGCTTCATAATGAATAGCTGTTGAGCGATAATAAGACAAGTGTGCAGGCTACCTCAGATCTTATTCCGTGTTTTTCCAAAATGGTATACAATTCTTGGTTCTCTGTTCCCGGATTGAAAATAACGCGCTGTGGTTTTAATGAGAGTATGTAATCTGTCCAATAAGGCTGGTGAGCAGGGCCTACATACAATGTCACGGTGTCTATGTCTGCCAATGCAGGCATCCCATCCAGAATGTCGATCTCTCCAATCTTCCCAGCTTTAAGTCCAACAGGGTAAACTTGCTCTCCAGCATCCGCTAATCGGCGCGTAGCAATGTAGCTGTACCTGCTTGGATTTGAACTGGCTCCTATGATTGCGGTCTTTCCCATTGCACAAAGGTAGTGAATGACTTTATCGATTTTTAGATCCTTTGTGGCGATAGATTAAGAAAGCGATGAAATGCTGCCTCCAAAAAATGTATTTTTGTATGTTTGAAGGTAACTGTACTTATGAAAAATTGGTATTTCGCAGCGCTATCGCTGTTTTTTATTCTCACTCTCGGTAGTTGCACCATCAACCGAAACGTGATGTTCAGAACAGATCACGACTACGCATTCAATACGCCTGCCGATAGTTTACTCAATGAGGAGTATCGCATCAATGTGAACGATTTGATTCTCCTGCGCCTGTTTTCAAATGGCGGCGCTGCGATGCTCGATATCACAGCAGGTACTTCAGATTCTCGTCAGTTTGCGGTATTTCCAAATACAACATACCTCGTTGAACGCGATGGGTATATTGAATTGCCAGAAATAGGTGAGGTAATGGTGCTTGATATGACGCTCAATGAAGCTGAACGTCACGTCGAATCGCTCTATGCAAACTTCTACAATGATCCGTTCGCTATTGTAGAAGTAGTAAACAAACGGGTCATCGTTTTTCCTGGCAATGGGGGGACGGCTGCTGTAGTGCCACTCACAAACAGAAACACCACTGTTATCGAATGTCTGGCCCAAGCCGGTGGCGTAACGCTGAGAGGTAACGCCCGACGTGTAAAACTTATCCGAACAACGAATTTTAAGAATGAGGTCTACCTGATGGATCTATCTACAATAGAAGGTATCAAATACGCAAATATGCTGGTGCAAGCGAACGATGTTATTTACGTCGAACCAGTGCCTGAAATCGCAGGAGAAATTCTCAAAGATGTGGCTCCCATTGTAACGTTGGTTTCAGGTGTGGCTTTAATTTACGCTATTCTTATTGGTACCTTCTAACCTATGAAGGAAAACATCAATAGCAACGACTACAAGGAAAGGCTAACGAACTTTTCACATGAGTTCGATCTCGGACTTTTCCTTCATATAGTGAGGAAATCGGTGTTGTGGATCGTATTTCTTGGTGTCGTTTCCGTTGCTGCTGCCTACCTTTATCTCAGATACACGCCCGAAGTTTTTGAAGCCCAGACAACGCTTCAACTCGGTGAAGACGATAGCGCAAATCGTGTCCTCAATGTCAACCAATTCGTTGGAGACAACTCCATTGAAGCGAAGGTAGAGCTGATAAGATCAAAACTTCTTATCGAAAGAACGCTCTCTCAAATCCCGGTGGAAATTAGCTACTCGGCAAAGGGACAGATACTAACAAATGATCACTACATCCTTTCGCCGTACCGCATAGAACTCGATACGCTGAAAAACAATCGGTTGCTCAATAAGCCGCTGATGCTCGAATTCAATGAAGACCTTTCTTTTAATCTAACCGTGTTAGATAAAACATATCCCGGTCTTCAAGCAAACGAGTACATCGATCTTGAAGAAATGCGTTTCCGCTTGGTTATTATAAATGATCAAGATGTCCGCGGATTGATGAACGAATACGAGCTGTTCTTCCGAATCAATAACATGCAAACCCTTCCATCTAAATTTATACGTGGATTAGAAGTGCGGGTGCTCAACAATACCGCGAAAACAATACAAATACGTTTCAAAGATCACAACCCTTACCTGGCAAGAGATTTCGTGACGGCGCTCTCAAATGAGTTCATACATTTTGATCTCGAAAACAGACAGCGTAGCGATGAAAATATTCTCTCTTTTATTGATGCTCAAATCGATACGGTTTTCGAAAAACTGCGAACGTCCGAAGTGTTGCTCAATGCCTACAAACAAGAGAATAAAATCAACGACCTTAAAGGAATTAGCGGGGTCTACTTGGATCGTCTCAATGATATTGAAAACAGGGTGATTTCTCTTGAAGTTGAAGACAAAATCTTAAACGAGGTTAAGGAACTGGCGAAGAAAAGTGCCTCCGAAGTAGAGATATATAACCTGGTGCCTCTGGTGGCGGGCTCACAATACGAAGGGGCGCTAAGCGGTTTGCTCGGCACGCTGCAACGTCTGCTTCTCGAAAGGGAAGAAGCGTTGTACACTGTTACCCCCGATAACCATAAAATTCGGGGATTCGATTACCAAATCGGGGTGCAAAAGAAATTGATTGTAGAAACAATCCTGGCGCTTCAAGAAAAAATTGAAATTCGAAAGAAGGAAAACTACGCGAAACTAAATGAGGTAGAACAAATCTATTACGGTCTGCCAACAAAGGAACTCGAGTTCGCTCGACTTGAAAGGTTGTTCAATATCAATGAGAAATACTACACGATGCTCCTCGAAAAACGCATCGAATACCGGATATCAAAGGAGGGTTTCGTTAGCCAAAATCAAATCCTAGATGAAGCGCAGTTGCCTGCAGCACCAATAGCTCCTAAAAGAGACCTGATCGTAATTTCTTTCTTGCTGTCTGGAATTGTGCTGGGCTTTGTTTTGATATCAATCCGATATTTACTTCACAATGAGATAACGACTTTGAATGAAATCGTTCGCCTGTCGAATGCTTCTATCTCTACGCTCGGAATAATCCCGCGAAACAAGGTCGAAATTGAAACGTCGACGCTCATCGTTAAGGAAAATTCAAAGTCGATGCTCGCTGAGGCGTTTCGGTCTATTCGGACAAATCTCCAATTCATCGATAACTCGGAGGGAAGCAAGATGGCTGCTGTAACGTCGACCATTTCTGGCGAAGGAAAAACTTTCGTCGCCATGAACCTAGCAGGGATATTCGCTTTCTCAGGCAAGAAGGTAGTTTTGGTGGATCTCGATATGAGAAAGCCGAAAGTGCACAAGGGCTTCAAAGTGGGCAACACGGTTGGTATGAGCACTTTGCTGATCGGTAAGTCTACCCTTGATGAATCAATTCATCACAGCGATATCGAAAACCTTGATTTCATTACTGCCGGTCCGGTGCCACCAAATCCAAGTGAGCTGATCATCGGCAAGGCAATGGAGGATCTTTTGGCCGAACTGAAAAAAAGATACGATTTGGTTGTGATCGATACTCCTCCTGTTGGACTGGTAACAGATGGTTTGCCGATTATTCAAGATGCCGACTACCCACTCTATATCTTTAGAGCCGATTTTTCGAAAAAACAATTTATCCAAAATGCGGATAGATTGATCAATGAAAACCAAATCCGTAAACTGTCTGTCATACTAAATGGTATCGATCTGGAAAGAAGCCGTTACACAAATAGCTATGGATATGGTTACGGTTATGGCTATGGTTATCGATCGGCCTATGGCGATGGATACTACAATGAACCGAAAAAATCAAGGAGGGAGAAAAAATGATCGTTTCTTCAACGGCAATGAGCGGACTGTTGGTCATCGAGCCAACGGTGTTTACTGATGATAGAGGGTATTTCTTTGAACCGTTCAATGAGGCGCGCTTTAAGGCTGAAACGGGACTGCGGATTAAGTTTGTTCAAGACAATGAATCGCTGTCGGTAAAGCATGCGCTACGCGGACTTCATTTCCAAGTTCCGCCGTATGCTCAGGCGAAGCTGGTGCGGGTTGTGAAAGGAGCAGTGCTCGACATAGCGGTAGATTTGAGGGTGGGTTCGCCAACTTTCGGACAACATGCGTCAATCGTTCTTTCTGAGGATAATAAACTGCAGTTTTTCATCCCCGAAGGGTTCGCGCATGGATTTTTAGTGCTCGAACCAAATACGGTGTTCAGCTACAAGTGCTCTGCGCCGTATAACAATGAAGCAGAAAGGTCGATCCGCTGGAACGATGCTGATTTGGGCATTCAATGGGGTCTCGATAATCCGATTTTATCGACGAAAGATGCCGCCGCTCCTTTGTTTAAAGATTTCAATTCTCCTTTCGAGTTCACGGAGGAGAAGGCATGACTTTCCTGATCTTTTTTATTATCGCAATCATTGTTTGGGCGGTAAACCTGGTTTTTCTGAAGTTCTTGAAAACGCTAGGCACGAAAGATCAACAAGGAAAAATTCAAGTGCGCTGGAGTGCTCAAAGTAAACCTACAATAGGTGGTATCTCTTTTTTTATCGGCTTCCTCGTTCTGCTGGTCGTTGCGCTGATAACGCAAGGCAATCCGGGTGGATTACTCCCTCTGCTTTTGGCGGCGGTGGTAGCTTTTATTGCAGGTCTTCTCGATGATGCCTTCAATACAAACCCCCTCCAGAAATTCATGTTCCAACTGGTGTGTGCTGTTATCCTCATCGGCGGTGGTTATGTCATCAACCTCGATAATCAACTCTTTAGCATCGTTGTATCGGCGCTGTGGATCGTGGGACTCATGAATTCTATCAATATGCTTGATAACATGGATGGTATCTCAACCATTGCGAGCATGGGTGTGTTTCTCGGACTGTATTTTATAGCGCCAGAATCAATGTCGGGATACCTGGCGGGTGGCATGGTCTTCATCTTAGTAGGTTTCTTAATGGTGAATTGGCATCCGTCGAAGGTGTTCATGGGCGATTCCGGAAGCCAACTGCTCGGTCTCCTGCTCGCTGCTCTCAGTATTGCTGTATGGTGGAATCATGATGCGCTTATAAGCGGAAATGATGGGGTGAGATGGATTGGGGCTGTAACGCTCTTTTTTGTCCCTTTGTGTGATTCTACGCTTGTTTCAATCAATCGTTTGCGACACGGTCAATCGCCTTTCGTAGGCGGTAGAGACCATTCTACTCATAATTTAAGCTACCTCTCAATTTCCGATGGAAAAATCGCGTTGATCTATTCAGCATGGTCGTTGTTGATGACTTACCTTGCGGTACGTTTGTTGATAACCTCTGTTGATGGATTTTGGAAATGGGAGGGTTTAACACTTGTGCTACTTCTTTCCATTTTTATATCTTTCTTCCAGATTTCACGTAGAAATCTAAACCAAAGAAAATTTGAATACGGAACCAATGGAAAGCGCTAAAAAAATCTTGTGGCCAGTCTTACTGATATGTAATACTGGGGTGATGCTGTTGCTGTGGGGGTTCTCAGAACCAAAAGGCCCCGAACATGTCGATAAGTCGTATTCCGAACACATAGAAGACAATTACAAGGTTTTCTCACTAGCAACACCAGAAGTAGTGGTTTTCGCTGATGCTGATGTCCCGCTAGATAAATTTGGTGTCCGCGAAAAACTCGATCGCGAACTTCTCGTCAATACCTATTGGCAAAGCAATACGTTCCTGCTCTTCAAAAGAGCCAACCGGTGGTTCCCTGTTATCGAACCTATCTTGGCTAAAAACAACATTCCCGATGATTTTAAATATCTGGCTGTAATCGAAAGTGGACTAACCAATGCGGTGTCTCACGCAGGTGCAACGGGTTTCTGGCAGTTTATGAAAGAAACAGGTATCAGCTACGGTTTGGAAATCAATGAAGAGGTTGATGAACGCTATGATGTAGTGAAATCTACTGAGGCGGCATGCAAATACCTCAACGATGGATACAAGCGCTTCGGTGATTGGTCGCTCGTAGCTGCGTCTTACAACATGGGCATGGGAGGCGTAAACAAGCAGCTCAACCGTCAACAAGTGAGCGAATACTGGGATCTCATGCTGAACGAAGAAACAAGTCGCTATGTGTACCGCATTCTTGCAGTTAAAGAAATCCTAAACAATGGAACAGCCTACGGATTTGTTATTCGCCCGAAAGACCTTTACGAACCATACCAAACTCGCTCAACGGAGGTTAGTGGTAACATCGATGACCTTGCAGTATGGGCAAAAGAAAACGGCGCAAACTACAACATCGTCAAAACGTTAAACCCTTGGATGCGTCAGACGTATTTGAAAAACTCGAAGAATAAAACGTACGAAATATTGCTTCCGAAAGAATAAGAGAAATCACTCTTTCCAATGAAAAGCTACGCTGGCCATCCTACTTGTAGGGTGGCCTTCTGTTTTTTCATGTAGCACCATCTCCTTGCCAACGGTCGTTTCGCAAACTTCGCCTATGGTGCGTACGGCACCGATGGGGACTTGCGCTTTGTGACATTGCGCAAGTATTTCGCTGGAGTTAAATTTCTCAAATGCGCTTTGCAAGGTTTCACACAGGTGTTCTCTATTCACTACGCGGTGTGGATTGGAAGAAAGTCGACTGTCAGCGGCGACTTCGGCTATACCCAATAGCCTGCAAAGATCCATGAACTGTGCGTCGCTGCCCACGGCTGTCACCACCTGCACGCCGTCTTTACATATAAACAAGTCGCCGTATGGTGCGATGTTGGGATGCTTCGATCCTATTTGCTTGGCAACATGATTCACCATGAGGTAGTTCGTCGCCTGATTCGACAGTGATGCTATGCCTGCTTCTTCTAAACTGGTTTTGATATACACGCCTTTTCCTGTCGCTTTTCTGCGATACAATGCCAACAAAATGCCTTCTTTCATCTGGTGAGCTGCCAACATGTCGATAAAGGCCAAGGGCATCTTTGTAGGTGGATTGCCAGGTTGTCCGTTCATGCTCATAAACCCGCCCTCTGCCTGCAACACAACGTCATAAGCAACGCGGTCTGTGTCGTGCGCGAATCCAGCTAAATGACAATGTATGAGTTGCGGAAATCTCTGGCGGATGGTGTCGGGGTCAACTCCAAATTTCTCTCGGTCTTTGTGCTTGAAGTTCTCGATCAATATGTCTGCAGTCGTCAACCATTGGTCTACGATTCTTCTATCGGCCTCTTCCCTTAAATCCAGGAGATATACTTCTTTGCCGTAATTTACTGAGGCGTAGTAGGCTGAAATAGACGAGTTTTGATCTTCACTGGCTAGCTTCCAACTGCGCGTAACATCTCCGCCAAACCTGCTGTTTTCAACTTTGATGACGCGCGCTCCGAGTTCTGCGAAGAAGGTTCCAACTGACGGACCTGCAAGAACGCTGGAGAGGTCGATAACGGTTATTTCTTTGAGCAAATCCATGCTCAAAAGTACGCAGTTTTAAGTAGGTTTTGCGATGTCTACGCTATGCCAATGCGGCTTTGTAGGTGTCGAGAGCACGTTGTCTGGCCATGGCATGATCAACCATTGGCTTCGCATACGCGCTGGTTCCCCATTCCGGAACCCATTTTTTAACGTAAATGTAGCTGGGGTCAAATTTCTCTTGCTGGCTGGCAGGTGAAAAAACGCGGAAATAAGGTGCTGCGTCGCATCCACTGCCTGCTGCCCACTGCCATCCTCCAACGTTGCTTGCTAGGTCGAAATCGAGCAACTTCTCGGCGAAGTATTGCTCCCCCCATCGCCAATCGATGAGTAGGTGCTTGGTTAAAAAACTGGCCACCAACATCCGCACGCGGTTGTGCATAAATCCTGTTGCATTCAATTCTCGCATTCCAGCATCTACGAGTGGAAAACCGGTGGTTCCTTTGCACCATTTATCAAAGTCGGCTTCGTCGTTCCTCCATGGAATTCGGTCGTATGCCGGTTTGAAAGATTTATCAACTGTATGCGGAAAATGATAAAGGATGCATTGATAAAAATCTCTCCAAATGAGCTCGGTAAGCCATTTCGTAGCGCCCAATGATTGCGCTCGCAGAACCAAGTCGCGAATACTCACTGTCCCAAATCGCAAGTGTACACTCAATCTGCTGGTCCCGCGCACGGCGGGGATGTCACGGCGTTGCGCATACTGGGTAAGTATAATGTCGTCGATTTCTGTGGTGGGAAAGGATACAGCTATGTCTTCAAAACCCATCTCTTTTAAGGAGGGCAATTTCGCGGGCTCTGTCTTTAAAAAAAGTGCAGAATTATCGTACTGATAGGTCGTAATGGGTTCTTTTTGAAGCCGTAACAACCATTTCTTGCTGTATGGTGTGAAAACGGTATAGGGCTTGCCATCGTCTTTCAAGACTTCGTCTTTTTCAAATATGACGTGGTCTTTAGCACCTACCATATTTATTCCTTGGCTCTCTAGAAATTTTGCTATGTCTTTGTCTCGCTGCAATGCATAGGGTTCATAGTCACGGCTGATATAAACGGTGTCGATGGCGAAGGTTGAGCAAAGTTGTTCAAATGCTTCTTTCGGTTTCCCGTAATAGGTCATCAAGGTCGATCCTTGCGCTTCAAGGGTGGCTTTCAAGTTGGATAGTTCTTGGTGTATGAAGGCAACACGCGCATCCGTCGTTTCAAGTCTGTCGAGTATGGATCTATCGAAAATAAACACGGGCAACACTTTGTTTGCACCTTTCGAAGCTTTAAACAAGGCCGCGTTGTCTGCTATGCGGATGTCGCGGCGCAACCACCAAATAGATACTTTTTCTTTTTTCATAGCAACAAACAAATGGCCCAACTAAGTCGGGCCATTCATCTAAATCAAAACTGATTTAACACCTTACGATCGATTGATGGAAAAACCATCATACATATAACTTCCAATGAACCTACTTTGTTCATCCAAGTTATTTATTTTCTGTAAATGGACTGCAAGGCTGAGTCGATGTCGGAATAGTTGTAGTCAAATCCTTGCTGTCTGATCTTATCCGATCCTACGCGATTGGATGCTAAAGCGATAACCGACATCTCACCCAATACGAAACGCAAGACAAAAGCAGGCACCGCTGGTAGGATATACCACCGTTTAAGGGCTTTTGCTAGAGATGCTCCGAAAATTTTGTTTGTAACCGGTTCAGGAGCTACAGCATTGTAAATTCCTGCCTTTGGGCTGGCAGCTAGGTAAACAAACATGCGGGCAAGATCTTCGATGTGTATCCAGCTTTGCCATTGCTGGCCTGTGCCGATAGGCGACCCAAAACCAAGTTTGAAAAGGGGTGTGAGCTTATCCAATGCGCCTCCTTTTGAAGAAAGCACCATCCCAATGCGGGGAATGATCAAGGTGTGGGTGGTGTTCAACTTCTTAGCTTCTCTTTCCCAAGCAATGCAAACTTCTGCCAAAAATGAATCACCAACTTTGGTGTCTTCCAAAACCCATTGCTGTGTGTCGGGGTAAATGCCTATCGCACTCGCTGAGATGAAAATTTTAGGTGCGGTGCAGCGATTTAGTCGGTCTACCAATGTGCGGGTGGCATGCACTCGGCTATCCATAATGCCCGCCTTCGCTGCTTTTGTCCACCGCTGGTTTACACTCTCTCCTGCCAGGTTGATAACGATATCTGCACGTTCCAAAATGGATTGGTCTATCTCTCCTTGTTTCGGATTCCACTTGGCGTAGGAAACATTCGCAGTTCCTTTTTTTTCAGTCCTGCTTAAAATTATGAGATTCGCAGAATCACCAAAGCTGCGCACTATGGCATCGCCTATCAAGCCACTTCCTCCAGCTAAAATTATCGTTTGTTTCATGAAATCAGAACAGTTGCAGTGCTTTTAAGTTCCGAATCTAATACTTAAATTATTGTTATTTAAGAGTGACAAAGTCATTCATGCTATGCACAAGTCTAAAGCACTATGCTTATCTTCACCACTCTAATTAATCGTATTGCCAATCATATTATTCGGCTCTTTCCAATGAAGACTAGCGAAGCTTTTGTACGTATTGTAAAAATTGAAAATCAATGAGCTATCTGAAGGAGGAGTTGTATGCCCTCGTGAAAGAGGATGCTTTTATTTTTGATTTTATTCAAGAATCTGCTCTAGACGGTTTGTGGTATTGGGATCTGACAAATCCAGATGAGGAGTGGATGAATGCGCGGTTTTGGAAAACCTTGGGGTACGACCCAGATAAGATGCCGCATAAAGTATCAGCTTGGCAAGACATCATCTTCCAAGAGGACTTGAAAGATGTGCAAGAAAGTGTCTCTAAACATTTCGCTGACCCCAATTTTCCATATGATACTGTGGTGCGCTACAAACATGCCGATGGAAGAACGGTTTGGATAAGATGCAAAGGAATGGCCATCCGCGATGAAGCGGGAAAACCAATTCGCATGCTGGGCGCTCATATCGATATATCAGCAGAAAAGGAAAACGAAGAACGTCTGAAAGAACGCATCGCGCGATATGACCATATTTTTAAGGGCACAGACTTGGGCACTTGGGAGTGGGATATGATTTCAGGAGTATCAATTTTCAACGAGCGGTGGGCCAATATGATTGGTTATACGCTCGCTGAACTTGGTCCGCTTACCGAATCTACCTGGGCAAGTCTTGTGCATCCCGATGATATGAAATTGGCGAATGATGCGGTGCAAAGATATCTGGAAGGCAAAGCAGATATTTATGAATGTGAGGTCAGGATGCGACATAAAAACGGAAGCTGGGTTTGGGTTTCTGTGAATGGAAGAGTTGTAAGCTCTACAGATGATGGTCGACCTGCCCTTATGACGGGCTCTCACCAAGATATTACCCGAAGAAAAGAAAGTGAGCTGCTAGCTGCACAGTCTGAAGCCGAAATCAAATCGCTATTGGATGTTACCCAAGAGCAAAACGAACGCTTGCTGAGCTTCGCTCACATCGTATCTCACAATCTCCGCTCTCACACGGGTAACCTTACGATGATCATCGATCTCCTCAAAGAACATGTTCCGGAAAGCACGCAAAATGAATTTTTCCCGATGATCGAAGCTGCGTGCGGAAATCTGTCTGAAACTGTAAAACATTTGAGCGATGTGGTTGTCCTCAATACTTCTATGGCTGAAAACCTCGAACCTCTGCATTTGAGTTCGTTCGTTGAAAACGCCATTGCAACGCTAAAGGGTCTCGAGGTTTCGTTCGATTTTTCTATAGAGAACAAGGTTGATAAAAATCTGAATGTCTTAGCCGTACCTGCCTATCTCGATAGCATTGTCCTCAATCTGCTCACGAACGCAGTTAAATACCGATCTGAAAAAAGAAACTTGTGCGTAAAAATTGAAACAGAAATTCAAGACGGTATGGCTGTGTTTAAGGTGAAAGACAACGGACTTGGGATTGATATGAAATACCACGGCGCGAAGATTTTCGGCATGTTCAAAACCTTTCACGGAAATCCTGATGCCAGAGGTGTTGGTTTGTTCCTGACGAAAAGCCAGGCGATGTCGATGGGTGGAAGGGTAGAAGTGGAAAGCGAATTAGATAAGGGAAGTATTTTCTCCGTATACTTGAAACATGGCAAGAATTAATAAGGCATGCATCATTGATGACGATTCAATCTTTCTTTTCGGTGCCAAAAGAATGATCGAATCTACTTCTTTCTGCGATGAACTCTTGGTTTATAGAAATGGGAGGGAAGCGCTGGATTCCTTAAATGCAATGGCAAAAGAAGAAATAGAATTGCCTTCAGTAATTTTCCTAGACATCAATATGCCTGTCCTCGATGGTTGGCAATTTCTCGAAGAATTCGAGAAAATTATGAATGAGAAAATCATAAACATCTTTATCCTGTCTTCTTCTATCGATCCCCAAGATCTCAAGAAAGCCGAACTTTTTGAATCGATTCGTGAGTTTATTCACAAGCCTATTCGATATAGTGATCTGGCAAAGGTGAAAGAGATGGTGGACTAATTTGCCGCGGTCTTACAGCTATTATTCTGGTTTTCCGTATCTTTAGAGCTACCTAAATCAGATTATGCGACCTTTTTACAAACTTCTAGCTACCCTTTTTCTCCTTTTCCCATTTATAGCTGATGCTCAATCTCCTTGTGTAGATGGGTTGGCAGCAGGTGTTTATCCTTGCGAAAATGTCGACATGTACGCATTTTTGGGGATACCTGACCTAGGCGGCGGAAACATCGAATTCAATGATATTTGGGGGTGGACCGATCCGCTGGATGGCAAAGAATATGTCTTACTGGGAAAAACAAATGGGACGGCTTTTGTCGATATTTCTGATCCTTTAAACCCTGTTTATCTGGGTTCCCTACCAACACACACGGTAAGTAGCATCTGGCGCGATATTAAGGTGTATGGTAACTACGCTTTCATCGTTTCTGAAGCGTCAAACCATGGTATGCAGGTGTTCGATCTAACACGTCTGCGAAACATTGCAGCGCCACCAGTGGCTTTTACAGAAGATGCTCACTATGCGGGATTCGGTAGAGCGCACAACATTGTTATCAACGAGGCTGTTGGATTGGCTTACGGTGTGGGAACGAATACGTTCTCTGGTGGACTTCACATCGTAAATATTAGCAATCCGCTATTGCCCGCTTTTGCTGGTGATTTCGCTGCTGATGGTTATACGCACGATGCGCAAGTGGTAACTTACGCAGGTCCTGATGCTACCCACGTTGGAAAAGAAATCGCCTTTTGTAGCAACGAAAACACGCTGACTATTGTCGATGTAAATGATCCTACAGATTGTCAACAACTGTCGCGCATCGGTTATCCAAACGTAGCATACGCTCACCAAGGTTGGCTAACAGAAGATCAACAGTACTTTATACTGGGTGATGAAATCGATGAGACAAGTTCGGCATTCAACACACGATCGCTGATTTGGAATGTGCAAGATCTTGATAATCCTGTTTTGATAGGTGAATACTTTTCTTCTATCGCTGCTATAGATCACAACATGTACACCAAAGGTAATTTGGTATATCAATCAAACTACCGCGGAGGTTTGCGGATACTCGATGATCAAAATATTGCATCTGCTTCGCTGTCTGAAGTGGCCTATTTTGATGTCTACCCTGCAAGTAACTCTGCCGCTTACAACGGCAGCTGGTCAAACTACCCGTATTTCAGCTCGGGCATCGTTGCTGTGAGTCATATCGAAGAGGGCTTGTTCCTGCTCAAACCGCAATTCATTAATGCGTCTTCAACGGCTCCTTTTTTCTGTGCGGATGCAACAGCAGTAGTGGATGTGACGGTAGAAGTTGGATTTGTTGGATCTGTAAACCTGTCGGTAGTAAGCGGTTTGCCCGCTGGAGCTGTGGCGTCATTCTCCCAAAACAATGTGAACCCTGGAACCTACCAATTGTCTATTTCTAACCTGCCAAATGTATCGCAAACGCTCTCGTTGATGATTGAAGGGGCAGGTGCGCTATACACTTACAGAAATTCGGTAGATGTCTTGATTCTGGATTGTGGGGTTGACCTTCCGGGTTGCACCGATGTCAATGCATCGAACTATGACCCTGCAGCAACCATCGACGATGGATCGTGTATTTTCCCGTGTATAGATATAACGCTCGAAATACTGACCGACTGTTGGGGCGAAGAGGTTAGCTGGACGTTGACAGATGATCTTGGCACGGTGGTGGCCTCGGTGGCTGCTAATACACTGGCAGATCAAACGCTATTTCAATGGTCTTACTGCCTCGAACCGGGCTGCTACAACTGGAACATTTCGGATGCTTTCGGTGATGGTCTATCTGGTATCGCATCGGGCTGCGCTATCGACGGAAATTACCGTGTGTTTGATGCCAATGGTGTCGATATTGTCATCATGCCAACCGCGGCATACGGAACTGGTGTTGTTGAGCCTTTCTGCCTGACGCTGCCTGTCCTCGGTTGCACCGATGTTATAGCTTGTAACTATAACGCTGCCGCTGATACCGATGATGGCTCTTGTAATTTCGCGATTACGTATTACGCTGACGCGGATGGTGATGGTTTTGGTGATGCTGCAACTTCTTTGTCGCTGTGCACGCCAATTGCTGGATATGTGATGGATAACACAGATTGCGACGATTCCCGCGATGATGTGTACCCTGGAGCTAACGGTACTCAAGAAGGTATAGACAACAACTGCGATGGGAACATCGTTGGCGATGAGTTAACATCTTGTCCGGGCGACTTCAATAGTGATGGTGTCCGAAATGTCGCCGATTTCCTGCAACTGCTTGGTGAATTTAGCTGCAACTCAGGTTGTACCACCGATTTGAATTCTGATGGCGTAGTAAACGCTACGGATGTGCTGGTTTTCTTAAGCTTCTTTGGTACGCCTTGTCCTTAATGTCAATGGTGAATCAAGGTTTACTTACCTCTTCTTCAAGCAGCTGCTTGTGATATAATTCGGCGTATGCACCACCAAGTTCTATGAGTTCTTGGTGTGTGCCTGCCTCCGATACCTTGCCCTGATCGATCATGATGATGTGGTCAGCATGCTTTATCGAGCTCACGCGGTGACTGATAATAAGCGAGGTGCGATTGGCCATGATACGCTTCAAATTGTTTAAAATGGCCTCTTCGGTTTCAGTATCAACGGCTGATAAACAGTCGTCGAAAAGCAAAATCATCGGTTTCTTGATGATGGCGCGTGCAATCGAAATTCGCTGTTTTTGTCCGCCAGATAAATTGATGCCTCGCTCACCCAATAGGGTGTCGTACTGCTTCGGAAACTGCATGATGTTGTCGTGAACACAGGCGTCTTTGGCAGCGGCATGAACTGTCTGGTCGTCAGCACTGTCTAAGCCAAAGGCTATGTTGTTTCGTATGCTCTCAGAAAATAAGAATACTTCTTGTGGAACGTAGCCAAGCTCTCTTCGAATCTGATACAAGTTGTGCTCTGGCAATGGCTTTCCGTCCAATAATATCTCTCCCTCTGTGGGGTCGTATTGCCGGGCAATGAGGTTGGCTATGGTCGACTTGCCACTGCCTGTGCGGCCAATAATGGCCATGGTTTTACCTGCTTCGAGGTCAAACGACAAGCCTTTCAAGGCCTGGATGCCCGAATCGGGATATCTAAAACCTACATTTCTGAATGAAAGCGCTCCACGTAACTCTTCTTCCTTGGGGTTGGTATTCTGTATCTCTGGCTCTTGACGTAAGAATTCGTTGATGCGCTCTTGGGAGGCTTCTGCTTTTTGGACAAGCGATGTGACCCAACCAACAGAGGCAAAGGGCCAGGTGAGGAGGTTGACGAAGAAAATGAACTCGAAAACTTGTCCGATATTCATCTCGCCAGATATCACCTTCATTCCTCCTATGTAGATGGTTAAAATGGTGCTCAATCCAACCAATAGAACAATTATTGGCATGAACAAGGCGTCAACTTTTACTTGGGCCAGGGCTTTCTCTTTATATAGGTCCGACTCCGCACTGAAATTGTCCTGACTATACTGCTCGCGATGATAGGCTTTTAAAACGCGTATTCCCGAAATAGACTCTTGGACAAGGGTGCTCAAATGCGATTGCTGACGTTGTACTTCCTCACTGCGTTTGTTCATGAGGTTGCTGACGTAGTAGATGGAAACCGACATAAAGGGTAAAGGAAGGAGCACGTAAAGTGTGAGTTCAACATCTATGCGAAGCATGAAGATGACCACCAAGACGATCATTACAGCCAGGTTCAAGGTGTACATAACGGCCGGACCCAAATACATGCGCACTTTGCTCACGTCTTCACTGATCCGGTTCATCAAATCACCGGTGTTGTTGCGCTTGTAAAAGGCCATGCTCAACCGCTGATAATGGTCGTAGATTTCGTTTTTTTGATCAAACTCGATGAGGCGCGACATGACGATGATGGTCTGCCGGGTCATAAACAAAAACACGCCTTTGATGAGGTAAATGATAATATACAACACGGCTAACACGATGGAAAGCATGATAACGGCTTTCGAAATCTGTTCGGGTGTTTGCAAATTCTGGGTCGATCGTATGTCGAACGCCAGATTCCGCGATATCCACTGAATACTTGCCGGCAAGGCGATGTCTTTGCCTACATAGGCTTCGGGGTCATCAATGTGCTGAAAATAGACTTCGTTGGCCTCATTTAACATGTTCACGCCTTCGCCAATAAGAACCGGTGAATACACTCCGAAAATATTGGTCAAAATAATGAAGACAATGCCGAGCAATAAGCGCCATCGGTACTTCCAGAAATATTTATTTAAACTGAATAATGCGCGCATTCTAAAATTGGAAATTCCAGGTTATGGATGGTAAAATTGGAAAAAGACTCACTTGGTAAGCCTTTATCTGCAAGGTCCCTTCACTCAAGTTTCCAGAATTCCCGAAGTAAATGAAGTATGGATTTTTGCGGTTGTATAGGTTGTAAATTGAATATACCCAGTGATTGGTAATCTTACGCGATTTATCGCCTCTTCTGGCGGCTCGCGCTGCTGGCGGGTAGTAGGTCAATGCTATGTCGGCTCTGTGAAATGGGGCCATGCGGAAACTGTTGCGCTCGCCGTAGATGTCGACAACGCGGCCCTCATAAAAGTAACGTTCTACAGGTAAGGTAATGGCGTTGCCTGTGGCATATACAAAGGTGCCGCCCAAGGTGAATTTCTCTTTTATGTCGTAACTCAATACTACACTCAAATCATGTCGTCTGTCGAACTTGGCTGGGTAAGAATTGCCAAAATTCAAATCCTCAAAGGTGCGTGTGGTCTTGCTCCAGGTATAACCTATCCAGCCGTTGAACTTGCCTCTCGACTTCTTTAAGAAGAATTCTACTCCGTAAGATGTGCCATCCCCAAACACGAGTTGGTTGTCGGTGTTGTTGTTCAGATTGTTCTCAGGTGCTGCTCCTTCAGCATACTCAACGAGGTTGCGCATGTCTTTGTAGTACCCTTCAACCGATGCCTCATATTCACCTCCCAATATGTCTCTGAAATACCCGAGGTTGTATTGTATACCAAACTGTGGATTGACACGGTCGGTGCTGGGCAACCATACATCTGTTGGCAATGATGTTTGCGACAACGATGCGAGGTGAACGTACTGGTAGTTATGGGTGTAACCTGCTTTTAATGATGAGCGTTCGTTTAGTCGATAGCGCACATTAATTCGTGGCTCCCAACCTCCATATTGCTTTACTTTTTGTCCTTTGCTGTACGTTTTTGTCTCTGGCTCCGAGGCAGCACTCAATAAATCATCTTCCTCAAAAGTATATCTGGTAAACGGACCTACGTGTATGAATGTGGAATAGCGCAACCCTGCATTCACGCGCAATTGATCGGTGATGTCGAATTGATCCATTATGTAAACTGCAACTTCGTGACTTAACAGGGGTGGCTCATTGCCCAAATCGAACTCGGTATCACCGCTGCTAGCGGTCGCCTGACTGGGTGAGAAGGTGTGGAAAATATATTCGGTGCCTCCCTGTACTTGATGTCTGTAGTTGGAGTACCATGAAAAACTTGTCTTGGCACTCCAATCTTGGATGCCCGAATTCAACGCAAACGAAAACTGTTCTTGCGATCCCTCAAATGCAAAGCGATAGTCGGTGTATGAAACGGTGGTGTTCATGAACAACTTATCCGAAAATAGGTGGTTCCAACGAAATGTGCCAATGGCATTTCCCCACGGTATCCTAGCACCAAAACCAACTGTTTTGCTCTGGAAGTTGAAAACGTCGCGGCCAAAATATCCGCTGACATACAACCTGTCTTTGTCTGAAATCCGATAGTTCAATTTCATGTTCAAGTCGTAAAAGAAATACGACGATCCTGAAAAATTCGATCCTTCGTTGACGAAGGGCTTCACCAAAACGTCGATGTACGTCCGCCTGAAACTGACAATAAAGCTAGAGGTGTCTTTTTTTATGGGGCCCTGTATGGTAAGTCTTGAACTGATCAAGCCAATGCCTCCGTCTACTTTAAACTCTTTGCTATTCCCTTCCTTCAAACTGATGTCGAGCACCGATGAAACGCGTCCGCCAAAACTGGCGGGCATGCCGCCTTTGATAATCTCAACACCTTTTATGGCGTCGGCGTTGAAAACAGAGAAGAATCCAAAAAGGTGTGAGGCGTTGTAAACGGTGGTGTTGTCGAGCAAGATGAGGTTTTGGTCAGGACCGCCGCCGCGGACGTAAAATCCGGAGTTGCCTTCTCCGGCAGATTGTACACCGGGTAAAAATTGTATGGTTTTTAAAACGTCTATCTCGCCCAAAAATGCAGGTAAACTTTTTATGCTCTCTACCGATAAATCTACACGCCCCATGTTGGTGCTCTCAGTATTCTCACCCTTGGCCCCGATAATTTCAACCTCTGGACCCATGATGACGTTGGTCGACAACTCTACCGATAGGGAAAGATCGATGTTTAGTAATATGCTGTTTTTGTAAGTTTTATATCCTACCGATGTAATCTCCAGTGTGTATTCTCCTACAGGCGCCGTGAGCGAATAAAATCCTTGCGTATTGGTGGGTACACCACGCATCAATTCTTTGATGACAACACTGGCTCCTACTATGTCTTCTCCAGTTTCAGCATCTCTCACATACCCACTCAAGGTGGCGTTTTGCCCGAAAGCAATTTGAGTTGCCGAAAAAAAGACAAGGAGTAACAGGTATTTCTGGTGTAAATTCATGGCTGAAACGTGCACAAAGGTACTACTTGTTTCTGCGTCACTTTGAAAAAAATCGTGAAGATGTAACCCAATTGAAAATTCTACGTATCGCATAACATTGAATACCGAAATCTATGAAATACTTGGTCTTTAGTTTTATGATGTTGTTAGGAGCTGTTGGTGTAGAGGCACAAGATGTTGCATATCTAAATGGTCAATTGCAGGAGGTGAAAAAACGCGAGGCTGAATTTATCCGCGAACTCACTGAATTTGCTCCTGATAAATTCTCAGCACGGGTTGTCGATATGAAGGGCAAAGTGAAATTCGAGGGGATTTATAACATGATCGAAGGGAAGATGTACGAACAAGGTGAGTTTATTTTCTATCACCCTAACGGAAAAATTGAATCGCGCGGTTTCTATGAATATGGCGTGAAAACAGGCACTTGGGAGAGGTATGATGCTGTGGGCAATAAGAAAGCCGACAAATATTACAATCCTGAATCAGCCGCTCTCATCCGCTCTGCGATGAAAAAGCAGTAAATGCTATCTTCGCAGTCAATGAAATACAGTTGGCTGCTTTTCTTGATTCTGGTTTTTACGCGTTGTTCCGACATCCATGATGATTCGGAAAAAGCTGTTTTTACCTACAATGAATCAAATGGTATCACTTCGCTCGATCCGGCTTTTACCAGAAATCTGGAAAACATGTGGGCGGTCAATCAGTTGTTCGATGGTTTGGTTGAACTCGATGATGCGCTGCACATTCAGCCGCTTATCGCTCGCTCTTGGTCGATCTCAGACGATGGTCTGACGTATCTGTTCAATCTGCGGTCGGATGTCTTCTTTCACGATGATGCGTGCTTTGTAAACGGGGCCGGACGTCGACTTACAGCCCAAGATGTTGATTTTAGTTTCCGCCGTCTGCTCGATGATGGCTTGGCTTCTCCCGGACGTTGGATTTTTGATCCTGTGGCAGAAAATGGTTTCGAGGTCGTCAATGATTCTACGTTTCAAATCCACCTGAATAGTCCGTTTCCTCCTTTCTTGGGTATGCTGACTACGCAGTACGCGGGCGTGGTTCCGCATGAAGCCATAACCATGTACGGCGACGATTTTCGATCTCACCCTGTGGGCTCTGGTCCGTTCAAATTCGCTTTTTGGATGGAAGATGTGGCGCTGGTGTTTCACAAAAATCCGAATTTCTGGCAACGCGATGAACATGGCGCGCAACTGCCTTTCCTTGATGCAGTGAAAATTGAGTTTGTACGCGATATGAATGCGGAGTTTCTGGGCCTCCTGCAAGGACAATTCGATTTCATGTCGGGCATACATGCGGCATACAAAGATGAGCTGCTAACGCAGGATGGCGAACTTCAACCTGCCTACCAGGAGTTGGTTAATTTCCAACGTTCGCCGTTTATAAAGACTGATTACATTGGTGTGTTGGTCGACGATTCTCTGCCTTTTTCTGCCAATCATCCGCTAAACGATGTCCGCATTCGCCGTGCCCTCAACATGTCGGTAGATCGTGCGGCAATGGTCCGTTACCTGCGAAACAATTCGGTGTACGAAGCGGTAAATGGTTTTGTCCCTCCGGGGATGGCGGGCTTCGAAAATCCTGAGGTGTTGGTAGAATACGATTTAGAATTGGCGCGCCAATACATGGCGGATGCAGGGTTTCCAAATGGTGAAGGGCTGCCAGTAATTCCGCTCAGTACGACTTCCGACTATGTCGATATCATCGAATTTCTTCAACATCAATGGCGAAAAATTGGTATCGAAATCTCGGTGGATGTCCTCGCTGGGCCTGCCCAACGTGAGCAAGTCTCCTCTAGCAATGCTCTGCTCTTTAGAAAGTCGTGGCTCGCCGATTATGCGGATGCAGAAAACTTTTTAGGGACGTTCATATCCAAGAATTTTTGTCCAAATGGGGCCAATTACACCCACTACGGCAATGCCAAGTACGATGAACTGTACTCATCCGCCGCTCAGGCGAAAACAGATTCTGCACGTTTTGCGATTTACCGTGAAATGAACGGAATGATCGCCAACGATGTCCCTGTTATCCCTCTTTTTTACGACCAGGTGTCGCATTTTATTCGAAAAGATGTGTCGGATTTCTCGACGAATGCGATCAATATGCTCGATCTGAAGCGGACAAAAAAAGGAGTGAAATAAATAAAACCTGTATTTTCGCCTAACAACTCGTTACGATGCTCAAAATAGACATGCACACGCACATTCTTCCGGCCAACTTGCCACGCTGGTCGGAGAAATTCGGTTATGGCGACTTCATTCATTTGGAGCACCACCGCCAGGGTTTCGCACGGATGATGCAGGGTGATCGCTTTTTTCGTGAGATAAACGAAAACTGCTGGCATCCGGAATTGAGAATCGAGGAATATGCGAAATTCGGAACCCAAGTGCAGGTGGTATGCACCATTCCGGTGATGTTCAGCTACTGGGCTCGTCCGCATGATTGCCTAGAAGTGTCGAAGTTTTTAAACGATGACCTAGCTGAGTTGTGTGTGAAATACCCGAAAAACTACGTTGCGCTGGCTACGGTGCCTATGCAAGATACCGATCTGGCCATTCAAGAGCTCGAGCGCTGCAAAGCAATCGGATTAAAAGGAATACAAATCGGTAGCAACATCAATGATCTGAATCTTTCTGAAGATCGTTTCTTCCCGATTTTTGAGGCTTGCGAAAAGTTGAACCTTGCAGTTATGGTGCACCCTTGGAACATGATGGGGTCAGCAAATATGACGAAATACTGGCTGCCTTGGCTAGTGGGTATGCCGGCTGAAACATCTCGCGCAGCCTGCTCGTTGATTTTTTCTGGGGTCCTCGAACGCTTGCCGAAACTGCGGGTGAACCTTTCTCATGCCAGTGGTTCTTTCCTCGCTACAATCGGCAGGGTAGAGCATGGCTTCAATTGCCGTCCCGACCTTGTTGCCATCGATAACCCGATCAATCCACGTGATTACCTCGGCCGGTTTTGGGTAGATTCTATTACGCACGATGCGCGGATGTTGGAGTATGTCCTCGAAATGGTGGGCTCCAAACGTGTGTCGCTAGGTTCCGATTACCCTTTCCCTTTGGGCGACCTCGAAATCGGGAAGTACATCGAAGACATGAACCTTCCTGAAGATACGGTGAAGGATATTTTCTACCGCTCTACCCTCGAATGGCTCGATATGAAGGAGGAAGACTTCCTGTAAATGGACAGGTATTATTTGTGTCAAGTGGCTGGTTATGAGTCTGATACTGTGGTAGGCAACCTTGTTTTTTTACAAATTCTGAATGGTAGGAATCTTTTGTTTCTTAAGCCGTTGTTAAACATGCGCTTTGGTGGCAATCAATAGTAGTTCTTGCGGGTAACTTGGTTCTTATGCGCATTCTATTGTCATTTTTTGCTCTTGTTTGTTCTGCATTGGCGTTTGCTCAAGAAGGTTTTTTAACAAAACAAGTTGTTAACCTGGCTGTAGAAAGCTGTTGGGATGGGATATCTGAAAACGGCGAACTGAATGAAGAGTTCAGGTATTTGGATGATGTGGTTATTTATGAAATGACTTACTTGTCGCAAAATCATGTCGTTCGGGGATTTATCGTTGAACCCAAAGTGGTAGGGAAATACCCCGTTATTATTTTCAACCGGGGTGGTAACCGCGATTTTGCTAGCTTAGACGCTGCTACGATGATAAATTATACTTCAAAACTGGCTGCCGCTGGTTTTGTCATCATGGCAAGCAACCTCCGCAATGCCGATGAATATGGCGGAGAAGAATTGAACGATGTCCTTGCACTGTTTGATTTATCCAATGAAATTGAAAAAGCAGATACTTCGCAAATAGGCATGTTCGGCTGGTCACGGGGTGGTATGACGTCGTATCAGGCCATGGCGAAAACGAAACGGTTGAAAACAGTGGTGGTAGGCAATGGGGCTACTAACCTTTTTGATACGCTGAAAGAACGACCTGGACTTGAGAAAACTGTGTTTAGTCAGTGTATCCCCGATTACGAAAAGGATAAAAAGAAGGCGCTTGAGAAACGGTCAGCGCTTTTTTGGACATCTTCGCTAAATCAGTCGACAAGCTTGCTAATTCTCGCTGGTGCGAACGATAAACGTGTTGATCACCACCAAGCCATCGAGTTCTCTGAAAAACTGAAGGAAACAGAAATACGGTTTGAATTGAAAATATTCGAAACAGATCACTTCTTTTCTGATCATAAAGATATTCTACATGATGAACTAATCACTTGGTTCAATAATGAACTAAAAACGAAATAGCTCTTTGGTGTGCAGTCGGCTCCTCTTTTTTGATAAAACACGTGCGCGATTTTTTAAATGTCCATTAACGCACGGTCGTTTTTTTGTTCTCTTTCCTTGCGTGCAACCATTTTCGCTACCTTGTAGTCTTATACTCAGATGACGTTCCAATGAACGATTTACGAGAAGTCATAGAAGGTTGTAAACGCAACAGCGAGAAGTACCAGCACGAGCTGTACAAACGCTACTCACGCATGTTATTCGCGGTGAGTCTGCGCTACACGAACAGTAAGTTCGACGCTGAAGACGTCCTTCAAGAAGCTTTCGTAAAGATTTTTCAAAACATGCATACCTACTCTCAAGATAAATCGTTTGAGGGTTGGATCAGAAGGATCGTCATCAATACTGCGATTACCCATTATCGCCGCAACTTGAAACATGCCTACCAAGACGACGTAGACAATATGTTTCAACTGCAGCACAGCGATGAGCCATTCTCATCAGAATATACTGCAGAAGAGCTGATGAACGCCATCAGCACGCTGCCTGCAGGATACAAAATGGTCTTTAACATGTACGTTGTTGAAGGCTATAAACACCAAGAAATAGCCGAGAAACTCGGAATAGATATTAATACCTCGAAGTCGCAACTCTCACGTGCGAAGAAGTTTTTACAACGTGAGTTGCTTGAGATGAGCAAGGTAAATTTGGCAGGATATGACGAAGCACAATGATCCTTTTTTCGAAATGTTCCGTGAAGGGCTGGCCAACCACGAAGTGGCGCCTTCTGGAGCTAGCTGGGATGCCATCCGATCTCAAACCACTCGCGGTGGTTTCTGGAGATTCGCATGGAATAGTTTGAACATTTTTTATGTGGTTGCAACAGCCGGTTTGCTGAGCGCAATAGCATTGTCGTCGTTCCAAGGAACGTCGCCCTCAGCCCGTATTCTCCGCGATACCAGCGAGTCAATTGATCTTAATCGCGCAGTAGCTGAAATGGTTGAGTCAAATGCAACTGAAAATGCTGTGACTACTGCAATGGTTGCATCATCCGCGAAGCGCCGAGCAAGCTCACAAAGACAAGTTCCTTCAGAGCCCATAATATTTGTGCAAACGCCGAGAGTATTTGTTTCAGCTCCTGTGCTTGAACCTGCAGAGGCAATTGAAGAAGGCATTTTAGCTGAAACAGCAACGCCTGAAGAAGTGTACATTCCTGTTTTCAACCCGCTCCAAGAGGTAAACGCAGACTTGAGTAATTTGAAGGATGCGCTGAAAGCCGATGGCGACAAGATGTATTTGAAAATCCCTGTGAAAGTGACGGTGGAAGATAAATGATAAAACTTATCTTCGGCCTTCCAGAGCCTTTCTAAGAGTGAGTCCAAACAACACTGCATATATAAAAAGGAGCGCCTATCTGGGCTGGCTCCTTTTCTTTTTGATGCCGCTCGCTGCGCTGGCAAACACTGCCGTGCGCGATACGATCATCATCGATGGGAAATTGCTGATAGTAGAGCAGGAGGTAACCTACGATACCCTCCAACATCCAACTCCCGAAAAACCCAAAAAACGCAACTACGGAAATTGGCGCTTCGGCTGGCAGTTTGAAGGCGGCTCTGCTATGTCGAACCTGCAATTCGACTTCGATGGCTATGAATCTGTGAATGAATTCTCAGGAAATCCGACGCGATTCGGACCTGCAGCGGGTTTTTCAGTGCTTGCTGAGAAAAAACTGAGAAAGGGGTGGACCGTCAATGCTGCTACCGGTGTCGATCGCTGGTCGGCGCCAATTCGGACTTTTGATACCAACCAACTCGATGATAGTCTGTTTCGCTTTTATTCCCCAGAAAAAGGCCGCATCGATCAAATTACCTTGTACCGCTATGAGTTGGGCGAGGAATATGATACCCTGCAATTGAAGTTGTCTGAAAGTGCAGTAAACATCAATTTCTTTCACTTTCGCCTTCAAGCAGGTAAAGAGGTTCTTCTTCAAAAAGATCGGACTTTCCGCGTAGCTGCAGGCGCTGAGTTCTTGCTGGCGCTCTCGTCGAACAAGCCAGATATGATTTTTATTCCGAATCAAGGGTCCCAAATTTTGTGGTATCAGGCTGAAAATACCTACGCCATCAAAAAATCTTTGGTCGTTCCTCGCCTCGAAATTGGCTACCGCCTGCGGATCGATAAATCCCTCTGGTTCGATGTCGGCCTCTTTTCGAAGCTGCTCATCCATCCCTTTGAACAAAATGAAATCCCAATTTCTCTCCAAGGTTCAACTTTTGGTGTCAGCCTCGCCGTGCTGCTGTACACCAATAAATAGACATCGCCCACAGGCTGATGCAAGCGTCATCATGCGTAGGTTGATGCATGCGTCGTCATACGTAGGCTGAGGCACGCGCCGGCTGAGGTTCTCGAAGCCGAAGCCGAAGCCGAAGCCGAAGCCTCCTTTTTTTTTACTTCCACACAACATTTTCATAACAATCAACATTATTATATCAGAGAGTTTAGTCCCATTCTGCCAGAGTAACCCTGCAAGGTACCCGGATAGAATTACACTAAAGTTGTTTTGGTTAAGGTGAAAAAGGGTTCAACGGAGCCCTTTTTCTATGCACTAAACTTTCCAATAGCTGCAGGTTTTGTAGTGAATAAGTTGGTGTTTTTGTGCGTGTTTTGTTTTGAAATTCAAGGAAAATTCGTTACTTTACGGTGTTGTATGGAGGGCTGTTAAATCCTTCTGTGTTGCTAACCCAAAGTTGAACTTTCATGCGTATCTTCCTCATAATTATTAGCATTTTCGTTCTCAACTCATATGCAGTTTCGCAAATTGTTAACGGTGGATTCGAAGCAAATTCGGGCATGCCGTCAACACTAGGTGAATGGACTTTGGTGAACGGGTGGGACAACGCTCAGAGTGCCACAGCATCTCCCGATTATTTTCATATCAATGGTTCTCTAGGTGGTGATCTGCCTGAAACCCCAATCGCAGTAGTCGTCCCTTTTGAAGGCAATGCAGTAATGGGATTCATTGCAGCAGGTGCGGAAGGGACGAACAAACGTGAATACCTCGTTAACCGCCTCGATGCTCCGCTAACCGTGGGCATGAAGTACATGGTGAGCTTCTACATCACCAATGGTGTTATAACAAACAATTCCCAAGGTGGACTGGCAACTAGCCACATCGGTGTGTGCTTCTCAACAGGAGCGAGCTCACAAACCGATATGACACCACTCATCGTAGAACCTGAATTCTATAAAAGCACACCCGTGTACTCCCGCGAATGGATCGAAATGCGTTTCAACTTCACCGCCACAGAACCGTTCGAATACATGACCATTGGGGTGTTTAGAAACGATGCAGACATCTCGGTGGTCTACAAAGAAGGCAATAGTCCGCAAGTGGCCTACTACTTTGTTGATGATTTTCAAATGGAAGAACAACTGCAAGGTATTACCGATGGAAACGACAATGTAAAAGGTGATGATGAGGCAGTTGACGAGCCAATGACCGTGGCACCAGGTCTATTTGTGCCGAACGCTTTTACACCAAATGGTGATGGCGAAAACGACATCTTCGTCCCTGTGTTGCCAGAAGTAAGCAAATTCAAAATGTCGATCTTCTCTCGTTGGGGAGATTTGGTGTATACGACGACTGTGCGAGATGCAGGGTGGTGCGGACATTCAATCTCAGGTGAGTTGCTGGATGTTGATGTCTACGTGTGGGAAATACAATACGAACTGGCCGAGGATCCCGATGATAAAGGAACGCAAACCTTACGCGGCACTGTTAACCTGATTCGCTAAAAAAGCACCTTATCTTTGCACCATGCGTGCATCCCATCTTAGCTATTCGCAACATCAATTGTTACCCGATATCGTTGGGCGACACCTGGCTCAAACCAACACGTGGTCGAAAGCAGTTGCATTTCCAACCACAGAAATCGTTGAAAAAAGAAACGTCAGCTCCAACATCCGCGATGTACTCGCGAATACCCTGCTGAATCAATACGGAAACCGCGCTGTTGGCAGCGTGCGTGAGAATATTGATGCGCTGAAAGAGGACAATACGCTCACTGTAACAACCGGACATCAGCTCAATATCTTTACAGGGCCGGCTTTTTTCATCTACAAAATCAGTCATACCATCCGTCTCGCAGAAGCGCTGGCGAAGAAATATCCCGAAAAACGGTTCGTACCTGTTTATTGGATGGCAACCGAAGATCATGATTTTGAAGAGATCAACCATGTGCACGCCTACCGCGAAAAACTGGTGTGGGATGCCCCGTCAGGCGGACCCGTCGGTAGGATGAAGACAACTGGTTTGAGCGCCCTTGCCGAAGAATTCATTGCCCTCATCAAACCCGATGAGCGTGTGGCTGAAATGCTCAGAGAATATGCGAAACAAGGCGATTTAGCGTCCGCTACACGGTACTTGGTGCATGAACTGTTTGGTGAGTACGGACTGGTTGTGCTAGATGCTGATGCGCCCGAATTGAAGACGTTTTTTGCCGATGAAATGGTGAACGATATCGTGCATGGCAGCGCCATGGATGTGGTAGCAGCCTTAAATGGTGAGATCACTGCAGCCGGATTGTCGGTGCAAGTCAACCCCCGCAGGGTGAATTTGTTCTATTTGTCTGACGGATTGCGTTTGCGTATCGATCGAGAAGGGGAGAAGCTCGTGGCTGGAAATTACCGGTGGACGGTGGAGGAAATCGCGGAAGAGATAAAACGAAGTCCCGAAAAATTCAGTCCGAACGTGATACTTCGTCCGCTCTACCAAGAAACACTACTTCCAAATGTCGCGGTCATTGGCGGACCCGGTGAGGTATCTTACTGGCTGCAGCTCGAAACCTTGTTCGCTGCGCGCAACATCGCATACCCCGCCATTGTGATGCGTGCAGGAGGCGTGTACATTCCTGCCAACCTCGCGGCCAAGATGGAAAAACTGAAACTTACTGTTGAAGATTTTTTACAACAGCCCGACGACATCATCCGCGCCTGGCTCATGCACAACGCCGCCCAATCTGTAACCTTCGATGCCGAAATTGCTCAGCTAACATTGCTTGCCGACACATTGAAAGAGCAAGTCATAAACATCGATAAAAGTCTAACGGGCAAAGCAGAAGCCATGAAAACAAAGTGGCTCACCGAACTCGATAACCTATCGAAAGCAGCAGTTAAAGCCGTAAAGCAAAGCGAAGAAGTCTCGGTAAACCAAATCCGACAAATACACGAAACCCTTTTCCCCGCAAACGCCCCGCAAGAGCGCAGTCGCAACATCTTCGCCCTCAACCCCGCCATCATCACCTTCTTCTTGCAACACATAAACGTCGAAACACCCAATTTGGTGGTGATGCATGAAGAGTGAGGGGGTTTTTATTTATATCTAGATTGTAAGCATCCAAGAATAAGTGAAATAGGTGTGGTTGGGGTTGTGTGTGCTTCGGTTTGCTTAAAAGATATTAGCATCCATCAGCGCACCCTAATATCGCACATACTAATTTTATAGTGATGCGTTATTGGTGTATATTTACACCACAACACAAAACATCATGAGAAGACAAAGTATTTCCTTTACTGAGCCAAATGATGAATGGCTTAAAAGTCAAGTTGACAGTAAAGAATATTCAAGCAAGAGTGAATTAGTTAATGATTTAATTCGTCAGGCAAGAAGTCAACAAAAGCAAATTGATTTAATTCGATTGAAGTTAGATAAGGCTGAAAAATCGGGATTTACAACTGAATCCAAATCAGAAATTTTGAAGCAATCTAAAAGTATGCTTGATGAGTAAATACAAATTAAGCACTGTTGCAAAGGAAGATTTGATCCGAATTCATCATTATGGCGTCAGGCAATTTGGAATGAAACAAGCAGACAGATACTTTGAGTCTTTCTTTGTCCACTTTGAACTTATTGCAAAGAATCCACAATCATTCGAATCTGTTGATTACATTAAACCAGGATATCGACGTTGTGTTTGTGGTGTAGATAGTATATTTTTCAAAATGAATAAAGATGTAGTGGAAATAATGACGATTATTGGGAGACAAGATCTTAATCAATTGTTATGAAAATTTATGGAGGCTAACCCCGATAGAACTGCTGGCTGCTCCCCTTACTTCGAAAACGGATTTGATGAAAGAGAATAGTTTAACCCCGAATTTGGGTTTACATTAAAAAGTTCGTCACACCGCCATTCCCGAAACCGTCAACCTATCTAAACTCCCCCTTCCATTATTCATGTTTGAGTGTGCAGACAATCAAAAGCTTTTCTCAAACAATCCCCACCTTGGGTATCTTCAAGCAGACAATAATCGCTAGCAGCCAACCTCTTCATTTTCACAGCCTACAACCTCCGCTTGATATTCAATCTCCTACCACCACAAAAACTGAAAGCCTATTCAGCAGGCTTTTCATCGATTTCATGGGCATTTTTATCGTTTTTAGTTCCCGTTAAAGCACTTTTCGATAGTTTTTGGGGTGTATATGAAATTTTGTAAATTAGCAACAGAGCAAAAATTATATGTATGACATCGACGGCGATAAAAAAACAAGTAGAAGATTACCTTCCCATGCTTTCAACTAAACAGCAGGTTCTTGTTCTTGAAATGATTAAAAGCCTATTGCACGTTGATAATGAGAGCAAACGAATTACCCGGAAACAATATAACAAAGAACTTGATGAAGCGGTCAAGAGAATCGAAAAAGGGAATTCAATTTCCCATAAAGACGCTCTGAAAGAAATTGCGAAATGGTAAGGTCAAGTGCCTTTAGAATTGTTTGGGATACTGAAGCCTTAAATCAGTTTAAAGAGACCTTAGAATATTTAGAAGAGCAAAGCAGTCAAGCTCCACGAATTGTTAAAAAGGCAGTTCTTGATCAAATCGCACAAATCAAAAAGAATCCTCTTATTTTTGAAGTCGATAAACTAAAATTACCTGAAGATAAGGACTTCAGGGCTTTTATTGTTTTCAACTACAGGATCACCTATCAAGTAAAAACTGACAAGGACCAAATTCGAATATTAAGATTCCGCCATACAAGCAGAGAACCACTTGGGTACTAATAGGAATGAATTGTGGGCTCAGATAATATGCTCTAATTATAAAACCCGCTTCACGCCAGCCTCACCTCTCTTATTCAAAAATATGTATATTATTGAATTACAGTTCTGCTCATCAAAGACAGTGTCAAAAACTCCCGCCCGCCGTGAAGCTGGAGACGTCAACCTGTCTAAAAACCCCCATCCATACTTCATATTCGATAGTGTATAAAGTCAAATAGCCTTTGGTATTAGATACACACATTGGTTATCTTTAGGTTTGAAATTCATTGCATGAAATGTTCGCCAGCCGATGCCCTCTCCATTTTCACAGCTTACAACCTCCGCCCGATATTCAATCTCTTACCACCACAAAAACTAAAAGCCTCCCTAGTAGACTTTTTATCAAAATCATAGGCAGTCCAATTCTATTCCACCTAGAAAGAAAATACAATACAGAATCGACTCGGCATTTCAGTGCTTTATAAAAGCCAGGTTCAAATTGCCCTTACTTAATTGGATTATATAGGTTCCTGCAGACAAATCCACAATTGAAATTGAAGCATTCATGCTGGTGGTTCCTTGGGCAACAATTTTACCCAAATGATCGATAATTCGGTAAGTGGAAAGTTCATTCTCACCGCTGAGGTGAATGAAATCAGATGATGGGTTGGGGTAAATGTTTATGAGTGCTTGCGGTTCGAGGAAGTCATTCACCCCAATTGAATTACCGAAGGTGTATTGAGCCAAATAGAGGTCGGTTAAACCGGCAGGAGCAGGTGCGGGATCATCAAGGTTTTCAGGAGCAAAATCAAAATTCTCATCGTAATTGCCTGTGATAATTACCTTGTCGCCAGATACCGCCATGCTTTTATTGCTGATAAAGTCATCTTCCCATCCGCCTACAACGAAAGAGTTAACATAGTCGAGCGACTGAGAGTACTTCACAACAAATAAATCACGACCACCATAGTTGATGTGATTGGCAAGCGGACCAGGCGAGAAAGTGCCATTGAAAGATCCGCAAACAATAATATCGTTTGAGGCGTTGCTGTGTGCACTTTTTGGTCTGCAATCGCCCCCAGCTTCCAATATATCTCCGTTAACGTAATCGCCTTCAGAAGTTAGTCTGACGAGAAAACCATTGTAAGAAAAGTTGGTTGGAATTATTTCTTCAGCAGCACTCGGGTCGAGGTCAATGTCTCCATCAAAATTCCCGACGATAAGAATGTCGCCATTGGTCAGCAGCTCGAGACCTTCACAAATTTCATTGAATTCTCCATGAAATCCTTTTGACCAAACAAGAATTCCAGTGGAATTGTATTTGGCTATATAGCCATCCTGTGCGTCTTGAGCGAGAAGAGTGGAGATAGTTCCAAATGGATCCAGGTCAATGGAAACACTGAATGATCCTACTATGACAATGTTATCGTCATCATCAACTTCAATATCTTGAATAAAACTCAGGCCATCATTTGGATTCACCCAGGCCCATATGTACTCGCCCGATGGAGAATACTTGGCCATAAAAGGACCGGAAGGATCGCCTACAAGGTTCTGTGTATTTGCACTTGGATCGAAATCACATACATTGGTAAGCGATCCGCCTACGATAATATTGCCTTCATTGTCAAGTGCTAGGGTAGATGCATCAGCATTGCCTTCACCATTTATTGAAAAAGCAAAGTCGAATGTCCCGTCTGATAAGTAGTGGGCAATGAGCGCATCGCCTGAAGATCCGCTCGTGAATTCTGCGAGACCTTCTGGATTGGCATTGATGGTTCCCGTAAAATAGATCAATACGTAAACTCCATCATCCGCATCTACTGCTAAGTCTCTCACGTCGCCTTGTGTGCTCAATGGAAGGATGAATGCCCAAAGGTGATTGCCTTGTGAATCGTATTTCGAAATAAAAGGAGCGCTGAACAGGGAAACGTCGGATTGCAGATTTTCCCCAATCCCAGGGTCAAAATCTACATTGTCAGATCGCGATTCACCGCCCATATAAATGTTTCCTTCGCTATCACCTAAGGTGACGAAACCAGTTTCGGAATTAAGACCGTTTACGGTAATCCCCCAGTCATTGGAATTTTGAGCTTGGCTTGCACAAACAATCAAGAGCAGCGAAAAGATTGAAAGAGATTTCATGATTTGATTTGTTAACTAATTCATTTTTTGCAAGATAAGACTTTCTGCTCTTGATGCCAAATACGCCACTTTAGCAAGGCCCTGCATCACATGAGCCTTATTGTCGGTGCGTGAGTGAACTTCCCAGTGAGTGAATCCGATCTGATGAGGCGAAATTCCAGGTTTACGATTCAGACATAAATATCTTTCCTATCAACCCCTAAATTGAAGGTGATTCCCTTGTTCCTACTTGGGCTTTTCAAATCCAAGTATACCGATCTTGTGTGCTAAACATTCGGTAGGTATTTCTTGGATCACATCCCAATTGGGGTCTTCCCTGAAATTAGCTACTCTTAAAAAACCTTCTCAATATTTTGTTCCAAGGAAAATTGTGCTGATTCATCTGTAATACACCTTCGCAATCGCCCGGCATTCAAATCAATTGATTATTTTCATGGAAAATTAGGGGAGTGATGGGGCATTAGACAGACATCCTTTGAGCGGAATAATGATACAATCTATTGATTGTAAGTATTGTGTGGGCAGAAATTCGTAATTTTGTTTTATGAGAACCAAACAAGAAATACTGATTTATTTGTCAGAGCTTAAAGAGCGAATAGCTCACGAAATGCCAAAAGTTCGCAAAGAAATTCGCTTGTATGAGGAAAAGAAAGCAAATGGGCAACTAACTGAAAAACCAGTTTCTGGGCCTCAGTTTAATGTCTAAACCAGTATTGTTAGTTGTTGCTGGCTGCAATGGCTCGGGCAAATCTTCTTTCTCCAAGGCTTTCTCTCCAAATGATGTTGTTCCCTATGACTACGATTTAGTTTTTCTTGATTTTTACAAATCACTCATTGACAATGAACTGAGAGAGCGGATGGCTCACAATTTGTCGATTGAAGATTTACGAATCAGCATTGAATCTGCAAGATCCCAAGAGAAGAATTTCTGTTATGAAACAAATTTCAATTCTACTCCGCTATATTGGCCGACAGTTTTTAAGCGCGACGATTACCGTTTAGAGCTTGCTTTCTTCTGTTTAGATTCCATTGATAAAGCAAAAGAACGTGTTAGAATAAGAGTTGAGAATGGCGGACATTTTGTGCCTGACGCTGAAATTGAAAAGCGATATGTGTTAGGTTACAAGCATTTAAATGAATATTGGGAATTCTTTGATGCAGTGCACTTATTCGAAACCAGCGAATATGATTGCGAACCCAAACACCTGCTGACAATTGAGCAGAATGTCCTCGTGATACTTGAAGATTTTCCGGACTATTTGATTTCTTTGATCCCGAATATTGCAGACAGATTGAAATAAAATTTAGGTAACACTGCATAGGCGTCGCGAGGGTTTCTGCTTCGAAAATACACTCTCAATTCGGTAAATCTTGTCGGACATACTTGAATGAAAAATTCGCTATGAATTGCTCGTTGTCTAGCTTTAAACTCAAAGCCTAGCTGGAAGTCTATTAATTAATTTCATGCGTTTTTTTCCTGATTTTGGGGCTTTTGAAAACATTTTTTGATATTTCCTGCAAATTAAAGTGTATTTGATAACACCAAATCACCTCCAAATCACCTCCAAATCACCCAGTGTTCAGTTCAATTGATTATTTTCAGTGAAAATTTTAACAGCAGGTAGATGATATAACAGATTGCCTTTGGCTGAAATTTAAAACAATACAAATGAGTAAAAAATTAACACTAGTATTCTTTCTAATTCAATCATTTACTATGAATGCTCAAGAAAAAGACCCATGGACAGTCTATATGACACCTTCTTCAGTTCATGAATTGTTTTCAAGGTACGAAGGGGAGTTTCAAATGGAAATGGAAATGAATGGACTAAAAGAACCTGTTCTAATTGGTTCTTCTCACAAAATGATCTTAGGTGGTCGATTCCTAGAATTAAAACAAAAAGGTAACATGATTGGTATGGAATACGAATCCATTTATACCGTTGGATTTAATACTATTGATAGCACCATTTCAATGACTACGATCACAAATATGGGGACAGGGACTTTAGCCCTTCACGGGGAATGGAACGAAAGCACAAAGACCGCAACACTTCATGGGAAACTAACTAATCCTGTTTCTAAACAAAGCATTTACGTTAGACAGACTCTCGAGTTTGTCGATGACAATACGATTCTTATTCAAAGCTTTGACCATGAAGAAGATAAACAGGAAAAGAAAACTGTGGAATATAAATTTGTTAGACTATAGAAATACCCATTGCCTAATAGAGCCTAAAAAACATTGAGCAATCAGTGCTTTGATAGAGTTTTCTTTTTTTATCAAACTTTGTCTCGAAGGACAATTTTGTAGCGTCAAAATGTCCTCCGTTTCAACCTAAGCTCGCTAGCTGCCATTTTAACTTAAACGTGCGACAAAATCAGCGATTTGTGTTAATGAACTTCAGAAAGACAAAGTAATTTTGTGGAAAGAACACGCATGAGCGAGGAGATTATTCATTCGAGATCAATTACTGAAATCAGGGCTGTCTTTGGTTTGGACAAGCCAACACACCCCTTAATTACAATACTTGATACACAAAAACTCGCTTATGGGGAAGAAACTGTTGGTAAACGATTCGCCTCTGATCTATACTGCATCGCTCTAAAGGATTCAAGTTGCGGAATTGAATACGGACGAAACTCGTATGACTTTGATGACGGAGTTTTAATTTTTACCGCACCTAAGCAGGTAATTACAGTGAAGAAACCCCAAGCACTGAATCAAATAAAAGGTTGGATGTTATATTTTCATCCCGACCTTTTTAGGAATACTCCCCTTGGTTCAAAAATTGATTCCTACAATTTTTTTAACTACGAAGTGCATGAAGCTTTGCACCTGTCTATTCATGAACAAAATACCCTCAATCAAATTGTTCAGCTCATTCAAGATGAAATCAGAGAGCGAATAGATAATCATAGTCAGCAAGTATTGGTTTCGAATATTGAGTTGTTACTCAATTACAGCAAACGATTTTACGAAAGACAATTCAATACTCGCTCCGCGAGCCACACGGATATTGTTTCCAAAGTTGAAGTGCTGCTAAAAGAATATTATACAGCCAACAAGCTCATCGAAAAAGGACAACCCACTATCCAATATTTAGCAGAAAACTGCCATTTATCAGCAAGTTATTTGAGTGATCTTTTGAGCAAAGAAACAGGTCGTTCTGCTAAAGACCACATCAATGATTTTATTATCGACAAAGCAAAACACTTGTTACTCGGATCTACCCATTCGATTAGTGAAATAGCTTATACTTTAGGCTTCAATTACCCCCATTATTTTGGTAGGCTGTTCAAGCTCAAAACAGGAAAAACACCCCAAGAATACAGGCAGTTGAATTAAATCGAAGGAAGCAAATGAAGCTTCCTTTCGCTTTTCTGCGATTTGTGTTTAACCTTTCTTTTTTCGTGTTACTCCGCTCACTCGTTCAGTCGGATATTTGATTTCATCAAAGCATTATAAAAAAGATGGAACATAAAATTTTAGTAACAGGTGCAAGTGGAGCTTTTGGAAGTTTAACTTGTATTCAATTAGCGGAAAACGGTCATAAAGTGGTCGGGACATTGCGTTCATTAAAAGGGAAAAACGAAGCCATCGCAAATGAGCTAAAAGCAAAAGGTGTAGCATTGGTTGAAATGGATGTGACCAATGAAGAAAGTGTAAATGCAGGAGTAAATTCAGCCATAGAACAGATGGATGGATTAGATACTGTTTTCAACAATGCAGGAATTGGAGCTAATGGAATTCTTGAATGCTTTACCGTAGGTGATATCCAAAAAATGTTTGACGTAAATGTTTTTGGAGTTCAACGAGTATTGAGAGCTGTTTTACCTTTTTTGAGACAACAAGGAAGGGGAACGATCATTCACACTTCAAGTTGTATCGGTAGAGTAACCACACCATTCTTGGCTTCATACTCGGCTTCAAAATACGCTTTAGAGTCTTTGGCGGAAGGCTACCGTGCAGAACTTTCAGGATTTGGAATTGAATCGTGTATAATAGAACCAGGCGGATATCCAACGGGTTTTATGAGTGGAATGATAACGCCAAGCGATAACGAAAGGATGAAGCAGTATGGCGAAATGGCAAGCCTTCCTGAAACCTCAATTGATGGATACGTTGCTTATGTGGAATCAATCCCCGAACAAAGACCTGAGCGAGTTGCTGAAGCCTTAGTCAATCTGGTAAATACACCTTTTGGTGAAAAACCCTTTAGAACCGTTGTTGATTTTTCTGGGTTAAAACAACCAATAGAAAACTATAATCAACTGTTGAACGAGACTACAAAAGCAATTTACACTGCAAATGGTGTGGCTAATTTACTAAACCTAAACAAAGACTAAAAATGAGCAAAACCGTATTAATTACAGGAGCAAGCAGTGGCATCGGAAAAGCAACTGCTATTCATTTTCAACAACAAGGATGGAACGTAATTGCGACAATGCGTTCCCCTGAGAAAGACACGGAATTAAACAAGTTGGAAAACCTACAACTTGAAAAGTTAGATGTCCTTGATGTATCAAGCATTGAACAAGCTATCCTTAACGGCATTGCAAAATTTGGCAAAATTGATGCCTTGGTTAACAACGCAGGTTATGGTGCTTATGGTCCTTTGGAATCTTTTCCAAGAGAAAATATCATCAGACAATTCAACACGAATGTTATCGGCTTAATGGATGTTACCAAAACCATTATCCCACATTTCAGACAAAATAAAGACGGTGTTATTGTCAATATTTCTTCCATCGGTGGTCAAATGACTTTTGCATTGGGTTCTCTTTATCACGGAACCAAGTTCGCCGTTGAGGGGATTTCAGAATCTTTACACTTTGAAATGAAAGAGATAGGTGTGAAAGTTAAAATTGTAGAACCCGGATTTATTGCCACTGATTTTGGTAGTCGTTCTTTCGATTTTCAAGCAGGAAATATTGAAGATTATCAACCATTGATCGGAGCATTAATGAAACAATGGCAAAATCCGAATAACATTGTTTCGCAGCCAAGTTTAGTGGCTGAAGTAATTTTTAATGCAGTAACTGACGGCACGAACCAACTGAGATACCGAGCAGGAGAAGATGCAGATTTCTTACTCGACAGTAGAAAAAAAATGACAGACACCGCGTTTTTTGAAATGATGAATAAGCAATTGGGGAATTAAAAACGGTACCTAGCTGCAAAGCTTCCTTGCGGCTCGCAACCCCCACCAAAAACGCATGCTGAATGAAAACAATCGCTGCAGCGAACTATGAGGTTTTAATAAGTAATTTTTGTATTGCACAGCAGCTATCTCGGCTGCTGTCTTTCTTGACTGTTTTTGGAGATGCAACAGCACTGTTTGCGTTTGAAAGTATATAGGGTGCTTTTTCACCTCCAAATCACCGTTTTAATCACCCTACCTTCATCTCAATTGATCATTTTCATTGCAAAAAGACGCTCTTTCACAACCTATATAATTTCGGTAAATGCCTACCCAATGCACCCGCGAAAATGCTATTTTCATTGCTAACAGGATATCGATATCGAATTTATTGAGCCTTCGTTTTTAGCTTTCTCGGTGGCGTTTTTCATGCAGTGAAAATAGATATCTAAAGTTTCAATTTTAAGGGTTCATGGTGACCTAATATCAATGTTTTGGATCATGTATCTTTGAACCAAAGTAATTTGATCCTTCAATCCATCGCTGAATCATGGCCTCTGTCAAACCATTGATCTTTTTAGTAATCCTCTTAAATCTGTCGGTTTCCTGCGCGCAATCTACATCCAACAAGGAGGGGAGCACTGTTGCTGAAACAAGAAGCATTGCGAAGTCAGGGGCGGTATCCGATACGCTGAAGTTCACCTCAGACATCCGTTCCATATTTCAAGATAGCAAAGGGAATTATTGGTTGGGCAGCCACCAAGAAGGGGTGTGCATGTTCGATGGTACATCATTCAGATACTTCACAGTAAACGAGGGTTTGACAGACCAACAGGTGCGTGCAATTCAAGAAGATGCTTTTGGAAACATGTGGTTCGACACAGCCAATGGTGCAAGCATGTACGATGGTGCAAAGTTTACGAACTATCCGTCCGACGCGAATAACCCTCAATCGGAGTGGAAGGTAAGTGCCGAAAACTTGTGGTTCAATGCGGGCGTGAATGAAGGGGTTCGTGTGTTCGATGGTGAGCGAATGAACTACTTTTCTTTCTCGAAAACAGCGAGTGTTGAACCGTTTTCGGCTCATCAGGTAACCGGTATTTCAAAAGGGGTTGATGGAAAAGTATGGATAGCAACATACGATGATTTGTTCTGCTTCGATGGGGAGAAACTTTCCATGCTCGATGGACTTTCTGCGGTATTTCTAGAAGGTGATTATTTGCACATTCGCAGTGTGCTGGCTGATTCAAAAGGCAGGTTGTGGATTGGGAACAATGGAATTGGTGTTCTCCTTCATTATGGGGAGAAAACGGTTAACTTTTCTGATGAAATGGGATTGATTGATGCTGAGAGCAAGCGAGATGGCGACAAATCTCCAAGTGGAACGTTAGAACATGTCTTTGCAATTCATGAAGATGCAGTAGGTAACATCTGGTTTTCCGATAGAGATACAGGTGTTTGGAGGTTTGATGGTGAAAAGATGTCCAACTACACAATTAGCGCACAGACTTCAAATCCAATGGTGTGGTGCATCTATTCCGACAGCAATGGCAATTTGCTTTTCGGCGCAGCAGATGGAAATGTATACAAATTCAATGGTGATTCGTTCAGTGTGTTTTTCTGAATCGTTGAACGACTGAATTGGCTTTTTTCGAGTTGTTGCGGTGATAAGTTGAAGAGTTGGTTTGCTTCGCTGTGGTTCGTTTTAAACCTTTTCTAAGTTCTTGGGTCAATATTTAAATAACAATGTATTTTCATTCCGTATGACAAATCAAAAATCACTCACTGTCGCGTCTTTTGTGCCTCAGTATCTTTTCGTGTTCAAAAAATGAAGCGGTTGATCCTGCCGAATGCGCTGCAGACCGAGTTTTGAACTTGCCTGAATCACCTTATGATTATGCAAATCTTGATTTGCCGGAGTATTTTACAACAAATGTCGTCGGACAACCACTGCCGACGTCTGTTGAAGGAATCGACAATACACCTTTTGACAACCCCATTACCAATGAAGGGGCTACTCTCGGGAGGGTTTTGTTTTACGATAACTTGCTGAGCGCTAATGGAACGGTGTCTTGTTCATCGTGCCACAGACAAGAAAAAAGTTTTTCTGATGACGCGATCTTGAGTTTTGGGTTCGAAGGCGGAACAACCGGCAGGCATTCAATGACGCTGATCAATGCGCGTTATTATCAACGTGGAAGGTTTTTTTGGGATGAGCGAGCTGCTACCTTGGAAGAGCAGGTGTTGATGCCGTTTCAAGACCCTGTGGAGATGGGGATGACGCTGGATCAGGTGGTAAGTAAAGCACAAGGACAATCTTTTTATCCCGCGTTGTTTCAAGCAGCGTTCGGAACCGAAGAAATCACATCGGAAAAAATAGCAAAAGCGTTGGCGCAGTTTGTCCGCAGCATTGTCAGCTTCTCAAGCAAATATGATGAGGGGAGGGCCCTTGCACCAAACCCCGGTGCTGATTTCGCAAACTTCACATCGGAGGAGAATCTAGGTAAAACTTTGTTCTTTCAACCCATCGCTAACGGCGGGGGAGGGTGTTTCGGATGCCATACTACAGAAGCATTTGTGAGCGCCAATCCGGGGCCACAAAACAACGGACTCGATGAGAGTACAACCGATGTGGGGGCTGGTGCGGTATTTCCAAATCCCATTTTCGAAGGGCGTTTTAAGACATCGACATTGCGAAACATCGAACTAACAGCTCCTTTTATGCACGATGGCAGATTTGCTACTTTAGAGGAGGTGGTTGAACATTACAATAGCGGAATTCAAGCGCATCCAACCCTTTCTCCTGCGTTAGCAGATGAATTCGGCAATCCGATTCAAATGAATTTCGACGATTCTGAAAAGGCGGCTTTGGTAGCTTTTATGAAAACACTCACCGACCAGACCATAAGCACCGATGTAAGATGGAGCAATCCGTTTGAGTGAGAATATGACTGATTCTTCCGAACCCATTTCTCAAGGCACTCTGCATTTAATGCACAATCTGGGATGAGAGTCCCCAAAAGAAAAAACTACTTCGTTTCAAATTATTCACTTCGAATTACGTTACAGAAAGTCTAATTTTCCGAATTTGATTGCTGATTTATATGCATACGGAAGAAATAATAGTGCGCATATTTGTGGCTCAATTCTTTAACCAATGGACACTTCAAAAATCACGGTAAGAGCAACCATCTGCGCTGATGCGCAAAAAGTGTGGGACAGCTACACAAACCCTGAACACATCATAAATTGGAACTTCGCTGACGCTAGCTGGCATTGTCCACATGCTGAAAACGACATGCGGATAGGCGGCGTTTACAATGCCCGAATGGAAGCCAAAGACGGTAGCTTCGGCTTCAATTTCGAAGCGGTATATACGAAATCAAAGTAGGAGAGAGCTTTGCGTATGAATTTGGCGGACGAGGAGCTGTTGTTCAATTCAATAAAATAGGAGAGCATACAGAAGTTGTCGTTTCTTTCGATCCGGAACATGAAAATCCGCTTGAAATGCAGCAAGCTGGATGGCAGGCTATTTTGAACAATTTCAAGCAGTACACAGAATCTCTTGCTTAACAAATGCTCCGCATGGTATCTTCTGTGAATGATTGTCTATAAAATTAAAGATCGATGAAGAATCAAATCTATCCTTGTCTGTGGTTCGACGGACAAGCCAAAGCTGCCGCTGAGTTCTACTGCTCGGTATTTAAAAATGCTAAAATCATCGACGAAAATCCGATGGTGGTGCGGTGGGAGATCAACGGACAGGTGTTTATGGGGCTAAATGGTGGTCCAATGTTCAAGTTCTCTCCGGCCAATTCCTACGTAATTGAATGCGACACCCAAGAGGAGATTGACCATTATTGGGATCAACTCGGCAGTGGTGGTGCGCACGGTCAATGCGGTTGGCTTGACGATCAGTTCGGCGTTTCGTGGCAAATCATTCCGAGGATATTGGGGCAGCTTGTTGCTGATCCAGAGCGCGGACAACGGGTGGTAGCAGCTTTTATGAAAATGAAAAAATTCGATATCGAAACGCTTTTGAACGCTTAGCGGATGTCGACAGGCTTAAGCCTTACTGACTGTTTATTGTTGTAATAGGATTAAATATTTGAATATCAATTAGATGTGACTAATTAATTCACTTTTCGTGATTTGATATTGGACCCTTCTTGAGCTACAATGACAAGTAGAAGTCCTCGTCCGACAAAAGTGAAATTCATGAGATGCAGCATCGCAAACTGTTGTTTGCAGGATTTAACGTTTGATGAATACGACACGAGCCAGACAATCGCTACTTTCCCTCTTGCTACCTAACAACATCCTAAACCACATTTCTTATGAGCGTAAAAATCTGCTTGTTTTTTAGTCTGCTAGCCATTCTTTCGTCGTGCAAAAGTCAACCCGTAAACAACGGAGGTAATACCGATGAAAAGGGGGCGCAAGTGGCTTTTGGCGACACCGTAAATCAACTGAGTGATCAGCTCTGGTATGCGTTTCAAGATTCCCGAAACAATTACTGGTTTGGCAGCAACGGAGAAGGGGTGTATTGTTACGATGGCCAAGCAATTTTGAACTTCACAACAAAACATGGACTATCGAACGACACCATACGACAGATCCAAGAGGATAAAAAGGGAAACATGTTCTTCTCAACGATGCAGGGGGTGAGCAAATATGACGGACAAAAATTCACCGACCTGCAGGCGATAGAAAGCACAGATTGGAAGCTGGAAGACGATGATTTGTGGTTCTTTATCTTAGGCAAAAGTCACGAACAAGGAACTTATCGTTATGACGGAGAAAATCTATACCATTTGCAGTTTCCCAAGCATTACCTTCATGAGGAGCTTATGGAGCGGGTTGCTGGTACTTTTTTTAGTCCGTACGAAGTTTATAGCATTTACAAAGATCGCACGGGTGCAATGTGGTTCGGCACCTCCTTTTTTGGAGCTTGCAGGTTCGATGGACAATCCATTAAATGGATGTACGAAAACGATTTAACGATTACACCGCATGGTGGCACCTTTGGCATTCGCTCGGTCTTTGAAGACAGAGAAGGGTCATTCTGGATTTGCAACACCTTGAATCGCTATGTGTTCGACTTTGAAAAAACCCAGGAGAGCGACAGATTGCAATATGAAAAGATCAAAGGAATTGGAAATGCGGAGCTTTTAGATGGTGAAGATTACATCTACTATTCGCACATTCTAGAAGATAGTGAAGGCAGTATTTGGCTAACAACCTGGCAACTTGGTGTCTATAAATTCGATGGTGTCAACATCACGAATTATAAAGTGAAAGATAATGGGGTCGATGTAAATCTAGTCTCGATGCACAAAGACAAAAATGGCAACCTTTGGCTAGGCACTCCGAACAATGGTGTCTTTAAGTTCAACGGCGCTTCATTTGAGAGATTTGTCCCATAAACCAACCTCAATGTTCTTTCGTAATAAGAAATAATCCATTCAACTGAGTGTTACCTGCAAGCTTAACGATACTCAATAAAATTAAATCGACCGAAGATGTCCTATTTCTTTGACGTCAATCGTCATAGGTTTATCACAATTAAAAAATAGAATTTATGAGAGAATTTATGATGATTTTCAGAAATGAAAAAAACGACCAACCAATGCCATCGCCTGAACAAATGCAGCAAATGGTAAAACAGTGGAATGATTGGATTGGTGGTATTGCAGCACAAGGAAAATTTGTAGCTACTAATGCTTTAGGTTATGAAGGGCAAACAGTTTCCTCAAATGGTGTGATAAGTGATGGGCCTTATGCAGAAGTGAAAGAAATTGTAGGTGGTTACATCATCGTAAAAGCCGACAACCTAAAAGATGCCGTAAAATTAAGTGAAGGTTGCCCAACACTTGCAACAGGTGGAAAAGTTGAAATTCGTGATATAATGGTTTTTAATATGTAATCGCTGAGAGATGACAAAACTATTAAGTCCAAAACAACTCGACCAGAGTGTAGTCATTAATGTGCCAAGCGAAAAAGCTTGGCATATTTTTAACGACCTATCCTTACGTCCAAAATGGACGTGTGACGTTCAAAAAATTCATTTTTCAAATCAAATGACTACTGTTGGCGACGTGGCTGTTACTGAATGCATTGTAAATGGCAAATCGGGTAAGTTGACAACCCGTTGTGTTGATTTAAAGCCACCATACCGAGGAGAATTTATTGTTGAAAAAGAAACTTTTGGTTTCAGCAAAATGCTCAAGGATATAAGTTTTGCAGTTGATTTTAAATCCTTGGGCGAAAACAAAACCCAAATCACTATGCAATCTCACTACCAACCGAAAAACTCCCTTGTAAAACTAATGAACAGATTCATTCAAAAGAAAATGGGCAAGGAAGTGGATTTGATGATGAATGGTCTGAAAGTGTTTATGGAGACAGGTCAGGCAAATCCGTTAAACCCTATCAACTGATAACTTGATGAACTATTTTACGCAAAACAGCATCGATTTTTTCAATGAACTTGAGAAAAATAATTCCAAAGAATGGTTCGATGAAAATAGAAAACGCTTTGAAACCTCAATACGAAAACCAATGCTAAATTTGGTCGAAGATGTAATTAAGGAAATGAAAAAACACGACTCGGAATTTGACCAAGATGCCAAAAAATGTCTTGGTCGCATCAATAGAGATATTCGGTTTTCAGATGACAAAACACCTTACAACACCCACTTTTTTGCCAATATTAGCAAAGGCACAAAAGAAAACCCTATTGCAGGCATCGCCTTTCGAATTGGTGGACAAGATTTCGGAATTATGTCAGGCTATTATCAGCCTTCAAAAGAAAAACATGCAGATATCCGAGAAAAAATAATAGATAATCTACCTGAATTCCAATTATTGAAATCGGACAAAGCCTTCGTTGAAAAATTCGATACTATTCAAGGCGTGGCATACAAAAGAATTCCACCAGAATTACAATATACATTTGAAAAAGAAGTGTTGATTGCCAATAAACAATTTTACTATGTTGCAGAAAAAGACAAAAAATTTGTGTTATCAGAAAATCTTAAAGAACACATTATCCCATATTGGCTTGCTGCAAAACCTTTGAACGATTTTTTTGATTTATGTCTAGATGGGAATAGAGGAAATACAAGACCATATCAAAACAGTTCTATCAGAAAAGCAAGTGTCCTTTGAAATCAAGAAAATGTTCGGAGGGCATTGTTTTATGGTTGGTAACAAGATGTGCGTTGGCGTTTACAAACCAAAGAAAGCAATGCAACCAAGGTTAATTGCCCGAATTGGCGAACACTTTTATGAAACAGCTTTGAAGCAACCCTTTTGCTCGGCATTTGACCTTACAGGAAAGCAAATGAAAGGTTTTGTATTCATCGAAAATGATGGTTTTGAAAACCCGAAAGATTTGGTTTTTTGGATAGAAAAATGCCTTAATTTCAATCTAATATTAAAAAGTGAATAAATAAGAAAGCACTTCAATTGGACAAAAATGAACTCATACCGAATTTATTCAGAATTGAATACAGCAAAATTGTTGCGGTACTTTGCAAGCGGTATGGATTGGCAAGTATTGAACTTGCGGAAGATTTTGTAAGTGATTCTTTCTTGAAAGCTGCTGAAACTTGGAAATTAAAAGGAATACCAGACAATCCATCGGCTTGGTTGTATACTGTTTCAAAAAACAATGCAAAGGATTATTTTAAGAGGAATGACCATTTTCATTCCCAAATCGCTATGGAACTAAGTCGCCAAATCGAATTTGAAATTTTTGAAATCGACCTTTCTGAAGATAACATTCAGGATAGCCAATTGAAAATGTTGTTTGCAGTTTGCAACCCAATAAACACCAATGAATCGCAAATTACACTTGCACTAAGGATACTATGCGGATTTGGCATTGAGGAAATTGCCAATGCACTTTTAACTAATAAACAAACTATCAATAAAAGGATTTCTCGAGCAAAAGAAAGGTTAAGGACTGGTAAAATTGAAATATTGTTTCCATCGAGTAATGAATTAAGTGAAAGATTAGACAATGTACTACACATTCTTTATTTGCTTTTTAACGAAGGCTATTATTCTTCCACGGCTTCAACAACGGTTAGTAAAGATTTATGTTTCGAGGCAATGCGAATGCTTTACATTTTAACCAAAAACGACAAAACAAATCTGCCCAAAACAAATGCATTGATGGCATTGTTCTGTTTTCATACTTCAAGATTTGATGCACGGATAGACCAATTTGGTCAACAGATTTTATACGACAATCAAGACAGGACAAAATGGAATTTCGAACTTATCGCAAAAGGTGAATGCTATCTTGAAAAGTCTGCATGTGGAAATCAAATTACCAAATATCATTTGGAAACTTTGATATCATTTTGGCACACTCGAATTGAATTTGACCCAAAAGTAAAATGGGATAGCATACTGCAATTGTACAACAGACTTTTGCAAATCGAGTATTCTCCTGTTACAGCACTTAACAGAACGTATGCTTTGTCAATGGCACAAGGAAAAGAAATAGCGTTAAAAGAGGCGTTAAAAATTGAATTGAGCAACAATCATCTTTATCATTCATTGTTGGCAGAATTGTTTAATGGTTTAAATCAGAAAAAGCAAATTAAGCATCTTAAAATCGCATTGACACTAACGAATAATGAAAACGACAAGAGTATATTAAACGACAGACTAACAAAAGCCAGCAGGTAACAGCAGTTGCAAGAAATGCCGAAAAAAGTTCAAAGTTCACGTTTATCTTTCGCAAGACATTTTTTTTTACCAGAAAATATTCAGTTCCGAAGTTCGCCACTTCTTGTAGCTGCGACACGTTGGTTTGTTGTCATTGGCGGTGAGATTCAAGTAAAGTACAACTCCTAAGTTCAGAAAGGAACGCAAAGATCATCGCTGTCGTTCTTCCCTGTAAAGCAATCGGGAAGTCGATTTTGGCCTTTTGCTCACTCCTGCTTCCTTGCTGCGGCAAGTGCCCATTGAATGGGTAAATGGTTTTGGTGGTTTTTCTATCGCCTGAGTTGAATTCAACCATCTATTCACAATCAACTTTCCCTTCAATCTAACTATCTTTCATTCAAGGTGGCTGAATTATTGTTGTAGAAGCAGCTAAATCAATCATCTTGATGTTGTCCAAATGAGCACAAAACAAGCACTTCGTCATCTACACGAACTCATTCTGCTGGGGTATCGGGTTGGTCATTCCTTTTGTCTGACCCTTTTGCTATTGGCCTTCTATCCCGCCAACTCCCAAGTGGATGATGATGCTTTATTGAATAACATGCAACCCACGGATACCATTCTTTCTGAAATCCAATTAACCGATACCATCGATTTGACGCGTGCAGGTCTGTGGCAAATAGATGACTACAAAATATACGTCGAACTAAAATCCATTGAGGAGTATTTGACGCTGAACTACGAATCAATGATTAGAAACAATGAAACGACGGTGTTTACAGACTCTGTGTACCAAAAACGTTGCGTTCAATATGCGGAACTTCACAAAACAGCCCTCGATCAAGTTCAACAGGCGGAGAATGGATTCGACCTGAGAAATTTGAAGTTGTATTTTTGGATGGATAAAGTGGATTCGAAAACTCAATCGCATGACATTGAAATGGTTGTGCGGCAGGCGGTTCTGAGCGGACAAGCAGCAGTGATCTATCAGGATAAGCGGATTTTTAAACTCAAAACATTGGTGGTCGCTGACTATGTTATGTCGTGCATTGCGATTTATGCTGATCATCAAGATTACCCCATGTATAAGTATATAGGTCACATACATTGGTAATGGTTGAGAATTTAGCCAACCATTGGTAACAGGGATTATTTTTATAAGGTCAGTCTACTCATTTTCCCATTTCAACTACTTTTACCGCAAACGTTGTCCTATGTACGTCCAAAGACGGTTTCCCTTCAAAAGTGTTTTGATGTGGACCAAAAGAGAGATTATCTTCTTCACCATTCTTTCTGCGGTCTTCACAATTGCCTTTGAGCTGCTGAATATCAAATGGTTACAGGTTCCTCTCGCTCCGGTAGGGTTGATAGGCACTGCTGTAGCATTTATGGTGGGTTTTCAAAACAACGCAGCGTACGACCGCATTTGGGAGGCCAGAAAGGTTTGGGGCGGCATCGTCAATACCTCACGATCGTTTGTGATTACGGTGAAAGACAGTTTTTATATCCACAATGCTGCCGCGGCAAATGATGAAACGGAAACGTTGAAAATCATTACACACCGACATGTGGCGTGGCTAACAGCGCTGCGGTATGCGTTGCGGACAAAAAAATCGTGGGAAACGTCGTATGAGGATATGCATGCGAAAGTTTCGTTTGCCTACAACGTCCCAGAATTTACCTCTTCCCTCGAAACCGAACTGGCGCCCCACCTTTCCAAAGAAGAATTTGACTATGTCATGTCGATGGAGAATAAACCGAATGCCATCATTAGCCTACAATCCAAGCATCTTCGCCAGCTAACCGATGAGAAAAAGATATGGGATTTCTCCCTGCTCAATCTCCAGCAAATGCTGAAAGAGCTTACCGAGCAACAGGGCAAGGCTGAACGCATCAAGAACTTCCCGTACCCCAAGCAATACGGGAGCATCGGTTATCACTTCGTACATATTTTTATGTGGCTTATTCCCATGGCCATTATTCCGTCTTTCTCTGAAATGGGTGCTTCCATTGCGCAAACGCATCCACTTGTGGGTAATTATTTTATTTGGATGAGCATTCCTTTTGCTACCATCGTTATCTGGGTCTTCAATACCATGCTACGCATCGGTTTGGCGGGAGAAAATCCGTTTGAAGGTTCTCCCAACGATATTCCAATTTCGAATATTTCTAGAGGTATCACGCGCGATATCCTCCAGCTGATCAATGAAGATCCTGCGAAAATCCCTCCACCTTTCGAAAATATCAACCACATCCAAATGTAACTCCAACTTCTGTCTGCTCTAAACATGTAGCACTGTTGTTTGTCAGATTTGATGGTCTTTTTATGCTGTGCTTCAATCTATTTCCTACCTTAGTGTCGAAAATACACTTACCGACAAATTGGAAAAGAAAGCACTCAAAAACGCAGTCGATGCGAACGGAAATGCGGCGTCGCCCGTATTGGCCGATGGGGTTAAAAACTACCTTATCGACATCGATGGCACCATCACAGAGGATGTCCCTAACGAACAACCTGAGCGCATGGCACTGGTCGAACCTTTTCCCGATGCCCTCGAAATTCTGAACAAATGGTACGATGAAGGCCACATCATCTTTTTCTTTACATCGCGCACCGAAGCACACCGCGAAATAACCGAAACGTGGCTCAACAAGCACGGCTTCAAGTACCACGGCATGGTGATGGGCAAACCCCGCGGCGGCAACTACCACTGGATAGACAACCACCTCGTTCGCGCTACCCGTTTTGAAGGCAAATTCACTGATTTGGTGGTCGAAAAACACGAAATTGAGGTGTTTAAGAAGTAAAATCTGCTGCTTTTCTAAGCTCTTCTTCTTCGTGCGCGCGGCACGGATGTAGATGTCCTGCACCCAATCATGTGGCTGCTTTTTGAAAAACATCGATTTCCCGACATTTTTTGTTGAAGCATGATAGCTTGGGTTATTCATTTTAGAAAGAGGCAATGAATAAACTTTTTATGGATCAGTTTCAAATCATCTTCACCACCGTCTCTCATTCAACGTTTTGGATGGATTTTAGAAAGTATTGAATCGATCTGAAGGTTTGAAACGATCGCTTCTGATCTACGTTATTTTTGGCCACTATGAATGATTGAACTATCTTTAAAGGTTGATCTATTGCTTATGCAACAACGAATCGCACACATCGCCCTGGTAGTAAAAGACTACGATGAAGCCATTGAGTTTTACACTCAAAAGTTGGATTTTGTGTTGGTTGAAGACACCAAAATCGATGAACATAAACGATGGGTGATGGTGGCCCCACATGGGGCAAAAGAATGCTGTTTGCTGTTGGCAAAAGCCTCCAATGAACAACAACTGCAAAGTGTGGGAAATCAAACGGGTGGAAGAGTTGGATTCTTTCTCTTTACCGATGATTTTTGGAGAGACTATCACAAAATGATCGAACGAGAAATCAACTTCGTACGTCCTCCCACCGAATTCAACTACGGCACCGTCGCTGTTTTCGAAGATTTATATGGAAATATGTGGGATTTTATCGAACCAAATGAAAATAACAAGGGGTTGATGGCTAAGTTTTAATGCTGAGATGGTGTTTTTCTGAGGCTTTAAAATGCGAACGTTCCCAGCTAGTTTCTATCAAGTTGCAGTCTTTCTTTATAGCTTTGAGGGATATATATTGGAACAAATCGTTGTAATTGCCCACCGCACATGCAATCCGTACTTTCATTTTTGCTCATCGTCCTGATTTCTTCATTTGCTTTACATTCGAAGGCTCAGGAAGTTATTTTTGGAACCAACAATTACATCGAATACCAAGTCGGAACCCTTCCGCTGGTGATCTCTGTTCCGCACGGAGGCGATTTAGATCCTGCAAGCATTCCTGACAGAACATGCAACGACCCTGTGTATGCCACGGATGCTTTTACCATAGAAACAGCTCTAGAGATTAAAAATGCCCTGTTTTCAGCTACTGGATGCTATCCCCATATCGTGATTTCGCATTTGGAACGAGCGAAATTGGATCCAAACCGGAATGTTGCTGACGGTGCTTGCGAAAACCCAGAGGCCATGGCAGCATGGACAGAGTTTCATGGTTTTATAGCAGATGCCCGCGAGGCAGTGAATCAACAATACGATAGTCAAACTTTTTTTGTCGATTTACACGGACATGGCAATCCCATTCAGCGAATCGAGTTGGGGTACCTGTTGTACGATGATGAGTTGGAACTGTCAGACAATACCTTGAATACCGCCCAATATATCAACTACAGCTCTATCCAAAATTTAGCGCTCAACAATGTGAACAATTACACCCACGCTCAATTGCTGCGCGGACCCTTTGCTTTTGGTACTTTTTTATCGAATCTCAATTACCCTGCTGTACCCAGTGAGAGCATACCATCGCCAGGAACCACCACAAATTACTTCAGCGGAGGCTACATTACTGCCAATCATACCTGTTACAATCCATCGGCTCCCATAAACGGTTTGCAGATGGAGTTGAACTATGGCAACGTGAGAGACACTCCCGCCAATAGATCAGCTTTTGCACTTGCATTCACACAATCGGTCATCGGTTATATGGACAAACATTTTAACCTCAGTTGGGGAGCTTGTGAGCCCGTTTCGGTTAACGAGTCTGCGAATAGTGAAAGGAATTTGGTTTACCCCAATCCAGCAACCAAGGGCAGTTTGATTCATTTTGATTTACCAAGTGACAGCAGCTATCTTTACCGCATTGTCAATGTTTTCGGACAATCGGTATCGTCCGGCGAGTTGAATGCACAACATACCCTGCAGTCAGAAGCCTTCCCTTCGGGTGTCTACATTGTAGAAATTGTCAATGAAAGTCAAGTTGTTTCAACTAAAAAATTAGTTATTGAGTAATGTCCGATTAAATGCGGTTAAAACATAAAGATAAGTAACTGATATTTAATATGATAATTCAATTATGTCGTTAGGGTTTTCAGCGTTTCAGCTGTAGTACATATCAAATGATCTTCAACCGATGTCTGCAAAATACGCCCTACTAATTTGCATGCTTCTTATTTTTACCCAATCTACTGTCTGTCAGGAGGTTTCGGTGTTGAACTACTCGGTAGATAGTAACGGGCAGGTTTTGCTTGAAGTAGATGCAGATTTGGGCAGGTATTATCTTTTGCAGGTGCGGCATCATCCAGATTCGCTTTTTGAGCAATTTACGTCTATGACTTTGGGGCAGGAAGGCACCACCACGCTTACAGAACCCTTGCGAGCTTATCCCGAAAATCATTACCGTGTGCTTTCCTTTCCCCTGAGCAATCCTACCGATTCCGACAACGATGGAATCGATGATTTAGTTGAATTTCAAATGGTGCCTGGCACCGCACCGTTCAATGCAGCACCATCAGTTTTGTTGGAACAGGGAATGGTCATCTTGAATGAGGAGTCAGACTTTCATACAGTGGCTATCACAGAGAACAACACTCCATGGGTGGGGTACTTAGACGATGTAGAATTTACCAAATTCATCATCGAAGATTTCGATACGAATTCCCCTAAATTATACTTCATGAATTGCAATACGTTTCCGCTTCACTCGTCGTTTGCAAGTTTCATGGGAATTGATCACACAGCACCATCGGTGAAGAAAGGACAGATCATGTACAATCCATCGGCGTTAGCCAACAACGGAACACTTGGTGCGTATACATTCAACTTTAGCAGCAATGGATTGGTAGAAGAGTTTGATGTAATTCAGCGTACACATGAACTGTTGGCTGCCAATATGCCCTTTGTCATCAACAACTTATCGTACCTGCTTACTGAGAATGATGAAGACTATTATTTCGAACATGAGACGCTTTTCTTTGAATCACGCGTTCCGGTCCTCTTCGATTCAGACGCCTACGCAGGAATAAACTATTGGGGTTTAAATCAGGCCGAGGGCTATGGCTTTTTCCGCCTCATGGCGCCTGGAGAAGTTCCAAATCCAAAAGACATTGTACTCTATGAGTCTATTCCCAACGTTTTGCCTCATGTCGGTGGAATACTCACTTCCATCATTCAAACACCCCTGTCGCATGTCAATTTAAGAGCTATTCAAGACCATATACCGAATGCTTATATCCGCGATCCGCTTGAGGAAGAAGAGATTTCGGAACTTATTGGACATTACATTTACTTCAAGGCAGGACAAAGCAGTTATGAGATCCGCGAGGCTACACTTGAAGAGGTGAATGCCTGGTACGAGAGCATCCGTCCGAACAATGAGCAAATACCATTGCTTGATTTATCGCACACATCCATTCTGCCGCTTGATGAAATCAACTTCAACATGCACGGTGGATTTGGAGCGAAAACGGCGAATGTGGCTACTATGCGGACGTTCGGATTTGCCCCAGGGACCATTCCGAATGGATTTGGAATCCCATTTTACTACTACCAGCAGTTTATGGAATACAATGCGTTTTTCGATGAGGTTGATGAAATGCTAGTTGATACACTTTTTTATGCAGATCGAAACATTCGTGCATACCGATTGGCGCAGTTTCGGAATCAAATTGAAGCAGGTGAAATGCCTCAATGGATGCTAGATTCTTTATCGCAAATGCACAGCTCTTTTCCTCTTGGAACCTCTGTTCGCTGTCGATCAAGCACCAACAATGAAGATCTGCCTGAGTTTAGCGGTGCAGGACTATATGATTCCAAAACACATCACCCCAATGAAGGACATATATCCAAAACTATCAAAGAAATTTTCGCGAGTTTGTGGAATTTACGGGCTTTCGATGAACGAGAGTTTTACCGCATCAACCACTATCAATCATCCATGGGTGTCTTGTGTCACCCTAACTTCGAAGATGAACTCGTGAATGGGGTAGGGGTGAGCACCGATCCCTTTTATACCACTGAAAGCACGTTTTACTTGAATTCGCAGCTTGGTGAAGATCTCATAACCAATCCTGGAACTACCTTCCCCGAAGAAATGCTCGTCAACCGCTATGCAAGCGAGGTTGGCGACTATGCCATCATCCAGTATTCCAGTCTTATTGAAGAAGATACCTTGCTCATGAGCTTCATTCAACTTGATCTCCTGCGCCAGTATTTGTCGAGAATACATGATGAATTTGCAGTGCTATACAACGCTCAAAACAACAGCACTTTCGCCATGGATATTGAGTTTAAAATCACAAGTGAAAACAAGTTAATCATCAAACAAGCACGGCCATGGGTCACGTTCAAACCTTCACCTACAGTAATTTTCCCTGTGAATGATTGCGGTGCGTATCTATTTCCCAATCCAGCAACAGACATACTCAACATTGTCTCCCAAACAAGCGAGAAAACAACTATCCGGATTTACAATCTCAACGGCGTCCTCATGCGCGAGCAAATAGCCAATTCGCTCAATATCATGCCCTTTCAAATAGATATCCGCTCTTTCCCTCAGGGAGTTTACTTCGTTACCGGCTTATCGTCACAAGGTCACTGCAACACGATGAAATTCATCAAGCAATAAAGGTGGTGTTTTCGGTCTAAAACGTCTTTTTCCTTCTTCTTCGTGCGCACGGCACGGATGTGGAAGATTTCTTTCATCTGGCACGAGAACCAGCAATAGATGTCCCTGGTTTTAAGGCAAAGATCCATTCAAAAGAAAGCTACCGAAAGCCAATCCTCACCACTTTTTTTCGATATCACTCGCGGTTACCTTCCCTCACTTCCAAAACAAGCATTTAGATGCAATGGTATTCTATATTGCTCCGTAATTATATCCGAACCAGGCTCAACCATGAAAGTGAAGGTTCTTTTAGAATTTTGGTTGCAGGCAGGTGAAAGGCTGTAGAATGATGTGAATAAACACAAAAATCCCAATCTATTAAGGAGATATGCCTAGATTAGATGGAAATGAAGAAGGATAGGGAGATTGGAATAAACGCTATTTACCAAATGAGACAAATTTTGATTGTAAGCTTGTTGCTGTCGTCCATTTCAATGATCGGACAAGTTGTATTGAGCAATCCAGATTACTATGTCTGCAACAGCGGATTGGATACCCTGTTTTTGAAAAATCTTGATTTTAGAAAAAACCAACCTTTTGGGTTTAGGCCAGCAAATACAACCAGCATAGTGGATACCATTCAACTAGATGGGAAGGGGGCGAAAGAAATTGTTTTTGAAAGAACCTACAGTGGAGTATCAGAAATAATTATGCAAGCGCATCAGTCGAAGGAGGAGACCATCATTCACAAATATGAAATATGGAATATCGATACCAAAACCCTCTTGTTTGAGTCCGTTGCATCTTATCACTTTCGCTTTGAGTATTGGAGCCTTTTGTCCGATAATTTTCCAGAAAACAATGGTTGGACAACCGGCTTTTGTGGGTATGACTATCCCTTTTCCATTGATAGCACGGGGAGAATTGAAATAGGCAAAGCGACAACAATTAGCACACAAGACGGTTGCACTCCCGACAAAGAAGAAGGCTTCTACATATTTACAGATGGACAATACCGGAAAGAGTAGCAATAGCATTTTTTGACATTGGTTTTGCGCTTGTCGAGATGATTAAATCAATTCATAGATTCGTTCTTCAATAGTGTTTTGTTGGGTGAGGTTTTTGTGTTTTGAACACCACGACCCTTCCGCCTCCTTCACCCAGACTAGATGCTTGTACTATATCGTTTCAGGTTTTTTGATTTTTTTTTTTTATTTTGAGATTGTTGGGGTTGGCGAGAGGTGGTGGAAGCAGAGCAGAAGAGAAGCATTTCTAGCTTTTAGGCAGTGATGGGGTACTTTTATAAGACGCATTGATTGCAGTGCAATCAGAGAAAATCCACTCAATTATAAAATTGAATAAAAATGACCAACGAACAATTTACGACCGAGTTTGAAAAGACGAGACCGCAATTAAAATCATACATCTTGCGGATAACAGCAAGTGTTCAAGATTCTGAGGACATTGTTCAGGATACATATGTAAAGGCTTCCATGAAAATCGAAGAATTTCGTGGCGAAAGTTCGCTTAGAACATGGATTTTCGCAATTGCATCGAATCTTGCGAAGGACAATCTCCGAGTGAAAAAACGTTGGACTGAAGATGTAACCGACATTTGTCGAGAGAAGGCATTGTCGAATCCGAATTATTTTCCAGAAATAATGCAGATTCAACAATCATCGGATCATGCAAACTTCGAGGTGAAAGAACATATCAACTTTTGTCTGACATGCATTTCAAAATCGCTACCTCTCGAGCAACAGATCTGCATTCTCTTAAAGGAAGTTCACCAATTCAAAGTTTCAGAAATTACCGAGATATTGGACATTACCGAAGCGATGGTAAAATATTATCTGCATACGGCAAGGCAGAAAATGGTGAGTATTTTTGAAGGTCGCTGTGCCTTAATCAATAAAAATGGGACATGTCACCAATGCTCGGAACTGAATGGTATTTTTAATCCCAAACAACGTTTCGAAGAAGAGAAGAATAAAATTGAATTTGCAAAGAAAGCTGACCACCCAGACAGACAGTACTTATTGGATTTGCGACTTGAAATAGTTCGAGGTATAGATCCCTTCAACTCAGTTGGTTCGGATCTGCAACTGCACCATTTAGAGCACAATAGAAAGGTAATGGAAAATTTTCTGGATAAAAAATGACCAATTCCCTATCGTTTTGTTCGCTCAAAACGTCAAAAGTATACGAACAAAACAAAAGCACTATTATGACAAACGTAGCGTCTAACGGAAAAGCCATAACAACGAAGAAAACCTTTAGCCGAGAAACAGCGATCAGCATCGATATTCAAGCTGACAAGCACATCATTTGGGCATTGTTGTCTAATGCTAGCGACTACCCTCGGTGGAATTCAACAATAATTTCAATTGAGGGGAATATCGAAAAAGGCGAGAAAATCAGGCTTAAATCTACCCTTGACCCCAAACGGGTTTTTAAACTTTCGGTAAAGGAGTTTGAACCTGGCAGTCGATTGGTATGGGGAGATGCGATGGGAAAGCGGATTTATACCCTTCAAACAAACAGCATTGGCACAACCAACTTTTCAATGAACGAAAAAATCGGAGGTCCGATGTTTCCTTTGTTTTCTAAATTGATACCACCATTTGACCAGTCGTTCGAAAAGTTCGCAAACGACCTAAAATCTGAAGCAGAATCTATTCAAAACTCTAAATAAGAACGCGATGAGTTACAAAGAAACAATCGGAACAAAGGAAAATCCCTTGGTACTAAAAACACCGCCTCTGTCGTCGGAATATACAATGCACGTAGACGAAAAAGACGGAAAGCAAGTTTTGGTATGTACGGTTGGAAAAACCGTTTTATTATACGACATAAATTGTCTAGATGATTTACACCAAATGCTAAAGAAACAGGGCGATTGGGTAGAGCTTGGCAGTGCAGACGAACAAAAACCTGCCAAGGTTGGAACAGTTGAGGCTTGGGGTCGTTCGGAGAGTAATCCAGTTGGGGGTTGGTACGGACTTAAAAAAGGACTTCGTGGCAGATTTGGGATGTATATTCCACCATTAATGGAACATCTTGGACTTGCAGAAGTAACTCACCAGAAGCAAGGGAACGCCATGAAAGCGAAGTAAGCACCAAACTTCAAGGTGCATTAGTTTGAGTGATGTCTGTAACAATTTGAAACGTAATGAGTATTTTTTTTGTCTATGATCACTCATTTTCGAGAACATTCACAGCTCCGAAACACCGTAAAAATACCCGTCGTGATTCTAAATCCTTTCTTTATTTTGGTGGTGAGAACATCACGACGCCTCAGAATTGAATATCAACTTCAACCTCAGCAATGATTTTGAAGATTTGAATGATGATTGGTACTTCGTTTCACCATCAGAAACCAAGATTGAACTGATTGATGTGAGCGGCGGAAATGGTGGGACAGATTATTTGACGTTTGTGAAGAATTAGTCGTTGAGATTTCAATAGAACTAGGAAAGATGCGCCAAAATATCGGTGGACTATTTTGTTTGTTTATCTTTTTATTGTGAGATTGGCATACATTAACATTAAATGCCATGAAAAATCTAGTTTTCCTTCTATTCTGCTCCTTCACCACAGTCATACATGCTCAAATTGCAGATATGTTTGATACATTGGATTTTGAATCGCCGTATGAGTACATATTACTTAATAGCGATAGTGCGAACTTATGGCAAATAGGTACTCCGCAGAAGACTTGGTTGAATGACGCAACATCTGGTGTAAATGGGATTATAACCGATACTGTTGCACTTTATCCTAGCAACAATCACTCGTATTTTGACCTTCAAATAGGCTATTTTAATAATCCAGTATTTGACTTCAATTGTTTCGTGATGTTCTCGCATAAAATGGATTCCGATACATTGCATGATGGGGGTTACCTCACAACTTCTATGGATGGCGGTGAGACATGGAATGATGTTTTTACTCCCTTAGACTTTGGAGCCTATCAGTTAGATAATATCGATCATGAAGGAAATTTCTATTATCAGAATTACGATACACTTTGCAATGGTGAGTCCGGGTTTTCAGGGAGACGAAATTGGGAAACGACTTTTATAGGTTGGACGGTGTATTTGGTTGAGCCACCTACGTTAAACCCTCCCGTTATCGACACTCTTTTGGTTCGTTTTAATTTTATTTCAGATAGCCTTGATAACCAAAGAGAGGGTTGGCTGATTGACGATATCGTACTTTGTACTATTCGTAATTCATCAATAGGTGAAAATGAACCTTTTGTAAAGTCTGTTTACCCCAACCCATCCATTTCAGGTGTCACGATTGCTTTTCTTGCCATTGAACCAGATGTCGCCCTGGAAGTGTATTCGAATGATGGTCGCCTTGTATTCACAGAAGAGTACAATGCTGTCCAGCAAATCGAATATCCCAATGCATTTTTGGTTCCGGGCGTCTATCAGTTTGTGGTCAAAACTAAGAATGCCAGCGAAGTGCACCAAGTGGTGGTGCAGCGGTGAGACACAATAATTGGCTGTTTTTTTACGTGAAATGCTAAGCTTTAAGCGTAGATTTCATCTCATGAAAGTGACTCATACCTGTAAAATTGCATTCCTTATTTCGTTTTGCCTATCGGTGACGCAACTTCTTCAAGCCCAAGATTGGTTGGCTTGGAGTTTTCAATACGATTTCAAGATTGAGAGCAACAAACGCGGTGAGTACCTTTTTGAAAGCATGGAGCTCTCCATCAATGAGCCTTTTCGTTCCGATTGGCTGATAGGTAGTGTCTTGAACTATGACGATAACACATCTGTATATTCGTTGATCTTGTCTTATGGATGCGTGAGTTGCGGCTTCAGCGGCATGCACTTTCCGCCAGGTGTTTTTTTACGTCTATACCTGTTCGATTCCTTTGGAAAGCAACACTTCTCCATTGTTGTTCCTATCGTGTTTGATACCATTTCTGATCCCGATAGGTTTCAGAAGATGGACACAAATGCTCAGCGAATTAACAATGGAGCGATTTATTTTGACTTGAAAACAATCGTGTTCGAAGATTTCATGTTTTTCAATCCGAACTATATAAGATACGAAGGTATCCGCATCAACTCAGATGGCGAAGTTCACCTCTACACTCCCGGAGAATTTGATTTTCCTCGGCCAGAGAAGCTGCGGGTGGTGGGTTTGAATGATGCACATTAAAGGGTACATCAGACTAGATTCGGATGAATGAAAGGCAAGAGGATGGGGTTTCAATCTATCTAGTCTGCTTTGAAGCCGTGAGTCCATCGCAAACTAAGCGCTAAACGACTCCCATCCACCGCTGCAAGATAATCGTAGCACTCACCATATCGAGGTTTTTCTTGTCTCTTCGGTCTGCTTTTTTCATGCCGCCCATCACCATGGCGCTCATGGCTTCGCGGCTGCTATATGATTCATCGACTCTGTGGACGGGGATCTGCGGGTAGCGTTTTTGCAATTCAGCAATGAATTTGGCTATCGGGGTGTCGCTATGGGCGGTGCCACCGTACATGCTGGGGTCGCCGACAACGAAATCGGTGTATTTGCCGGTGGCGATGAGGCGTTCTATAACCGTCCACAGCGTGGAGGTTTCTACGCCCTCAAGTGGACACGCGATGATTTGTAGTTCGTCGGTTTCGGCCAGTCCGGTGCGCTTTACACCGTAGTCGAAGGCTAACACTTTTCCCATTTTTCAAAGGTATGCTTTTCGTTGTTTCGCTTTGAGGGGTCTTTTTATCTTTGTCGCAAAGTATATGCTCATGATGAATGTCCGTGAAACCATTGAACACGTTTGGGAAAACAGAGAACTGCTAAAGGGAGACGAAGCCCAAAACGCCATTCGGTGGTGTATTGAAGAACTCGATAAGGGGCGTTTGCGTGTGGCAGAGCCCGATGCGGCCGGCGGCTGGCAGGTGAACGAATGGGTGAAGAAGGCCGTGGTAATGTATTTCCCTATTCAGGGGATGGAGACCTTGCATGCTGGACCCATGGAGTTTCACGATAAAATGAAGTTGAAATCGAACTACGCTGATTTGGGGGTGCGCGTTGTGCCGCATGCTGTTGCACGCTACGGTGCTTTTTTGGCGCCCGGCGTCATCATGATGCCATCGTATGTCAACATCGGTGCGTATGTGGATAGCGGAACCATGGTAGATACCTGGGCCACCGTTGGCTCATGCGCTCAGATCGGAAAAAACGTTCACCTCAGCGGTGGCGTCGGCATAGGAGGGGTGCTCGAACCCCTGCAAGCAGCTCCGGTAGTTATTGAAGACAATTGCTTCATCGGGTCGCGCAGCATTGTGGTTGAAGGTGTCCGCATTCGCAAAGAAGCAGTTCTCGGTGCCAATGTGGTGCTCACAGCAAGTACGAAGATTATCGATGTGTCTGGGCAGTCGCCAGTTGAGCTAAAAGGTGAAATTCCAGAACGTTCGGTAGTAATACCGGGAAGCTATACGAAGTCGTTTCCGGCGGGAGATTACAATGTGAATTGTGCTCTCATCATCGGGAAACGCAAGCCTAGCACAGATTTGAAGACATCTTTGAACGATGCTTTAAGAGAGTTTCAGGTTTCTGTATGATGCACTTGAACTAAAAGAATGACAATAGTATCTTTGCCAAAACGAATAAACCATGGGAAGAGCGTTTGAATACCGCCGCGCTGCGAAAGAAAAGCGTTGGGATAAGATGTCGAAATTGTTTCCGAAACTCGGAAAAGCAATCACTGTAGCCGCAAAAGAAGGCGGACCAGATCCAGAGATGAATGGTAAACTGCGGACAGCGATCTTAAACGCCAAGGCAGAGAACATGCCGAAAGACAACATCGAAGCGGCTATCAAGCGCGCCTCGGGTAAAGACGGTGCTGTGTATGATGAAACGGTGTTCGAAGGCAAAGGACCGCATGGTGTGCTGGTGATGGTAGAATGTGCTACCGATAATAACAACCGGACCGTTGCGAACATCAAATCTTATTTCAATAAAGCGGGTGGTGGCATCGTGCCTACCGGTTCTCTTGAGTTTATGTTCAACCGTAAAGCAGTTTTTGAGTTGAATAAAACAGAGGGCTTGGATGTGGAATCGCTGGAGTTGGAATTGATTGATGCCGGACTTGAAGAGATTGAAGCCACAGAAGATATGGTGTTCTTGTACGCCGACTACACCGATTTTGGTACGATGTCGAAGGCAGTTGAAGAACAAGGTTTGTCTGTGCACAAATCTACCCTGCAACGCATACCAACCTCGCCGGTAGAGTTTACTGAAGAGCAACTGGTAGACATCGAAAAGATGATCGATAAGATTGAAGACGACGACGATGTGCAGGCGGTGTATACTAACATTGCTTGATACACATCGCTGTTGAATAAAATCCTCATCATTCAAACAGCCTTTATTGGCGATGTCGTGCTGGCAACTGCCATGCTCGAGTCGCTTCATGTTCATGCGCCGCACGCCAGTATGCATCTAGCTGTTCGAAAAGGCAATGAGTCGCTGTTCTCAAACCATCCTTTCGTGGAGAAAGTGGTTGTTTGGGATAAGAAAGGAGGGAAGTATAAAGCGTTGTTGCAGACATTGGGAAAAATCAGAAACGAGCGATACGACCTGGTTTTGAATCTGCAGCGTTATGCTTCAAGTGGATTGTTAACCGCTTTTAGCGGGGCAAAGCAGACCCGTGGGTTTTCCAAAAATCCGCTTTCGATTTTTTTCTCAAAGCGCTACGAACACAATCTAGGCAAGGCGGGAGATGAGGTGTATGCGCACGAAATTGATCGAAACCATCGGTTGATTGTCGACTTCGCTGGAGAAAAAGCCATGATGCCCCGCATCTATCCTCCGAAAGTTGAGCTTCCAGCATCGCCATATGTGGTCATCGCTCCTGCCTCGGTGTGGTACACAAAGCAGTTTCCTGCTGAGCGGTGGGTGGAGTTGGTTGATGCGTTGACCGATTACCACGTGGTATTTGTAGGCGCTTCTGGCGATCGCGATTTGGTTGATTCCATTGTTTCACAAAGTGTGCATGCCGATACTGCAAACCGCTGCGGAGAGCTGACGATGCTTGAAAGTGCGGCCCTCATGCGCGATGCAGCGATGACCTATTGCAACGACTCAGCGCCGCTCCATTTCTGCTCGGCTGTGAATGCGCCGGTTACCGCCATTTTCTGTTCAACAATTCCTGAATTTGGCTTTGGTCCGCTAGGTGAAAAAGCCCATGTGGTGCAAACTCCCGAAAACCTGGCTTGTAGACCCTGCGGTGTGCATGGCTACAAAGCTTGTCCGCAAAAACACTTCGCCTGCGCCAAAGGCATCCTCATTCGCGATTTGCTAGTCCCCTTGAACCATGGATGAGTTTCGTATAAAAACCGAAATTCCGAGCATTGATGTAGCGCTCAACCACAAAACAGTTGTGGGCTGTGTGGGTTCGTGTTTTGCGCAAGAAATAGGCACGCGATTGCGCGACAGTGGCTTCGAAGCGGCGGTCAATCCGCACGGTATATTGTTCAACCCCATCTCCATTTTACATTATTTCCAAATGCTTTCTGGCGTGCGTACAGCACGGATGTTGAAGTCTGCGAAGGGATGGGTGTCGCTCGATCACCACGGCATGTTGGCCAGTGAAAGCGAGGCTGATTTGTATGCGAAAATTGAAGGACTAAACGCGAACGCGAATGCCATTTTTTCTCGTTCAGATGTCTTTTGCATTACCCTTGGAACTGCGCATGTTTGGCAGTGGAATGACGACAGCGAAGTTGTGGCCAACTGCCATAAAATACCTGCGAATTGCTTTACACGGCGGTTGGCATCGATAGAAGAAATAGTATCTGCGATGAAGGGCTGTATGGACTTGTTTCCGGGTGCGAAGTTTGTCTTCACCGTTAGTCCGATTCGCTACACCCGCGACACCCTCGTTGGCAGCAACCGATCGAAAGCCAGGCTTTTAGAGGCCGTGCACACGCTTGTTGAAACCACGTCGCAAGCTTTTTACTTTCCGGCGTATGAAATCGTGGTTGATGAGTTGAGAGACTATCGTTTTTACAAAGACGACATGGTGCATCCCACAGATCTGGCTGTGGAGTATGTCTTTCAGCAATTTTTATCAGCCGTGTGTGATGTCCAAACAGTAGGTGTTGCCTCCGACATCCGACGTTTAAGTCGCGCATTGCATCACAGAGCATTGACTAGTTCAACATCCGCCGCTGAGGCGCAAGAAAAAGCGAAATTGGAGATTGCACAGAAAGTAGAAGAGGAGAGGAGCAAGCGTTAGGATAAAAAAAAGGGCCCGGAGGCCCTCTTAATATGGGGAATGTTTTTTATTCGCAGTTCAGACCAACGCAGATTTCTCCGTTTTGGCGGTTGCTAACCATTTTGATTGATTGATCAGCTTGCAGAGGCGATGCGTGGTATTCGCCAATGTTTCCTGCATCGTTTTTCGCAATGAAATTGATAGAGATCAACTTGTTGTTGCTGTCCCATTTGATATCTGTGTATCGAATCTCAACTCCAGCAGCAATCAATTCAACTCGCATATTAGCTAACTCCATGCGCGTTGTTTCTGGAGTAATGGTGGCAGCAATTTTTTCATCTGTGATAGAAACTTGTGCCGATGCGCCCATTCCAATTAGGGCAAAGAATGCGAAAGTAAGTAAGTGCTTCATGAATGGGTATTTTGATGCAATATAATGAAACGGTTTAGAACGCTCCAAATATTAGATGCAATATGCAGGAAAAAGGTTGCTTCTTGAATTTTGAAAAGCGATTTAAACGTTTAAGTTCGTAAAAAAGCAGGCAATGCTTTCATCCATCCTTATGTAAAGCATATATTTGTCGCACTTTTAAACGATTGTGCACCATGAAATTCGTCGTTGCAAGCGATAAACTCTACAAACATCTGCAAGTATTAAGCGGTGTGTTAAACAATAACAACACCTTGCCGATACTTGACAACTTCCTTTTTGAGCTGGAAGCAGGAAAAGCTACAATTTCAGCATCTGACCTGGAGACTACCATGACTACGAGTTTGGAGGTTCTAACAGAAGATGCAGGCAGCATTGCTATACCTGCGCGTATTTTGCTCGACACCTTGAAATCGTTCGGTAGTTCGTCTATCCCTTTGAACTTTAAAGTGGAAGAGAAGACGTTGGCCGTTGAGGTAACAAGCGAACAAGGAAAGTACAAATTGTCGGGAGCCAATGGTTCTGAATTCCCAAAGGCGCCACCTATAGAAGGTGAAAAGTCTTTTGAAATCGACGGCTACATACTCTCTACAGCTATCAACCGCACGCTTTTCGCTGCTGGTAACGACGATCTTCGTCCGGTTATGAGTGGTTTGTTCTTCGAAATTCACGAAGACAGTTTGCATTTTGTGGCTACCGATGCGCATCGTTTGGTGCGATACTCGCGCGCAGATGTGAAGGCAGGTGAGGCTGGATCATGCATCATACCGCGCAAACCGTTGAACTTGTTGAAAGGCATTACAACGTCGGCAGAGAGTTTGGTTGAGGTGAAATACACCGAGAGCAACATTCACTTTGCATTCGACAACATCCGTTTGATGTGTCGTTTGATCGACGGAAAATACCCGAACTACGAAGCGGTTATTCCAAAAGAGAATCCAAATAAGCTTACCGTGAATCGCGAGCAATTGCTACAGTCGATTCGCCGTGTGAGCATCTTCGCAAATAAAACAACCCACCAGGTTCGATTGAAGATAGCGGGCAGTGAACTGCATGTTTCTGCTGAAGACTTAGATTTTTCGAACTCAGCGATTGAGCGTATGTCGTGTTCTTATGTTGGAGACGATATGGAGATAGGGTTTAACAGTCGTTTTTTGATGGACATGCTTTCGAACCTCGATGGTTCAGAAGTAGTGATTGAGATGAGCGCTCCTAACAGAGCTGGAATCCTTGTCCCAGCCGAGAAAACCGATGATGCAGAAGATATCTTGATGCTTGTGATGCCAGTGATGCTGAACAACTAAGATTATTTATCCCATTTGAACGACCCGTCGGTGCTGGTGCTTTGCCAGGTCGACGGGTTTTTCTTTTCTTCTCCGCCCTCAACTCCCTGTAATTCTTGTCCGCCCACAAGTTCAGTATACTCCACTTCGAACTCATCGTCGTTCAGCGGGTCGCTTTCCCAATCGTATACCTTGCGCTGTGGACCTTTGTTTTTGAAAGCAAGCGCCAACACCAAGCCCATTACACCACCCGCTAAGTGTCCTTCCCACGATATGTGCTTATCGATAGGCAACACCCACCATACCATGCTACCGTACAAAAAGGCCACGGCAAGGGCTACACGCAGCAGAGCAGGATTCTTTCTTATCAAGCCGCTGAAAAAGATAAATGCTGCGATGCCGTAAATGACACCCGAGGCGCCGATGTGGTTTCCGCCGCGGCCCCAAAGCCATAGCAATATGCCGGAGCCGATGTAGAGAAAGGCCAGCACGCGAAAAGCGATTTGGCGGTAGAAGAAGATGAGAAATGCTGAGAGGACAAAAAACGACATCGAGTTACTGCGGATGTGATCAAATCCTCCATGTAAAAAAGGCATCGTGAAAATACCTATTAAACCATTCAATCGACGCGGATGATTGCCATGGCGTGTAAGTCCCCATGCGAACTCCTTGTCGAGTAAAAATATCGCCCAGATGGCAAGAAGAAAAGCAAAATTGAATAATAGGATGTCGTAAACCTTCTTTTTATCTTCGGGCTGCATGTGTTAACTATTGTTAAGGCATTTGAAAAATTGCCGATATTCGGTGACCTTTCAATAAAAGTGCTTGAAATGAAGAAGCTTACCATTCTCTTATTTTTCACTGTTTCGGTTACTGCCACTGCATTTGCCGGTAACGAGGCTGACCCAAAAGAGCCAGAACCTAAGCACAGCCAGCAATATACATTTTCTCTGACGAAAGCCTATTTCGCCTTGTTTAACCTTTTTACCATTGAAACTTCGGTGGCTGATACCTCGCGTCAGGAAGTAAAAAAGCCGAAGCCGAAAGTAAAGGGTGAAGATGACTTTTTGTTTTTCCCGATTGGGATGTAAGACATTGACAATACACCCTTGAGCGTTACCTTTACACCATGAAGGTCGACCGTTTTAACACAGGAGTTATTCCTGCTTCTCAACTTATTCTTCGTCCAGACCACAGTGTCTACCACCTCGGTGTCAAGGGCAGTGATATCGCCGATACGGTGCTCGTAGTGGGCGATCCGGATCGTGTTCCCCTGATCAGCAGCCGGTTTGATTTTATTGATCGGAAAATCAGCGGACGAGAATTTGTGATTCACACAGGCGACTATCAAGGCAAGCCAGTAACTGTTTTGTCGACAGGCATTGGGGTCGACAACATCGATATCGTAATCAATGAATTGGATGCAGCAGTGAACGTAGACCCTGTTACCAGGCGAGTAAACGATCAGTTGCGGACATTGAACATTATCCGCCTTGGAACCTGCGGGGCCTTGCGCGAAGATGTCCCAATTGGAACCGTAGTGGCCTCAACCTTCGCTGTGGGCTATGACGGAGTGCCGTGGCATTATGGAGGTGAGATGACAGCGCGTGAAGCCGAGGTTGCTGCTCGTTTTGAAATGGCGACAAATTGGCCTGACGTCTTTGCAAAAGCATATTGCGCTCAGTGCGATGAAGGATTGTTGCAGCGTATCGGACATGATTTCGAGCACGGGATAACCTTTACCGCAAATGGATTTTATGGTCCACAAAACAGAAGTGTGCGTTTGCCGCTTAGAGATGATGCGATGATGGATAAGTTGCGGACAATCGAATGCCATGGCTACCGAGCAACGAATTTTGAGATGGAATGTGCGGGTATTTATGCATTGGCATCGATGCTCGGACACAAAGCATTGACCTGCTGTGTTGTGCTTGCAAACAGGTATGCAGAAGAATTCACAATCGACCCTGAAAAAGAGGTGAATCGATTGATTGACGCGGTTTTGGAGCGATTGTAACACCGTAGTATGGAAAAGTCCAACGGGCGACCTTCCTGCACCCTCAAGCTGTGACTATTTTTGGAATGCAGCAATCACAGGCTGTGTTATAATCATGAGTTCATCAGAATTATCTGCACTTATTACACTGATCGAAGATCCAGATGAAAGTATTTTTCATCATGTGAAAAACGAATTGGTGGCTCGGGGAAGGGAAGTGATTCCAGAATTGGAGCAATATTGGGAATACAACCGCTTTGGCACGCTGTTTCAGCAACGCGTCGAAGAATTGATTCACAACATCCAATTCAATCTTGTGGGTACGAGTCTCAAAGAGTGGATGAACGCAGAACACAATGATTTGCTCGAAGGGGCTATTTTGATAAATAAATACCAATACCCATCTTTCGATGAGGCAGAAGTACGTAGACAAATCGCGGCCATTCGACAGGATATTTGGCTTGAGCTCAACGATAACCTAACTGCCATTGAACATGTCAACGTGTTCAACCACATCCTGTATAAATTACACGAATTTCAGGGGAATAAAGCGAACTATTCAGCACCTCAAAACAGCTACATCGCTGATGTCCTAAACACTAAAAAAGGAAACTCCCTCAGCCTTGCCTTAATCTACCAAGTGCTGGCAAACAGTCTTGAGATTCCGATTTACGGCGTGAACCTGCCAAACCATTTCTTGCTGTGCTACCTCGATGAGAACCGATTGGGGATGTCGCCAGAGGAGAGCGAAGACAAAGGGATTCTATTCTACATCAATCCGTTCAACGGCGGCGAGATCATTCACCGCGATGAGATCGACGACTTTTTGTTTCACTTGAACCTTCCGCAGGAGGTGAAGTATTACGAGCCGTGTAAGAATGAAGAGATCATTCGGCGCATGATCAATAATTTGATTTTTGCTTACGGACAGCAGAACAAAGAAGAGAAGGTGGCAGAGTTGAAGGCATTGCAAGAAATGCTTGCACAGCGCTGATTAGCGGACAATCTTTACAAGCGTTCGGAAAATCAATTTTACATCGCCAAGCATCGACTGTGTTTGGACGTATTGAAGTTGCAGCGCCAATTTTTTAGGCAGCACTTCATTAATATAGGTGGCTTCAGCATCCTTGGCGTGCCCAAGAAGAATATTTTCATCAATAAATTCTAGCGACGCCAAATCGGTAAGGCCGGGACGCACGCTGAGCACTTTTTGCTGTTCAGGCGAGTAGAGCGCGACATATTTAGGCACTTCAGGACGAGGTCCCACAAAACTCATATCGCCAGCTAGAATATTGATAAACTGCGGCAACTCATCGAGTTTGTATTTGCGCAAGAAATACCCAATGCGTGTGATGCGCGAATCCTTTCCACCAACGGTGATTTGTCCGCTTTTCTCAGCACCCACCCGCATCGACCTAAATTTTATCAATCGGAATTCGCGGCAGTCTTTACCGACCCGCACTTGATTAAAAAACGGATTTTTGCCATCTCCCAAAAAAATAAGGACGGCAAAAAGAATGAAGAATGGAGCCGCTACAAGGATGCCCATCACCGCCCAAAAGATGTCGAAAAGTCGCTTCATTTCAAAGTTTCACGAATAGAGTCGACAACATTTCGAACGATGCGTGTCACCTGATGGTCGGCCAATCCGAACCACACAGGCAAAGAGATTTCATTTTGGTAATAAGCGAAAGCGTTCGGATAGTCATCCATTTTATACCCGAGATCTTTGTAGAAGGAGAGGAGGGGCAAAGGTTGGAAATGAACATTAACGGCTACGCCTTTTTCTTGAATGCGATCGATGATGGCATCGCGTTGCTCTTCACTACAATTGTTTACCCGCAGCATGTAGAGGTGATACGATGATTCAGAATTTGTATTCTCAAATACAGGAGTTTCTACTTCAGGAATATCTGCAAAAAGGCGGTTGTATAGCTCGCAGGTGCGCTTACGCCAACCAAGCGTTTCGTCGTACCTTTTCAATTCTACCAACCCGATGGCCGCTTGTAAATCGGTCATATTGCACTTGAAGCCAGCTTCAATTACATCGTACCTCCAACTACCACCTACAGTTTTCGAAAAAGCATCTTTTGTTTGTCCGTGCAGCGATGAAATACGCATCCTGTTGCGCACACCATAGTTATCGAAAGGAGCGGGCAGATTGAAAGCCAAAGCTCCGCCTTCAGCGGTGGTTAGATTTTTGACAGCATGAAATGAATAGCCCGTAACATCCGCTTGCGCACCAACCATTTCATCTTTGTATTTCGCACCGAAAGAATGGGCAGCATCGGCGAGAAAAAGGACACGTCCGAGTAGTTTTTGAACATCATTTGAAGGAACGAACACGTCTGACTTGTCTTTCAAAACAGCCATGATGCCATCGTAGTCTACTGGCATACCTCCGATGTCTACAGGCATTATGACCTTCGTTTTCGATGTTATCGCGCGTTCCATTGCTTTTATGTCGATATGACACGTGCCAGGAACAACATCAACCAGCACAGGAGTCGCGCCAACATGAATGACGATGTTAGCCGTGGCAGCATAGGTGTAGGCCGGGAGAATTACTTCGTCGCCCGGTCCGACCCCGAACCAGCGCAGCACGAGTTCGCAAGCGTTTGTCCATGCGTTCAGACAAATCACAGCACGGTCGTGCACATACCCGCTGACTTCGGCTTCGAAAGCACGCAGTTGTGGTCCAGAAGTGATCCATCCAGAGCGCAATACATCTGTAACAGCTTGAATGGTAACCTCGTCGATTCGAGGTGGTGAAAAAGGTATACGATCATCTGCCATAAAGCAAAAGTACCTAGTATATTTGATGGAGACGATTTGTACCTTTGAAAAAAATTCATCTATGTGGCAGGAAATAGATAATAAGTTGGTGAGGGAATTCAGATTTCGGGATTTCGAAGAGGCGTTCACGTTTATGACACGGGTTGCCTTTATTGCTCACAAGCAGAATCACCACCCCTCATGGTCGAATGTATATAACTATGTGCGCCTAGAATTGAGCACACACGAAGCCGGACATATTGTAACAACCAAAGATCGCCAGTTTGCTATGGCTGTAGACGAAATACTACAGTAAGAAATTAATCTCTCTTTATGACTGAATTAAGTCCGTCTGAAATTCAACAACGCCTCGCAGCAACGTTTCCACAGTTTGATAATGAGTTAACCGAGAAGTTAGCATCGGTAGGGCACATGATCGAGTTCAAAGCAGATGAACAGTTGATGCGCACTGGGCAATACTTCAAGAACACCTTGTTGGTATTAGACGGAAAGGTTAAGTTAACCCGAGAAGATGAAGATGGCAACGAGTATTTTTTATACTATTTAGAGGCCGGCAAGGCATGTGCTTTATCGATGATATGCGCTACAAAAAACGAAGCCAGTCAGATTCGCGCCAATGCCGTTGAAGATGTTACAGCCATAGCAGTACCCATTCAATTTATGGATCAGCTCATGCTTGACCATAAAAACTGGTATTACTTTGTTTTAGAAACCTACCGCTCACGATTTGAAGAGCTTCTTGTAGTTATTGATCAGGTGGCATTTCGCTCAATGGATGAGAAACTGATCTTTTATTTAAAGCGTCAATTTGATGCTTTTGACACGAATATCATCCATACCACACACCAGACCATTGCTTACGATTTGAATTCTTCACGAGAAGTTATCTCTCGCTTGCTCAAGAAGTTAGAGCAGAATGGATTTGTGACCTTGCACAGGAATTCCATTGAAAAACTGAATCTTGACCAAGATCAGTTTCCTTGGTGACCAAAGGTACAGATAGCCCGAACCTCATGGTTGAACTTTGCAGAAAAGATTACAACTATGTTCTTCGGAAGAAAAAAAACAGCAAGTCCTGAACTGAAAAATGAAATTCTAGAAAATTCAGGCATCGTTATCGATTGTAGAACTGCTTCTGAGCGCGCGTCAGGAATGGTTAAAGGGGCGTTGACTGCCGATTGGCTCGGTGGAGAACTTCACAGCAAAGTGAAATCGCTCGATCCTTCGAAACATTATTATTTGTATTGCCGTTCGGGAGCCCGCAGCGGACAAGCAACCTCATTTCTTAAATCACACGGATTTAACCATGTAACGAACCTCGGTGGATACGATGATGTCGCCGACTTGTTCTAAGCTTTGGTGAGCCGTTAAAAACGTCACATTATGCAAGTTACACAGCTTTACACAAAGTGTTTGGCACAAGGTGCCTACTTTATTAGCTCCAAAGGAGAAGCAGCAGTTATCGACCCGCTGCGTGAAACAGAACCATACATCAAACTGGCAGCAGAAAATGGTGTCAAGATCAAGTATATTTTTGAAACGCATTTCCATGCGGATTTTGTAAGCGGACATATCGATTTGGCTAAGGAAACCGGTGCAACAATCGTCTACGGTCCTACGGCTGTGCCTTCTTTTGATGCTTATGTAGCAAAAGACAACGAAGTTTTCAAGGTGGGCGATCTTTCGGTAGCGGTGTTGCATACTCCCGGACATACCATGGAGTCGTCGACTTTCCTTATGCGCGATGCGGATGGAAAAGATCAGGCTTTGTTTACAGGTGATACCTTGTTTTTAGGTGACGTCGGTCGTCTGGATCTCGCTCAAAAAGCAGCGAATATGACGCGTGAAGAACTGGCAGGCTTGCTGTTCGACTCGCTTAGAGAGAAAATCATGGTGTTGTCGGATGATTTGGTTGTTTATCCGGGGCACGGACAAGGATCTGCGTGTGGTAAGGCCATGTCGTCAGACACGGTGGATACGCTAGGGAATCAGAAGGCGACAAACTATGCATTGCGTGCGAATATGACACGTGACGAGTTCATCAAAGAGGTGACAGAAGGTTTGCTGGCTCCTCCAAGCTATTTCCCGAAAAATGCAGCGATGAACAAGTTTGGGTATGAAAGCATTAAAGATATTCAAGTGCGCGGTACCAAAGCCCTTTCGGTAGACGAATTTGTTGCTGGTGCAGCACAAGAAAATGCTGTTATTCTGGATGCACGCGATGCAAATGCGTTCATCAAAGGATACGTTCCTGGTGCATTTTCAATTGGCATTTCTGGTGATTTTGCTCCGTGGGTTGGCATCATCTTGACTGATATCACTGCTCCAATTTACCTGGTTGCAGATGAAGATAAGGTTGAAGAAGCTGTAGTTCGTTTGGCACGCGTAGGATACGACAATGTCCAAGGCTATTTGAAAGGCGGTATTGAAGCATGGAAGAACAGCGGCAAGCAGTTAGCAACCATCAAGTCGGTGTCGGCAGAACAATACATCGCTGAAGGACAAAATACTCCTGTAGTTGACGTCCGTAGGTACTCCGAATTTAATGTCGCCCACATTGATGAGGCAAAAAACATCCCACTCGATTTCATCTACTCTCACTTGGGTGATTTCCCGAAACAGACATTCTATGTGCACTGTCAGGGTGGTTATCGCTCAGTGATTGCAGCGTCGGTGTTAGCAAAACACGGTATTGATGCGGTGAATATTGAGGGCGGTTACGAAGGTTTGGTTAAAGCCGGACAACCAATGGTTGAGATGGCGTAGTTTTTTAGTTTTTGGCGTCGAACCACTCATTGAAGATGTTTCCTTGATCGGAAGAAGCATTTTGATGGGTGGTTCTTATATTTGAAGTATGGCAAAAGAATCATTTAAAGAGATAATAAACTCAGAAACACCGGTACTGATCGATTTCTTCGCGGAGTGGTGCGGGCCTTGTAAAGCAATGGCTCCAGAGCTGAAAAAGTTAAGTGTGATGGTAGTAGATCGTGCTCGGGTTTTGAAAATTGATGTCGATAAAAACCCTGCCGTTGCTCAAGCATACCAAATTCGCAGCATACCTACGGTGATGATTTTTCGTCGTGGTGCGGTAGAATGGAGGGCAGCAGGATTTCAAACTGCTGATCAATTGTTGCATGCAATCAATGCTTTGAAATAGGAACTCACGGATTTTAAGTTGGCGAACACCGCCATTGAGCTTCGTCCGAGGGATTGTAAATCAGGCAGTTGTCGGTAGCGATTTTTCGCATTCACATCAAGAAGATGCGCGCTTTACCAACACTTAATTCTGTTTCAATATAGATCGGAATTCTCCGGTAGTCGGCAGTGACATATACTTCCATGTTTTCTCCAGCTTTGAAAATGGTGCCTTCTATAAGTGCTGGTTTGAATAAATAGCAGGCGTATTCTTTATCATCTCGCGGATCTTTCCAGATTGTTTTTCCTTTGTACCGCAGATAGGAGGGGTGGTATGCCCCATCAAGATAGAAGGTGAGGGGGATTTTACTTTCCACAGTCATCATGCTAAAGTCGAGGGTCCGACAGTGATAAATCGCGGTGATGACGTCATAAGCGTCCTTCATCGTCGGCAAGCTGCCATGTCTTATTTCCTTTTTATCGTCTGCGATTTTGTAAAATATTGAATCTGATTTTACATGATAGTCGCGGTTGTACTGCCGACTTCCTTCCTGACCGTATCTGAGAAATCGTTTCGACTGTAGGTTTGCATCGGCGTAGGATTCATAGGTTGATCTCACCTTGTAAAACCAATCCCAATGGGTGTATGATTGTCCGTACCCTTTGAACTTAAAATACGTTTGTCCGCCAGATACGGTATCAGCTACCGAGAAGGTCGCCATCCCGGCCTCCACCCAAATGATACCCCATTGATAGACAAGCTCATAATTGAGTATCTCGCCTTTTTTAAAGGGTAGATTTTTTTGAGCCATTGCATTGCCGAGGGAGAGCAATGAAAAAAGGCCCCATAAGAGGCCTTTAGAATAAGATGAATCAGTTATTCTCACTGTGCAGTTTCTGCTGGAGTTACCTGAGCTTTAATCTTCAAAATGGTTTGCTCAGGTGAGGTGTTTGCTGTAACAGTAACCTGCTTTGTCTGAGCGTTTTTCTTTCCTTGAGAGTTGAAAGCAACTTGAATTTCTCCTTGTCCGCCTGGAGGAATTGGTTCTTTCGGACATTGAGGAACGGTGCAACCGCAAGATCCTTTACAGTTCTCAAGAATCAAAGGCTCTGTTCCGGTGTTGGTAAATTTAAAAACGTGCTCAACTTTATCACCTTCGTTCATGGTTCCAAAGTCCCACTCGTATTCAGAAAAAGACATCGATGTTGCTGGTAGGCTCGACGATTTTGATGGCTCTTCAGGAGCTTTTCCTTCTATTGGATTCGCTCGGTCAGATGGTTGAGCTACTGCAGCAGTTTGATTCACTGCACTCACTTCGGTGCCAATTGGTTTAGAAATGACATCTTCGCCACCTCCACTGTACATTTTGTATGCGATGACGCCTAAAAACGCTGCGATTACTGCTAGTAATCCTACTTTCATTCCGTTACTCATGGTTTTATCAATTTCAATGGTGCTACAAAGGTATTAAATATCATGTCAATTTTTAAAGTCTGCATGGGCAAGCTTTGCTTTTTCGAAAGTGCCGTCGTGTAAAACATTGATGGCTTTCATATAAGCCGGACTAAGTTTATTCACTACTTCGTAAAACACGTTGTAGTCGTATAAGTTTCTTCCGATCAAAGCTTTCATGCGTATTGAAACAGCATTGAAAGAACGATCCCAATCTTCTTTCACGAATGGTACTCCTTCTTTCTCAACATATTTCACCAATCCATCCGTGATGTCACGTGTGACTTCAAAGTTTTTCACGAATTCATCTGAGTTTTTATACTTCGATGAAAGCATGTCTCTGTTTTGGTCGACCCAAGTTAGTGCATATTGATTCATCGCACCTTTCCTTAACATATCGTTAAAGTATTCGCTCGAATATGTCGTGTCGATGGGAACAAAGATGTCTGGCAAAATACCGCCACCACCGTACACAGTGCGTTTTTGAATGTTGGTCGTAAATTTCAATGAATCGGGGAGGTCTAGCTTTTCTAAGCTCAATAATTCACCCGTCTCAAATCGTTCGTACTTTTCTTTCTGGTATGCTTCTATTCCGTCATCATACGGTTTCTGTATGCACCTTCCAGAAGGGGTGTAGTATTTTTGTACGGTGAGTCTTACGGCTGATCCATCTGGCAGTTCAACCGGACGTTGCACCAGTCCTTTTCCAAACGACCTGCGTCCAACAATCAGTCCGCGATCCCAATCTTGAATGGCTCCTGAAACAATTTCACTAGCTGAAGCAGATCCTTCATCGATAAGAACCACAAGTCGCCCTTTTTCGAACAATCCCGGACGGCGTGAATAGGTCTCATCTTTCGGAAATGATCTTCCCTCGGTATAAACTAGCAAACGGTTGTCTGATAAAAATTCATCGGCCATTTCAATGGCTGTATTGAGCAATCCGCCACCATTGCCTTGAAGATCAAGTACGAGGCTGTTCATTCCTTCAGATTTCAATTTAACAAGTGCTTCACGAAGCTCTGTCATGGTTGTTTTTGCAAACCGGTTAACTTTTACATAGCCAATTTGATCGTCGATCATGTACGACGCATCAACAGAATAAATAGGGATTTTATCGCGTACGATATCGAAGTCAAGTAACCTTTTTACACCGCCTCGTTTGATTTCTACTTTTACGGTTGTCCCTTTTGGACCTTTCAACATTCCCATAACATCTTGGTTGTTGATGCCAATTCCTGCTACGGGTTTACCATCAACGTTGATGATCTTATCCCCGGCCATGATGCCAAGCTTTTCCGAAGGTCCACCGGCAATGGTTGCTACCACGAAAATGGTGTCTTTCAAAATGTTGAACTGTACGCCGATACCTTCGAAATTTCCCTGCAAGGGTTCATTGGCAGCAGCGAGCTCTTCTTTACTGATGTACACAGAGTGTGGGTCAAGCTCTTCAAGCATGTGCACAATGGCATGCTCAACGAGTTCTTCGCTGTTGACAGAGTCAACGTACATGCGCTCAATGTAATATAGGAGTGTGTTGAATTTTTCTACAGTTGATTTTGGGTCGTTGTTTTGACCAATGGCACCGGTAGAAATGATTAACGTTAATGCGGCAAGGGTGCCCTTCAGGAAGAAATATTTCATTCGTTTTTATTTGTTGCTCGTTGAGCAATGATCAGACCATTTAAAAGTAGTCTGTCTTTTCTACTCATCAGGTTAAAAAAGGTTAAGCAAAAATTAGAATTTTTACTGGTCTCCCAAAACTTCAAAGGGATGAATGGCTTGATTTCCATCTTCGTCTAATACAACGATGGTGTGTTTGCCAGGCTGAATAGGCCATTGAAGGCGATGCAAATGGTGCGTGTTGCCAACATATGTATCGTCAATGTGCCAATGCAATGTGGCATCATTAGTTCGCGATACGGCCTCCAAAACGAGTGGTTGTTGGTCGCCGTTGAGGTCGCGCGTGATGCGGATTTTGCTGTTATGGAGGGGGCGTAGGATATCAATATTGCTTTCGTTATCACTTTCCACACAACCTTCTAACCACGGTGGTAGTTGTTGGTATTCGGGATGGTGATTTTTGTAATACCATGCGGCCAGGTTTGGCAACTCGAAGAATACGGCTTCTTGTGGCGCGTCGTAACAGGAGCGGTCTACACGATGGAGGTGCTCTCGGTCTACGAATGTTTGCTTATGAAAACCACATGTTTCAGATTTTAAGCAGGTGGTAGGTATCGCCGTGCTGTCGACACCCGTGCACCATCTTGAAGCGCGCATGCCGCTCTCTCTGCATATTACGCTCTCCGAATAGTCGTCGTATGGTTTATTGAACCAACGCGTTTCAGGAAGTATGTCGAAAAGCTCAAATAAGAGAGGAGCAGCCGCTTGGGTGCCAATCACTCCTGGTCTTCCTACGCCGTCTCCGTTTCCAATCCACACGGCGACGATGTAATTGGGCGTCGCTCCTACCGCCCATGCATCTCGAAATCCATACGATGTGCCTGTCTTCCACGCTATCCTCCGGGCAGAAGAAAGGAATTCCCATCCTGTTTCGCTTTGCGGACGAACGACCGACTCCAATGCATTGAACGTTTCGTAAATGGCTCCAGCAGAGAAAATTGGTGGGTGATCGGTTAAGGCTCCTTGGGTATAAAATCGGTTGGTGGCATGCACTGAAACATCTGCTACCTGCTGATACTGTCCGTTGTAGGTTTGGAAATCAATGAGGGTTTTCGCCATGTAGCGATAGGCTCCCGCCAGCTCTTTCAGCGTTACTTCACCGCCACCAAGTACCAGCGACAATCCGTAGTGATTTGAGGCTTCGTTCAATTGTCCAAACCCCAATTTCTTAAGTCGCTCATGAAACGGTGCGATTCCATGCCTACGCAACATATTCACGGAAGGAATATTCAATGATCGCGCGAGTGCAACATCCGCCGAAATGGCGCCTCTAAAGCTTTTGTCGAAATTTTGCGGCGAAAAACCACCAAAATTTACTGGGGTGTCAAACACCAATTCTTTCGGCGCTAACTGTCCGTCATGAAGCATAGCGGCGTACAAAAAGGGTTTCAAAATACTTCCCGAACTTCGCGGTGCATTGGTGATATCCACGAAGTGGCCATTGGCCGGGTTTGTGCCTTTTGTGTTTCCAACGTAAGCAAGGATGTTCCCGGTTTCAACGTCTATGATGAGCGCAGCAGCGTTGTGGACAAGGTTTTTCTCGTATTCCTGATGGTAGCGCTCGATGATTTCGATCGCTCGTTCTTGGGTTTGAAAATCGATGGTTGTGGTAACTCTTTTCATATCGGCTGAGCGCCGGATGTCTTCGAGGAGGTGCGGCGCAAGCTGAGGCAATGGTCTTGGTTTGCCGGGCACCGGTTCTTCAATGCTTAAGGCATAGGTGACTTCGTCGATGGTGTTGTTATCGTACAAGCGCTTTAACAGTCGATTTCTTTTTTCGATTAACCGTTCTTGATTTTTCCCGGGAAATATTAGGGAAGGAGCATTGGGTAATACGGCCAATGTTGCTGCTTCTGCCCAACTGAGCGAATGAGGGTCGCGCCCGAAATATCGCCATGATGCGGCCTCTATGCCAACAACATTGCCTCCCATTGGCGCGTATGTTGCGTACATCATCAAGATTTCATCTTTGCTGTAGGTGCTCTCCAAACGCAGTGCACGGATCATTTCCGTTATTTTTTCAAAGATGGAGCGTGAAGGATTGTTCCGACTAAGGCGTACCACTTGCATCGATAGTGTGCTGCCTCCGGAAACAATGCGTTTTTCAGCAAGGTTTTGCTGCATGGCGCGCACCATACTCGGTAAATGAACGCCGAAGTGATCTTCAAAATGACGATCTTCAAATTCTATTATCGCAGCTTTAAATCGATAGGGGACGCTGTCTGATTGGTCAAATCGCCACTGTCCGTCTGAGGCTATCGTTGCCCCTAACAATTGGTCGTTTCGGTCCAAGACAACCATCGAGAGAGGCGCATTGAAGAGTCGGTCGGGCAGACAAAAAAAGAAAAACACGATGCCCACTGCCAATGTGAGTCGCACTATTTTTTTCCACCTTTTTCGAAAACCGAGAAACATGCTGTAAAACTACAATGGAAGAGGGCAAAGATGTAGGGATTTCTATTATTTGATGGTATTTACAAAGTCAGTGTACAGCTAATAAAAGGTTGAAAATCCTATTCTGCGATATTTTCGGGAGGTATATCCCAATTAAAGACCCTATTTTTGGAAAAATCTAATCTGTAATCATGAGGAAAATTCTACTTCTTTTGTCTTTGTTCTCAGTTGTCGGTGTATCGGCTCAATACGACGAGAATCCACCACCAAGTTTTTCACACCACTTTGAAAGCGATCCTGGAATTGTAAATTTTGAAGGGTTCGATTACGACGAACTCGAAGCTGAGGCGAAGTTTTTTGAAGAAGAAGAGGGAAGAACCATGAATGGTAAAATCCGTTTTCAAGATTTTGATTTTTTCAATAAGGCGTCGGTAGAAGTAACCGCCAATGGTACTGAGATTTGGCGATTGCACTTTCATGCCGATGGCGCTCAAGCAGTGAACGTATATTTCAACAATTTCCATTTGCCAGAAGGTTCTGGATTGTGGATATACAATGAAGATGGGACGTTTTTTGACGGACCACATAGCACTGAAGAGAACAATGACCACGGACAATTCATGACCAACACTGTATTTGGTGAAGACTTGGTTATGGAATATGTACAGCCGGTGAATGTAGTTGGTGAAGCTCGTTTGAATGTGATGGGTTTGGGCTACATTTTCCGCATGGCGATTGATCCTCTTGAAATCGCTCGTGGTGGAGGTTCTCAATCTTGTGAAGTAAACGTTAACTGCCCAGAAGGAGATGAGTGGCAATGTCAGCGAGATAGCGTCGTGCGTTTGCAAATCACCGATGGAGGTAACCAGTTCTTATGCACTGGCTCACTTGTGAATACAACAGCGCAAGATTGTCGACAGTACATGCTAACAGCTTTGCACTGCGTAGAAGGTATTTCGGCTTCCGATTTCAACTTTTTGCAATGTAAGTTCAACTACGAACGCGCTAACTGCGATGGTGGTGCATTCTCAAGTTCTCGAAACCGGACAGGTGCTATTCTGCTGGCAGACAGCAACGATGGTGGTGGAAATAGCGGGTCAGATTTCGCACTTTTCGAAATCGAAGATGAAATCAATGATGCTTGGAATCCTTTTTTCGGAGGTTGGGATGCCTCTGGTACAGGCGCAACAAGCGGTGTCGGAATTCACCACCCGGCAGGTGATTTGAAGAAAATTTCAACCTTCACTGCTTCGCTTCAAAGTGTTTTCTACGGAGGCCCTGGTAGCCACTGGAGAGTGGTGTGGGTTGCAACAGAAACCGAACATGGTGTAACGGAAGGCGGTTCATCGGGGTCGCCAATTTACAATGCGAATAAACAAGTGGTAGGAACGCTAACAGGTGGGTCAAGCTTTTGCGATGCACCGTCAGCACCTGATTTTTATGGTAAAATGAGCTACCACTGGACGAGTAATCCAAACTCAGCGAATGAGAAGCTGAAAGTGTGGTTGGATCCTACCAATAGCGGTGCGACTTCGCTTTGGGGGGCTTACAGACCATGTCAAGCTCCTTCGATTTGCGGAACCGTTGCTGTTGAAGAATCTTTAGCAGACAATGGCATTGCCATGATGCCAAACCCTACAACAGGTGAGTTCTTTGTCCGCGCTGATCAAGGCGTTGATGTAATAAGCATTCGTGTTTTTGATGCGAACGGACGTTTGGTGGCGCAAGAAGCTATGAATGGTCCAGTGAAGCAAATGAATATTTCAAACATTGAGGCAGGATCATACCTGGTAGTATTTGATACCAAATTGGGCAACTCGTTTGTCCAGAAGTTGGTGAAGTACTAATTAGCAAAACCGTCTTTTAAAAGGGCTGCCATTGGTGGCCCTTTTTTGTTTTCGTTTTTTAGTTGTCCACTTTCTTCCAGTTCCTTCATTAAGGAATTATTTTTTCCGAAAATTGCTTTCCTACATGCAACCATTTGATGCTTAAAAGCATATTCATCTGTAGCTACTATAAAAGCAGTACCTTTGTGCCGCTTTTTTGCCAAAATGCTTTACAATGAAGTGGTTGTTATCGTTGGGGTTCATCTTTCTCTCTCTTTGGGCGTCTTCGCAATGCGAGGTCGATGCCGGTGAAGATGTTACCATTTGTCAAGGTGAATCGGTTGTAATTGGTGGAAACCCAACTGTTGTTCAATCCAACGGAAATCCAAACATCAGTTGGTCAGGTGGGGCTGGTAACAGCGATAACCCAACGGTGTCGCCAAATTCTACAACAACCTATACCGTTACACTCACAGGCAATGGCTGCAATGAAACAAGCAGCATCACTGTAACCGTTCTGCCTTCTCCCAACGCTAACTTTACTTTTGGACCAAACAATGCGTGTGCAGGTGCTCCTGTTACTTTTACGAATACTTCTTCGAATTGTCCGTCTTGTACCTATAGCTGGGATTTCGACAACCCAAGCTCCGGCAGCAATTCGAGCTCGGCAAACAATCCTACCCATGTTTTTGATGCTGTTGGAAATGGTAACCAAGTCTTTAACGTTTCCCTGACCGTCACCGCTGCGAATGGCTGTACCGATACCCAAACAACTGCTGTAACTGTGCAACAAGCGCCAAATGCGGTGCTTATTGAAGATGCAAACTTTATTCAATGTCTGGGCGTGCCGGCCTTCGATGCTTTTGTAACCGATGCGTCTACCCCCGCCAACAATGCGTCGTACACCATTGTATGGGGAGATGGAACACCAAACTACTCTTCGTCTGCAGCGCCAAATTTTGAAATGCATACCTACAATGGGTTGGATATCTTTGATTTGACCTACACGGTTGAAGGTAACAATGGTTGCCAGACAACCGAAACCTATGTTGTAACAAACATATCGAATCCTGCAGTGGGTGCGGCAAACCCGGGTAATACGTTGCAGTGTGGACCAGTGGAATTCTGCTTCCCGCTGAGCAACTACCAAAACAACCACCCTTCAACAATTTATATATTAAACTACGGCGATGGCTCTCCGACTCAAACGATCAACCACCCGCCGCCAACTGAGATTTGTCACGAATACTCAACGTCCTCTTGTGGCTCGGTGCCTGCGTTTTATACGTTTAGTATCGAAGCTGAAAACAACTGCCCAAATACTTCTTTGGCAACAATTTCTCCTATCCAAATAGGAACTCCTCCAATTGCTAGCTTTTCTCCTGATCAGAACCCAGGTTGCGTAAATATCCCTATTACGTTCATTAACAACTCTTTACCTGGTTACAATTTGAACTGTAGTGGGAACGTGGCGTACACGTGGGATTTTGGTGATGGATCGGCGCCGTTAGGACCTCAAATCAACGGGGGCAATGTCAGCCATACTTACACGGCTACCGGAACCTATACGGTTACACTCACTGCCGGAAACGCGGGCAGCGTGGCATCTTCATGCGGACAAACCACATTTGAATTTGATGTCTGCATTGAATCTGCCCCAACGCCAATATTTACGATGAGCCCTACTGTTGGATGTCTGCCTCTAACAAGCGCCGTAGACAATACTTCGAACAACGGGATTTCTTGTAACCTGTTCCGTTCTTGGGTGGTAAATTATATTGCCGATACGTGCACTCCAACCGGTGGAAGCTTCTCGTATCAAGGGGGGACGAATGCTGGCTCCGATGAACCGATTTTCCAGTTTACATCGCAAGGAACTTACATTGTGACGCTGGAAATGCAGAATGCATGCGGACTTTTCACTGATGTAGAATCGGTTACTGTAAATACTGTTCCTGAAGTTGATGTGCTGCCGTTTGCTGCAATCTGTGCCGGACAATCGGTGAGTCCTTCTGCGATAATTGATAATTGCAACTCTCCAATTCTGTCGTACGCATGGACAATGACGGGTGGAAGTCCGGCTTCTTCTGCAGCAGCATCTCCCGGTGCAGTGACTTATGCGAATCCAGGTAACAACTATACTATTTCTTTAACAGCCACCAATGAGTGCGGTCCAACTACTTCTGCAGAAAATCTGGTTGTGCAGGCTCCTCCGGTAATCAATATTTCACCTGTAGATCCCGTTATCTGCGCTGGTCAACAAATAACGCTAACTGCTTCTGGTGCAAATACGTATTCTTGGGCCGCTGGAACGGGGATAGTTTCTACTAGCGGTGGCAATGCTACGGTTGCTCCAAATACTTCGACAACTTACACGGTGAATGGAACGAGCTCTGCTGGGTGTCCTGCTTCTCAAACAATTGATATCGACGTCAATCCGCTGCCTATCGTGGCTCCTTTAGACATCTATTCAATCTGCCAGGGTGAGTGTATAACGCTCGGATTGAACATCAGCGGTGGTTCAGCTCCATATGTTTCGTACTCATGGTCTCCTGCTACTGGTCTCGATGACCCTTCTTCTCCAACACCCACTGCTTGTCCGAATAACTCAATTACCTACACAGCAACTGTTACAGATGTGAATGGATGTGTTGGCACCATTACAGTTCCTGTTACGGTGTTCCTCCCAACGGCTGTAAATGCCGGACCAGATATTACGGTGTGCAACCAACCGGTGGGTGAGCAACTAACAGGATTTTCTCCTGCTGGTGGGGTGTGGACTGGGACGAACGTCACTAGCACAGGTCTGTTCACGCCAAGTGGCACGGGAACGTTTACCCTTACCTATACTTATACAAATGCGAATGGGTGCGTTAGCGCTGATCAAATAATTGTAACGGTTATCGATCCGCAAATTGCAGATGCTGGTCTGGATGTCGAAATATGCGCGCTTTCGCCTGCTTTCAATTTGGTGCCCGTTACGCCCGGTGGAACATGGTCAGGAACTGGTGTAGCTGCAAATGGTGTCTATACGCCGTCAACTGCGGGTACGTTTACGCTGACGTATACGCTTGGCGGGGGATCGTGTTTGTCGACCGACCAGATTGAGGTGACTGTATGGCAACTTCCCGCGCCAAATGCTGGAATAGATGCCCCTATATGCGCTGGTGATAGTATTCAATTGAACGGTTCGAGCATTGGCGGACTTCTGCCATATACATCTACGATATGGAACAATGCAGGTTCTCTAAGTGATGCGACCATATTCGACCCGTGGGCGTCGCCGGTTTCTACGACTTCGTATACGTTGACTGTTACCGATGCCAACAACTGTGTGGCGCAAGATGTTGTCCAAATTCAAGTGCTGGCGGCTCCAATAGTGGCGGCCGGACCGGACATAACTGTTTGCGACCAACCGATAGCTGAGGTTTTAACAGGATACTCGCCGCTAACTGGAGCAACAGGAACGGGGGAGTGGACAGGTCCTAACGTGACGACCAACGGGACATTCACTCCGAATGGATCTGGGGTTTTTACTTTATACTACACGTTTACAAACCTAGCAGGTTGCTTTAATGTCGATTCTATTCAAGTCACCGTTGCGTCTCCTGTCAACGCGAATGCTGGACCAGATTTGGATGTCTGCTTGAATACTCCGGCTTTCAACCTCGCCGCGGGTGGGTCATGGAGCGGTACAAATGTTAGTCCTGCGGGTGTTTTCACTCCGGCATCTACGGGAACGTTTACGTTGACTTTTACGACGGGAACGGGCACTTGTCAGACGAGTGATAATACCGATGTAACCGTCCTTGAACTTCCTACAGTAAACGCCGGGTTGGACGTCTTCATTTGTGAAGAAGATAGCATTCAACTGCAGGCTGTGGTGAATTCAACAAATGCGGGGGCCATCAATTACAACTGGGTAGGACCAGCGGTGAGTGATAGCCAAATAGCTGATCCTTTTGTCCAACCTGCTGCTAGTCAATCATACACGATCACGGTTACCGATGCCGCAGGATGCGTAAGCAGCGATGCTTTAATTGTAAACGTAAACGGATTGCCGATTGTAAACGCTGGAGCCGATATCACGGTGTGTGATCAGCCTATAGCAGAGGTATTAACCGGTTTCTCGCCGCTCCCAGTTGGGGTTGAAATAGGTGAGTGGACGGGTACTGGTGTTTCCAATGCGAATGGAGAGTTTACATCGCCGGGCATCGGAATGTATACGTTGTACTACACGTTCGCAGATATCGCGGGATGTGTGAATGTAGACTCCATTGAAGTTACTGTAGTAGCGCCCGTAGTAGCTGATGCTGGCTTGCCACAGTCTATGTGCCTAAACAATGGTCCGTATACCCTTGTCAATTTTGTTCCCGCCAGCGGCGGGGATTGGTCAGGCGTGGGTGTGGTTGACCCAATTGGAACGTTCGATCCTTCAGTAGCCGGTGTTGGTACGTTTACCTTAACCCTAGAAAACGGTTCTGGAACGTGTTTCACGACTGATGATGTCGAAGTTACTGTCTTGCCTTTGCCTGTCATCAATGTAAGTACCGACCCTGTTTTCTGCGGCAACGATGGAATTCAACCATTGGGTGCTTTTTCGCCAACTGGTGGAATATGGGAAGGCACAGGAATCAACGATGCAGCATTGGGATTGTTCGACCCTGCGATAGGCACTGGAACTTATCCGGTATTTTATTGGTACACAGATCCTGCAACAGGATGCGCTGATACTTCCAATGTTTCCGTTAGTGTTAGTCCGGTGCCAGTAGCCGACTTCACGCTTGCTCCACAAGGGTGCACAAATGCTGCTGTAGATATCCAAAACCTCTCTACAGGGGCACAATCGTATCTTTGGTATTGGGGCAATGGAGATACTAACGTTGGATTCGAGCCAAGCTATACTTATAACGCTGAAGGCTTTTTTGATGTCTCTCTCGTGGCGACAAATGCTTTTGGTTGTGTCGACAGTACGTCTTTTCAAAATGAAATAATCAATCCACCAACAGCTGACTTGACGTTGCTTCCTGCAGAAGGATGTGCGCCGCTTGTGGTAGATTTCGATAATTCATCAACCGGACAGTATCTCTCTTTCGAATGGGACTTGGATATCACAACCAGCGCAGATTCGATTCCGCCCACTCAAACCTACCAGCAAGGAAACGATGTCGTTTTCTACGATATTTCACTAACGGTTTCAAATTTCTGCGGCTCTCAAACAGATACAGATATCGTAACTGTCAATCCACAACCTATTGCTGGTTTCGGGACCGACTACGATGAGTTCTGCACTCCGTGGCCGGCGGAGATCAACAATATTTCAGTGGGCAATCCAGATACGTATTTGTGGGATTTTGGCGATGGTTCAACATCCACCTTGGCGGAGCCAATGGTGCATACCTTTTATACCGATACGGTGCCTACCCAATACACAATTACGCTTATCGCGACGAATGAATGTGGGGTAGACACAGCCTCTTACACGATCACCGTTTTGCCAAACACAGTAACAGCCTTCTTCAACACGAACGTAACTGAAGGCTGTCAGCCGCTGGTTGTCGAGTTTACCGATTTCTCCGACGGTGGCACCGTGGTGGCTTATGACTTCGGCGATGATGCAATTTCTAACAACCCCAACCCAACGCATACATTCACTGAACCAGGCGATTACATCATCTATCAGTTTGTAAATAATGGCTGTAGCTTCGACACTACCACGGCCATGGTGACGGTGTTTGCATCTCCAGTGATGGATTTTACAACCGCTGAGCCATCGGTTTGCGCCAATACAGGTGTTCAATTCATTAACCTCAGTACCGATGTAAACAACGTTATCTGGGATTTTGGTGATGGCAATACCACCGATGAAACAAACCCCATCCATACCTATCCTGATGGTGGGGTGTATACGGTTACCTTGTCTGGAACTTCAATGTTCAATGAATGTGAAGCTTCGATTCAACAACCGTTTTCTGTTACGGCATCGCCAGTGGCGAATATCAGTGTAGCTAGCCAAGTGGGCTGTTCGCCATTCACGGTGAACTTCAGCAATACAACAACAGGTGGCTTGTTTTATAACTGGGATTTTGGAGATGGTGAAACAGGTAACGGACAAAACGTGTCGCACACCTTCTTGAATGATACAGGCAACCCATTGGGGTATACTGTGGTTATGGTCACCGAGAACATCCAGTTGTGCTCCGATTCTATGATCATCGATATCGTAGTCTCTCCAACACCTGTTGCCGACTTTACTTTGAGTGAAGTTGAAAGCTGCTACGCGCCGTTTGAAATCACAACAGAGAACAACTCAGTATTCGCCAATGGCTATGAATGGTCTTTCAATCCATTCGGAACGTCGCAGTTGATTGAACCATCAATCACGGTCGATGCAGTGGGCACTTGGAACGTCACGATGGTGGCATCAAACGCCTACGGTTGCGAAGATGCAATGACGCAACAAGTAACCATCAACCCACTTCCTGTTGCGAATTTCACGAGCAGTCAACCTTTTGGCTGCATCGATTTGCCGGTGTCGTTCACGAACCTTTCAACCGGAGCTGCAACTTACGAGTGGGATTTTGGTGATGGCGACCTTGCGGTAGCAAACAATCCTTCGCATACCTATGATGAAGATGGCTACTTCACGGTGTCTCTCATTGCTACAACCAATGCCGGCTGCGCTGATACGTTGACGTTCAATAACATGATCGCCGCTTATCCACTCCCAATTGCTAATTTCACTTATTCTCCAGATGTCGCCAATATCTACAATGCGAACATCGCTTTCCAAGATCAATCGGTTGACCCTTATGCGTGGAACTGGAACTTCGGTGATGGTACGTATTCAAGTGATCAAAACCCTGAACACTCATACGCCGAAGCAGGTACCTATGGCATACAATTGACGGTGAACAATATATACGGCTGCGAAGACAGAGATGAGGGCATCGTAACCATTATTGATCAGTTCAATATCTATGTTCCGAATGCGTTTACGCCTGATAACGATAACATCAACGATATCTTTAAACCGGTAATTGTCGGACGTGATCTCATTGATTTCTACGAATTCAGAATCTTCGATCGCTGGGGTGTTTTGGTTTTCGAGACCCAAGACATGGATGCTTTCTGGATGGGTGATTTCCGACAAGGTGGACAGTATTATGTGCAGTCAGATGCCTACGTGTGGCAGGTTAAAATCCGTCTGAAAGACGCTGAGAAAAGTGAATTGATTGAAGGACATGTGACGCAGGTGCGGTAGACTTCGGCTTGGTTTTGATCTCAAATCAATACGAGGTTTTCTTTTTCAGAGTGATGTCACCAATGTTATAAGCGTAAATTGCAGCGGGTAAGAAAGTGATTTTTAACGGGTCCGTTTTCGTGGTACCACTTTGATCTATTGATGTAACCAAAGCATATTGCAGCTCGTTCGTTCCGCAAAAATCAATCAAACTCTTTAATTGCAGTGGCTTTTCCAAGTATCGATTGCTCCATTTGATTTCTACAGCCCATAAAGGCTTCAGTTTTTGATCATCTACCAAAACGAGATCTACCTCTCCTTCTTTTCTACCATCCTTCCAACGGGCATACGTCAAGTTCATATTCTCTCGGTGCATCCATTGCGAAAGGACTGCTGTTTCAACCATATTGCCCATTTCATCGTCGGTTTCTATTATAGGCGAAAACAGCGCTGTTCTGAGTGAAGTATTAGTCAAGTATACTTTGAAGCTCGATACCCTTTTTAACCGTTTGGCATTAACATTAACCTTGTAGAGGACTTTTATTAGAAAGGCAGCTTCCAGATATTCTAGGTATTTCTTAAGTGTGTCTTTTTGAATAGCACTTTCTCTAGACATCGTTTCATAAGAAAATTCGTTGCCTGTATTGTAAGCAATGTAAGTGAAGAATCTGTTCAGCTCTTGAACGTCTTTAATGCCATATAGACTTGGTAAGTCTCTAAGTAAAACTTTGTCTACGATGTCGTTTTTTACATACCGCCCCATGTCGCCTTGAATTTTTTCCGACAGAACGACTTCAGGATATCCGCCGAAATTTAGGTAGTGGACAAATTCCTTGTTGAAGGCTTTTATGTCGTGAGCAAGGCAATACGGGATAGACTTGTCGCCGTATTCTATTGTGCCATTGTATATTAAGTGATTCATTTTTTTCAAATGAATGTATTCCTGAAAGGTGAGTGGAGGCAGCATGAAATCGGTAAATCGTCCTGCTCCGCTTTCTGTGCTATGCCACTTTAGTGCTGCAGCTGCTGAGCCCGATACTATGAATTTCGTTTCAGGATACGAATCAACCAAAACTTTCAAATGGCGCTCCCAATCCTTCAAGTACTGTATTTCATCAAGAAAAATAAAACAGCCATCCAGCGTTGTCCGATTAAGCGTTTTGCTGCACAATTTGAGTATATCTTCTAAACTCAAATGGATGTATATGGGATTGTCGATGCCAACAAAGAAAATTTCCTGTGGGTTTACCTGCTCATCAATCAATTTCTGAATGCTGTGAAACAACATAACGGTTTTGCCAACACGCCTCGGCCCCATTAGCACCAAGGCCCTACGTATCTCCTTTTCTTTCACAAATGGATAGAATACATCGAAATACAACCGCTTCTCCATGGCATTGTATAGCTCAGGTATGCGCCTACTCACCCACCATGGGTTTTCATAGTTTAGTCGCTCGAGTATTTTTTCTGTCGGAATAAAATTTATTCTTTCCATAAAATTTCTTATAAATTCAAAAATAGTATAAATAAGAAGAATTAAAACAACTTAAAAATACATAATATGCATAAATAAGTGTTTTTTATAATTAATTATCTTCTATTTTGACATTTATTGAAGGAGGCGGGCTGAAGTGTCGAACAATCTGTTTCCCGTCGTTGAGTAAATTAAGTATCTAGCTTGTTTTAATATATGATTGGCCCGGCAGACTAAGGATCATCCCCGTATTTCCATTTGCCTAGTTGATGAAAACATGGCTTATCGGCAAATGAATCACAATATAGCTAGGCCACTTCACTATACGTCTTAAATACGCTGAGAAAAACGAATTGGTAGAAAGAGATGTGACGCAGGTACGGTAAGGGAGTGTCAGCAGAACCGACTGTGATCGCAATACGAGGGTTGGTTCATGCGCTTTCTGAATCGAAGCTGGAATTGTCCTTTGCTATTTAATAAAGGCGAGCTTCGCTTTTTCTACTTTGGTTTTAAAGACACCGAAAGCCACCACGGCGTTGTTGCCGTCGAGCTCAATCACAGTGCCGCTTTGTTTACCACCAACCAACTTCACCAACGATCCTACTTTGATAAGATCTAGCTCTGGCTTCGGCTTTTTCTTGGTTTGCTTTTTTGCAGCAGCTTTAATCTTCAGTTCATCGGCACGTTTGGCATCTTCTATCTTGGTCTTCTCAACGGTGATGAACTTCTTGACGTCTTCCAGCAAGGTTTTATTCTGCGTCCCTTTGCCTTTGGTTGCGAACTGGTCAATGAATGTCTGCATCTTACGTCCGCGAATCAAGTAATGGTTATTGCGCTCTATCATCTCTTGCTGACTCTGCAACTTCTCTTCATACTTGGCTTGCCGACTTTCAAAACTTTCTTTGGCTTTTAAAGCATCTAGCTCGGCCTTTCGCGCATTTGCTACGAGCTTTTCAAACTCTGATTTCTCTTTCTGCAACTCGGCGATGAGGTTGTCCATTTGGACTTTGTTTATGTCTAGCCTGCTCTTCGCATCTTCAATCAATGCCTGCGGTATACCGTTGATCTCGGCAACCTCAAAGGTGAATGAACTGCCGGGTTGTCCTATGTCTAAGCGGTACAAAGGCTCCAGCGATTCTTTGTCGAACAACATGGATCCGTTGATGGCGTTACGTAAATGCGAAGCCTTCAATTTGATGTTGCCATAGTGGGTGGTGACAACGCCGAAGCTTTTACGGTTGTAAAGTTCTTCAAAAAAGACTTCTGCGAGGGCGCCCCCTAGATCGGGGTCAGAACCGGTGCCGAATTCGTCGAGCAACAACAAACTTCGCCTATTTGCGACATCCAAAAAATGCTTCATCCGCTTCAAGCGATAGCTATACGTGCTGAGCTGGTTCTCTATGCTCTGGTTGTCGCCAATATCGGTGAGGATGCTGTGAAATAAGCACATCTTACTGTTCGGACTGGCTGGAATCAATAGTCCGCTTTGCAGCATGATTTGCAACAAACCTACTGTTTTTAAGGTGATGCTTTTTCCGCCAGCATTCGGTCCTGATATCACGAGCATGCGGCTGAATTTGTCCATCCGCAGCGATTGGGCATGTGTCTTATTCCCACTTTTCTTGTTGGTCAACAACAAAATGGGGTGGTAGGCGTTGATGAGGTCGATCTCCTGCTCGTCGCTAATGGCGGGCATGTCGGCATTTATTTCCAATGCCAACTTGGTTTTCGCATTGATGAAGTCTAACTCCGGCAGCAGCTTCTGATAGGCTTCTATCAACAGCAACGATTTGCGAATCTCCCGTGTCAAGGCCATCAATATGCGGTAAATCTCTTTGCGCTCGTCGTCTTGCAACATCTCAAACTCAAAGTTCAAGGCGGTGTTCGCCTGTGGCTCAATAAAGGTTACGTTTCCGGTTTTCGAACTGCCCAAGGCCATCCCAGGAATCTTGCGTTTGTGGGTGCTCATCACGGCCAACACCCTGCGCTCATTCACAAATCCTTCTTTGGTGTCTGCCAACCACCCTTTGTCGATGAACTCTTTGAGCTCTTTGTTGAAGTTTCGGTTTATCTTCCTGCGTACTGATTGTATTTCTTGTCGTATGCGGTACAATTCAGGGGAGGCGTCGTCGCGCACCAAGCCGCGTATATCGAAGACCTTTTCGATGGGGTCTATGATCTCTGTGGTGTGGTAAACGTCGGCATGCAGGGTACTTAAGCGCACGAAGGTGTCTTTGTTTTGCTTGAAAAATGCAACGAGCGAGTTCACCAATCGCGAAGCATCAATGAGGTGGCGAAAGCTTTCTTCAGAAAGCACTGAATCGCGCACGGCGAGGATGCGAATCTCGCGGTGTAATTCTTGGTAGTCGAGGGCTGGGAAGGTGTATCCTTCGGTGCGTATGCGGTGGAATTCTTTGACTAAACTCAACGACTCAACAACATCTTTTCGCTGTATCATGGGCGAGATGTCGGTGGAACGTATGCGCGCGGTATCTCCAATGCAGTAGTCGTGCAGCATAATGCGGATGACGTCGAACTCTAAATCGGTCACCACTTGCTCATCGAAATAATGCATCAACTGCTCACTCATGGGTGTCTCATTTGCTCGTCACTCCAAGCCAAAAGTGCTTCTTTATCGCGTCGGTCGAACCAAGTAATATCACTTTGCTTCTTAAACCAGGTCATCTGCCGTTTGGCAAAATTGCGGGTGTGCTGCTTGATCAACTCTATGCTCTCTTCCAAACTGATTTTGCCATCGAAATGTTCAAACAGTTCTTTATATCCTACTGTATTTAAGGCGTTCGCACCACGGTGCGGATGTAAAAGTCGCGCTTCTTCTACAAGTCCGGCCGCTACCATTTGGTCTACCCGCATGTTGATGCGTTGATACATTTCTTCGCGCTCGCAGGTAATACCCGCAATGGCGTATCTGAATTTCCGAATTTTATTGGTGTTCTTTCTCAATTCGGAATATGCGTTTCCCGATGTGCGACACACTTCCAATGCGCGTATCAATCGTTGGTGGTTATGTATGTCCATCTCCCCAAAATGCACAGGGTCGCGCTCTTTCAACTCTTCCTGCAGCGCTTCTATTCCGTTCTCTTCCAATTCTTTTATTAGCGCTTCGCGGATGGTGGGGTCCGATGGCAATGCGTCGAATCCGTGCAGCACGGCATTTACATACAATCCCGATCCTCCGGTCATAATTGCTGCGTTGTGATTCTCGAAATGTTTATCGAGAAAAGAGATGACGTCGCGCTCGAAATCGCCTGAAGAGTAGGGGGTGGAAATGTCTAAAAAATCTATGAAATGGTGCTTTGCCGCTTGCTGTTCTTCAACAGTCGGATGCGCTGTGCCTATGGCTGTGTTGCGGTAAAGCTGTCGGCTATCGGCAGAAACGATTTCCAATCCATGGTGTTTGGCAAGGTCTATTGCTGCAGCAGTCTTACCAACAGCTGTTGGCCCGACGATGACTAGTAAGAGCGGACGTGTATTAGTAGTCGTCACTGTCGTAATCGCCTCCGCCGCCTCCGCCCCAACCGTGGTCGTCGTTGCCGTAGGCATCGTCTTCGTCCAAATAAGCATCCAATTCAGGATCGCCCGTGCTGTAGCGGTCTTCTTCTTCGTAAACTTCTTCTTCCGGCTCGAACTCCAAACCGGCAAAAAGATCCGATTCTTTGGATGTCTGCTCCGGTGCTTCGCCATACACGAGCGTCACTTTCGGGTACAAGGTAGACGGAGCTGCTTTTTTGATTTCAACCAACTCGAGGTAGAAACACCACATGCGCAGAAAATCGAAGACGTAGATTACCTTTTCTTCAGGTGAGGTTAATTTGTCGGCAAGCTTCACGTCAGACATAGATGCTACCTTTGAGGCGCCATCATTCATTTCCATCAAGGTGATCTCTTCTCCGCGCTCCCAGGTGTCGTTGCTGAGGTAGAAAGATGCCATTTCGCCTTCCGAAAAGTCAAATGCAGTCAGAATAGACTGGTGCAATTCTTCGAATGTCGACTCGGTTTTGATCTCGATGTCTCTGAAAATGTCTTCATCAGTATCGATGACGACGCGGAATTTGAAGATGTTCATGGAAAATGTAGTGCTTAACGACCACAAAGGTACAAATCTATTGTTTCAGACGGTAGCCAATGGCGAGTTCCAATCGATAGATTTTTGAATCTCTATTTTCAGCAGCAGCTCTTTTTTTTGCATCATCCCACGCGAGTGGCTCTGCCCAATGCACTGCCGATTTCCCAGCACCTGCAAGTACTTCGAAATAAAATGGTGATTGTTCGGTGTCTATGCGCATTCCGACAGATATTCCGAAACCCGCAGCTACTCCTTTGCGCAGCTGTCCTTGCTCATACAGTGGCGAGATGCTGTATTCTCTCAGGCGAGCTAGCTGCCCAAAAGCGCCGAAAAACAATCCGCGGTGGTTGCCTTCTGCGTAAGCTTTGTTGAGGTATAAGCGGAATTCAGGGTATACAGATACGCCACCTAAGCTGTAATCTTGTCGTGTGGCTGATATTAAATCTTGATTGAGCGCAGCGTATTGTCCCACTTCGAAGTGGATACCAAGGGTGTATGGACGAGTGGTTTCGTGCTCATAGCCAACGCCAAAAATAGGTTGACCAGTCAGAAAATAACTATTCTGAAAGCGTATGTTCGATTGCGAAAACGCAAGGAAGGGAATACAATATAGGGCGATAACGAGTATTATTCGCATCGTATGCAAGCATTAGGTTGCAGTAAATATAGCGAATCAGATCCATTTTTTAACATCTGCGGCGTCAATTCGCTCATGCGATGTGTTCTCTACTGCTTTTCCTTTTTTTACAACGATCAACTGCGGCGATTGGTGGACAACGTTTAAATCGTGGGCAATGCGATTGGATATGCTTCTAAATGCGATAAGGTCTAAGAAATAGGTCGAAACACTCTCTTGCTCATAACCATAGGTTCGCTCAAAATTCCGCAATGCGAAAGCACTGATCGAACAACGGGTGCTGTGTTTGAAAATTAAAACCACGCGGTCGTGCGATTCTTCAAGCGCTTTTTGAAGATCGGCGTCGGTTTCTATGTTATTCCATACGATTGCGGCCATGACTGAGGTTCTAAATTATTAGCTTTGCAGCGAAATTAATCATTCCCATGGATACGCGAATCATAAAAGGTGCAGTTGCACTGCTTGCTCTAGCTTACACTGTTTACTTATATGCTACCGGACATTGGGGTTCAGGTATCGGTATGACGCTGGTGTCGGCCGTTTTGGTGCTTGTCTTCTTGCGCAGCATGCGCATGATCATGGTGTTCTTTCATTTGCGCCAACAGCAAATGGAGAAAGGAAAGAAGTGGCTCAACCGCATCAATCCAAATCATTTGTGGAAAAAACAACGTGGATACTACTATTTCCTTACAGGTAGCACGCAGCTTGAAACGAACTTGAACGAGGCTGAGAAGAATTTGAAAAAAGCACTCACGTATGGACTTCGTGCTGACCACGATAAAGCTGCTGTGAAGTTGAATTTGGCAGCCATCGCTTCAGCGAAGCGGAAACCAAAAGAAGCGCAAATACTTTTAATGGAAGCTAAAAAGCTGGATACGAAGGGTTTGCTGAAAAACGATATCAAAACGTTCGAAAAAGCACTTAAAAATCCAAAGGTGGTCTATCGGAGACGTTAACCTTGGCAGCACGCTGAATTTGCTGAAGTCTTGAAAGCAAATGCAGACTCTTGCGCTGCGTGTCGTGACTGATGGTACGGTAGTGATTGTCTAAATCGGTAGAACCATTCTTGTAGTTGTGCGCATCTATCTTTAAAATTTGATAGTTGGTTTCTTCTGACGCGTCACGAATGATGCGGTTCAGCTCATCACTATCCTGTGGATAATGAATGAGGTGTGTGAAGCACTGTTCTACAACATCGTTCATGATGCTGTGTACAGCTTGATGCAGATCGTTTCGATTTGTTGACATTGTTCAGGTTTCAGGGCAAAATGAAATTAAGGATTTTTTTTGATTAAAAAAAATCCATCCATCCATACCTATAAAACCAATATACGTCGGTACTAAACTCTATTTCGTCGAAATCAATAGTTTAGTAGCTCTTCAATAGTTGCGCCTAGTCTGTTAGACGCGAGGAAGTTGTTTTCTAAGCCAACAGCGAACGGCACTGGGGTATCTAAACTGGCACATCGGCGCACTGGCGCGTCAAGCCATTGCCAACAGTTTTCGGTGATGAGGGCGCTAAGCTCTCCTCCAATTCCACCTGTCAAACAGTCTTCGTGAAGCACAAGGGCTCTTCCTGTTTTCTTTACGCTGGTATATATGGTGTCGGTATCCAATGGTGCCAAGGTGCGCAAGTCGATGACCTCTATAGATTGTTCTTTGTGCTGCTCGGCATAGGCCATCGCCCAATGAACACCCATTCCATAGGTTACTATGGTCAAGCGTTCGCCTTTCACAACGATGTTGGCTTGTCCGAATGGTATAGAGTAATAAGCATCTGGAACTTGCTGGGCTACGCTGCGGTAAATGGCTTTGTGCTCAAAAAACAGCACGGGATTCGGGTCTTCAAAAGAACGTGTCAACAGTCCTTTGGCATCAGCAGGAAAGGCTGGGTAGGCAATGCGCAATCCGGGTGTGTGGAAAAACCATGCTTCATTGCTCTGGCTGTGAAAAGGTCCTGCTGCAACTCCCGCTCCTGTTGGCATTCTTACCACTACGTCGGCCTTTTCTTCCCAGCGGTAATGAAGCTTCGCAAGGTTGTTGATGATTTGGTTGAACCCACAAGTAACGAAATCGGCAAACTGCATCTCCACCATTCCTTTCCATCCTTTCATTGAAAGTCCCAATGCGCTGCCTATTATAGCACTTTCACACAAGGGGGTGTTACGCACACGCTCTTTTCCAAATTGGTCCAGAAATCCTTCGGTAACTTTAAATACGCCGCCGTATTCGCCAATGTCTTGTCCCATCAAGACAAGGTTGTCGTGCTTCTCCATGCTCTGTCGCAATCCGTCAGAAATGGCGTCGATGAACCTTTTCTCACTGCTTGGTCCGCTTGGCGGGGTAGCAGGTGTGCTGAATGGTTCAAAGAGGTCGTTCACTTCGCGTTCGGTAGAGACATCAATGGCAGGCAAGGCCAAGGCTTCTTTCAATTCGGCGTTGATGTGCTCTTTAATCTCTGCGCGCACTTTTTCTGCATATTCCGGAGTAATAACACCTGAACTTAGCAAAAAGGCTTCGTAGTTGTCAACGGGGTCTTTGTCTTCCCACGACTCAATCAAACCTTCTGGGTAGTATTTGGTTCCTGATGCTTCTTCATGTCCGCGCATTCTGAAGGTCATGAACTCCATGATAATCGGACGTGGATTTTCACGTATGCTTTCGGCAGCCTTTTTTACGGCTTTATAAACTTCTAAAATGTTGTTTCCGTCTACTTGAATGGCGTCTTCTTGGGGTATGCCATAGCCAATGGCTTTGTCGATAAAGCGGGCACAGCGGAATTGGTCACGCGATGGGGTCGATAGTCCCCAGGCGTTGTTTTCTATGGCGATAATAACAGGCAAATCCCATACGGCTGCTACGTTGAGTGCTTCATGGAAATCGCCTTCGCTGGCGCCGCCATCACCTGTAAATACGATGGTGGCTTTCTTCTCTTTGCTAATTTTATTCGCTAGGGCGATGCCGTCGGCAATACCGAGTTGTGGTCCGAGGTGAGAAATCATTCCCACGACGTTATACTCCATGGTTCCGAAGTGAAACGAGCGGTCACGTCCTTTGGTAAACCCTTCTTCTTTTCCTTGGAATTGGGCAAACAGGCGCTTCAAAGGCAATTTACGCGATGTGAAAATCCCGAGATTTCGGTGCATCGGAAGTATGAACTCGTCGTCGTTCATCCCAGCAACAACTCCTACCGATATTGCCTCTTGTCCCATGCCACTGAACCACTTGGAGATCTTCCCTTGACGCAGCTGGCTCAGCATCTTTTCTTCAATAAGCCGGGGTAGCAAAATGCTTTTATACAGTTCCAACAGGATTTCGTTGTCTACGCCTGTGGTGTTAAATTGCAATACGGGTTTTTCTAAAGTCGACATGGATGCACTGAAATTTCCGCAAATCTACTGATTAGTCTTGTGCTTCTTCTAATTTTTCATTCACCAAAAGCGGGGTTTTCTTTGTCGATTGGATAGCTATCTTTGTGCGGATTTCTAAAAGATGCCACAAACTACCCGTCTACGTCTGCGTCCTGAAGAGGCATTCGATCAAAATGTGCTGCTGAAAGCTGCTGCGCGTGAATTGCATGTGGCAACTTCCAACATCCGCCATGTGGCGATTCGAAAGAGGTCAATTGACGCTCGACGTGATGTGTTTTATCAATTGGAGGTGATCGTTTTTATGATCGATGAAGAGGTGGTTTTGCCTGAGTATCATATCGATTACCCGAATGTAAGCGGTGCGCCAGAGGTACACATCATTGGGTCGGGACCTGCGGGATTGTTCGCTGCTCTGCAGTTGATTCGTTTGCAACTAAAGCCGGTGGTCTTTGAGCGTGGAAAGGATGTGAGAAACCGTCGTCGCGATTTGGCGCTCATCACACGTGGACATGTGGTGGATGTCGATTCAAACTACTGTTTCGGTGAGGGTGGAGCAGGCACTTATTCGGATGGTAAGCTCTACACGCGTTCAACGAAGCGGGGCGATATTAATGAGGTTTTACATGTCCTCGTCGCACACGGCGCGGATGATGATATTTTGGTGAATGCGCATCCCCATATCGGTACCAATAAGCTACCGGGCATCATTGAAGATATGCGAAACACGATTATCCAAGCGGGTGGAGAGGTGCATTTTGACACGCGAATAACCGATATTGTTGCAACGGATGGCAAGCTAACTGGCGTATGGGCGGGCGATAAACATTTTGGTGTCAATCAGTTGATTTTGGCTTCGGGTCATTCAGCTCGCGATGTTTTCGAACTTTTCGAAGCGAAGGGATGGGCGATTGAAGCGAAGACGTTTGCCCTGGGTGTGCGTGTTGAACATCCTCAAGCGTTGATCGATAAGATTCAATACCACCGCGATGAACGTGGTGAGTTTTTGCCGCCAGCATCGTACAGCCTTGTATGCCAGGTCGATGAAAGGGGGGTGTATTCTTTTTGCATGTGCCCGGGTGGTATCATTGCACCATGTGCCACTGCGCCGGGGGAAGTGGTAACAAATGGCTGGTCACCATCTAAAAGAAACAATCCGTTTGCGAATTCTGGAATGGTGGTGACGGTAGAAAAAGAAGACTTGGAACGAGCAGGTTTCACGGGTCCTTTAGCGGCGATGCACTTTCAGGCAGCTGTAGAAAAGCGTTGCTGCGAAGCGGCGGGTGGTACCCAAGCAGCACCGGCGCAACGTCTTGTAGATTTTATTCGTGGGGTTAAAAGCACAGACTTGCCGGGGTGTTCATATATGCCAGGGGTTGTATCTGTCAACCTTCACGATGTCTTGCCTGAATTTGTAGCGAAGTCTTTGGCGGCCGCTTTTCAAGAGTTCGGACGAAAAATGAAGGGTTTTCTGATCAAAGAGGCCATTGTAGTAGCTCCTGAAAGTCGCACTTCTTCTCCGGTCCGCATCCCGCGGGATGTCGTTTCGTTGATGCACCCTGATGTATTTGGCCTTTACCCATGTGGTGAAGGTGCCGGTTACGCAGGGGGTATTGTGTCTGCGGCAATTGACGGACAAAAACTTGCCCGTCAGATCGCCAAAGATCATTACTCTGTTAGTGTTACTTGAGGTGTGGTTTGGTTCAGCATGTTCTGAATCTCTGCCAACGAAACGGTGCTTCCGTTGAAATCTCCAACGATGTTGGCTTCTGAGAAACCGTATTCATGGACAAGCGCCAATACTGTTTCAGCTTCCATCAAACTCTTCACTGGCTTGCTATATACGTTCGTGGTGCCATTTGCCTCGCGGTGTGGAACGGCGTTGCCGAACTCCAATAGCTGATACATGATGTCTACTGGTACTTGTCCTTCGAAACTCGCTATCAATACTTTGTACGAAATCTTCGATGTGTCGATGGCTTCTTTGTTTTCGACATCTGCAACTACTTCTGGCTTGTCGGCTATCACGCCTGATTTTGCTTCTTCAATGGTGATGCGCTCTCCACCGCGGTAGGCCGTGATGAAGGCACCCTCAAATCCTTCAAGCAAGAGGTTGATTTTGCGAAGTGCTGCGTCGTTAACGGTTGTGTACGGACGTGTAACGTAGCGCGTAAGGCCATCAGAACCAAGGATGTTCAATACGTCTGGAACGTCTTTAAAGATGTTCTCAGAAAGTGCATAGCGGAAGGCTCCAATCTGAACACGGTATTTCACGGTGTTGTTGGTTTCATTTTCCATCAAGGCACGTTCTGCCAAAACTTGTTCAGTCATTTCATCTTCCATCTCAGTAGTTCCGATCACGAGTGCAAAGCCGTCTTGGTTTGTTCCCAAAACAACTGACGCTTCAATGCCGTCTTGCTGCAATTCGATTTTCTTCTTGATCGCATCAGGAAGGTGGTCATAGGTTCCGGTCACAAAAACTTTTTCGCCGTTCTCTTCTACTGCTTGAATGTCATCAATAGCCAAGAGTTGGTTGATTTGTTCTTGAGACAATCCTTCTCCTTCGCGCAAAATGCGGACGCGGTACTCTGCTTCGGCGGCTCTCGACATGTCGGAATTCAGCTGTGCATACTCTTCAAGCATGCGCGACTCTCCAATCCATGGAATTGAATCGTGCCACATCATGTGGTGGTCATAAATGTCTTCGTCGGCCATGGCCACTCCGTTTCCATCTACATATGTATGCGGTGAGTTCGGCTCGTCGTCTATGTAGTCGGCAAATCCGTCGCCATCGGTGTCTATCGGACAACCTTTTTCGTCTACAGCGACACCTTCTGGCGTTCCCCAACAGCGGTCTGCATAGTCAGGAACTCCGTCCATATCGGTGTCTTCAAGTACTACAAGTAGGTTCCCGTTTTCATCTAAAAATTCACCTGGAATTCCCGGTTGACGGCTGCGCATAGGGTTGAGATCATAGTTCAAAGAGAACGATGAGAACAAGAAGCGATCATTTTTCGCATCTCCCTTGCGCACGCCTGTGCTGTTTGATGATAGGTTATCGACATTGTCGGTCATTGTGAAATGATAGCTTGTGCCTAAACGTCCGCGGAAGCGATCGGTCATATAAAACTGAACGCCGACACCAACTGGAATGGCGATGCTTCTTTCACGATATGGACCTAAACCATCGAGATTCTGATTTCTTAAGTCGGTTTCATATACGTAGTCGCGTTGCAACATGATGGCATCCGATGCATTCTCTGCTGATTGGTCGATGCTGCGAATGGTGCCATCGTCCCAATAATTGTACATGTTGCCTTGGGCATCGTAGAGGTCGGTTTTTGAAAGAAATTCAAAGGCTTCGATACCTGCTGAAATGAAAGGCTCTGCCATACGGTTACGCGGCAAGAAATTACCGAAGTTGTATGAAAGACTAAATCCACCTGATCGAATTTGACTTTGCATATTCAATCGGCGTGGATCTGTGTTTTCATCAATATGAATTGTACCGAACATGGTATACAATCGCGCATCTAGATAAGATGTCAATTCATTAGTAATATCTAATGTATAGGCCATGTCTGCTGAACCCGGGTGGTACCCTCGGTTGTCGCGACCCATGTCACCAATAAACATCAAACTTCCGATTCCGATACCCAGTCGTGGCTTCAGTTTAAAAGCTGCCATAGCGGGTGCTTCTTCAGTGGGAATGTATTCCTGAACTGTACTGTCAATCTGAGCCTGAAGCGAAATCGTCATGCAAAGTGCAATAACGAGAGAGAGGTGAAGACGTAAATTCATAATCATTTTATTACGTCGGGGTATACGCGTAGACTATGAAAAGGTTTTAATTCGCTGTCTTCTTCGTTTAAAACACAAGTAAAATCAATAGATTCAGGAATGTTAATTTTTTTCGGTGATACATTTTGCCGACAACATTTCTCCAATCTTCGATCCGATTGCTACACCCATTCCGCCCATTCTCACACCGCAGAAGACATGTGGGGAAAGTTTTTCTACGATGGGTGTCCGTTCACCTCCAATGCCCAAATACCCAATCCACGCATGTTCAATCTGAAAGTCGTGGTTTGGTATGATTTGCTCTTTGAGAAGGCGCACCAATTCCTGCTCTATAAAGGGAGGTACGTTGCCGTAAGGCTCTTCTTTCCAGTGATGATCGAGATGTCGGCCGCCTCCAATTAAGACTCTGTTGCCGACGTTTCGAAAGTAAAAATAGCCCTCGTTGAGGTGAAAGGTTCCAGAAAATGGTAGGTCATCGATTGGAGTGGTTACCAAAACCAAGTTTCGGGCAGGTAAAACGTCGAGTTGGGCTTTCAATTCTTTTGCAAAGCCGTTGCTGCAAATGCACGCTTGATGCGCTTTCAACACTCCTCCTGAAAACACAATGTCGGCGCCGTTTGTTCCTTCTTCAACAGCCAAAACGTTCATTCCGGTGATCAGCTCAATATCGTTTTCACGAAGTTTGCTCCGCAAGGTCGCTGCCAACTTACCTGTGTCTATTGAACCTTCTAGATGGTTGGCAATGGAGTGATTGAATTTTCTAAAGGTAGAAGGCACTTGGGTGATGGTGTATGGTTTTTCGCCTACAATTTCAGCCATGAAGTCGTTGAGGTCAGTCAATGCATTTGCGCATTCTTCGAAGCGAGTGGAATTGTTTTCGAACAATTCCATGCTGCCACAAGGAAGGTATCCGATGCTTTCTGTGCCGAGCATGGCTTGCATTTTATGCAGACCTTCCCAGCGAAGCGAAACAATGTTTTTTACGTCATCCGTACCGTGCGTGCGCAAGTCAGAAAGAATCTCCGACGGACTTCCAAAACAAGCGAAACCAGCGTTGCGAGTGGTGCCACCCAAGCCAAACGGACTTCTATCAATAACCACAATGCGTGCCGATGGATTTGATTGACGAAAATAGAGCGCAGTGAACATGCCTACAATTCCGCCACCTACAATACCAAGGTCGCAAGTCCCCAGCAGCGTTGCCGATTCCCAATAGCTCATCCGATTATCCATGCGTCAAAGGTATTTTATAAGTGTTAAAAATGCTTTTTTAATGGTTCCGAACGCAGAAAAATCCGCGAATCATATCTTTTTCGTTAATTTTACGTTTCACTGAATAGTGCAATGACAAGCAATGCAAGGAAACTACCCGAAATATCATCTTCAATCCTTTAGAAATCTGCTTTTGGTAATGCTGTTATCGGTGTTTTCCGTGGCTGTTTTCGGACAAAGTGAGATCATCCTAATTCACGGCGGTGTGAAAGATACCGAGTCGATGAAAAAGATGGAAGGTGTTCAAGTCAAAGTGCTTCAAAACGGCAAAGAAATGGAGAACGTAACCACTTCAGGAAGTGGTAAGTACGAGTTCGAACTGCCATTGGGGTTCAACTATATTCTTCAGTTTTCAAAACAAGATTTTGTCACCAAAAAGCTCGAACTCAACACAAAAGGAATTCCTATGGAAGACCTGGAAGGTGGATTCCAGATGACGGTAGACATGTCGCTTTTTGCTTATGTGGAAGGCTTTGATCTTTCAATTTTAGATGCTCCGATAGGAAAAGCTTCCTTTGATCCTGTTCGAAACTCTGTAGAGTTCGATTATGATTATACCGGACGCATGCAGCAGAAAATTGATGCGGAATTTGAACGTCTGAAGAAAATGGCTGGCGAGCAGGAAAAACTCAGAAAAGAGTTTGATGAGCTAGTAAAGAAGGGAGATCAAAAAGTTATAGAGAAGAAATATGCCGAAGCCATTGATAAGTATGATGCTGCTTTGCGCCTATTCCCAAAAGAAGAACCTGTAATAGCTAAGAGAGCTGATGCACAGGCAAAGCTCGACGCTGAAAATGCAGCTGCAAATCTCGAAAAGAAGTACAATGATTTGATGGCGAATGCGAAGAATAACATCAAAAAGGAAAGCTTCGACGATGCTGTTTCTAACCTCAATGAAGCTATCAAACTGAAACCAGAAGAACGCGAGCCGAAAGATTTATTGGCGGAGGTAGAAAAGAAGAGAGGTGCGCTTCAGAATAAAGCGAAGTATGACCAGCTTATAACAGCAGCAGACAAAGAATTCTCAAGTAAAAATTACGCTATATCTATTGAAAAGTACCAGGAAGCTTTAGCCTTGATTGGCACTGAACAATACCCACGAGAGCGCATAAAAGAAGCGCAGCGTTTGATTGACGAGGCTTTGTCTAGTGCAATGGCAGCAGAGCAAAAAGAGAAGCGCTACAAAGAATTGATTGACCTCGGTCAAAAGAACCTCGGTTCAAAAGAGTACCAAGTGGCTCTCAGAAACTACGAGGAGGCAAAGACGATTAAGCCGGGTGAAAAACTACCTGTTGACAAGATTGCTGAGATCGAAAAGATACTTGCTGACCTCGCAGCAAAAGAAGCTGCTGATCGCGCCAATGAATCTGCCAATGCTGAAGCAGAGCGCATCGATCGGGAGTACAAAACGCTGATCGCATCGGCAGACAAAAAGTTCGACGGTGAGCAATTGGAAGATGCCAAATCAGACTACCTCGCGGCTTCTCAATTAAAATCGGCAGAGAAATATCCAAAATCTCGGATCCAAAGAATTGATGAGTTGCTGGCTGAAAAGTCGGCTGCCAATTCAAACGCTTTGGCCGAAGAACAACGCCGAAAGGCCGAAGCAGATCGCCTGGCTCAAGAAGAGGCAGACCGATTGGATCGCGAAAATCGCGAGGCGTCATTGGATGCAGAACGTAGGAAGAAATTAGAGGCTGAAGAAGCTGAACGCAATCGCCTAGCTCAAGAGAAAGCTCGTAAAGAAGAAGAGGAACGCAGAAGAAATGAGGCGTTCGCGAACAATGCGAACTCTTCTACAGAAGACGAAGCTGAACGTTACTACCGTGAAGCTCATGAGAATGAGCAACGTGCGAAAGGCAAAACCATTGAGCAAATAAAGCAAGACAGAAAAGACGATGTCACCGGTTACACAGCAGATGCCAACCAACGTCGAAAAGAGAATTTGGAAGAGCGCGATCAGGTAAATGAAACGTTAGAGATTATATACCGCGATGGTGAATTGAACAGAGCTGGTAAGGTTGACGATAAAACGCGCGAAAAAGAAAAGTCGCAAAACACATTGCAGACGTTCGATGCAAATTCTCAAGCGCGCAGAGAAGACTATAAAGAAGAAGAGTATGCAAAAGGCGAGACGTACTCAGCTTTGGCATTGAACGATTTGAATCGCGCAGAAAAAATAGACAATGTAGAACGCGAAAAGCAAATGTACCAAAGCACCAACGATGGTTACATCAGTAGAAGTGGTGCCATTCGTCAAGACAATGAATACGAAGCCGAACGTCAAAAAGATGGCAATCGCAATCAAGCAAATAGAGGAGAAGATGTACGCTTAAACAATGCCTCCGACAAGGAAACTGAGAAGGCAGCCAATTCAGAATATTACCGCGATGTAACAGGAGCGGCGAATGAAAGATTGTCGTCAAACTACGAAGATACCGAAGACAAAAAGAAGCAGTACCGCGATATAAGCGAGGGCAAAGAGGTTTTGCTTGAAACAAATGAATACAACGTCAACAAGGAAAAAGAGAACAACGCTTATTTCTTGAGTGATAGAAGCGAGGAAGCTGATCTTCGAAAGTCAGACAAAAGAAGTGAGCTTTTCGTTAAGGATACTGGCAAACAAAAAGATTTTGATGACTACATCCTGCCTGCAGGAGCCCAAGACCTAGAAGAAGGAATTGAGGAACGCTCGTACGAGGAAGGCAATAAGATGGTGATTGAGCGTACCGTAAAACGCGGTAACAAGGTCGACATCTTCCGTAAAGTGATTTCGAAAACAGGAACCTACTACTTCAAAAATGGCCGCTCCATCACTGAGGTGCAATGGAAACGCGAAACATTGGATGTAAAAGACTAATCGCATGAGTCGATCCAGACCTGTTGTTGTGATCATCAATGGTCCAAATTTAAATCTTCTGGGGACTCGTGAGAAGGGTATTTACGGCGATAAATCGCTTGAAAATATCATCGCTGATGTGCAAACCAAATTTCCAGACTTCGATATCATTTCATATCAATCGAACATCGAAGGAGAGCTCATTGACGCCATTCAGAAATATGGCTTTTCAGCTTTGGGGATTGTCTTTAATCCGGGAGGGTATACGCATACTTCAGTAGCGCTGAGAGACGTCATAGCGGCCATTACAACTCCTGTGGTTGAGGTGCATATTTCGAACATTCATAACCGAGAAGACTTTAGAAGACTTTCACTTTTGGCCCCTGTATGCAAAGGAGGTGTTGTAGGTCTCGGCACGTATGGTTACGAAGCAGCAGTACGCAGTTTTCTGTAAGAAATATCAATTATCAGCAAGCTTCTTTTTTGTCCGAGCCGGTATTTCACGCAAGGCTTTGTCGATAATGCGTGCGAGCTCTTTCGCTTCCTTATCTTCCAACTGCTTTCCAAATTGAATGCGCTTTCTTAAATATTGAAAGCCGAGTGTTTCTCCTCCCATGATCCAAGGCGCGCGCTCCATAAACTGGAAGAACTTGGTTGAATCGTAGGCTATGGTTCCAAACTTTTGGATGTTTTCGGTAGCGTAAAACTGCGCTTTCCCATAAGTGCCAAACGCATTTTTGATCGATAGCTCAGTTTCGAATACGCGAAGCATTTCTTTGCCATACAAACGCCAAGCAACCACTTTGCTTCCCTTAACGAGGAAGTATGCCCAAAAGGCAGAACAAACGGCATAAAAGAATCGCTCGTTCTGATCGGATGTGGTTTGCCAGTTGTATATAAACACAACTCCGACAAACACCCACAGGGCGGTCCATAAAATCATCAGCGTGATATACAACGGTGTTGTCTGCTGTGTGATTATTACGGTTAATTCGTCGTCTGTTCTTTTAAAACTCACACGATCACTTATTCTCTTTGGTTCCGCAATCATAGTTGAACCAGGTTTAACACGTCCTGGTAAAGTTGTTCGTACATCGGTAATATTTTGCCCAAGTCGAAATCGTAAGCACGCTCCTTCGCTTGTTTTTTGAATTTGTTTAATCGGGCTTCGTTATCTAACAAATAAAGGGTGTTTTTGATCATGTCTTCAACATCGCCAACATCACTCATCATGCCGGTGACGCCGTGACGGTTTACCTCTGGCAGTCCACCCGTATTGGTAGAAATTACAGGAACACCCGCAGCCATCGCCTCAAGGGCCGCCAATCCGAAACTTTCCGATTCAGAAGGCAATAAGAATAGGTCGGCGATTGATAGCACCTCGGTAGGGTCTTTCAACTTTCCTAACATGATGACGTCTTCGCAGGTCTTCAGCTCTCTGCATAGCTGCTCAACGCGCGATCGCTCAGGGCCATCTCCTACGAGCACCAATTTCGCAGAAACGGTTTTTCTTACTTCAGCAAATACCCGAACTACGTCTTCAACGCGTTTTACAGCTCTGAAGTTTGAAATATGGACAAGTACTTTCTCACCATTTGGGGCATGGGCCTCTCGCAATTCAGTGTTTTCTGGCATGTTGTATTGCTCCATGCAAACAAAGTTGGGAATAACCGAAATGTCTTTGTTTACTCCGAATAGCTTGTAGGTATCGTTTTTCAGACTATTCGAAACTGTCGTCACTCCATCGCTTTTATTGATGGCAAACGATATCACGGGTTCAAAAGAGGCATCTCGTCCGAGCAAGGTGATGTCGGTACCGTGAAGGGTGGTTATTACAGGCAAATGGATATCACTCTCTGCAAGTATCTGTTTGGCCATATACGCAGCCGAGGCGTGCGGTATTGCGTAGTGCACATGCAATAAATCGAGCTTTTCGTGCATGGCAACATCAACCATTTTACTTGCAAGAACCAATTCGTAAGGCGGATATTCAAACAATGGGTACTCCGCCACTGCCACTTCATGGTAAAAAATGTTCTTGTGAAAACTACCCAATCGAACCGGCTGGTTGTAGGTGATAAAATGTATTTGATGTCCTTTAGCAGCCAATGCAATGCCTAGCTCTGTGGCTACAACACCGCTTCCCCCGAAGGTTGGATAACAAACAATACCAATTTTCATGCGCTAATCCGGTATTCATTACTTACCGATATCGCCTAAGAATTCTTGATTTTTTCGCGTGCGCGCGGCACGGATGGCATCATAGATAACTTGTTGGATATCGGTGCGGATGTTCATATTCAACAATTTCTTGTTTTCCGCATTTGGATATACTCGGTTCGACAAAAATACATAAACCAATTGTTCTGACGGGTCTGCCCACACCATTGTTCCTGTAAATCCTGTATGGCCAAAGCTCGATTTCGATGCAGCCATGCATGTTGGGCCTCCATTTCCTCCTGTTGGCTTATCGAAACCGGCACCACGTCGGTTGCCATCATCGCAGTACTGGCAAGAGGTATATTCTTTCAATGTGCTTGGCTGTATGTATTGTCGGCCGCCATAACTGCCGCCATTCAAAAACATTTGCATCATGGCAGCTAGGTCGTATGCGTTCGCGAAAACTCCGGCATGTCCGCCTACTCCTCCCATCATTGCTGCCCCAGGGTCGTGCACATATCCACGCACCAATTGATTCCTGAATGTGTTGTCGCGCTCTGTTGGTGCAATCATTTCAGCATCCATTCGCTGAAGCGGATGATACCCCATTGATCGCAATCCCATGGGTTTGTAAAAAACGGAGTCGACATATGCGTCGATGGTCATGTGGTTCTTTCGTTCTATGATCTGCTGAATGAAATAGTATCCGAGGTCGCTGTACTTGTACTCTTTGTCTTTGCGCAGCGATAGTCTGGCTATCTTGTTGAAAATGGTATCGCGATAAGCATCGCGGATGTACAGGTTTTCGGCAACTTGAGTGGTGTACCCTGTTTCTGGAGCAGTGCGATAAAATTTCGGATTTGGCTGTCCTTTAGAAATGGTCTCTTCGTAAAAAGGAATCCACGCGGGAAGCTGGGCGTAGTGACTCATCATTTCCCGCAAATTCATGTTGTAACATTTGGAGGTGTCAGACAAGTCGAGATAGTCGCACAGGTTGTAGTCCAAATCTATTTCACCCTGATCTTGCATGTGCATCAAAGCTGCAGTCGACGATACTATCTTTGTTATGGAGGCAAGGTCATAAACGGTATGCGGTGTTACGGGCTCGTCGCCTTCATAGGTAAGTTTGCCGTATGAGCGATCAACGATGATGTCGCCGCCGCGCGCAACAATCACTCTGCAGCCTGGGTAAGCTTCTTCACGAATGCCTTTTAGCGCGATAGAATCGATTTGCGAAAAATCGTCGTCCGTAAATCCTGCCGTTTCTGGTAAAACGGTGCGAAGTCGAACAGGCATGTCTATTGGTTTCCCATCCCCAATTCCGTAGATTTTGTCAGGAGTTATAGGGAGACGGCCTTGTGCTTTTGCTGCACCAATGATAACTTCTGCGGTGATCCATTGACTCAAGGTGTCGTCTTGGTAAACGACCAAAAGGGCGTCAGACTTATCAATCCCACGCATGTCTTTCAAGGCATACGGGTTCGTGAAAACGTTGACGATGACTTTTGTTTTGCTGTTAATTGCGTTGATGATGCGGACACTTTGGTTTGATACGCCAAAATTGGTTGACGGACGATTGCTTGCGCCAAGGAGGTTGACGACAACGAAATCGTATGTGCTTAATTTTTCTTCGAACTCTTTCGAAGCATTGAAGTCGGGGTTTTTGGGAAGGTTGTAATAGTCGGCATCTACAAACCTGCTCAATGATCTCTTGAAGGTCTCCGAGTCTGACCCAAAGGTTAGCACAGCAACCGACTTATCGGGCTGCAAGATCAGCGGTAAAAGATCTTTGTTTTCGAGAACGGTAATCGAAGATTCTATCAGCTCACGGTGCAGAGCGTGTGCTTGTGGGCGCTGCAAATCTTCAACAATGTTATTCGGGTCAACGAATTTATTCTGTGAAAGTCCACACCAGAATTTAGACTTTAATATTTTCAAGCAGTGGGTATCTATTTCTGCTTCACTCAGCGATGAGTCGGCAATTGCTGCCTTGATGCGCGCAACGGCGTTAGGAACATTCTCAGGAAAAAGTAAGATATCGTTGCCAGCCTTCAAGGCCATCAAATCGACTTCACCAGGGGTTGAATAATTGGCAACACCTTTCATGTTCATCGCATCGGTGAAAATCAATCCTTCGAAATGCATCTCATCGCGCAACAATCCGGTCACGATTTTACTTGAAAGGGTAGAAGGTAGGTCGGGTGTAGAATCAAGTGCCGGTATATTCAGGTGAGCCACCATCATAGCTGATAAGCCATTTTTGATGAGTTGCTTGAAAGGATAAAACTCGATAGAGTCAAGTCGGTCGAGTGAATGATCAATGCGAGGCAATGTCTTGTGAGAATCTGATTTGGTATCGCCGTGACCTGGGAAATGCTTGCCTGTTGCAATTACACCACCGTCTTGCAGTCCTTTCATGTAAGCCTCTCCAAGTCTGCTCACATGCTCTCTGTTCTCTCCAAAAGCGCGGTTGTTGATGACGGGATTTGCAGCGTTGTTATTGACATCTATAACGGGTGAAAAGCTAACATGTACCCCCATCCGATTGAGTTGCCATGCTTGTTCTCGTCCGAATGCATACACCAGGTCGTCGTCGTAGGTTGCGCCAAGAGTCATCTGACGCGGGAATTTTATCGTGCTGTCTAACCGCATACTCAAACCCCATTCGGCATCCATGCCTATGAGCAAAGGGACTTTAGAGATGGATTGATAGTAGTTGTTGTGTTGCGCCTGACGAACAGGACCTCCTTGCATGAATATCAAACCACCAATGTGATAATTTTCAATCAGGTTAGCGATTTCTTTGGTGTGACTCGTGTCTTTGTTCGAGTATGCAGCCACCATAAAGAGTTGACCTATTTTTTCATCCAACGTCATGTTGGTGAGTAAGGAGTCAGCCCAATCTGTGTTCGATTGAAGAAATGGTGGTTGAATGCCCCTGCTTTGCTGACTTATAGAGCAATGCGGGTGAAAGAAAAGTATGATGAAGACTGTAAAGTACAGTAGGCGTGTGCGCTGCATTTGCGTATTTGAATTGGCTTACTAAGGTATAACGCACAATTCATGCCTTTAAGCTATGGCATTCGTTTTATCAACAAAGAATGTTGGACCAAAAAAGGAGAAGTTGTTTTTAGTTCTGAGCCGATATAGGAGCCTCAATGACTTTGTTGATTTGCCCTATGATAAAGGTGAATTGCTCATCGATGGTAAGGTGCGAATTGTCTACTACAATGGCGTCTTCCGCTTGACGCAGTGGGTCGTGATCTCGCGTCGAATCAATGGTGTCGCGCTTGTTAACGTTCTCGAATACCTCTTCGAATGTCACATCCGTGCCGTTGGCACGCAACTCTTCAAACCTGCGCTGCGCTCTAATTTTTGGTTCTGCTGTCATGAAGAACTTTATGTCGGCATCTGGAAGAACGACAGTTCCGATATCTCTTCCATCCATCACCACGCCTCTCGATTCGGCCATGCGCTGTTGCAGGCGTACGAGTTTTTTGCGGACATTTAGTTGACTAGCGATTTTGGATACATGTCCAGAAACTTGCATCGAGCGAATTTCTTTTTCGACATTTTTTCCATTCAAATATGTTTCCGTCTGTCGGGTATCGGTATTGTACTTAAACGTGATGTACAGGGTGTCGAGAACAGTGTCGAGTTTGTCTTCAAGCAACTGGTCGTTGCGAATGATGTTGTTGCGCAATGCGTGCAGGGTTACTGCTCTGTACATGGCACCCGTGTCAATGTAGACGTAGTTTAATTCTTTCGAAAGTGCTTTGGCCAAGGTGCTTTTACCACATGAAGAGTACCCGTCGATGGCAATGTTGATCTTCTTTCTCACGCGACAACGATTTGCCGCGAAGATACCTTATTTTCAACGTAATTTCCAATGAATCAACGCCAATCAGCTAATCGGGTCGTTACGGTGAAGTTGTTCGATGGACCAGCAAAGTGGTAGGTTGCTCTTCCGTAACTCAATTGGAATTTTTTAATCTTGAATCCCAGCCCCCATGAAAGACCTGCTGTGCCTGGGCGATCTGAAAGTTTCATTTCTTGACGGCGGCGGTAGTTATAGCCCAATCGTACAGCGAAATTTTCGCCCAACAAGACTTCAGTCCCAACGATAACATGCCGCATGAGCTTATCTCCAAATTCCCAGCTTTTTCCTGAGCTCACTTCTCCAGTGATGGGGTCTATGGTTTGGTTTGAATTGCTGCTGTAAAAAGAATTGTTCCAGTTGTTCAATTGATCAAATACAAGGGAAAACCGAAAGGGAGCATGCATCAATTGCTTTGTTATTCCAATTTGAAAATTCGCCGGAAGGGTGTCGCTGACGTTGGCTGTATATCCTTTTAATTGATAGCCGAAATTCGAGAACACGGCTGCTGCTGTGAATTTGCGTTTGGCGTTGTAATAGGTTGCAGATAAGTCAACAGCGGCTCCAACAGATGTGTATCCAGCCAAAGTTGAGTAGATGCCTTTTAGGTTGGCTCCAACGGTGAAGTTGGAATCGATGGGCAAGGCGGCTCCAATAATCAAGGCGTAGTCTCCCGCTTGAAACGTGCCAATGTTGGCTCCAGATAGGTCGCGTTGGGTTATTTTTCCGTAGTCGACATATTGCATGGTGGCCGACATGGTTAGACCTAAACTATCGAAATGGTGCGCATAAGCCGCAAAACCTAAATTGATATTGCTGAAATAGTTTACATAGCTAAGGGCCACCTGACCAGCGCTTGAGCTATCTAACAAAGAAGGGTTGTAGAGAGCTAGGTTTAAATCTCCGTCGCGCACCGCCAATAGACTTCCTCCAACCGAGGCAACGCGGGCGCTGCTAGGAATGTTCAGCGAATTAAATACTGTGCTACCATTGGTTTGGGCATCTGCGCTGAAGGCAGCACAAACGAAAAATAGGAGTAGGGATCGCTTCACCATAATGTTTTGGTTCCTTGCCTAACGAAGCAAGGGTTGAAATATTGCATCATTCACAGTCGTGAACTGATTATTATCAATCGTCAAACTGACAGGTGTCAAAAGTAATAAAGAAACGTTTACCCATCTTTGTTAAAGGTATAAGGTGTTAATCACCTGGAAGTTCAACTTCCATTCATGGGTGATTCTTTCGAAGCGCAAAAGATTAGGCCAGCACTCAATGGAGCGCTGGCCTAATCGTTTTATGCAACTTTCAATGGGTTAATAACTTTCTCTTTTAAAAGGGCGTGGTCTATTACTTCCATCATTTCATCAACATAGTGAAACTTCAAGTTTTTGAGGTATCGCTCGTTGATCTCTTCGATGTCTTTTTTGTTTCTAGTAGACAAGATGATTTCTTTTATTCCCGCTCTTTTGGCAGCTAAGATTTTCTCTTTTATTCCGCCTACTGGCAACACCCTGCCGCGGAGCGTGATTTCACCGGTCATGGCGACAAATTTTTTGACTTTTTTCTGCGTGAAGGCAGAAGCCAAAGCGGTAAGCAGGGTGATACCAGCCGAAGGACCGTCTTTCGGAATGGCTCCTTGCGGTACGTGGATGTGGACATTCCATTTATCAAAAACCTCTTGGTCGAGGCCCAGTTGATCAGAATGGGCTTTCAGATATTCCAATGCCAAAACGGCTGATTCTTTCATCACATCGCCGAGGTTTCCCGTCAAAGTCAGTTTACCCTTACCCTTGGTTAAACTTGTCTCGATAAACAAGATATCTCCGCCTGTCGGAGTCCATGCTAAACCGGTAACAACCCCTGCTACGTCATTGCCTTGATATTTGTCTTTTTCATGACTTGGCCCAAGCACTTTCGGCAATTCATCCAGCGAGATATCTTTTGTGAATTTCTCTTCCATAGCCATTTGCTTGGCTCTGTTTCGAACCAGTTTCCCAATCCGTTTTTCAAGTCCGCGTACGCCCGATTCATTCGTATATTCTTCTACCACGCGCTCAACAACTTCGTCTGAAATGGCAATTTGTTCAGAAGTAATTCCCGTTTCTTCGAGGTGCTTTGGCACGAGGTGTCGCTTGGCAATTTCAACCTTTTCTTCAACGGTGTAGCCCGTTACTTCAATGATTTCCATGCGGTCGCGCAGGGCAGGTTGTATTGAACTCAATGAATTGCAGGTGGCGATGAACATCACTCTGCTGAGGTCGTAATCAACGTCGAGGTAGTTGTCTGAAAAGCTGTTGTTTTGAGCTGGGTCGAGGACTTCTAGCAGGGCAGAAGAAGGATCGCCATGGTGATCTTTGCCCAGTTTGTCGATTTCATCGAGCACGAATAACGGATTCGAGGTGCCAGCTTTTTTGATGTTGTGGATTATTCTTCCCGGCATTGCTCCTATGTACGTTCTGCGATGTCCGCGAATTTCCGCTTCATCACGCAAGCCGCCCAAACTCATCCTCACATATTTTCTTCCGAGTGCTTCAGCGATGCTTTTCCCGAGCGAAGTTTTACCCACACCTGGAGGGCCGTACAAACAGATGATTGGCGATTTCATGTCGCCTTTTATTTTCAACACCGCTAGATGCTCAATGATGCGTTCTTTTACTTTTTCTAGTCCGTAGTGGTCGCGATCAAGTATCTCTTGTGCGTGTTTTAAATTGAAATTGTCGCCGCTGCAATGGTCCCAAGGCAGGTCGAGCATTAGGTCTACATAGTTAGATTGTACAGAGTATTCGGCACCTTGTGGGTTCATGCGCTCCAGTTTGCGGAGTTCACGGTCGAATACTTTGCGGACATCCTCGCTCCATTTTTTGAGTTCGGCTTTTGCCTTTTTCGCAGCGATTTCCTCTTGGATGGGGTTGTTGCCGAGTTCTTCTTGAATCTGCTTCATTTGTTGATGCAAGAAGTATTCTCTTTGCTGTCTGTCGATATCGACCTTTACTTTCGACTGAATATCATTTTTCAGCTCAAGCATTTTCAGCTCACGGTGCATGAATTCGAGCACTTTTTCAGCGCGCTCTTTCAAATCGGTGATTTCAAGCAGCATTTGCTTGTCTTCAACAGGCGAGTTCATGTTCGAAGAAACGAAGTTTACCAAGAACGATAGGCTTTCGATGTTTTTTATTGCGAAGCCCGCTTCACTCGGTATATTCGGCGATTGGTGGATGATTTTCAACGCCAATTCTTTCATCGTTTCTTGCAAAGCCTTTGTCTCTTCGGTAGTGGCAAACGACAATTTCTCATCGAACTCCTGGATGCGTGCTTTGATGAAAGGCGTTTCTTGCATGATCTCGGTCCATTCAAAACGCTTCTTACCCTGAATGATAACAGTGGTGCTGCCATCAGGCATTTTGAGCATCTTCATGATGGTTGCTACCGTGCCGACTTTGTTCAAATCGGTTGGAGCCGGTTCTTCTATGTCGGCATCGTTTTGCGACACCACACCAATGATTTTATCTGATTTGTGCGCTTCGTTGATTAGGCGAATCGACTTGTCTCTTCCTACTGTGATTGGAATCACCACGCCGGGGAAAAGGACCGTGTTGCGAAGCGGTAAAATTGGCAGTATTTCAGGTGCCTTTTCACGGTGCATGGCGTCCTCATCTTCAGGTGAAATGAGGGGGATGTAGTCGTGATCTTGTATTTCGGAGAATTCCATTGAATCGTTCATAGTCTTATCTGGCAACGTTTTTAGCAACGTTAGGTGTTGCAAACGGATTGCTCGATAGTCAAACTATGTGCCAATGGGAATTGTCTGAAAAAATGGCGCAATTATGACCGAAATGTCTCTGTAGACTCGAAAATATGTCGCAAAACAGCAATATCTTGTTCAGTAAGGTCAATATGTCGTCGTGCCATCACGCGTTCTGCTGTCATCATGGCTTTGTCGAAATCGTACGTCTCGGTTCCATCGGCACCGCCCCACGTGAAGGAGGGGATAAATTTAGGAGGAAATCCACCACCGAATATGTTTGCGGCTACACCAGCTGTTGTTCCCGTGTTGAACATCGTGTTGATGCCACATTTGCTGTGGTCGCCCATGATCAATCCACAAAAAGTGAGTCCGGAGTTCGCCATCCGCCGCGAGGCGTAGTTCCAGATTTTAACTTCAGAGTAGTTGTTTTTTAGGTTCGATGTATTGGTGTCGGCACCTAAGTTACACCACTCGCCCAAAACTGAATTGCCCAGAAAACCGTCGTGGCCTTTGTTGCTATACCCCATCAACAAGCTGTTCGATACCTCGCCGCCAACTTTGCAATGCGGACCTATTGTAGTAGCGCCGTATATTTTACTGCCGGCTTTGATGGTTGCATGTTCGCACAAGGCAATGGGTCCGCGCAATATTGAGCCTTCCATTACCTCGCTGTTATCGGACAGGTAGATGGGGCCGCCAGTGGTGTTGAAGAACGATCCTTCAGCAACGACATTTTGTCCGACAAAAACCAAGGTTGGATCGCCGATCACCGTGCATGTCTGTGAAAGCTTCGCACTGGGTCTATTCGCCGTGAGTCTTTCAAAATCGTAGGTTATAGCTTCGTGATTGAGAGAGAAAAGGTCGGTAATATTGGCGAGCATTTTTATAGGAGCAGGCACATCTTTAAAGGATATGTTTTCTACAATATCGTTCAAAAGAGCGCCCTGTTCGGGGATGTTGGAGGTTCTGAAAGCAATGGGAGCATTTTTAGAACCAAATCCCTCACCTGGCTGTAGTAGAAGCAGAGATTCACGGATTTGCAAATTTGGTATTGCTCGCGCATTGATCCACAGAGAATTAGCCTCACAGAATAGCGGGAATTTTTCTTGTAGATAAGGTTCTGTGTTAAAGGAAACAGGAGTGTTCAGGAGCGATAGCCACTTCTCAGACAACTTTGAAATACCAAATCGCAAAGCTCCGATAGGGCGGGTGAAAGCCAACGGTAGGAACTCTAACCGTTTAAAATCGTCAAAGAGAATAGTGTGCATATCGAGATATCTTCAAAGTGTAAATTTAGAAACTCCCGATATATCCGAGAATTTTAATTGCTTTGTATTGGAAATAAAAGTTTTAACGGACGAAACATTGTTGAGCAAATCTTGTTATCCTATTTGAACTGAGTGGTACTTATGCAGCAATTTTCCATCAAAGATCTTGAGTCCTTTACCGGTATTAAGGCCCATACTATACGTATATGGGAGCAAAGGTACAATCTTCTGGAGCCGCAGCGGACATCGACCAACATTCGTTATTACACCGACAACGACTTAAAGCACTTGTTGAATGTAGGTGTACTCATAGACAACGGGTACAAGATTAGCAGAATAGCTGAGATGACGGAAGTTGAAATGACCGCAATCATTTCCAAACTCAACACCGAAGATACCAAAGAGCAGCACTATTTGAATTTGTTGAAGATCAGCATGCTCAACTACGACGAAGCCTTGTTTTGTTCGGTAGTGGATGCATATTTAGCTGACCATTCTGTAGATCGCATTTTTGAAAGACTTTTCATGCCCTTTATGCACCAAGTTGGCATACTGTGGCTGACGAGTGTTATTTGTCCGGCACAAGAACATTTCATTTCAAACCTTCTCCGCCAAAAATTATTTAGCTGGATTGACCAATCGCCAATCTCTGTGGATGATGCCAAGCCTTTGCTCGTTATGTTTCTTCCGCAAGGCGAGATTCACGAAATTAGTTTGCTCTTATTTCATTACATGGCCCGTCAAAAGGGGCGAAAGAGCATTTTTCTCGGACAGTCGGTGCCGTTTGAAGATTTACTTCAGATCTCACAGAAATATCCGCATGCACAGTTTGTTTCGTACTCCACAACATCGCCTTCAGCCAAGAACGCTCAGCAATATATAGACAGGATACACAGAGAGTTTAGCAATTCTCAGGTTAAGTTTCACCTCGGAGGAAAGATGCTTCAGGAAGTTAAAGTACCTGCTGACTCATGCGTGACTGTATATACTTCTGGAGGCCAATTGGCAGAATCTATATTTATCTGATATTCAATTAGATAAATCCTACCCACTAGCTTTGTTTAAAAAATCTGTTAAAAAGTTAAACAGCTCGTGTTTCGTGTCGGAAAATGTTTAATCTTTGTATCGAAAGGTTAAACAAAAAGATATGTCAACAATCGAATTCAATAATCTGCTTTCAACGCACCGCGATTTTTTACAGGGATTTGCGTACAATTTTACGCGTGACCATGAAGACGCCAACGACTTGATTCAAGACACCTTTTTAAAAGCCTTGAGGTACAAGGACAATTTCAGAGAAGGGACCAATATCAAGGGGTGGTTGTTTACCATCATGCGGAACATATTCATCAATAACTACAAGCGGAAGAAGTTTCAGAACACCATAACAGACAGCACCGATAATTTGTATTATTTGAATGCTTCGCAAGACATGCGGTACGATGGCGTGACGGGTAAAATTGACGAAAAAGACATTCGTTCAGCCATAGGGGATTTAGGCAACGACTTCCGTGTTCCTTTTACGATGTTCATAGAGGGATATCATTACGATGAGATTTCGGAGAAGTTATCGATTCCGATGGGTACAGTGAAAAGTAGAATATTTCATGCACGCAAGAAGTTGATGACTCAATTGGCAGATTACAGATGAGAGAATCGCAACAGGAAATCGTGATGCGGACCTTTTTGAAGTATTTCGAATTTCCACATATTGCGCGCAGCTATTTCAGCGAGTAGGGCAGGGGCGGGGTATATCCAATTGAAAGATTCCGCCATGTCTTTCCATTCAAGCTCGAAAAATACGCAGCCGTAATAGGCATCTGATGTTTCTGATACATCGATGTCATCAATTTCATCAAAATACGAGATATCAGACGTGTCTCCAATGATTTGTCCGCCCGGGCTCAACAATCCCATCGCGTGTTTTAGCAACCGTTCAGTGCCTTCCACATCCTGTCCCATTCCAAAACCGTTCATTAGGAGAAGAATGGTATCGAATTTTTGATCATTGTATTTGAAGAAGTCGGCACAGACAACATTTTTAACTCCACGAGACGAGCAGACATCGGCTGCTTTTTCTGAAATTTCGAGTGCTGTTACATCGATGCCATTTTCTTGAAGCCACATTGCGTGGCAACCGGCTGCAGCTCCTACATCAAGCGTTTTACCACATGCCAGTTTGAGGGCATTTTGTTCAAGCATCGGCATATTTTCAAAACTTCGAAAGAAATAGGAAGGGAGTAATCCATCTTGCTCAATGCCATCAATCCACACCGATATTGGAGCATCCTCGCCGCTGGCGAGAAAAGCTTGGAAGGCACTACCGAAAATATCGTCTTGCATGGTGCAAAAGTAGTCGAAGAGAGTTAAATTTCGAGATCAACTGCATACCGTTGAAATAAATTTTAATATTCTATCCTAGTCTGAGCAACCAAACGCATCTTTGTACAGTCTATTGTTTATTAGGAAGTAACTCTGACCATGAAGTATCTAAATCGACTATCATTACTGTTATTCACCATGTGGACAATCACAGCGGTGGCACAACCAACAGTAACTACTGGCTTAACATTGGAACAATACGTCAACGAAGTCTTGCTTGGTTCTGGTGTTCAAGCATTTAACATCCAGTTTACCGGTGATCCAGTTCAGTTGGGTTATTTAGAAGGTGTAGATCCTGCCGCATTTCCCTTAGAATCTGGTTTGGTTTTGTCGAGTGGTGCTTCTAATAACATAGCTTCATGTGGATTTGACGATGTTCCTTTTGGATCAGGGGTTTCTGGCGATGCAGACTTGTTGAATATTGCGAACTCAGTGCCTGGAATGATAGGTCAGAATTTCAACGTAGGATCGGTAAACGACCTGTGTGTTTTAGAGTTCGACTTTGTGGCAACGGGCGATACTGTGAAGTTCAATTACATTTTTGGTTCAGACGAATATCTAGCATGGATCAATAGTTCATTCAATGATATTTTCGCCTTTTTCCTTTCAGGCCCTGGTATTACAGGCCCGTACGATAGTCCGGCTGGTTTTCCGGATGGTGCCATGAACATCGCTCAAGTTCCGAATACTGACCCACCGCTGCCTATTACCATTTCGTCGGTGAATCCGGGCATCAATGCTCAGTACTACAACGACAATCCGAACAACGATGAGGTGTGCATCAATGGTTATACAATAAAGTTGGAGGCTCTGGGAGAGGTTATTTGTGGAGAAACGTACCACATAAAATTGGCCATTGCTGATGGATCGGATACTGCCCTTGAGTCGATTGTAATACTTGAGGCGGGATCATTTACAAGTAATAGTGTTGTTCAGGTTGATCTTTCGATCGATGTGGGTGGGCCGGATGCAGATACGATGTATGAAGATTGTGGCGTAGCGACATTGACATTTACACGCCCTATCGATACCCTAATCGATATTGAAGAGATGATTGTAATTGAATACCAAGGTACTGCAATCAACGGGGTGGATTACACCTTGCTTCCTGATACGGTTATTTTTGCACCAGGAGTTCAAAGTGTAAGTTTCGATGTGGATGCATTTGAAGATGGATTGGCAGAAGGAATTGAAGAAGTTATTTTCGAAATTTTGAACTTAGCGGCCTGCAATGGTGACGGGTTAACCAGCTATTTCCAGTTTTTCATTAACGACGAGCCAGAGCCATTGGTGGTTACTGGTTATACGACAGAGATGTGTCAGGGAGCTGATTTAGAAATTGAACCAATCATTGAGGGAGGTTATGGTAACTTCACCTACGACTGGTCGACAGGTGAAACTGATCCAAGCATTTTCGTTAGTCCCGGCGCTACAACAACCTACAACGTTATCGTTAGCGATACCTGTGGTATGCCTTCTGATGATGCCGATATCTTGGTTAACGTGCTCATATTCCCTCCTTTGGAAGTGAATATTTTAGGGGGTGATCTATTGTTAGAATGCAATGGTTTCGCGACCATTTCTGGTTCAGCTGCAGGTGGAGATGGTGTTTATGAATGGACATGGGAAGATCAAGACGGAAACAACCTATTTGGATTTGATAATACCTTGTGGTACAATGCTTGGCAAGGTGCTGATCAAATTGTTTTAACAGTAACGGATGGTTGTGGATTTGGGGAATCGAGTGTCATAAATGTCGCCATTAACGCGCCCGCTATTGTTATTGATTTCGAAGGTCCACTATCTGTTTTGTGCAATGCGAATTTCACAATTGATCCGAATGCATCGGGAGGCAGTGGAGGCTTGAACTACACATGGACGCAAGGGTTTAACTTTTTAGGGTTTAATTCAACCTTGACAACATCGACGTCTTCGGATATTACCATTACATTGAACGTTAGTGATTTTTGTGGACAATCGGAGGAAATCGACATCGACATTGAGGTTGAAAGTCCACCAATTGCCGTCAACATGCCATTGGAGCTGACGGGTCCATGTACAGAAGTATTTGAGATAGTTGCTTTCACCGATGGTGGCAGTGGCGGAGGTACCTATCAGTGGTTTGCTGATGGTGCATTGGAAGCTACAGGCAACAACGTGAATAACATTACACCGTTGGATTTTCAGTCTTTCAACGATGCTTTGATTTCACTCACTGTTACAGACGGTTGCGGTGCTACAGACACACAGAGCACCGTCATCAACATCGTGAACCCAGCTTTGGAAATAGAAATTGGTGAAGATATTTATGCAAGTTGCATAGACAATACAGCCATTGCAGTTGATATTTTAAGTGGAAGCGGAGGATACCAGTACGAGTATTTTGTTGCCGATACCTCGCATTCAGTAACATCCGACATCGTTTTACAATCATTCAACACCGTTCCTGTAAGTGTGAATGTAACCGATGGCTGTGGTGGATTTGCGACTGATCAATTGCTGTACATTATTCCAGACATTCCATTGAACCTTGTTTTGAGTGCTGACACATCTATTTGTGCGGGTGATGGCATTTCGATATCTGCTTTAGCGAGTGGAGGGGAAGAAGGTTTTTATTACTACTGGCCGTTGATCGGACAATTTGGGCCTGATCAGTATGTTGCTCCTTATTCGACAACTGGGTTTGAAGTGATTGCTACAGACATTTGTGGTCGCACCATTTCTGGAACAATCGGCGTTGAGGTTCAGTTCTTATTTAGCAACTTCTACGTACAAGACTTAGAAGATAATCTTTACCAGTTCACGGCTACACCTGAGCCAGAGTGTGATGGTTGCATTTATTCATGGTATTTCGGCGATGGAGATTCAAGCGATGAAGAAGCACCGATGCACCAATATGATGGTTTGGGCGATTACATTGCAAGTCTAACCGTCACCAATAGCATTGGATGTACAGATTCAGCTTATACAACTATCGTAGGACCGATTGTATTCTACGTACCGAACGCGTTTTCTCCGAACAATGATGGAATAAACGATGTTTTCAGAGCTTATGGAAGTGGTATCAGCGAGTTTGAGATTACCATATTCAACCGTTGGGGAGACGTTGTTTTCACAAGTACCAACATCGAAGATTTCTGGGACGGGTCGGATGCTGGTGGTGCTTACTTCGTGCAAAATGAAGTGTACTCGTACATTTTGAGAATAAAAGGAAACAATACTGACGGAATAGAGCAGAATGGCTCCATATCTGTTTTGAGATAGAATGTTATACAATAACAAGGAAGCCTCGAAAGAGGCTTTTTTGTTGGAATCCAATACAGACAGTAGGATGAATGCCATTTTGTTCGAATAATCGAATGGTGAAAGTTATCTTTACTGTCTTGCAAGCGAAGATTAGATGAAAAGAAGAATATGTTTAACAGCCATTGGTGTTTTAATGGTTGGTGTTGTAATTGCGCAACCAACAGTTACGACCAATTTAACAGTCGAGGAGTATGTAAATGATTACTTGCTCGGGAATGGAATTCAAGCATCGAATATTACTTATTCAGGAGCACCCGTTCAGATTGGCGTTGTTGAGAATGGTATTGCCAACGGACTTCCTATTGAGGCGGGCTTGGTGCTTTCTACCGAAGCTGCTACAAATCTCGACTGCTCGCCAGGATTTATAGATTTTGGCACAGGTATTAATGGCGAGCCAGATTTGCTTTCAATTGCCAATAGTGTGCCGCCTCTGATAGGTCAGAATTTTAACGTGCTCGGTGTTTTTGACGTCTGCACATTAGAGTTTGACTTCGTTGCCACAGGCGATACCATGAGTTTCAATTACATTTTTGGATCCGATGAATACCTCACATTTGTCAATACCCTGTACAACGATATCTTTGCTTTTTTCCTCTCTGGTCCGGGCATTACAGGCACGTATGATAGTCCGCCGGCTTTTCCAAATGGCGCCATCAATATCGCCACGGTGCCAAATTCGAATCCACCGCTTCCAATCACCATATCGAGCGTTAACAATGTCACAAATACAGAATATTATCTCGATCACGCAGCAGGGACACCGAATGATATCCCGACCTGCTTGAATGGGAATACAATTTCCTTGCGCGCTTTTTCAGAGGTTCAATGTGGAGAGACTTACCACATCAAATTGGCAATTGCTGATGGCAGTGACCCTGCGCTGGCATCTTATGTTATGCTTGAAGCCGGTAGTTTTCAATCGACCACTGTTGTAGAAGTAGCACTTTCCATAGATGTGGGTGGCGACAACCTTTTCGAAGATTGCGGAGAAGGCGTGTTGACCTTTACCCGTCCGGTAGATACAGACATCGAACAAGAATCGATGGTTTTAATTGATTACTCTGGATCGGCAATCAATGGGGTAGACTATACCTTACTGCCCGACACCATTATTTTCCCAATTGGTGTTTATTCATTGAGCTTTCCGCTCGATGCGTTTGAAGATGGAGTTTCTGAGGGCGTAGAAGATGTGACCATGCAAATAGTAAACATTGCCGCGTGTGATGGTATTGGCGTGACCTCTTATTTTGAATTCACCATAACTGATGAGCCAGAGCCATTGGTTGTGAACGATTTAACAGTGAATTTCTGCAATGGGGTACCTGTAGAGCTCGTTCCTTCAATTGAAGGAGGTTATGGAGTGTTTTCATATGAATGGTCGAACAACCAGACCGATGAAACCATATTTGTGACAGAGTTTGCCAATACGACTTATTCAGTAATTGTTTCTGACACTTGCGGCATGTCGCCAGATGATGGAGTATTCACCTTGGTAGGCTGGCCTGCATTGGAGTTGGAGTTGATAGGAGATGTGATTAGCAACGGACAAGTAGAGCTTGATTGTAATGCATTTGGAACCCTTGAAGTTGATGCAACTGGCGGATCAGGCGATTTCTCATATTATTGGTACAACCAGAACGGTAATAACTTGTTTGGGTTTGAAGAGAGTCTTTTTGTTGGTTCATGGAACGGCGAAATGACAATCAACGTTGATGTTACCGATGAATCGTGCGGAAATGTTGAAACATTGTCTATAGACCAAGTCATTTTATTTCCGGCGATGTTTCTGACATTACCGCAGACATTGCAAGTGAGCTGTGGGACATTGCAAAGTTTGACCGTTGGAATAGAAGGTGGACAAGCACCATTTCAGTACAATTGGTATGTGAACAATGTCTTTCAAAGCAATGCAGCGACATATAACTTCACCGCTGCGAATGATGCTACGATAGCTTGTGTGATAACAGATGCTTGCGGACAAGAGCAAACCGTATTTATGGAATTGACTGTGCTCACCCCAGAAGTGGTTGTATCATCACCCACCTTGTTTGAAGGGACATGTTTAGATGAGTTCAGTATTACGGCAAATGCTGCTGGCGGTTCAGGAGTAATCACGTATCAATGGTCAGATGGGACGGGCATAATTGGCAACGAACAAACCATTACCTATCAGTCGAACGTGGATGTTGTATTGACAGTAACAGCTATCGATGCATGCGGCACACAGGCAACATCATCCACTGCGGTTCAGATAGTAAACCCATTGTTGGTTGTTGATCTGGGTCAAAATATTTTCGCCAGTTGCATTGATGTAACGGAGATTCAACCGATCATTACAGGTGGGGTTGAACCGTTCGAATTTCAGTGGTTTGTTGCCGATACAGCTTATTCGAACACCCAAAACATCAATATACAGTCGTATGAGACCATGGTTGTTGTTGTACAGGTGACGGATGTATGCGGACAATTTGATGAAGACAACACCATTTATTTCGTGCCAGATATTCCCGTCAACGTCACCGTTGTTCCGGATACATTGATTTGTTTTGGCGACTTCATTTCAACTGTAGCAACTGCAGAAGGAGGAGAGGGAGGATTTACCTATTACTGGCCGGAGTTGGATCGTGAAGGCGATACCCAAACGGTTGGTCCGCTGCGCGACACCACCTTGTTTGTTGTTGCAACAGATATTTGTGGCAAGACAGGGATAGGCAGTGTTGATATTGACGTACAGCGATTGATTGCAAGCTTTGTTTCTGAAGAGATAGAAACCAACTTGTATCAGTTCACCACCGAAACGAATATAGATTGCACCGATTGTTTGTATGATTGGGATTTCGGTGATGGATCATCCGCGCTGGAGCGCGACCCTTTGCATCAGTTTGACGGACGATTTGAGTACACCACACAGTTGGTGGTTACCTCGCCAATTGGTTGTCAGGGCTTTTATCACGCACCGGTTGTAGTTCCGATTTTATTGTATGTCCCCAATGCCTTCACACCCGATCAAGACGGTATTAACGACTTTTTCCAAGTGTATACAAGTGGCATCGACGAGTTTAGCATTCAGATATTCAACCGTTGGGGAGAGGTTGTTTTTGCTTCTCAGGATCCCGAAGCCATTTGGGATGGTAGCCACCAAAACGGCGATTATTTCGTGCCGAATGGAACATATGTTTGGCTCATTGAGATCAACGGAGTGAACTTTGATGCCCGCAAAGAAACGGGTACTGTTACAATTTTGCGATAGGACGCTGTACTTTGCTATCTTGCCGCACCTAAATAAGCAAGATGAAACAAGTTACTGGCAATTTCAAAACAGCATTTATAGCTGTTACCTCTTTGTTTTTCATGTGGGGCTTTATCACCGTACTGGTAGATGCGCTCATACCACGTTTGAAGGAAGTATTCGAATTGCAATACTACCAAGCCTCGCTCGTCCAATTTGCATGGTTCATGGCATACGGTTTAGTTGCCATTCCAGCCGGCATGTTGCTCACACGCATCGGCTATAAGAAAGGGATTGTGGTGGGATTGGCAACGGCAGGACTTGGGTGTATGCTTTTTTATCCAGCTGCTGAGCTTCGTGTCTTCGGTTTGTTTCTTACTGCATTGTTCGTGTTGGCTTCGGGCATAACGATGTTACAGGTCGCGGCGAATCCATACATCGCAGTTTTAGGTCCACCGAGCGGTGCAGCCAGTCGATTGAATCTGGCACAGGCATTTAATAGTCTGGGAACCACCATTGCTCCAATGGTGTCGGCAGCCTATTTGTTGGGCGATCAGATCATGGGGAAAGATGCCATTGCGGCTATGGATGAGGCTCAGAAGCAGGCTTATTACGCCTCAGAGGCTGAATCAGTGCAGATGCCATTTTTGGTTGTAGCAGGTTTTTTCGCCCTTTTGGCAGTTTTTATGTCGATTTCACACCTGCCTAAAATCTTAAGTGGCGAGCGCAAAACCATATCAGAGTATTTCAAAGTTTTGCGGCACAAGAGACTTCGTTTTGGCGTGTTAGGAATCTTCGTATACGTAGGAGCAGAGGTGGCCATTGGGAGTTTTCTGACCAACTATTTTCTCAACTTAGGGTTAGCGGAAGCAGTGTTGCGGAATCCGACGATGAACCATCTGGCATCGTCTATTACTTCTGTTTTCAGCGGAAAATCTATAGGTGATTTGGATGAGAAAGGAGTTGTTGGAGCGTTCTTGATTTTTTATTGGGGAAGTGCCATGATAGGTCGTTTTGTTGGTGCTTGGCTCACCAGCAGATTCAGACCTGCTCATGTTTTGCGTGTTTTTGCCTTTGGCGCCATAGCACTCGTGTTGCTTTCAATTAGCACCAGCGGTTTCTTGGCCATGTTCAGCATTTTGCTTGTTGGTTTTTTCAATTCGATCATGTTTCCAACCATATTCACCTTGTCTTTAGACGGACTAGGAGAAGAGACACCAGAAGCTTCAGGGGTTTTAGTGACATCCATCGTAGGTGGGGCATTTATTCCGATGATAGTTGGTGTAACGATCGATAGTTGGAATTTCGGAATTGCTTTTTTTATCCCTGTGGTGTGTTATCTAACAATTGTCATGTTCGCTCGCTATGCTAGTAGGGATAGGGTATAGGGCGAAAATCAGAGTCTTTACAGAAATGTAACTTATTCACAATTATGCCAATAAACGTGAAACATTGCAACAAAGACGTTGAAAGCCTGTTTAGTTTTTGTAAGTTGCTCCGCTGAGCAGACTTAGCAAAAGAACATTAGGTTATGGCAACAAGAAGAAAACAGAAAGCTGTTATTGAGGATTCTCGACCCGTGATGAAGATTCAGCTCGATTATAAGACAGTAATTACACTGCGAGATCCTGACAAATTGGAGTTCTGGAAACAGAAATATCCTCTTTTACAAATTTTAGATTAATTCGGATGGGAATCGAGGATGGCCTCGATTTCCTCCATTTTCTTTTCGCTGTATAGTCCTTTGGCACGGTATAGCACTTTTCCATCGCGGTCGATTATAAAGAGGTAGGGAAGTTCTTTCTCTTCCATCTTTAAAACAGAGACATACGGTTCCAATTCTCCTTTGTAGAATAGCAAATAAGGATACAGGTCTTTACGGTTGCTTTCCCGCATTTTGTCCATTGAGATTTCATAAGCCATTTTCTTCGCGCCCGTATACATGGGGATGAAGTAGAAATTGACATCGTACAGATGATCCATGATTCCGCGTTTCAAGACAAATTTGTTGAACATCGGTTCGTACCATCCTTTTAGAATATCTTCAGACTTTTTCGAATATGCCATTCCGACAATGGTTAGTTTGTCTTGTGTGTCAGTAGGCACAACAATTTCACGGTTATCGAGTGTTTTGCCCGGCAATTCAGGAAACGGTTTGCCAACCTGACCGAATGAGGTGCAAATAATCAAGGCAAACGCAGACGTAAGGAAAAGTCTCATAGGAGTGTTTTAAAGTGAACGATGAATATTTAAAATCATTGCAGGCCCAAAACTGATGCGCCTTGATTAAAAATAACATCTACAGGTATGTGGGCTGTTTGCAGACGATCGAGATCTTTTTGCAAATCGGCATCCACAAATCCCTTTTCAGACATCAATTTTTGGACACCTTCGTAATCGCCTTCACCTTGCAGAGAGAGAATCAAAGCGCTCAGCGATTTAACAGCTTCAACCATCGCTTCGGTATTCACACTGTATTTGCCCGTTGTTTCATCACGTGAGAATGCACCAGCCTCTCTGAAGTAGTTGAATCGAAGCATATTCGCTTTGCCATGAGCACTAGATGCACCGAAACGCACAGAGCGAAAAATTCCTGCTAAGAAGGTCACGTAATTGTCCATTACAACACCTTCGTTTATTTCCCCCATCTCATAAAGTTTAGAAACCATCCACAGTCCAAGGATATCTGCCTTCCCTTCTTCAAGGGCAGAGCTTTCCTCTTTCAGAGCCTCGCGCACAGTACCTTTGCCACAGATGGTGTTTTTGATGCCCAGTCCATGCGCTACTTCGTGGAACATGGTATTTCCGAAGAACGCATCGAAAGTAATGTGTTGGCGTTGATCATCGGCAATAAGCACATCGGCTAAAGGGATGAGGATTTTATCAAACTTAGCGCGCATAGCGTTTTTAAGTTGCGACCTACGGGTTCCATATTGCTGTTGAATCTCTTCGTCGTTTGGTAAGTTTACAGCGATGGTTTTGCTGCCTGCATTGCAGTCGCCAGCATAAAAAATAACATCGTACGCATTCAATTGGGCATTTGAACCTATGGCGTCTTGTTTATATTTCTCATCGCACGGCAATTCTTTTTGAAGTGCGGGAAGCAGGGCGCTATAGCGTTCGAGGCGTTGGCTCCATTCACGGTCTTTTACGAGGATGTAACATTCGTGAGCTGCTTTGTAAGCATAGAGGTGATCTTCATAGTTTTCGATTGGACCGATGACAACATCGATGGTGTTGTCGGTCAGGTTCAGCCACGCAATATCGCTTGCGTTGTAGCGATCGGTTTCGAGTGCTTTGGCGCGCTCTTCGAGGTAAAAAGAGAAAGAGGCATTGGTTGTTAGCTTCGACGCTTCTCTAAGCAGACTTGCAGCGCGAGAAATCTCCTCTTTAAAGTATTCGTGGTAGAAAATAGATGTCAGCGCGCCCGTTGAGTCTCTGCGAACCATTGTATACAAGCTCGATTTGAAAGGATTGTCCCATGCTTCAAATTCTTCCTTTGTCATATCAGCAGGATAGAATTGAGCACCGGCTGGCTTTTCACCAACACCACTTAGAAATGGGGCGTTATCGTTCAATCGATCCCACGGACCGTAGTTGGCCATTGCATAAGTACGTGCATCTTCATCTGCGATAGCGTTTAGGAGTTCAGATTTATCGCCATAAGCCTCTTTCCAGAAGAGTTCATCCATAATTGCTCCAGCTTCGAGCAACAGCGGAATGATCTTTCTGTCTTCATCGGAGAATACCGAAGTATCGGTAGTGAGCGTAACTGGGATGTAGGTATTTGCTTCTTTTTCAGTTAGCAAAGATGCGTATGTAGCTGCAGTTGGCATTTCTTCTTTCTTCGGTTCAGAAGTGGAACAAGAGAAAAGCACAATGGCCACCAATGTAGTAAGGGCGGTATTTTTCATAGGGGTAAGATTCGAAATGATTATGAAGCTACAGAGAGCAATTCAGACGGTGCGAAAGATAGGGCTTCACGTCCTTTGCGCGTTAAGCTGTAGCCATGCTTGTTTTGAATGTGGTCGGTAACATACAGATTTGCTAGACGTTCGCCAACATGCGCTTGGCTGAGGGATATGCTTGATTCGCTTTCGATGCGTTTCCAGAAGAGGATTTCGATTTCTCCTAAGCGAATAAGTGTGCCGTGCTGTTGTTTATAGGTATGGATAACATCCAGGATCATGTAGTCGTACTTGTCCATGCTTAGAGGTTTTGTCGTAGGTAATTGTCAGTCTTCGAAAATACCTTTAACACCCGCGCAAACTGCGGTGTTTCGTAATATTTTATCGACAAGATATTAACGTGAAGTAGACTTTTGTTCACCGTAAAGGAATCCTTCTTCGACATAGGTGTAGAAATTAGCGAAGAAATTCCGGATGTAGTTCAGGTCGCGATCGCGGTGATTCGACATTTCGAAAGGGTTGTGGAATTTGACAGTTTTTCTGCGGTGATCTATGGCGATGGGCATCAAGGTAGCTTTGCAGTTTTGGGCCACAGCGTAGAAAAGGTCATCGCCATTGGCATTCAGATCACCAAAGTGATTGTAGGTGAAGACAAGCGAGTGATTGCTTTTTTTGTTAGCGTATGTCGAGAGGTTCTCTATTGTTTTTTCGCGATTGTTGAAATCGACATAAACTATGTTGAGTGACGACATCAACAGCCGAGTAATCGGATTTGATTTTTTTCGATCAGCAACAATGGTTGATTTGAAGTTTGTAAGTCCGTGAATCGCAATTGCAATTTTCACATCATTGACTTCAACATGCGGTCCGACGATGAGAATGCACTTGTCTATTTGTCGTGGCAGCGAACCTAAAAAGCGCCATTTGTTACGTCGAAACCAATTGATGGAGAGTCGTTTAATCATGGTTTGTGACGTTGGTAGCATCGGTCCAACTTGACCAACTGCCCCTTATACTGTCGAAGTTTAGTGAATTCTTGAGTATTTCTTTGAATTCGAGACGAGGTATTTCGACAGCACCCAGCGTACCGAGGTGGTCATTGTAAATCTGACAGTCGACAATTTCGAATCCTCTTGCCTGCAAGTATTTACAGAGGGTGATAAGTGCCACTTTGCTGGCGTTACTTTCTCTGGCAAACATAGATTCTCCGCAGAACATGCGGCCTAGTGATACACCATACAAACCACCTACAAGTTGGTTACCGTTCCAGACTTCTACAGAATGAGCCACGCCTAACTGATGGAGAATGCTATACGATTCGATGAATTCTTCTGTGATCCAGGTGCCTTTTTCCTCTCTTTCTGCTGTTTGGCATCCGCGCATTACGTCTTCAAAGGCGTTGTCGAACGTTATTCGATAGCGGTTTTGATTCAAGACATTCCGCATGCTTTTAGAAATCTTCACTTGATCAGTGAAAATTACGCATCGCGGGTCTGGACTCCACCAAAGAATAGGGTCTGGTGGCGAATACCAAGGGAAAATTCCCATTTCATAAGCCAGTAAAAGTCTTGCAGGGGAAAGGTCTCCTCCAATGGCTAACAGTCCGTCAGAAGCATCTTCTGGGTCGGGGAAATACAAGTCGTTATTCAGAAAGTACACCGGCATGGGCGACAAAATTACGGTAACTTTGGTCTGTGGAAAAAGATTTTATTCAACTTGTTCGCGATCGGCTGAAATCAGACCTGCCAGGACGGTTGGCTCACTTGGAAATGATGTCTTACATCCGCGATAGCGCCGCCGATATTCGCAAATCGGAAGTTGCATATCGCGAAGGTGCTGTAATGATGTTGCTTCATCGTAATGTGCGTGGTTGGTCGACGGTGCTCATTGAAAGAAACAGTTACGAAGGTGTTCACAGCGCTCAAATGGCTTTTCCAGGCGGAAAGCGGGATCCAGAAGATCGAGATTTGATGGATACAGCATTGCGCGAAACCCATGAAGAGATAGGGGTTCACGGTGACGACATCGAAGTATTAGGTGAGCTTTCAGAAATATTCATCCCTCCAAGCAAGTTTGTCGTCCGCCCTTTTGTTGGAGTCTTAAAATCGCCACCTGTATTCATCCCAGACCCAAGAGAGGTTGCAGATGTATTTTCTTGGCCAATCGAGAGCCTCCTTCACCAAAATGCAATAAAGGATGCCACTGTGATAGTTGGGGGCGATAATGTAAAGTTGAAAGTGAAGGCTTTTAAGGCTGGTGGACGAGTGGTGTGGGGAGCAACAGCCATGATGCTATCTGAATTCAGGCACATGTTGCAGAAATAGTATAAATCACTTCCTACCTTTGCGGCGATTATGGAAATGGAAAATCAAAAGAAATCCACTATCAAAGTGGTGTCTGACCTTCGCAGCGGAGATTCAAAAACGGTTTTGGCCGCCATCAAGAAGATTGACCAATTGGCAAATGAGGCTTTCGTCTTGCCTTTGCTCGAATTTTATCGAGACACTGAAGATGAGAGTGCCAAAGAAACAGTCAAGGAGATGCTTTCAACACTCAAAGTTTCTGGAGGAGAAGATGTCCTTGTCCGCGCCCTGGGAAGTTTGGATTTCGCTCAAATACAAGGCGATATTCTATTTTTCATTTGGCACTCGGGTTTCCAACCGGTTGATCACATTCATTTGGTTTGTAAAATAGCTGTTGAAGGTGAATTTATGACAGCTTTTGAAGCGCTAACGTTGATTGAGAGCTTGGGCGGACCAGTAAATGATGACAGTTTGATGGAAGGGTTGATGAGTGTGCGAGGGTTTTTGGCAGATAACAAAGAACATCCGCACCGCGAGTTGATATTTAACCTCTTCCAAGTTCTGTCGACTTTCGAAAATCAAGGGTAAACATTTTCTGCTTTCTGCGGTTTTTCTTTCCTGAACCTAATTGTAAAAATGTCAAGAATAGCCACAATAGAACAACGCATTGCGCCTCTCCGCGAGCAGTTGAAAAATCATAATTTGTACAAACGCTTTAACAGTGTTGCTGATATCTGCGTATTCACTGAATCACATGTCTTCGCCGTGTGGGATTTCATGTCGCTTCTCAAATCACTGCAACAGCAACTAACATGTACCAGTTTGCCGTGGGTTCCTGCCCCGAATCCTTCTTTGGCGCGCTTTATCAATGAAATCGTACACGGTGAGGAAAGCGATGTCAACGAGCTCAATGAGCCGAAAAGTCACTTCGAAATGTACCTTGAAGCCATGCAACAGTTGGGAGCGAATACAAGTTCAATAGACACATTTATCTTTCACATCCGCGCTGGTGCGCGACCGGTAGAAGCATTTGAATTTGTAAATGTTCCTCAAGCAGTAAGAGATTTTGTAAGACATACATTCGCTGTTATTGACTCAAAAAAGCCTCATTTGGTGGCGTCTGCTTTTACTTTCGGACGTGAAGATGTGATTCCCGACATGTTTATTGCGATTTTGAAGGAAGCTGGACAAAGTCAATACACCAAGTTTTTGTATTACCTCGAACGCCACATCGAATTGGATGGTGATGAGCACGGTCCGCTTGCATTGAAGCTCATCTCAGCATTATGTGGCGACGACGACAAGAAGTGGCAGGAAGTTGAAGACACTGCTGTACACGCCCTCGAGATGCGGATTGCTCTGTGGGATGGGATTTTGGAGCAGATTACTAATCAGATTGAGGTCGCTTAGTTGATTGGTTTGCGTATTTTCGGACAGTTCCAATATTGTCTGAATGCAACAATCAACCCCCACCTTTCACCTCGGCCTAACCATGGCAGGCGCAGTTAGCGCAGGCTGTTACTCTGCTGGCGTGCTCGACTACCTATTTGAAATCCTCGATCTCTGGGAGAAGGGGCGGCAAGGCCTTGTTCCTGAGCTAGAAGAGTTTACCTCGCTTATACCTCAACACAACGTTGTAATTGATGCCATTGGCGGTGCATCGGCGGGAGGTATGACAGCATCAATGGCGGTGATTCACGCATTGAGTAAGCGCAGGCCGGTATCTGAGCCAGGAGAAATTCTTGAGAGAAAGGGGAATATATTTTACGATAGCTGGGTGCTGCTTGATGATCCACTTGATGGGAAAGGGCAGAAGACTTTCGGGAAAATGCTTGAAACCGACGATTTGAAGGGTGGGAAAATTCAATCGCTATTGAATTCAAAAGTGATCGATAACATAGCGCGACGGGCTTTTGAAGTTGAAGGAGCGTTCAATATTGATGGGCTGCCTTCATATATCTCGAAGGAGTTGGAAATGATGCTTTCGGTGGCGATGCTGCGTGGTATGCCGTTGGAAGTGGATTTTAGAACGCCCATTCGCGAGCGGACAAAACGCAGAAAAGACTCTCCTGCCCACATCACATGGGAACACTATACGCTTGCCCACTTCAAATTTTCTGATCAGCAGAAGAGTGGCTACTTGTGGTTAAATCCTTTTGATCAAGAAGCAAGAGCGCTCATGTTGAAAAGCACCATTGCCACAGGTGCTTTTCCTATTGGTTTGAAATTTAGAAAATTTGAGACTTCCGATTTTCCGAACGAGTACCTGAAAACGGTGGCAGAGCGAATTATTTTCAATCGCTTTGGGACAGATAAGTATGAAGAAGAATCTGAAGATGTCCGCCAAAAACTCATCCGCATCATACCCCTAGATACCCTCAACCCGCGCACCGCAGCTAAATTCACCGAGTTGATAAGTGCACTGCCAGCAACAGCTCGGGAGTTCAGAGATTTTTTGAAAGACAAATTCCCCGATGATTACATCAAATATGAAATGCCGCTAGAAGAATGGCCAGATTTCATCGATTGGAATAAACTGAAAGCCGACTTTGATTTTGTTGCCATCGATGGTGGTACCATCAACAATGAACCCTTCGGAGAAGTATTGAAAACATTGATTAATAAGTTCGGCCAGCTTGAAGACGGAGAGAGTAAGATGTATGGCGTTGTGATGGTTGATCCATTTCCAGACCGCATGGATAAGGAAAAAGCGGAGCAAGAAGAACAGTACTATCACCCAGAAGATATATTTGATGCCGCAGGCAAGATCATTGGCACACTTAAGAATCAGAGTCGTGTAAAACGCCACGAGATGGTGCTCGAAAGCGATGATGACTTTATTAAAGGAGTGATTTTCCCGAAGAAATGGCAGCGCATAGACCCCGACAATCCCAAGAAGGTGAAAAGCATAAAATGGCCGTTGGCATGTGAAAGTTTTAACGCCTTCGGCGGATTCTTAGATATTCGGTTCAGGCAGCATGATTATTTTTTAGGGCGCGACAATGCGCGGAATTTTATTCGTCATTTTTTCTCCTTACCAGCGAATGAAGGACAAAGGCATCCCATTCACCAGGGGTGGACAGATGAAATGGTTGCGAAATTCGGCATACAGAAAGACGACGAGCCACTGTTTTTACCCATCATTCCCGATTTGAACATCTTGCTCGAAGAGAAGCGAGGAATAGATAATGACCCTTATCGTTACTCCGTTCCAGCGCGACCGAAATATAAGGCTGCTGAACTGATGGGGTATCGCAAGCAGATGGAGAAAAGGGTAGAGTTGCTTGTTCAACTAACAGAGCAGAAGCTGAATCAACCGAGCAGAAGCAACAACCAACCAATCACACCTGTAGCTGATAGTGTCATTGCCGATGGTTACAAAGTACCCCTATTATTGCGTCCATTTTCATCGTTAAAAAAATGGTTCATTCAAGTACTTTTGAGGCGCGCTCCTGGTTCACTTTCGGGCATGGCGACCAAAGGCGCGTTGCACTATATATTGAAAGATTTAGAAGAAAAAGATTTGCTTGATAAATAGGTTATGACAGAAGCGAAACGTTTTGAAAAAGAGGATTTTAAGGAAGGAATGCCAGACAGTAGTTTCGAGTCTTGCACCTTTCAATCTTGCACCTTTACAGGAGCTAACTTGCGACAACATAAGTTTGTAGACTGCGAATTTCACGATTGTGAGTTGAGTAATGTCTTACTTACCGGAACCGTTTTGCAGGATGTTTCGTTTTCTGGCTGCCGTCTATTGGGTGTCCATTTCGAAACCCTCAATAACATTCTATTGTCGTTCAGTTTTACAAAGAGCACGCTTGATTATTCTGTTTTCCAGCAACTTCAAATCCATAAGACCAGCTTTGTTGCTTGCAGCTTGCGGGAGGTAGATTTCTCAGATGCCGATTTATCAGGTAGCAGTTTCAGAGATGCTCAGCTTACCGGAGCTACCTTCGATAATACATCATTGATGAAATGTGATTTCCGCGGTGCTCAAGGGTTTAATATATCCCCAGTCAATAACCGCATCAAGAAAGCGATTTTCGATAGAGACAATCTGGAGGGACTTTTAACCACGTTCGGCATCGATGTCGAATGATTCGCAATACAACCCCTGCGATGTCTTTGCCACTGCATCAGGTTTGTAAAACCCCTACATTGTACGCTTTTTCTGCTGGGGCGTTGTTTGCCGCTTCTATGCCCATCGATATCCATTTGCGGGTGTCAACAGGGTCAATAATAGCGTCTACCCACAACCGTGATGCTGCATAATACGGCGAAACTTGTTGGTCGTATCGCGATTTGATTCGGTTGTAAAGCTCGTCTTCTTTCTCTTTGGTGATTTCTTCGCCCTTGGCTTTGAGAGATGCCACTTCAATTTGAAGCAACACTTTCGCGGCTTGCGCACCTCCCATAACGGCGATTTCAGCGCTAGGCCAGGCAGCAATCAACCTTGGGTCGTACGCTTTTCCGCACATGGCATAGTTTCCAGCACCGTATGAGTTTCCAGTAATGATCGTAAACTTAGGTACTACAGAGTTGCTCATGGCATTTACCATCTTCGCACCGTCTTTTATAATTCCGCCTTGTTCTGATCTGCTGCCAACCATGAAGCCTGTTACGTCTTGCAAAAAGACCAGTGGTATGTTCTTTTGATTGCAGTTCATGATAAATCGTGCGGCTTTATCGGCGCTATCGCTGTAAATCACCCCGCCGAACTGCATGCCATCTTTCTTCGATTTCACTAGCTGACGCTGATTGGCGACGATTCCAACGCTCCATCCATCGATTCTCGCATATCCACAAACAATGGTTTTGCCTATCAATTCTTTGTATTCGGTGAAGTCACCTCCGTCAACCAATCGCTTAATGATATCTCTGGTTTCGTAGGGTTTTCCTCGGTCATCGGGCATGAGTCCGTACAACTCTTTTGCTTCTCCTGCCGGCGGCAGGGATGGTGCCCTATTGAAACCAGCCTTTTGATTTGTCTCACCAATTTTATCTACCAAATCTCTTATGATCTGCAAAGCATGATGATCGTCTTTTGCTTTGTAATCGGTAACTCCAGATACTTCACAATGTGTCGTCGCTCCACCCAAAGTTTCGTTGTCGATGTCTTCACCAATGGCTGCTTTCACAAGGTAGGAACCAGCCAGGAAGATAGTACCCGTTTTATCCACGATTAGTGCCTCATCACTCATGATGGGTAAATAAGCACCTCCAGCCACACAGCTTCCCATAATGGCTGCAATCTGCGGTATACCGCGCGACGACATGATAGCATTGTTCCTAAAGATACGTCCAAAATGCTCTTTGTCTGGGAAGATTTCGTCTTGTAAGGGTAAAAACACTCCGGCGCTATCTACCAAATAAATGATGGGCAAGCGGTTCTCCATAGCGATTTCTTGAGCGCGCAAGTTTTTCTTTGCTGTGATTGGAAACCACGCTCCAGCCTTCACTGTAGCATCGTTGGCAACTACAATGCACTGTCTTTTTGAAACATAGCCGATGACAACAACAACACCACCAGACGGACATCCGCCGTGTTCGGCGTACATGCCATCGCCAACAAAGGCGCCGATTTCGAGGTTTGGAGTTTCTGGGTCGAGCAATGCAGCAATGCGCTCGCGTGCAGTCAGCTTTCCTTTCTCGTGCTCTTTTTCAATTTTTTTCTTGCCGCCGCCTTCAGCAACTTTTGCAAACCGACGAGATAAGTCAGTGAGCAACAGTTTCATGTGGTCTTCATTCTTATTGAAATCTATGTCTTGCTTGCTGTATTTTTCGCTCATCAGAAACTTGAGTTGGTGCTCAAAGGTAAGAAATGATGCTTAGCGTGGCGATGCTCAAGCGGCGAATACTCATTACCTTCGCGGTATGAAGGGCTTCATTTTTTCTTTTTTCTCTATCATGCTCGCATTGGCATGCAACACTTCCAACGATGTTGCGGTTGATATTTCGACTGATCAGGTGTTGAGAAAACCGTCGTACGCACACGGATTTGATTGGATAAGTTTGGATGGAACTGAATGTTTGCGAATGTTCGATTTACAAGCAGATTCATTGGTTGTAGTATGCACCATTTGTAAAGAAAAACGTGAGAATTGTCTGCTTTTACCCTCTCAGCCTGCTTTTGCGACCTTAAGCACAACACATCTTTCGTACTTCAATCGCATAGCATCGTTGGACGCTGTTCGCGGAACCGCCTATGCTGCTTATGTCATGAATCCTCATGTGAAAAGTGAAATCGAAAGCGGAAATATCGCTTCACTTTCGGGTGAACGCGATCTTGATTTCGAGCGGACATTGGCCAGTGGTGCGAATGTGGTACTTACATATCCATACGGTGATCAGTCTTTTGAAGACCTAGAAAATGCAGGTTTGCTGGTATTGCCGATTTCAGAATATTTGGAAGAGCATCCGCTCGGAAGAGCTGAATGGATTTGTGCTCTTGGTTATCTATGTGGGGCAGAATCTGCCGCAGATAGCGCCTTTTTAGAAATTGAAAAAGCCTACAACGATTTGAAGTTGAAAGCTCACCTTTCGAGCTCTATACCTAGTGTTTTTACAGGTAGCAATGATAATGGTGTGTGGTATGCGCCACCAGGAAATAGCTTTATTTCTCAGTTCATCCGCGATGCCAGTGGTTCGTATATATTTTCAGACCACCATGCAAAAGAAAACATCAGTATGGATTTCGAAATTCTCCTCGAAAGGGCGATGGATGTTGATTATTGGGGTAAAGTAGTTTATGAAGAAGGCGCACTGACATTGGAAAAATTAGCTGCCGACGATGAACGGTATGCAGCGTTGAAGGCATTTAAAAACCACCATGTCTTCTATTGCAATTCAGCTGAGAAAGACTATTTCGGCGATGGATTGATAGAGCCTCACGTAATTCTTGCTGATCTGATAGCGATATTGCACCCGAATATCTTACCTGACCATAAGCCAGTGTATTTTGAACTGATACAGGAGTGAACCGTATTGTTTGGATCGTCGCTATTGCATTGATTCCCGCCCTGTTCGCGGTTGAGCTCTTATTGGGTTCAGTTCCCCTTACTTTTTCAGAGGTTTTGTCGGCTCTTACAAACAACGATCAGTCGCTGCAACATCTGATAGTTGTGAAATCTCGTTTGCCACGCGCCATAACGGCAATGGCAGGCGGCGGCGGATTGGCCTTGTGTGGATTGTTGATGCAGACGTATTTTCACAATCCACTTGCTGGGCCATCGGTGCTTGGTATCACTTCAGGGGCTTCACTAGGGGTTGCTGCAGTGCTGCTAGCAGGCGCAACAGGAGCGGTGCTTCCCGCCGCCGCAGTAGGTTCACTTTTGGTCTTGTTGTTGATTATGTTGATTGCAAACCGCTTGAAAAGCCAGGTTTCCCTCTTGATTTTCGGATTGATGATCGGCTACCTAACATCATCGGTCGTTACCATCTTGCAGCAAGGAGCAAGCAAAGATGCGCTCAGAAGTTTTGTCTTCTGGGGCATGGGTAGCTTCGCCGATCTTAACAATGGAGAGGGCTTGTTGTTGCTTACAATGACGGGTCTCGCTGCCTTGGTGGCGTTTGCCTTGCATCGTCAGCTCGATGTGTGGACGCTCGGCAACGACATCGCAGCTACGATGGGCGTTTCGCGTAGACGTTTCACCTATCAAATCTTACTTATCACCGGACTTGTGGCAGGTGTAATTACAGCTTATTGTGGTCCTGTTGCATTTCTCGGACTAGCAGTGCCGCACCTCGCCAGAGGGATCTGGCAACGTGGAAATCACGCAACATTGATTCCTGCCGTGGTGTTGTCTGGAATGGCTATCGGACTTGCGTGCGATCTTATTTGCAGAGCACCTGGCGCCGAGTCTGGATTTCCACTCAATGCCATAACCTCGCTGGTTGGAGCACCGGTCGTTATTTTTGTCATTTTGAAAGGGAGGAGGGTGTTTTGATGTTAAAACTCGAGAATCTTCAGTTCGGACATTCGGGTGCATTGCATAAGCCACTATCCATTGATATTGAGTCTGGCAAATTAGTGCTGCTACTCGGTACCAATGGCAGCGGCAAAAGCACGTTGCTGCGAACACTTTCAGGTATTATACCGCCAACGGCGGGGATGTTGAAGTACGACCAAAAATCAGTTCATATCATGACTGAAAAGCAGCGTGCAAAAATCATTGCTTATGTGGGTAGTAAGCAAACATCGTTTTCAGGTTTGTCGGTTGAAGAAGTTGTATCCCTTGGCGCTTGGTCGGCAGGAAAAAGCACAGATGTAGCCGCTTTACTAGCATCCCATGACCTTTTAAAACTCGCCAACAAGCGGATAGGTGAGATCAGCGATGGAGAGGCACAGAAGGTAATGCTCGCACGCGCAATAGCGCAGCAAACGTCTATTTTATTGATGGATGAGCCAACTGCTTTTTTGGATCACCCATCGCGAAAAAGTTGGTGGAACAACATGCTGCAATTGGTAACAGATGGTAAGACAGTTGTTATGAGTACCCACGACATCGCATTTATTCCTGAGAATCATCCAGCGATTGTTGCGCTTTGTATTCCAGCCACTTCTGGTGAAGTAATTGTTTTGGAAAACGTTGATAGAGCGGGAGTGGAGCGATTTTTTGGTTCGGTAGAGAAATAGAACGGTTATCGCACAAAATGCGGATAGAAAATAAACACCGCAACCACCAGTGCTGCCAAAGCGACCACCAAAACAGCCGCAGCGGCCAAATCCTTCACTCGCTTTATGTCCATATCGTATTCCGGTTGGACATAATCAGCCAACTTTTCAATCGCTGAATTCAAAAATTCAGCGCAGAAAACAGCGCCTATGCATATCACAATGGCGACCCATTCCGAACGATTGAGACGAGCAAAAATTCCAAGAACAATAGCGATAAGAGCTGCAAAGCTGTGGTAGCGGATGTGGAGTTCTCTTTCAAATCCCCATTTGAACCCTTGCAAGGCGTAGCCAATATGTTTAAATAACTTAGAAATCATATGCGCGGTTAATGTTTGTGAATTTACGGCAATAATGACGAGTGGTACAAATTTCATTTAAAAGGTGCGGTATCTTTGCATCATTATGCGTCAAGCCGTTTTACCTATCGTTATGTCAATCATCATTTTCCTCCTCCTCATCGGATTTGTTGAGGTGTTTTCTTTTAAGTCTTTAACAGCGTCATTTACAGGTATTCAAGGGGTGACCCGAAGTGTTGTATACTGGGTTTGGTGGACATTAACCATTTTCACATATGCCATGACTGTGGCTGCGATGTTAAATTTTAGAACGTGGCGTTCAGAGCATCCTTCCATGCTGATGTTCGTTATGGCGTTATTTGTTGTTGTGATGATGCCTAAATTGGTACTCGCTATTTTTCACGGAATCGATGATCTTCGTTGGGTGGCGCAATATTTTATGAAGAAAAATGCTGATCCGACATTGGCAGGAGAGGGTATTTCTCGTGCAACATTTATAACACGTACCGGACAAGTTTTGGCGGGGTTTACCTTTGTGAGTTTTTTATATGGCGTTACGAAAGGGAAGTTTGATTTTAGAGTTCTTTCTCATAAAGTGCCAATGGCCGGACTCCCAGCAAATCTTGCGGGACTCAAAGTGGTGCAGATATCCGACGCCCACCTTGGTAGTTTTAACAATGCTTTTGAAGATGTAGAGAAAGGCATTCAGATGATCAATGCTTTAAACCCCGATTTGATCTTGTTTACAGGCGATTTGGTAAATGTAGAATCATCGGAGGCAGAGCCATGGATTCCTGTGTTCAAAAAACTAAATGCAAAGATTGGTAAGTTCTCAATTCTAGGCAACCACGATTATGCTGACTACGGAGCTATGACCGATGAGCAGCGAGCTGCAAGTTGTGTTCGATTGCACGAGATCCACAAAGAAATGGATCTCGAATTGCTGCTGAATGAAAACCGCATTCTCGAGATCAACGGGGAATCATTGGCGCTGATTGGTGTCGAAAACTGGGGCAAGGGATTCCGACAAAGTGGCGACTTAACCAAAGCTATGAAAGGGATAGAAAACATTCCTGCTCGCATTCTTATGTCGCACGACCCTACACACTGGGAAGAGCAAGTGCTAGCGAAAGAAAAAATTCAGTTGACGCTAAGCGGACATACCCACGGCATGCAAATGGGATTTGAGATTCCTTGGCTGGGCGTGAAATTTAGTCCGGCTCGTTTGCGCTACCAACGCTGGGGTGGACTTTATACCGAAGGCGAACAGCACCTTCATGTAAATCGTGGATTTGGATTTTTGGCATTTCCTGGTCGTGTAGGAATGCCCCCTGAAATTACGTTGCTTGAGCTTCAACAAGCTTGAAATGTATAATTTCGTGTTGAAGTTGTAAGTGCTTTGTTTCTGCTTTGCACAAGAGTGCCGATATTTACGTCGATATTCAATTGCGACTTTATGAAGTTGCCACGTAAATCATCTGCCATCCGGCCAAAAAAATAAATTTCATGAAACTTATTGCGCTCTTACTTGTCCTTTTTTCTGCCGAGTTTCTTTCAGCACAGGTTGTTGAAGAGTGCAAGAAAGTAGAAACAAGTTTTAAGGACTATGATATTGCAATACCTGCTGATGAAACCAATCTCAGAGATTCAGTATTCACTATCGTCACTTCATTTCCCGTATATGTTGGATGCTTGAATGCGCCAAATCAGAATGATTGTTCAGCGAAAGAGGTGATCAAATTCATTGCATCAAACACCGTTTACCCTGAGGTAGCAAGGGAAAACGAAATTCAAGGTACAGTCTATGTCAACTACAAAGTTCTGAGAGATGGCCATGTAACTGATGTCAAAGTGTTACGAGGTGTCAATCCAATCATTGATGACGAGGCCGTTCGAGTAGTCAGAATGCTGAAGTACGAGCGTGGAGGATTGCTTCAAGACAAGCTCGTAATTACAGAAATGACCTTGCCTGTGAGGTTTGCATTAAAATAGATCATTCATGCTGCTTGAAATGTCAATCAGCAGAAGTCTTGTTATATTTACGGCCTAATTTCTTCACCCATGTCTGACGATCAAAAGGTCATTTTCTCAATGGTGCGTGTCAACAAGAACACACCACAAGGCAAACACATATTAAAAGATATTTACCTGTCATTTTTCTATGGTGCTAAAATCGGCATCATCGGTGCAAATGGTTCTGGTAAATCGACGGTAATGAAAATTATCGCTGGCCTCGATGAAGCTTTTCAAGGCGATGTTGTTTGGTCTCCAGGATATACAGTTGGATACCTGCCGCAAGAACCACAGCTCGATGAGAATAAAACGGTTCGCGAGATAGTTGAAGAAGGAACCCAAGAAATTGTCGATATCCTCAATGAATACGAGGAAATCAACAATAAATTCATGGATGAGGATGTCTTGAACGACCCAGATAAAATGCAGTCGCTCATGGATCGTCAAGCCGAGGTGCAAGATCGAATCGATGCCCTCGATGCCTGGGAACTAGATACCAAGTTAGAACGCGCAATGGATGCTCTGCGTTGTCCTCCTGAGGATCAAAAAATTAGCGAACTATCAGGTGGTGAGCGCCGACGCGTGGCCCTGTGCAGATTGCTTTTGAAACAACCTGATGTCTTGCTGCTAGATGAACCGACCAACCACTTGGATGCTGAATCTGTCGATTGGCTCGAACAACACTTGCAACAATATCAAGGTACAGTAATCGCTGTTACCCACGATAGATACTTCCTCGACAATGTAGCTGGATGGATTTTGGAACTCGACCGCGGTGAAGGTATTCCATGGAAAGGGAATTATAGCTCGTGGCTTGATCAAAAATCGAAACGCCTAGCCCAAGAAGAAAAACAGGAAAGCAAGCGCAGAAAAGAACTCGAACGTGAGTTGGAGTGGGTGAGGATGAACCCGAAAGGACGTCAAGCAAAAAGCAAAGCGCGTCTTGGAAATTACGATCGATTGATGAGCGAAGGCGGAAAAGAGAAAGAATTGCGATTGCAAATTCCGATTCCAAACGGCCCACGCCTCGGTAGCAATGTAATTGATAGCATTAACATCTCTAAAGGCTACGGCGATAAGTTGCTGTATGAAGATCTAAGCTTTAGCCTGCCACCGGCAGGGATAGTGGGTGTGATCGGTCCCAATGGTGCGGGTAAAACAACGTTGTTCCGCATGATCATGGGTGAAGAAACTCCGGATGGTGGGACGTTCTCGGTTGGTGAAACGGTGAAGATCGGATATGTCGATCAACGCCATAAAGACATTGACCCGAATAAAACAATTTGGGAGGTTGTGTCTGGTGCACAGGAGATGATTGAAATAGGCGGACAGCTCGTTAACTCAAGGGCGTATGTGAGTAAGTTCAACTTCAATGGTTCTGATCAACAAAAGAAATGCGGGGTGCTCTCTGGTGGTGAAAGAAATCGCTTGCACTTGGCGCTGACTTTAAAAACAGAAGCAAATGTCCTTCTTCTCGATGAACCTACCAATGACCTGGATGTCAATACCCTCCGTGCTTTGGAAGAGGGAATTGAAAGTTTTGCAGGTTGCGCAGTAGTAATTTCTCACGATCGTTGGTTCTTGGATAGAATATGTACCCACATTTTGGCGTTTGAAGGTGATTCTCAGGTTTACTTTTTCGAAGGTAGCTACTCAGAATATGAGGAGAATAAAAAGAAGCGTCTAGGAGATATTGCTCCGAAACGAATTAAGTACAAAAAACTAGTAAAGTGATTAAACTACTTTACGCTATTCTTTTCCTAACCTACGCAACCGCACTTTCTGCACAGTTGAACTATGTTGAAACAATTGAGCATGAACGCGATTCAATTGTTCACCATTTTGGCTCTGAGGAAACTTCTATTTTAAAGGAAGAAGACAGAGATAGATTCCGCGGGATGCCGTTCTTTCCAATTTCTGAAGATTGGCTGATAAACGCATCTTTCGAGCGGATTGAGAAAGGCAAAGAGTTTAAAATGAAGACTTCTACAGATCGTTTGCCTGTCTATCGTCCCTACGGAAAAGCGAAATTTGTAGTTGATGGTGTCGATTGTGAACTCACAATCTATCAGAATGTCGAACTGTGCAAGAAGGAGGGTTATGAAGATTATTTGTTCATCCCCTTTACAGATGCTACCAACGCAGTAGACTCATACGGAGGAGGAAGATATGTTGATCTACGAATAAAGGACGTCAACGACGGTAAAGTGGCAATCGATTTTAATCGCTGCTACAACCCTTATTGCGCCTACAACGATAGCTATAGTTGTCCGATCCCACCGCGTGAGAACGATCTCAAAGTTCGGATTGAAGCGGGTGTCAAAAAGTCCGATCTAGCAGGGGCGCACTAGTCGTTGCAAACTCCGCCATCTGGCAATGAGCAGCTTCTTCCTGTTTCTCGTATTTCGTGGATTGTAAAATGTCCCTTGGAGTTCGCCCTTCTGATAAATTCTAAAATCAAAGGGATGTCTCTTTCCAAAGGCGTTACTGCACTGCCATGTTTTCCGCCACAGGCAGTTACCAATTCTACCGAAACATCGAGTTCAACCATCTTCCGGTAAATGGTGTAAGACCCGAATAAATACAGGGCTCCTACAGAGCTTTCCGGACAATAATGATGTATGCCTTTATCATAAGGTACCAAAGCATCGCAAGTTCCATGAAACAGCAACGTGGGAATTGCTGATGCTTTTGTTATTTTGCTCATATCGGTCGCGGCTCCAGCGCAAGAAATAAGTGCTGAAAAAGCTGACGAACCAAGGTTGTATTTCGCATACAGTGCTGCCTCTGCTCCTGCACTAGAACCCATTAAAACAATCTTTTCGGGATCTATTTGAAGTTGCTCAGCATGTTTTGAGAGATATTCAGTGGCTGAAAGGATGTCTTCAGCAGCAATTTCTATCGCTCGAATTTTATTCTTCACTGGCTGATCACAGTGGAAAGATTGTCCAACGAGGTGCAAACGATAAGACATATTCACTACGTTGATCCCTGCCTGGGCCAGCGAATCGCAGAAATGCATGATGTTTTCTTCTTTTCTTGTGCCAGAATAAAACCCGCCGCCATGAACGAATATTAATGTCGCTTCTGGGTTTTCGGCAGGGTAGAAGTCGAGTTCTAAATCGACTCCTTCCTTCGAAGAATAGACAAGCGTTGTGAAGGATTGAGCAGCTGCTGAACAGCTAAAAAAGAAGACAGCAAATGTTAAAATGATGTTTTTCATAGTAAGATTTGATGCGCGTCTTCGTCCATTTTCATGCCGAATTTTATTTGCGAACAGGTACCCGCACTTGATCAACTATTTCGTTCACATTTGGTCTGCCTTTCGCGTCTAGGTTAAAATAGCGCCACACAATTTTGCCTGAGGCAGATATTAGGTAAACTGCGGTAACAGGCATGGTTTCAGTATCACGTCCAAATCGTTCACTGGTCTTTACACCTTTGAAAAGCTTCAATCGTTTTTTGAACCCCTTCGTCATTGTGAAAAGTCCATTGTAATCAGCTGCGATGCTTCCTTTTGGGTCTCCCATCAATGGAAATTTCAATCCCAACTTCGAGACAGTGCTCGAACGATAGCCTTCTAGGTCAGGCGAAACTGCTACTACGCGAATTCCGGCTTCGGTTATTACCGATAGACTATCTTGAAGTTTTGTAAGGAATTTGTTACACGGCTTCGACCAGCCACCTCTTACAAATACCAATAAGGAATAACCTTGACCGAGGTTCGTTACGAATTTCTCGTTCTCGCTCATTTGGAAGTCTGGCACAAACAAGTTCACCGCAAGTCCATCTGGAACTGTTTGAAGCGTATCAATGCCAAATTTTTGAAGTTTCTGCGCTGATAAGGTTATTGGTAGCAGCAAAACGAGCAGTAATAGGTATTTCATGGTAAAAGATTTAAAGCATGATCATCCCTGCCGCTGGCAGGAAACTATTTTAAAAGAGTAACCGGAGCGTTGAATGTAATGCCTGATTTTGATTGCCCAACCACAAAGTAACTGCCGATAGGGAAGCTCATCAATTCAATGTAACCGCCATGTTGATTTTGAAAAGTAGAGATCAAACGACCACTTATATCGTACAAATTGAAATCCACTAGCTCTGTTGTTGAAATGAAAATACCGCTAGGTGCAGATGCTACTGTAACGGTCTGTTTTTTTGCTTCAGTTACTTGAATGTTTGATTCTGATTGAAGTTGCATAACAACTGGCAAGTGGTCGCTCATGAAATACAGTGCGCGAATAATGTCGAAAGGGACATCGTTGTTAACATTGCAAGAGGTTATGCTTTGATTGTAGCATGTGCCATTGTTACCTAGTGCGTGGTAAGAATCTTCGACGTATGTGAGCGCCTCTGTTCCGCTTAATATGTCTTGAGATGCGAGAATGAAGTCAAATCGGTCGTCGATGCCTCCGCCAGCACCATCGTTGTATATGGTTGAACTTCTTGTGCTCTGCGTCAGAATTTGTTTGAATGGATATGCAGATGAAGACCATGTGCCAGGCGCATTAATCGGATCTTCGAAAACGATAGCATTGTCAGGTGATAACAACATTTGATAGGCTTCTTCATTGCTGTTATAGACATTGAAGTCGCCAGCAAATATTGCCAATTGATTGTCGCTAAGAGCTGGCAAAGCATTTATAAAGTTTTGTACCATTGCTGCTCGTTGCTGCTGTTCAGAGCTGCCGCTTCCAGCTTTTAGATGGGTTACAAAAACGGTGAGGTAAGTAGTGTCTGCTCCCGATTCTAAATCGTCGGTTTTTAAATAAAGCTTGAAGTAATTAATGTCTCTAACCGATGTGAGAATAAAATCCTGCTCAACCAATCCGAACATGTCTGAATTGAAGATGATGGATTGCTGGAGAGGAAAATCTGTTCCAAAATTCGATTGTTGTGACCACCATTGTGCAGCGGTGTAATTGCCTTCGAGGTCGCTGCAGGCATCTAGAGCTAGTGATAGTCCAAGAGAGTTTTTAAGCTCCTGAAGGAGGAACAAGTCTGGTTGGACAAAGTTTACAATTTTGCGAAGCGTATCTTGTCTGTTAAGAGGCAAACCCTCCGGGAAGTTCAAAAGGTTGTAGCTCAAAACATTGATATTTGTTTGGGCAGACAAGTCGACAAAAGGTAGACATAAAAGTGACAAAAAAATGGACGCGAGAATCTTCATGCATCAAAGGTAAGGAGGAGGGTGGTAAGGTGGACTTTTGGTGAACTAAAAAAAGATTGTGGAAAAAAAACCGGAAAGAACTTGAACATGCGATATAAAATTTCAGAGATTGCCGAACCAAATGTGGAATAACAATTAATACTTTTAAAATGAAAAAAGCATTTTTCTTCGCTGCAGCTTCTGTAGCAATGATCATGAGCTCTTGCAGCATCACTTTGCCTGTTGCGGCTACGTCAAACGCTATTGGAAACAAAGTTGGTAAATCTAGCGGTACTTGTTACCTAGGTATCCTATGTTTCAACGTTGATGCGTCTATCCAAACTGCAGCTCGTAACGGTGGTATTTCAAAAATTTCTACAGTTGATTACACACAGAAGAACGTTTTGAACTTGATCATCACCCACGAAACTACTGTAACTGGAGAGTAATCTTCACTTAAAGTTAAAGATTAAAGGTGCTTCGAAAGAGGTGCCTTTTTTTTTGCCATTTAGCCCCCTTATCCGCAATTGTATACAAGGGTTTTTTACACGATAGCGGATAAGGTTTTTTTAGGCCTTTTTATGCCGTGTTTCTCTCATTCCATGCCCCTTTCACCCCTTATCCGCAATTGTATACAAGGGTTTTTTACACGATTGCGGATAAGGATTTTTTATGCCTTTTTCTGCGCTGTTTCTCTGATTCCATGCCCCTTTCACCCCCTTATCCGCAATTGTATACAAGGGTTTTTTACAAGATTGCGGATAAGGGTTTTTTATGCCTTTTTCTGCGCTGTTTCTCTGATTCCATGCCCCTTTGACCCCCTTATCCGCAATTGTATACAAGGATTTTTTACACGATTGCGGATAAGGGTTTTTTATGCCTTTTTCTGCGCTGTTTCTCTGATTTCATGCCCCTTTCACCCCCTTATCCGCAATTGTATACAAGGATTTTTTACACGATTGCGGATAAGTAAAATGTGCGTCAATTCTTGTCGATACAGGTCAGAAACATATCTTTGCCACCCCGATAAATATCCCATGAAAACAACCTTCATATTCCCATTCCTTCTCTCTCTGGTACTTTTCTCTTGTAGCTCCCCATCAACAATCTATTTCGGTATGTTCAGCAAATACGAAATGCGCGATGGCGAAATAAACCACCACCCAATCCCTCAAGAAAAAATCGATGAGTTCGGTGAATGCTGCTATATGGATCAACAAAACATCTTCCTAAACAGGTCTTTTACGTTCTCAAGAGAAGGTTATCAAGTATTCATCGGCGCAGGTGAAACACTCCATTCATCAGAATTTGCTGATGTGCAAGAAGCCGATACGTTATACACTGTGAAGGAAATAAAATCGTTCTCGGGAAAACATGTCCAGTACGATGCTTACTTGGTTCACAGAAAGCCGTATTACCTGAGCCGGGTGGTATTCGATGAACCGAAAAGTGGGTTGCTTCTTGTCCTCGATCATGTTTTCACAAAAGAATCAAATGCAAGAATCCATTTCGATAGCCTGGAAGTCAATCTGGAAAAATACATCAAGGTAAAATGAGATACGCTCTGATAATTCTCGTTTTCCTCGCTTCCTGCGGTGTCCATGCTCCCAATTCAGGTGGCGGCGGAACGTTCGGTCCTGTTAAGACGTTCGTGAAAGAAGATGGGACGTTCCTTTACTTTATGGGGCCCCTAAATTTTAAGTCGATCTCTAACAAGCACGATCTAAATATCGATTATTCCTACAATCACAAGGGGTCTGATGTCGTTGTTTGCAATTTCACGCTGAAGTCGCCTTCGTTAGACGCGTTCAATTTTGAAAAGTTCACCCTTAAATCAGATGCAGGTGAAATTTCAACGCTGTCTGCTGAACTGTTTTTCAAGGAAGTAAAAGGCAAGTCGTTCAATTATCGCTACTCTGTAAACGTAAACGCTGCCGATTGGCTGGCTTTCATGAAGGCGGAGAATCAAACCATTCTCATCAATGAGATTGCCTTCAAACCTGGGAAGAAATACAAGAAGACGATGTCGGCAATTAACAATCAAGTGATTTTCGCCATCCAATAATTCGCATCACTTCCTATTTCTAGGGTGGTATTTCAATATCTCCTGTCGCAGGTATTCTCTGTCTAAATGTGTATATATCTCGGTTGTCGTGATGCTCTCATGTCCTAACATCTCCTGAACTGCGCGCAAATCTGCCCCTGCTTCTACCAAATGCGAGGCGAATGAGTGGCGAAAGGTGTGCGGACTAACATTTTTCCTTATACCACTCTTTTCAGCGGTGTCTTTAACGATATTGAAAATTGAAACACGTGATAAATACCTTCCACGTCGATTCAAGAAAACAATGTCGCTGCTGCTGCTGTCTGGTACTATGTGCGACCGAATCTCGTCGATGTAATGGCGAACTAATTTCAATGCTGAGGCGCCAATGGGGACAAGTCGCTCTTTATTGCCTTTTCCTATAACGCGTATGAAGCCGTCGTTGAAATATATGCCGGAAATCCGCAATTCACAAAGCTCGGTAACGCGCAGTCCACAACTGTATAAGGTCTCCAAAATGGCGCGGTTGCGAACGCCCTCGTCTGTGCTCTGATCGTTGGTGTTGAACATCTTTTCGATGTCGAGGTAAGATAAGGTGTCGGGTAACTTTGTCCCAAGTCGGGGTGATTCTATAAGCTCTACAGGACTAACTTCTATGCTGTTTTCAAGAAGTAAGAAATCAAAAAAGCCTCGAATCCCGCTGAGTATTCTTGCCTGCGATCGGGCACTCATGCCCAAATCATGAAGAAAGGCTAAGAAGTTCTCTATGTCGTCTTGCTTGATTTGAGTCGGACTTTTCCCAAACCCTATGCTGTACTGTTCTAACTTGCAGACATCGCGTAAATAGGCCTCAACGCTATTGTCGGCTAATGATTTCTCAAGCTGCAAAAATTGTGTATATGAAACTATGGCCGATTTCCAATTCATGCTTCGTGGAATTAAAAACCCTCCGTGACGTTTCACCGAGGGTTTTAGACTAATTTACCTAAACAAATTCTACATTGTATTAACCAAAATTACTACGAGAACATGTACTCTTTAGAGCCGAAACTCAATATCATTTAATCCATTCTTGCTTGGTAAGCATCAACGCTTCCTGAACGGTGATGCGCTCTCCGTCGTTATAAGCTGTGACAAATGGACCGTTAAAATTGTATACTTTCTTGATGCGCTCACGATCATTACGAGCCTCACTATACGCTTCCCACTTACCGGTAGCGTACTTTACCCAACCTTCGTGATTCTCTATGCTGAAATTCTCTGAAAAGTTGTGGCGCGATTTAAAATACTCTTTTCCTACAACCCGATGGGCAGCAACTATCTGAACCTTGTATGTAACACCTACTTCAGGCTCTGGAACACTGATGCTGGTTGGATTTGAAGGTTTCACAGAGGCGGTAGTAGATGTGTTTGTTGTTTTATCAGCACCTTTTGTGTTCGTGGTATTCGAAGGCACTGTTTTAGGCTCTGTCTTCGGATCCTGTTTTACCTCTTTCGGTGTTTCTTTAACTTCTGCAACTGTTGCTGCTCCATTGTCTTTCGGTACTACTGGTGCAACAGGTTCTGTTACAGCAGCCAATGGCTCTTCAATGAGGGTGGTGCCTGTGTTAACGACGTCCATTTCTTTCGGACTGTTGTCTTCAACATACGAGAAGGTTCCTTCAATTTTCGGAGCAGCGGTGCCTGTTAAGGTATAAGAGACTTTGAAATTGGTCAGTTTTGGAACTTCAAACCAGATGTACTTTATTCCGTCTTTTTCTATTGTTACGACTGCTCCGTCTGAATCATCTTCGTTAATGGTTAAACCACTTGGTATGTTTTCTTTAATCTTCGCAAATCCTTTCAAATCTGAATTCACGACGTTCAAGGTTACCAGGTATTTGTCGGCTTCAATTTCTGTTATAGTGCGCAAACATGCTAAATCTGTTCCTTCATACGCAGGAGCTGCAGTCTCAACTGAGGGTTCGGTAGGTTGCGATACTACATCTGTATTGGTTCCACCAACTACGATGATTTTGCTCTGCAATTCATAGTCGATGCGCTGGTTCTCTTTGATGTAAGAAAATACTCCTGAAACTACTTTGCTTCCTGATGCTGTGGGAGCAGCTTTCAAATGGTAGTTAACGGTGAATTCTTGTTCCGCTGGTAACGACATCCAAATGAACTTGATCTTTTGATTACTGAAGGTAAACGATGCGCCGTTGGTTTCTCCTGCTGTGGCTGTCATTCCTTCCGGAACGTCTATTTGCAACTTGGCAAACCCTTCTACTTCGCCTTTGTTAATGGTTACATCAATCCTACGCTCTTCTCCTGGGGCCATAGTCGATGGGGTGTTGTCTTCTATTATCACTCCATCATCCATAAATGTGCCCACAAGCAGGGCTCCAATCATGTTCGCTATTATAAGGGCATATTTGATCATGTGTCGCGTTTTGGATCAACCATCGTTTTTGGTCTTTACAAAACTATAAGGGTGAATCGCTGTTTTTCGACGCGTCTCCTATACTTGCGAACACGTTTTTGTGGATAAGGCTAAAGCAGTCTGCGGTACAATGCCGACATATCACGCGCGAGTCGTTCTTTGCTAAATGCTTGTAGCACTGCTTTTTGACCTGCTTCTCCCATGTCTTTGCGCTGCGCTTTGTCTGAAATAAGCTGCTCCAAAGCTGAAATAAGGGCTGTTAAATCTTTGGGCGGCACAATCAAGCCGGTTTTTCCGTGGATAACGATGTCGCTAACACCCCCAACATCGGTGCTGATCACTGGTAATTTGGCGGCCTGAGCTTCAATCAAACTCACTGGGGTTCCTTCGTTATCACTCGATAAGGCGACTATGTCAAAGCCGGGTAAGATGCTCTCTATCTGCTTTTGCCAGCCTATGAAGTGTATGTCTGCAATTTGGTTGTCTGCGCTGCTATGCGCAAGTTGTAGCTGGTCGCAAAGCGCTGTTAATGTGGCCTTTTCTGGGCCGTCTCCAACTATAAATAGGCGTATTTTATTTTCTTTTATCGCGCCAACGGCACGGATGAGGAGGCTGTGGTTCTTAATGGGTACAAGTCTACCAACTATGGCTATCGCTATTTCTTGGTCCTCAAGCTGAAAGCTGCTCCTAAATGTTTTCCTGCGTTCGTCATTGTCAACATCAAAGCGCTGCAATTCAAAACCCAAGGGTATCACATGGGTCTTTTTTGAATCTGCAATGCGATATATGTCGCATATTTCTCTTTGTTGCTGTGGCGAAATGGTGACGATGGCTGTGGTAAACGTTGCGAGTTTTCGTTCTATGAGTTTATAAATGGTGGTCTTGATCAAACCAAAGTAGGAGTGAAAGACGTGTCCGTGATAGGTATGCACCACCACGGGAACGCGTTCGAGTCGAGCAGCAATTCTGCCCAATGCGCCGGCTTTCGATGCGTGGGTGTGGACAATGTCGGGCTTGAATTCTCTTATGATCTGGCGTATGCGTTGCAGGGCGCGTAAATCCTGCAGTGGACTAACGCTTCTGCCCATCTCTTCGATTACAATTGGTTCTAAACCTAATTTGTGAGCAATGTACAGGGCATCGGCTTCGCCGTCTTCATGCGGACCGCCTATAAGTAGGGTCTCAAATTCGGTCGATAGTTCGGATGTAAGATAACTGGCATTGTAAACAGGCCCACCGAGGTTGAATCTGTTCAATATGCGCAGTACTTTGATCATGTCGACGAATGTAGTTATTTTGTCTTGGCTGTCAAATTGAGAATATGAATGGTCTTTTTTTTGGGATCATAGATTATTTGCTATATTTGCAGCCCCGAAATAAGAAGCAAATGAAAAAAGACATTCATCCAGATAGCTACCGTCTAGTAGTATTTAAAGACGTTTCAAACGATTTTATGTTCCTTGGTAAGTCTACCGCAGACACCAGAGAAACTGTTGTTTTCGACGATGGAAATGAATATCCAGTTGTGAAGTTGGAAATCAGCAGCGAGTCTCACCCGTTCTTTACTGGTAAAGTTCAGTTCGTTGATACTGCTGGTCGTATCGACAAGTTCAACAACAAGTACAACAAGTGGAAGAAATAAGGTTCTAAACCTTTTCGAAATAAAAAAACCCGGTCATGCCGGGTTTTTTGTTTTACAAACTTTTGATCACTCTCCGAGTGGAATAACGTCTTCTATTTTCAATCCATAAACGGTTTCTCCATGCACGCGGTTTGGGGTATTCGACAACAATTGCATACGGTGCACTCCCAAATCTCTCAGTATCTGAGCGCCAATTCCGTAGTCTTTGTTGTCCATGCGCATGCTGTTAGCATACTCTGCCGAATTTTTCATTTTGTTGTAAGCTTCCAACTCGTCAAGCAATCCACTTCCAGAGCGTAGCTTGTTGATGTAAACCACTACGCCTTTTCCATTCTTCTCTATGTGTTGCATGGCTTGTCGCAACTGCTTTCCTTTGCCGAAATTCAATGCGTTGAAGATGTCGCCAACCATGCTGCTTGAGTGAACGCGAACAGGTATTATTTCATCATCTTCCCATGTGCCTTTTACGAGGGCAATGTGCTCTGTGTCGTTGGTAACTTGCCGATATGCTATCAAGGTGAAATCGCCAAACTCAGTTTGCAAATCACATGAGATTTTACGCTCAATCAATGAGTCGTGTGCAAGGCGATAAGCAATCAAATCGGCGATGGAGACGATTTTTAAGTCGAATTTTTGAGCGATGTCCAACAACTGTGGCAGGCGCGCCATGGTGCCGTCTTCATTCATGATCTCAACAATTACTCCCGCTGGCTCAAAACCTGCCAAACGAGCGAAGTCTATGGCCGCTTCAGTATGTCCGGCACGTCGTAAAACGCCTCCTTTTTTCGCCCGCAGTGGAAATATGTGGCCGGGCTTGCCGAGCTCTTCCGGACGAATCGTTGGATCTATAAGGGCAAGCACTGTTTTCGATCTGTCAGCAGCTGATATGCCGGTAGAACATCCATGTCCTACAAGGTCTATACTTACGGTAAATGGGGTCTCAAAGGCTGCGCTATTGCTCGTTACCATCAACTCCAATCCCAATTCATCACAGCGCGATTCTATGAGCGGGGCACAGATCAATCCGCGACCATGTGTGGCCATGAAATTGATGATGTCTGGCGTTACATTACGCGCTGCTGTTAAAAAATCGCCTTCGTTTTCGCGGTCCTCATCGTCTACTACAATGATTACTTCGCCGCGCTGAATCGCCGCAATGGCTGACTCTATTGTGTCCAATTGACCTTTCATGCCGCAAAGGTACTCAACAGGCTTTGTTATTCCTCGATTTTCATGTCTGAGTTTAGATTCCTTAAGAAAAGTTGTGTGTGTCGCTGCATGGTAGGTCAGACGGGTGATTTTACATTATCTTTGTGGCTTTATAATTTGTTACTATGATCTTACCTATCGTAGCTTACGGTGATCCTGTTCTGAGAAAGAAGGGCGATGAGATTGATGAAGACTATCCCAATCTCGATAAGCTAATTGAAAATATGTTCGAAACGATGTATGATGCACATGGTGTTGGTCTCGCTGCTCCGCAGGTTGGTCTGCCAATTCGTCTGTTTATCGTTGATGCTGCCCCATTTGCTGAGGGTGAAGACGCTGATGAAGAATGTGCAGATTTCAAACGTGTTTTTATCAATCCTGTAATCTTCGAAGAATCAGGGGAGGAGTGGGAATTCGAAGAAGGTTGCCTGTCGATACCGAATATTCGCGAAGAGGTGTCCCGTAAGTCGGTTGTGAAAATCGAATACTACGATGAAAATTGGGATCTCTACGAAGAAGAATTGGATGGTATTTTGGCGCGCATCGTTCAACACGAATACGACCACATTGAAGGTAAACTGTTCACAGATCGTATCTCGCCGTTGCGACGTACATTGCTGCAAGGTCGATTGTTAGACATTACCAAAGGAAATGTAGATGTTGCCTATAAAATGAAATTCCCGAAGTCGAAAAAAAGATGAGAAAATACGCTTTAATATTTTTCGTAATCACCGCCGTGGCGGTAGCCTGCTCAACATCAAGTGACTCTAACGCTGTGGTGAACGTCGCCGCTGAAGAGAAGAAAGAAGTGATTGCGCAATTGGAAGCTACCGTTGAGGCCGATTCTATGCGTATGGACTTCAATGCGCGAAAGCAGCTATTGAGTCGATATGCGGAATTTTCAAACGAGTTTCGCGACGAAGAACTGACTCCTGAATATCTTTTCCGAGCCGCAAAGTTGGCCGTTGAAATGGGGATGTCGAAACGCGCAATTGAATACCTAACCAATCTTCACGATGGTTTTCCAAAGTATGAGCGTAAAATAGAAGCGGCTTTCTTGGTTGGTTTTATCTACGAAAACATGCTGAATGACCGGCCACTAGCTCAAAAAGCCTACGAGAAGGTGGTCGAATTGTATCCAGAATCACCTTGGGCACAAGATGCAACAGCATCCATCAATTTGTTGTACCTCACTGATGAACAAAAGATTGAGAAGTTCATCCAGCAAAACCAACAAGAAAACCAAAATCCATTATGATAATAGTTACAACTGAGGTCGTTCCAGGTAGGGAAATCGAAAAAGCACTGGGCGTAGCTCGCGGGTCTACCGTTCGCGCTAGAAATGTGGGTCGTGATATAGTGGCCTCCTTGAAGGGGTTGGTAGGTGGAGAAATAAAAGAGTACACAAAACTTTTGGCAGACTCTCGAGAGAGTGCTCTGCAACGAATGACCGATGATGCCAAAAAAATGGGCGCCGATGCTGTTGTAAATGTCCGTTTCGGGACAAGTGCTGTCATGCAAGGTGCTGCCGAAATACTCGCTTATGGCACTGCTGTGAAACTCAAATAAGCATCTGCTGAGTAAAAGATTTAACGGAGACTTTGTGTCTCCGTTTTTTTTTAAACGAACCTTTCACCATTTTTGCGAACACAATATAAACAATCATGTCAGCTAAATTCCGCCCAGGTGTGCTTTGGGGTCAAGAAGCACAAGACCTCTTTCGTTATGCCAACGCCAATAATTTCGCACTTCCAGCTGTAAATGTTACGAGCACCAATACGTTGAATGCTGTTCTTGAAACGGCACGCGATGTAAACTCTCCTGTTATCATCCAGTTCTCAAATGGAGGGGCCTCGTTTTATGCTGGAAAGGGACTAAGTAATGATAATCAACAATCGGCAATATTGGGCGGAATCTCAGGTGCTTTGCATGTGCACACACTTGCAGAAGCTTACGGTGTACCTGTTATCTTACATACCGATCACTGCGCTAAAAAACTGCTTCCTTGGATAGATGGATTGCTGGATGAAGGGGAGAAGTACTTCGCTCAGTACGGACGTCCATTATACTCTTCACATATGCTCGATCTGAGTGAAGAACCAATCGAAGAAAATATAGAAGTATGCGCCCATTATTTTGAACGCATGGCCAAAATGGGCATGATCATCGAAATAGAATTGGGTGTTACTGGGGGTGAAGAAGATGGTGTAGACAACTCGGATGTCGATTCATCTCGTCTATATACACAACCAGAAGAGGTTGCTTTCGCGTGGGATACGCTGCGTAAAATCAGCGATAAATTTACAATCGCTGCGGCTTTTGGAAATGTACATGGTGTATATAAACCAGGCAATGTATCACTGAAGCCTGTTATCTTGAAGAACTCACAAGACTATATTCAGGATAAATTCAAAACGGAAGCAAATCCTGTAAACTTTGTCTTCCACGGTGGATCAGGATCAACGCCAGAAGAAATCCGCGAAGCAATCGAGTATGGTGCCATCAAAATGAATATCGATACCGATATGCAATGGGCGTACATGGTGGGAATACGCGACTATATGGACAAAAATAAGGCGTATCTCCAATCGCAAATTGGGAACCCTGATGGTGCAGATAAACCAAATAAGAAAACGTACGATCCACGTGTGTGGCTCCGTGAAGGTGAAAAGGAGTTCAAAAAGCGTCTAACGCAAGCCTTTACTGATCTAAATTGCATCAATCGCAACGCCTAACGAGCAAAGTTTAATATATTCCCGCTGTTGCCTAAGCAAGGGTATGTTTTGTTAACTTTCGTAAGTGTATATTGTACACTAATTTGATTCTTATGTTAAAACCTTTTCAAATCAACGAAGCTGAGGCCTCTGGTAAGCTGCGCGAGCTAGCTGATAAAATGATGAAAACGCATACGCGTGCTTTATTCCAAAGCGATGCGCAGCGATTTGATCGTTTTCATCTGTCACCTGATGGCCTAACGTTCGACTATTCGAAGCAGCGAATCAACGAGGAGGTAATGAATGAGTTGGTGAAGTTGGCAGAAGAAGCTGATCTGAAAGGGGCCATTGAGTCGATGTTCACAGGTGAAAAGATAAATTTCACGGAAGATAGGGCTGTGCTGCACACTGCCCTTCGTGGCGATACTTCCAAGCCTTTGTTGCATGAAGGTAAGGACATTATGACCGATATCCAGTTGGTATTGGATCAGATGTCGGCATTCTCGAAAAACATCCTTTCGGGAGACTTTGCGGGGTTCACAGGGAAAAGATTCAAGCATGTCGTTAACATTGGTATCGGTGGGTCTGACCTCGGTCCGTTGATGGTTTGTGAAGCGCTTTCTGGCTTTAGTCAAGGCCTAAAAATGCACTTCGTATCGAATGTTGATGGTGCCGATCTTGCCAATGTCTTAGCCAATGTTCCGGCTGATGAAACGTTGTTCATTGTTGTTTCAAAGACGTTTACTACCCAAGAAACCCTGGCAAATGCGGCAGCTGCGAAAAATTGGCTGGTACAGTCACTCGGAAATGAGGCTGCTGTTGCTGATCACTTTGCTGCGGTTTCTACAAACATTCCGGCAGTGGAGAAGTTTGGTATCTCGGCGATGCGGACTTTCGGTTTCTGGGATTGGGTCGGAGGAAGGTACTCTTTGTGGGGCGCGGTAGGATTGAGTGTGATGCTGTCTGTAGGACCAGAAAACTTTAAAGACCTCCTGCGCGGTGCGCGCTATGCTGATGACCATTTTAGAAATACCGACTTTAAAAAGAATGTTCCTGTCTTGATGGCTCTCTTAGGTATCTGGAATCGGAATTTCTTGAAAATGGCGAGCCACGCAGTGCTGCCATACAGCAATAACTTGCGACGCCTGCCAGCCTATCTGCAACAGGCCGATATGGAAAGTAACGGCAAATCGTCGGGTAGAGACGGTATGCGCGTGAAACATGAAACGGGACCAACGATATGGGGAGAACCAGGTACCAATGGACAACATGCTTTTTATCAATTGCTGCACCAAGGGACGGATATAATACCTGTCGATTTTATTGCCTATATCACGCCGCTTTCAAGATTCACCGATCATCACAAAAAGTTACTTGCGAACTGTCTGGCCCAGTCTGAAGCTATGATGAACGGACGATCAGCAGATGAAGTGAGAGCCATGCTTTCAAAACAAGGAATGAGCGAAAATCGCATCGATGAGATGCTGCAACACAAGGTGTTCGAAGGAAATCGTCCGAGTAACACTCTTCTTTTCGATGAATTAACCCCTTTTAGTGTCGGATGTCTTGTTTCTTTCTACGAAAATAAGATTTTCGTACAGGGAGTGATTTGGAATATGTACTCATTTGATCAATGGGGTGTGGAGTTGGGAAAGGAACTCGCAATGCGCATCCTACCTGCAATTGAGGGTGGGGAAGTGCCTCCTTTGGATGGTTCAACTAACGGACTTCTGCAATTAATATTGCGATGTTGATGGGACAAAGAGTTTGAATATTGGTAAGGATTTCCTAACTTTGGAATATTCCCTTCGGGGAAAACTGATTGGATTACCTTAACCAAAAGTGAACTCATGAGATTTCTCTATGCTATTGCCTTGGCTTTCTTGGCTTTTTTTACACCTTCAATTTCTCGCGCTGATTTTCTCGGAATTTCCGGTGAAGTTTATGCCGTAAATGGTGTTGCTGGTACTACAACGTATCGCATTTATGCAGATTTCGACAATGCTGCAGATCAATTGATAGCTATTTATGGTATCGATTATGATCCTCTAGAGATTTTGACAACCACTAGTTTTTTCCAACAAACTGTTGCAGGTGGTCCATTATCGACAAATATCAACACTGCTTTTTTCGGATTCTTTCCAGATGCAGAATTTGATTCGTGGTTTACGATAGGTCTTGATAACCAAACGGGTAACCAGCTTCAAACCATTGGCTTTAACTACGCCAATTTCGAGGCAGGTAACAGCTGGGTTGTAAACGATATCATAGGTGGTACTATATTTTCGCTTCCAGGTGAGGTGCAGAATTTACCAGTTGGCGGTAGAGTGCTAATGGCTCAGTTGACAACTTCTGGTGAGATAGATGTTCGCTTCAATATTCAATGGAGAAACAGTGCTCAAATGCCTACAAACACGCCTGATCTTATCCTTCACTTGCCTGAAGCGGCGCCAGGATGTACCGATCCAGATGCTTTGAACTACAATCCTGTAGCAACTGAAGACGATGGTTCATGTACCTATCCTGCTCCTAGTTTCACGGGTTTGACATGGGAATTGGTGGCTGCAGATGTAACCCCTGGTTTCGATGCCTACCGCATCTATGCCAATTTCACAAACCCTTTTGATCAACTGGTAGCAGTGTATGGTCAAGATGTGACTCCTCTTTCAATAACAACAACGGGTTCGTTCTTCCAAGACGGATTGGGTGGTTTTACGTCCAATGAAATTCTTCCTGCACTATACGGAGCTAGTCCTACTTTGATTTATGACTCATGGGTAACCATTGGTAGAGAAAGCGGCGCCAACGATCTTCAAACGTTGAATGTTCCTAGCGCAACTTTCGAAAGTGGTGGCGATCTAATTGTGAATAGCGCTGCAGGTGGTGCATGGTTCGTTTTCCCTGATGTTGAACCAACGGCTTTTCCTGATGGTAGCGGACGTGTTTTAGTCGCTCAGGTAACCACAGATGGTATCGTAGACGTGTTGTTAAACCTTCAATACCGCGCTCAAGATGGAACAAACCCGCAAGAAGTAGGTTTGACTCTAACTTTCCCAGACATCGTTTTGGGTTGTACTGATCCAACAGCATGTAACTATAACAATGCTGCTACTGATGATGATGGCTCTTGTATCCTTCCTGATGGATGCACTGATCCGCTAGCGTGTAACTACGATGCAGCAGCTCTTTGTGACGATGGCTCATGTAACCTCCCTGATGGATGTACAAACTCAGCTGCTTGTAACTACGATGCAGCAGCGCTTTGTGATGATGGATCTTGTATCCTTCCTGATGGATGTACCGATCCAATCGCTTGCAACTACGACGCAGCAGCGCTGTGTGATGACGGTTCTTGTATCCTTCCTGATGGATGTACAAACCCAATCGCTTGTAACTACGATGCAGCAGCACTTTGTGATGATGGTTCATGTGTGCTTCCAAATGGTTGTAACGACCAAGCGGCGTGTAACTTCGATCCTGCAGCAACGTGTAACGATGGCTCTTGTATCTACCCTGACGGTTGTACAAACCCAATCGCTTGTAACTACGACGCAGCAGCGCTTTGTGATGACGGCTCTTGTATCCTTCCTGATGGATGTACAAACCCAATAGCTTGTAACTATGTTTCTACTGCCCTTTGTGATGATGGTTCTTGTGTGCTTCCAAATGGTTGTAACGACCAAGCAGCATGTAACTTCAATCCTGCAGCAACGTGTAACGATGGCTCTTGTATCTACCCTGATGGATGTACAAACCCAATCGCTTGTAACTACGACGCAGCAGCACTGTGTGATGACGGTTCTTGTAACCTTCCTGATGGTTGTACAAACCCTATAGCATGTAACTACGACGCAGCAGCGCTGTGTGATGATGGTTCATGTAACCTTCCTGATGGATGTACAAACCCTGCAGCTTGTAACTACGTTTCAACAGCACTTTGTGATAACGGTTCTTGTATCCTTCCTGATGGATGCACAAACCCAATCGCTTGTAACTACGACGCAGCAGCACTTTGTGATGACGGCTCTTGTATCCTTCCTGATGGATGTACAAACCCTGCAGCGTGTAACTACGTTTCAACTGCACTTTGTGACAATGGAAGCTGTGAGTTCACTTCTTGCGCAGGTTGTACAAATCCTCTTGCCGATAACTACGATCCTGCCGCTACTATCGATGATGGTTCTTGTCTGCTAGCTGGTTGTACTTACCCGGCTGCTACAAACTATGATCCTGCAGCAACAAGCGATGATGGTTCATGTACCTTCGATTGTATCTTCCCTGGTTGTACTGATCCAACTGCGATCAACTACAATGCTGCAGCAAATACGGATGATGGCTCATGTATCGCTCCAGTTCTCGGTTGTACAGATGCTTCAGCTGTTAACTTCAACGCTGCAGCAAACACAGATGATGGTTCTTGTATCGCTTCGGTATTCGGTTGTATTGATCCAACAGCTTTCAACTACAATGCTTCGGCAAACGTTGATAACGGTGGATGTATCGCTGTTCAACCTGGTTGCACTGACCCAGCCTTTGCGAACTACAATCCTTACGCTAACACCGACGATGGTTCATGTTTGGACCCTTGTCTTGGTGACCTTGATAACAACGGAAGCATCTCGTCTAGTGACTTGCTGATCTTCTTGTCTGTATTCAATACATCATGTAACTAAGTTTTAAATCAAAATCGAGAAGGAGGCTGCCATTGGCAGCCTCTTTTTTTTACAGGTATGTAAGTGTATTTTGTACACATTTAGTAAATTGTCAGTCTAAACGTTTAAAATGAGTAAACGCAAACTCTCTTTTTGGGAGATCTGGAACATGAGCTTCGGATTTCTCGGTATCCAATTCGGATTCGCGCTGCAAGGTGGATACATGAGCAGAATATTTCAAACGCTCGGTGCCGAAAAAGATGAAATTCCACTGCTGTGGATCGCCGCTCCTTTAACGGGCCTTGTCATTCAACCAATAATCGGTTATTTGAGTGATCGTACGTGGAGCACACGGTTTGGCCGACGTCGGCCGTACTTCCTCATTGGGGCAGTATTGAGCTCTTTGGCGCTATTCTTTGTCCCATACAGCTCTGCTTTGTGGATGGCAGCAGGATTTCTCTGGGTGCTAGATGCAAGTATCAATATTTCAATGGAGCCTTTTCGTGCGCTTGTTGCCGATAAGCTGCCAGACGAACAGCGTTCTTTCGGTTTTGTGGTGCAAACGTTGATCATTGGTATCGGTACGTGGGTGGCATCTAATTTACCTTGGCTGGTTACAAAACTTGGAGTTTCTAACAATGCCGGTGCTGGTGAAATTCCAGCATCAATCTACACGGCATTCGCTATCGGTGCTTTCGTCTTTATCTTGTCTATAATCTATACGGTTTTCACAACTACTGAAGATGCTCCGGAAGATATGGACGCTTTTATAAAGCACAAGAATGAAACGAAAGGTCCCATTCATGGTGTCATTGAAATATTTCAGAATATCATGAGCATGCCAACGGTGATGAAGAAATTGGGCTTGGTTCAGTTCTTCTCGTGGTTTGCTTTCTTTACGATGTGGTCATTCGCTACTCCAGCACTAACAGAACATGTTTTTAATGCTCCAATTCCTGCTGATGGTGATCCGAATTTTGAGGTGCTCAACGCTGCATACAATGATGCCGCCAATGCTGTTGGAAGCGCAATGGGTATCTATGGTTTGAGTTCAATGGCCTTCGCTTTGGTGCTGAGCTTTGTAGCTGCTAGGCACCGAATCAATAGAAAATATACGCACTTAGTGAGCTTGGTGCTGGGTGGATTAGGATTCATGTCGATGTCGGTGTGGACTCCTGAAACCACCAGCGGATTGAATTTGTCGTTCGCGTTAATTGGTATCGCGTGGGGAAGCATTCTTTCAATGCCTTATGCCATGCTATCAAGCGCCATTCCTGAAGATAAAATGGGTGTCAACATGGGAATATTCAATATGTTCATCGTGATTCCACAAATCATCGCTGCTTTGGGCGGTGTTAACTGGGCCTACAAGAATCTGCTTGGTGAAGATATCATCAATACGATGACGCTTGCCGGAATTTCATTGATTCTCGCTGGCTTAACAAACTTGTGGATCATCAATAAAAGAGCAATCTCATAACAGGTCAGATCCGCTGGATCCAATCAGTTCAAAATCCAATTTCCAAAATCCAAAATATATGAAGTACTTTTCTTACTCGATCAAGCAGTTATGCTTGGTCCTCACTGCTTGCCTGCTGGGCATCGGTGCTATGGCGCAGGTCACCTTTCAGGTCGATATGTCCAATCAAACTGTAGATGCCGCTGGTGTCCACATAGCTGGTGATTTTCAAGGCTGGGACCCTTCAACAACGCCTCTCGCTGACTTAGGTGGCGGCGTTTGGGCTGTTACTATACCTGCGCTTACCCCATTTGCTACCTACCAATACAAGTTTGTAAATGGTAACGTATGGGGGCTGGATGAAGTTGTTCCTGGAGCATGCAGCAATGAAGGAAACCGTGAAGTGACTATCTCAGCAACTGCTGATGAAACGTTGTCTGCGGTATGCTATGCGGCCTGCACGGTTTGTGCTCCACCTGTTGTAGATGTTACCTTTCAAGTCGATATGTCGAATGAAGTTGTAAATGCTGCAGGTGTTCACATTGCCGGTGCTTTTCAAGGCTGGGATCCAGCTACAACTCCACTTACTGACATGGGGGCTGGAGTTTGGGCGGTAACGCTTTCAGTTGATGAAGGTGCTGCTTATGAATATAAGTTTGTAAATGGTAACGCTTGGGGACAAGATGAGGTTTTGTCTGGTACATGTGTCTCAAACGGTAACCGCAGCATCGTCATCCCCGCCGGTGGCGGGACGGTAGATATCGTTTGCTATAACTCTTGCGATGCCTGTCTTGCGGGTGTGCCAGGTTGTACCGATGTCAATGCTCAAAACTACGATGCAGCGGCTACAGTAGATGATGGTACGTGCGCTTATTTGATCACTTTCTCAGTCGATATGAACAATGTTTGTGTTGGTCCGAATGGAGTTCACATAGCGGGCGCTTTCCAAGGTTGGGATCCTGCCGCAACGGCTATGGATGATTCTGATAACGATGGCGTTTACACGGTTACATTGACTGTTCCAAACGGTAACAGTGAATACAAGTTCGTGAATGGAAATGCCTGGGGGTCTGATGAGTCGGTGCCTGTAGAATGTGCGAGTGGTACAAACAGAAATGTGGTAGTTGCCGGTGCAGATGATACTTTGCCTACCGTTTGCTTTGCTTCATGTGCTGCGTGCGGCGCTCCGGCAAACGTGAGTGTAACAGTGCAAGTAGATATGTCAGAATTGGTTGTTGATGCTGCCGGTGTTTTTGTTGCCGGTGATTTCAATGGTTGGGATGCCACAGCGAATGCCTTGACAGATTTAGGCGGTGGCTTGTGGTCGGCAACAATCGATGTTCCTACTGGTTCAGGTTTGCAATACGTTTTCTACAATGGCGCAACTGGAGAAACTGTTCCTGCAGCATGTGGTGTTGATAACAATGGTTCTCTGGTTCGTGAAGTTTCTTGCGTGTCTGAAGCTTCACTTGTTGATCCGGTGTGTTTCAGCAGCTGCGGAGCCTGTGTCTCGTCGCTGGTGAATGTTACTTTTCAAGTCGATCTTTCGAATATCACGATCAACCCAATTGGTGCGTTCATCGTTGGTTCTTTCCAGTCGGTTCCGTGGACTGCCGGTTTGGATCAAATGGTTGATGCCGGTGGAGGGGTGTTTACGTACTCTGCTTTGGTTCCTTCGAATACGACAATCGAGTACAAATATTTGAATGGTCCGAACTTCGCAAATGAAGAAACGGTGCCTTCATCTTGTGGTGTAGACAATGGTTTTGGTAACTTCAATCGCTCGTTCGCTGTCGCGGATGTCGATGTAACAATTCCGCTTCACTGTTTCTCAAGCTGCAATAGCTGCGCAACGCTGCCTGTTGATATCACTTTTCAAGTAGATATGTCACAACAGGTTGTGGATGCTGCTGGAGTTCATATAGCTGGTGTTTTCCAAGGCTGGGATCCAGGTGCAACGCTTATGACAGACATAGGTGGTGGCATTTGGAGCTATACAGCGTCTATTCAACCGGGCGAGGCTGTGCAGTACAAGTTCGTGAATGGCAATGCATGGGGTATGGATGAATCGGTGCCGGCACCTTGCAATGTTGGGGGCAATAGAAGCTTCACTCCGGGGACTTCGAATGAAACGGTTCCTGCTGTGTGTTACGGTGCTTGTCTGGCCTGTTCAGTACCCGATGCTGATGTCACAATCCAAGTAGACATGTCGAATGAAGTCGTTGATGCTGCAGGTGTGCACATCGCTGGTTCATTCCAAGGCTGGGATCCTGCTACGACGCCGATGACTGATTTGGGCGGCGGTATATGGGCCATCACCATTTCGGTTCAAGAAGGGTCTACGGTTGACTATAAGTTTGTCAATGGAAATGTATGGGGATTGGATGAAGTTGTTCCTGTTGAATGTGCGAATGCTGGCAACCGTTCTTTCCTAGTGCCTGTTGGAGGTGCTTCGCTTGATGTTGTTTGTTTTGCATCATGCACAATTTGCAATACCGATGTTGCTGGATGTTTGGATCCAGCAGCGCAGAACTACGATCCTGCAGCAACTGTTTCCAACGGGTCGTGCTTGTACAAGGTGACTTTCCGCGTCGATATGGCGAATCAAGCAACCAATGCAGCGAACATCATGGGTGATTTCCAAGGTTGGAATCCTGCATCGACGCCAATGATGAACAGTGCATTCGACATCTTCCAGTTTGAGGGATATTTTACTGAGAACACAACGCTCACTTACAAGTTTGTGAATGGTGAGTCGCTTTTTGCTGAAACGATTCCTGCAGCATGTGGAGTAGATGATGGATTTGGTGGATTCAACCGCACAATTGAAGTCGGCACTGCCGATCAAGTGGTAACAGTATGTTTCGAATCGTGCACTCTTTGTGAAGGCTGCACTGATCCTATGGCTGCCGAGTTTAACCCTTTTGCAGGTGTTGACAATGGTAGCTGTTTGACGGCTGTTGTTGAAGGTTGCACTTATGCAGATGCTATCAACTACAATGCAGCAGCAAATGCAGATAACGGTTCATGTGAGTTTGGTCCAATGAGTAACAACTGCCCTGAAGACCTGAACCAAGACGGTATCGTCAACGCTGGTGACTTGTTGCAATTCCTGGGTTCATTCGGTACTACTTGCTTATAAGTTAAGATAAAGTAAGTCTCTGTTAAGGCGCATCAATTCGTTGATGCGCCTTTTTTTAATCAACTTTTTTGGAAGATTAGATAGGTCCGAGTGCTGATAAATCTGGAAAAGAAGATATTACTTCGTTTCTGCATCTATTCAAATTACCTTTGCAGCTCAAGCACCAAACGAATCTTCCGTATGTTATTTTCAGAATTAGGATTGCCGGCATATTTTCTCAAAGCATTAGCAGATAACGACTACAACCAGGCGTATCCAATTCAACAAGAAGCCATACCAGCCATTTTAGCAAAAAGAGATGTCCTTGGCATCGCTCAAACAGGTGCGGGGAAAACAATAGCATACGTGCTGCCGGTGTTGATGAACCTGGAGGGACAAACGGCAACCAAAAACCGTCATATAAATGTGTTGGTGGTTGTGCCAACCCGTGAGCTCGCAGTGCAAGTAGAGGAGGTTTTTAACTTTTTTGGAGACAAGCTGCCTTACAATTTTAAGTCGTTGGCAGTGCATGGTGGTGTTTCAATCAACCCCCAAATGATCGCCATGCAGCATGTGAATGTGCTGGTTGCAACCCCAGGTAGATTGCTCGAATTGACAGGGTCGAATGCACTTCATTTTGATTCGTTGAGCACCTTAATTTTGGACGAAGCCGATAAGATGTTGAATCTCGGTTTTAAGGCAGAAATGGATAAAATATTGTCGTTATTGCCGAAAAAACGTCAAAATTTACTGTTTTCAGCCACTTTAAGTCCGGATATTCAAAATATTGAAAAGGTACTTTTAACCGATCCGTTGACGATCAATGTCGTACCAGAAGCAGAAAGCATTGATCTTATAAACCAAACCGCGTACAACGTTGAGAAGGAGCGCAAAGGAGGATTGTTGAGGTATTTGATAAAGACACGCGAGATGCATCAGGTGCTTATTTTTACCTCTTCGGTTTATCAAGCCGATTTGGTGACGAAGAAGCTGCTGAAAAACGGAATTCAGGCGCGCGCAATTCACAGCGAGAAAAGTCAAGGCAGCAGAAATGAAGCACTTAACGATTTCAAAGGTGGACGTTTGAGAGCCTTGGTAGCGACCGATTTGTTGTCGAGAGGTATTGACATCGAACAATTGCCATTTGTGATCAACTACGAACTGCCTCGATCACCGAAAGATTACATTCACCGCATTGGGCGTACCGGACGGGCCGATAATCTCGGTGAGTGCATCACCTTTGTTACCGACGATGATTTGCATCATTTCGATGTCATTCAGCGCAAGATGGATAAATATGTGGAAGTGCAGCCATCGCAAGATATCAATCTGCACGGCTTTTAATCTATCAAAGTCGACTGACGGAAGCGCATTCTCTGACATCCGCGCCGCGTGCGCGATACCTCTTGATTTTCAAGAAATAACAGATTTTCGGGTTGTTAGACTAAAAATCGGCACCCAGTAAATGATCTTGTAAGATCATGCTAGTCAGCTGCTTAAAATGAATTTCTGTGTCGGCTTTTCAATAATTACACGTTGTGAGCGACAAGGTTTTGCAACCATTAACGCTACAAGCTGGTCTTTCTTTAACAACAACTTAAACTCAACTTACAATGAGGTCAACATTTATAATTTTAATTCTTCTTATTTCCACCGCACGTGGATTCGCATTTTGCGATGGTTTTCCGACCATTACAGCGCAACCACAGACATGTGGAGACAACACATTGACCTTAATTGGATCGCCTGGATTGTTTGGTTGCCCAAGCGCAACTTCAATGTACTATCAATGGACGGGCACTAATTTCAATGGCTCATCAACTGTTATTGAAGAAGGAACCGTTCTAGGTTCTAGTCCTTATTCTGTCAATCTGGCTGTTTCTGCCACCACGCCCTTTGCAAACGTTTGTTTGTATATGGAAGTGTACAATGAAGCTGGCGAAATTGAATCTACCGGAACAGCTTGTAATAGCAATTTTAATCCGCTGCCAACTTTTGATCCAGCAACGTCGTTCAATTGGTCTTGCGATGGTTCCTGTTTCAGTTTGAATTTTACTACGCAGGCAATGTATAGTTACTCATATCAGTTGGACGGGCAGCCCATGAACATCGGACAGCTATTTAATGCCACTTGTCCGGATGCTGGAATGCACACATTTTCTATAACCGGAAATGGATGTACCGTAACAGATACGTTTGAAATACTGAATGTTGCAGCAGATAACAACACGTCGTGTGAGTCGGCAATACCCCTTGTTGATGGTGTTTTTACTGCAGATGATGCATGTATACAAAGTACAGTTTATCCAGAATGCAATATTTGGGCTGCCGATGCTGAAAATTGGTTTTCATTCAATTCTGGCGATAACGTGCATGTGAATGTGGCGATGGATTTTGAAGATTATCACATCTTCAACCTTCAATTGTGGGAAGAAACCATACCTGGAGACTGCAGCAGTCTGGAAATTCTAGATTGCAGCTATATCACAGAAATACCAGGATGTATCTTGATGACTGATACCACGCTACTCAATCCAAACACCAATTACTACCTGCAAGTGTTGAGTCAAGTTGGATTTGAGTACGAAATACTGATTAACCTCAGCAACGACGGACAATCAGTTTGCGGTTGTACGGATGCATCGTCGTGTTTTTATGATCCCGAAGCTATTTTAAATGATGGCAATTGCGGATATGCGGGGTGCACCAATCCAAGCGCATGCAATTACGAACCTTGGTTCACATGCGATGACGGTAGCTGCATATTAGGAGATAGCTTTGTGGCACAGTTGTACCACGATGTGAATGGTGACGGAATCTGGCAAACGATTTTTTTCGGTGAGCCAGCACTCGGAAATACCGGCTCTATTTATATCACAGAATTGGATGTTACCCTGTATCCAAATGATGCTGGACAATTTAATTTTCCGAACATTGAGACAGGTGCGTATACCATAACCTACACCGACAATTCTGGAGTTTGGAATCTTACCACAGGTGACACGTTTACCTTGACGTTGCCAACTTGCGATGGGGCGCATATCGGATTAATACCGGCAAGCAATACACTCGTCCAAGTGAGCGGGCCGTGCTGCATTTGGAGCATGGACATTCATTGCGTCAATGGATTCAATCCCGGCTTGTGGTTGCAAAACACCGGTACCGTTCCCCTGAATGGAACTTTTGTAATGACCTTCAATGCGAATTTGTTTGCTGAACAGTTAACCAATGCAGAGCCTTTTGATACTTACACACCGGGAATACTGACATGGGACATTGTCGATCAGCAGCCAGGTGAGTCAGTGCTCTACCAATGTCACATTCAAGGGCCTGGGGCAACGTATGCCGGACAAGTATTCCCATTCGATATGCAGATGGAATTGATTGATGAGAACGGAAACGTAGCAGTATCGCAAGATTGGCTTTTGGAACCAACTGTGGTTTGCTCGTACGATCCCAACGACAAATATTGCGTGCCAGAAGGGTATGCCGAGCCTCATTTTATACTTGGGACAGAGGAATTAGAGTACCGCATCCGATTCCAGAATACGGGAGATTCTTATGCGCAAAATGTGCTTGTTGTTGATCAATTGGATGCCACCAAGCTTGATATAAGCACATTCAATCCTGTATTTGCCTCTCACGACTATTCGACCATTTTAAATGGCAACGGACAATTGGAATTCCATTTTGACAACATAGTCTTACCTGACAGTGCAACCGATGAGCCAGGAAGTCAAGGTTATGTAGTGTTCAGAATTCAACCTCTAGCTGGTCTAATTGGCGGCGATGTGATTAACAATACCGCATCCATTTACTTCGATGATAACGATCCAATCATCACCAACACAACATACCATACCATTTTTGACTGCGCATGGATGGGTGCATTGCCAGCTGAAGATGAGGTTTGTGAGACCTATGTTTCACCCGACATGACCTATGAATATGCAGAAACATATTTTTGGGATATCGATGGATTGAGTGGAGGCAGCAATTCGCCACAAGAAACGTTCACATTTATACCAGGAGAACACACCGTTGGAGTGACCATCTCCAATCCATTGTGCTCTGTTTATTCTGAAACCCTTGTTACAGTTAACCCGAATCCGCAAGTGGAAATTACGGTGAATGGCAACGAGCTAAGTGTTCCAGCCGAAAATACCTACCAGTGGTACCTCAATGGCAATTGGATCAGCGACGCTGTTGGAAATACATTCATCGCGAATGAAGCAGGGGCATACACGGTGCTTGCTTTCAATGAATGGGGTTGTACTTTCTTGAGCGAGCCTGTTGTCCTCATAGGTATTGAAGATAGGGTAGATGCTAGTTTCTCTGTTTACCCGAATCCAGCTGAAGATTTGTTGCAGCTTGAATTGCCTGCAGGAGTTTTCTCAATTGAGATATACAACATCCTTGGAGAGCTTGTGGTTCAAAAAACGACAGCTACTGCCTCATTCATAGACGTTTCAAATTTGGTTGATGGAGCTTACATCATCAAAGCCGTATCTGATAATACCAGTTTTACAGCACGCTTTATTGTAGAACGCTAATTTGTTGCTTTACAAAAGAAGGAAGTGAGATGTGAAAGCATCTCACTTTTTTTTCGCTGTTGCCTTCGAGAGCCTCTATTCACGTTGCCTTCGAGAGCCTCAGGCAACGTGAATAGAGGTTCTCGAACAACCGTTGCCTGAGGCACTCGAACAACCGTTGCCTGAGGCTCTCGAAGGCAACGCTCTAAGCCTCCCATAGAAATAAGCGATTTGAGTGTCGATGATATCTGGTTTTCAGCACTGAACTTCATGAAACGAATGTGGTGATGACTTTGATCGATATGAAGCAGATAATCAGCAAATTTTAATCATGAATCATAGAAAGGACGTTTAATAAGATTCTTTTCAGTTAATTGAACTTTAGATAAATCGCATGTAACCTATCTTTTAGTTGAGCATCTTTTCCATTGATGAGTCAAAACATTGAAAACATACAATCGGAATTTATGAAGCATTATGCTCCCTTGCACGATGGCTTCACGCGTTTTTGCAGCGCACGTTCTTATGGCATTATTGATACGGAAGATTTGGTGCAAGAGTCGGTTTTGGCTGCCTATTCCAATTTCGATAAAATTCGCAACCCTCAGGCGCTTATGGCTTACCTCATGCGTGTCGCCATCAATCACGTGAACAGCAAAGCACGACGAAAGAAATTTAAAGCCGAGTTCGATGAGAAAGCATTCAATAAACTTCTCGACCTAGCGCCGAATGCTGAAGTTGCTCTCGATGCTTCTCTCCTTTATCGATCGCTTAGAAATTTGTCGCCAAAACTGCGCGAACCACTCGAATTGTTCGAAATCGTTGGCTTTTCGATCGCCGAAATTGCCGAAATGAAGGGAGTGAGTGAAAGCGCTATAAAAGTTCGATTGCACAGAGCCAGAAAACAGTTGAAAAACGAACTAGAGCCGTTCGCAGCAGATCTTCAACAAGTATTCACCAGCGTGATGCTTTTATTTTAATTCAGGAAACCATGACAGATATAAATAGACAATTTGAGGCAGTCCGGAAACTGCGCCTAGAAGTTAATGTGGATTATGTAGGACAATTGCTGAGCAATCAACCCATCCCAGTATTAAAGAAATCAGGCTTCAACTTGAAGTTTTTCATGTCTGTGCTAATTGGTGCTGCAGCCATTGTTTTTCTACTAAATACAAAAATGCAAGAGTATACTGGTGATAAACCATTAAAGCTCCACTCAGCAGCTGGCTTGGCTTTGGATACTGCAAAGAAGGATAACAGCAATCAATTGGAGATACAGAGTTTAACAGACAAAAATGATGGACAAGGAACACAAATCGTTGGTGATACCAATGGTTTTAAATTGAAACCAACTTTCCCGATTGACACATCCCGATTCGTTAGGGTTTCGTCTGCGCGTGATTCCAATTTCTTGAAGTCGAGTGAATCGTTGTCGGTTTCGGGTGGACCTCAAGATTTGCAAATGCAGCATTTCGATTTCATCAACTCATTGTTTCATTTATCGGATAGTGTTGAAGGTTCAATGCCAGGCACACAATATCAATTCACCATTCGCAAAGAAGAATCTGAGCGAGAGATTTTTCAGAAGTTAAAGGAGGTATACCACCTTGGAATGACTGTGTTCATGAACAAATGCAAAGAACGTCGAGGTGACATTTATCATCTCAAACTGAGCTTTTCATATACCACCGTAGATTGCCGACAACATTTCTTTTATAATGTTGACCTCAAAGGTTTTGATACGTTCTCATTCGGGTGGGACACAAGCAACAATGGAAGCATCGAACACTTTTGGACCCAGCTCAACAATGGTAAGAAGAGTTTTATTCACGACGTATACACCCATAAAGGGAAGTTTAAGTATAGCCATAAAGACTAAGTTTGCGCAGCAATTAACGAGAGACTATATTTTCGATGTCGAAATAAGCGACAAGTTATTTTTCCTTGGCTAATGGATGTTTACAATTAGAAAAGAAAGGTGAAGCAAGGGAAAATGAGTTTATCATGCGCAGCATAGATGCAAAAGAACGATAAGAAATACATATTCGAGAGTGCTCGATTGGGTTTTCGGACATGGAACGAAACCGATTTAGATGAGCTTTCGCGCATGAATGCGGATGTCGATGTGATGCGCTTTTTTCCCTCGGTACAAACCCGTGAACAAAGCAGATTGTTTCTTGAGAGAATGCAACAGCATCAAGATGAGTTTGGCTTCTGTTATTTTGCAGTAGAAGAGTTGATAAGCAGAAAGTTTATAGGGTTCATTGGTGCGTGCCAACAAACCTATGAAGCGCCGTTTACTCCCTGCACAGATGTCGGTTGGCGTTTGCTCCCAGCGTTTTGGGGAAAAGGATATGCGCAAGAAGGGGCGCTAGGAACGATGGATTTCCTCAAAAGGGCAGGTGTCGACGAAGTTTTCGCAGTTGCACCCGAAGTAAATCTTCCGTCTATAAGAGTTATGGAACGCGCAGGTATGAAGAGGCAGGCAGTTTTCAAGCATCCTCATCTGAACGATTCACCGCTGGCAACGTGCGTTTATTGGAGCAAATCACTTTGAGAAGCGAGATTTTTAATAAAATTGCATTAAATCGTATACGATATACTATATTTGAACATGATTCAAAAGATTACATTCAGAGACCAGGTCAAAGAAGAGCTTTTAGGAGCTATGTTTTCTGGGGAGATAGAGCCAGGGGCAAGGATCTCGTTGGTTGATATTGCTCGCAAGTTAGATGTGAGTGTAACGCCAGTCAGAGAAGCGTTGACGCAGCTAACTGAGACAAGAATTGTGAACTACATTCCGAATCGGGGATTTGTGGTTTCGGACCTAAATGAGAACGAAGCCCTCGATCTTTATGAGGCGATTTCATTGATAGAGTCTGCGTTGCTTTTAACGTGTCAATTCGATACACAGGCTATAATTGGATTAGAGATTAGTCAAAAGTCTTTTCTAAACGCTAAATCCAAAACAGAGCGGGTTCATTCAGACATGATGTTTCACAAAACCTTGATTGGACCTGCTAAGAATAACCTTTTGAAGAAAATTATCGAAGATGTCCGCATTCGCGTTTTTTTCTACGAATTGGAATACATGTCGCTCGATGATTTAAAAGTCAACTCCGATGAAAGTCACGATCAAATCATATCCTTCTTAAAGGAGGGTAATCTTACTGAGGCCTCTGCTGTGTTGAGATTGAATTGGAAATTGAGCATTGACAGAATAACTTCAAAAATGCGTGTTGAAGAAAAGCATATAAACTAAAGGAGGCGCTTGTTATGAAAAGGATTGCACCTATTTTCCTGTTGATTTCGATATTCTTCATTTCCGCGACGTTCACTTGTGAAGAAAAGCGAAACCCTCGTAAAATCATCCATACAGAGGTAGGAGTAAAAATGGATGAAAGGTTAACGCCATACATTCAATCGTTGTTGGCGGTTCACGATAGTGAGTCGAGTGTTTCTGTTGGGGTGACATATGGGGATCAAATTGTATACGCTCGATCTTTCGGTTATGCCAATATAGAAACACGCGAATTAGCAAATCTTAGAACCCTTTATCATGTTTCATCCATTTCAAAAACATTTATCGCAGCTGCCATTGTGAAACTTGAAAGTGAAGGTTTGCTGGATATTGATGATCCTGTTGTTAAATACATTCCATATTTTAAGTTGGCTTCCGCAAGCTACATGGAGATCACTCTTCAACAACTTTTAACTCATACTTCGGGCTTGCCAGCACACAATGGGTTGGATAATTGGGAATCACCCTCATACAGCAGTGATGCACTTGAAGTTTATATTCGAAGTGCTTCCCATTTGGAATTGGAGTTTTCTCCAGGGACTGATTTCAGTTACAGCGATATCGGATTTATTCTTTTGGGAGAGGTCATCGAAAATGTCGCGGGAGGTTCTTTCGAAGAATACGTTGATCGTCAAATTTTGAAACCTTGTAATATGAAAGCATCAACTTTTAGAAAAGGCGATGAGCTTTTAAAGAATTGGGCGGCGCCTCATATTTTTGGGACCAATACACAAGTTTGGAAGCACTATCCATACAACAGAATGTATGCTCCTAGCAATGCATTCAATTCCAATGTAATTGAAATGTGTAGGTGGTCAATCATGAATCTTCATCATGGAAAATCGGAGAAAGGGAATGTCTTAGATTCAACTTCTCATGCGCTTTTATTTCAACCCCATGTCGCTACTCCGTGGGGAAAAGAAATTGGCTACAGTTGGTTTATTCAAGACTATTTGGGGATGACAACATGGATGCATACGGGTGAAGACATTGGTTTTAGTTCACAGTGCATTCTTTATCCTGAGGAGGATGTCGCGATTGTTGTTTTGGCAAACGGATCAAACTCGCGAACCGCTCGGATTGCAAACGCAGCAATGGAAATTTTTAAAGACATGGAACCGAAGAGTTATCAGGTATCCGGTAAATTCTTGTTTTGCAAAGAGTGGAATGAGCGCGGATTGGACAGCGCCAAAAATCTATGGAAAAGTTTGTTAGCAGATAGTACCGATAATTATTTTGCAAATGAATGGGAATTAAATATTGTCGGACATGGTTTGATATTTACCGGGGAAATTGAGAAAGCAAAGCAGGTTTTCCAATTTAACATTGATCTATTCCCAGAAGAACCGAATGTTTATGATAGTTATGGTGATGCACTTTTTGCTGAGTGCGATACGCTAGGAGCCATATCTTATTTTATGAAATCGATGTCTGTGGATTCAAGTTTTACCGAACCGCTGCCTAAGCTTGACAAGCTCAAAGACTTTATAGACGGAAGAAAGCTATAGTATCGTCAACGTCTCCCAGATTTGATCCCGAAGTTTTGGGTTTACTTCGGTCTCATCTGCGTACGTTTTCCACTTGCTTACCACGTGCGATACCTGATCGATTGTTTCAATCCAATTTGAATGTCCGATTTTGATGCTTTCACCAACCTTTAGTAAATCGTTTCGGTTAATTTCTTTTCGTTTTCCGTTGATACTCAAGGCGTGCTGACTGACCCAAAGGCTGTCTGGTCGGTAGGCATGGCAAAGATCGTAAGCAGGAGCAAGTTCCCAAACGTCATCTTTTTTCAATCGAAAAGCGAAGTTTTTGGTGTGGTCATCGCAGTTTCTAGCGATAACGTTGAAGACCATTCGTTTGAACATCTGCTCTGCTTGTGAGTATGGCAAACGCAACACGCGCATGGTCTGAAATAGCTGCTCGTAGCTGTAGCTTGTAACGAGGTTGAAGTCGACATGCTGCATCGCACACCAAGTCTGAATGTGATGTTTGGTGTTATGACCCTCGCGATCGAATCTTTTTGTCATAAAGTGTGCACGCTCATTTTCGACAAGCAGACGGGAAGGCATCATCTCAATGCCACAATCGAGCGCCATTTTGTAATAGGCCATTTCAACCCTGCCATATCCATGTGTAGCGCCCAATTGAACGTCTGATACCCCGTCAAGTTTGATCATCCAATGCTCAAATCCTCTGGGTGCTGTCGTTTGTCCGGATCGCACTTCGCCCGTTTTTTCGTTGAATGCAATCACTGCTTTCGGACGTGCACCACCTGCTGATGTCCCTATGCGGATAATGTCGAGCAATGCCCTTTCTTTTTCTTCGTTGATGTTGGTCGAAAACGATTGTTTGCTGCTCAAAACTTGCTGGGCTACTTCTATCAAGCTTTCAACTTCGAGTGAAAAGCTGTTTTGCGAGTCGCTGAATCGACTCGGGGTAAACTCGAGTGCTCCCATTCCGCGTGAGCCAATGAAGCAGAGTGTTTCGACAGGGTTCATGCTGTTGATGGGACGGCCTTGTTGAGCAAGCCAAAGGTTTATCAACTCGTTGCCGTAGCGATCAGGCAATACATCTGCGAGCAACCCCGGCAAACCTTTAAAAGTATCGAACGCAGACCCCTGTTGTTGTCGCAAAGCCGGAAAGCTATATATGCTTTGTCCGCTAGCAACAGGCATGAAAATAGGCGCTAGGTCCCACCCGAACCGTTTAAACAGCTCCGTGTATTCAAATGTCGCATGCCCCGTTTTATCATCCCATACGACAGCCCCGACTTGGTTTCCCCAAATGTTTATTTCAGCAGCCTCCATATCACCATTCAGATTCGTTTGTTGGACCTTTTTTGCGCCTACCAGCGCGCAGACGTTGAAGTTTTGCTTCTTTGACGATAGCGAGCGGACTGATTACTTTTTCGATGTGAAATGCATCGAACACATGTAGTAGATTTAAAATGCGTAACACCTGCAGCAGCGTGGCGATGTTTACAGGCTCACCATTTTCAAGCAAGCTAAGTGTTGACCTGCTGATGGATGCCGCTGATGCGACTTCGGATTGCGACTTGTTTTGCAAAAGCCGATGGTGCTTTATGAATGAACCGATGTGCTCTGCTAAAGCCTTATCACTCATTGCGTGCCAGTTAATGTATGAGTAATTATGCATAAATATGATATGTGACTATAATGTACGAATAATCATTCAAATATAATAAATATTGTTGACTTTATGTATGTATGAAAAACAATACGTAAATGTATTTTATATATTATAATGAATGATAAAACATTCAATATGAATTTTGTTACATGGGTCGTGATGAATTCTATGCTACTGATTGGTGTTTTTTCTTAGCTGTTTAATGTCATTAATTCACAAGGTGCTCAGTATTTAATACATTCATAAATTTCATAACATCGCGGTAACAGCAAAACCTTTTTTAGGTAAAGATTTGGTAAACCTCGCGGGGTTGAATTGAGATAAGTTTGGGCACCCGAACAAACGATGTTTCAACCAAATCTGCTATGACCTTCCACCTGCGTTTAGCTACTCTGTCTTTACTGATGTTTTCGTCTCTCTTTGCATTATCACAAGGAACCGTGCGCGGTGTTGTAAGTGATGAGTTGGGAGAACCACTTCCTTTTGTGAATGTATATGTTAAAGACATCACTTCGATAGGCACCACAACTGACCTTAACGGTTTATACACATTGAACTTACCAGATGCCAATGCGCACGTCGTTGTTTTTTCTTCGGTGGGGATGGCTCAGCAAAACTTAGAAGTCACTGTTAAGAATAAAGAGGTATTCGTTCTGAATGTCAAAATGCTCAACATGGCCATTGAGATTGAGGGCGGGGCGGAAATCATTGTGAAGGCAAACAGGGGAGGAGAACCTTATATGGAAATTCTTAAGAAAGAGAATCCTTCGAGTATCGATTATATTTCAGCATCTACGTTTAAGAAAACAGGCGATACCAATGTGCCTGATGCGGTGAAGCGTATTAGTGGAGTTTCTACCGTAGGAGGTTATGTTTCTGTTCGTGGACTGTCTGATAGATACATTAAAACCACAATCAACGGATCACGTCTCCCAACACTGGATCCGTTTACCAATAATATACGTATGGATATGTTCCCAACTGGGCTTATTGACAACGTTATTATAAGTAAGACGATGACTCCCGATTTGCCAGGTGATTGGTCGGGTGCCTTTATCTCAATTGAAACCAAAGACTATCCTGAAGAACTTCAGATAAATTTTACAAGTTCGGTGGGTTACAATTCGCAGACAACCTTCAAAGACATTGTGACTTCACAAAGAAGTTCGACCGATTGGTTGGGTTTCGATAACGGATTCCGTGATATTCCAGAAGGAACGCCTACAGATCAGTCAAGTTTTCCACGGGAAATAAATCCATCACTATGGCAACAGTTTGATTACCTCGGTATCAGTGGCGTTTTAGAAGGTTATGGAATTCCGGCCGACCAAAATATAGCGAACGGTAGCATCGGTCATCAAATCGGATTGTCGGAACTAGGTTTTTTAGGGCCTGGTCAATTCAACAATTCTTTCGCGGTACAAAATGCAATTAGTGAGTACAACCAAACGTATGCTCCATCAGTTTTCTTCACTGCCTACAACCAAGAATTAGAAAATATAGGTACATCTTTTAAGGATACTTGGTTTACTGTAAAGGACCAAGCGCCTTTGAATAGCAGTATCAGTTTGAGCATTGGTAATCAAACCAAGCTTTTCAAACGTCCACTTGGATTTGTAATAGGATTCAGACATAGCACAACTACAGAGTATGATCCTGATTCTGATCTAAACCGCACAAATCTTTCGCCTAATCAGACGAGAGAGAATACTGCTACTTATGCAAATCTTCGCAACCAAGTGCAGCAAGTAAGTCGTGAAACCACGGGTTGGAGCGGTTTGGCTAGTTTAACTTACAACCTTAACCCGAACAACAAAGTATCCTTGCTTTTCATGCCGAATTTTCAAGGACAAAATAAAGCGCGGAAATCAGAAGGTTTCTTGGAGGATAATCAGGATATTTCTTTTGGAGAAGATCAGGTTTATGAAGAACGTCAACAATTGCTGACTCAATTTAACAGCGAACATTTATTCCCTGAAAGCAAAATTCGAATCAATACAGATGCTTCCTATACAAAAGGAAAACGAAATTTGTTAGATTTTAAAGATTTCCGTTATTTATTTGACGGAACAGACTATTTGTTTAATAGCACATTCACACCTGATCGTCGCTTCCGTTATATGGATGAGAACCTTTTAGATACTCGTGTTTCTATTGAAATCCCTGTTTTAGAAACAAAAATGAAGGGTTCAAAACTTAAATTTGGAGGCGCCTACCAATACAATACCCGTGAGAATCAGCAGGTAGTATATACCGTTCAAGGGCTGAACGAAAGCGATTTGGCGCTTGGGTTTGATGACGTTATGTCTATAGAGCGTTTCAGAATTGTAGATGGAACTTCGTTTGATTTATCCTACAACAATACCTCTTCAAATGTCGATAGTGATTTAGGTTTCCTCAAAGTAGCTGGCGGTTTCGGAATGTTCGATCTTCGTGTCACCCCAATTCTTCGATTTGTAGGTGGTTTACGCGTAGAACATACCGATATGTTGGTGGATATAAAAGAGTTCTATGAGAACAACTATGCGATAGATGACCCTCGTCGTTCTAGTCAAGGTCAACTATTAAGTCCAGGAGAAATTAATCAGGTCAATTTTCTGCCGAGTATCAATATCATTTACAAGCTTAAAGATGATGAAGAAGCTGCCGTTAATTTGCGTGCCAACTTTAGTCAATCTCTTGCTCGTCCAAGTTTTCGAGAACTTACGAATGTTGCTTTGTTCGATTATGAGTTATTTGCCCGTGTAAAGGGAAATACTAACTTGGAAATGACCTCAATAAATAACTACGATTTACGTTGTGAAAGTTTTTTCAAAGGCGGTTCAAATCTTTCTGCTAGCGTATTCTATAAAACCTTTAAGAACCACATCGAGTTGATTTTGGCTCCAGGTGATGAGTTTACCTGGCAAAATGCGGAGAGTTCACAAGCTCTTGGTTTCGAATTAGAAGGAAAGGTTGATTTAACTAAGAAACTGGAGTTAAGGGCGAATGTTACTTTTATACGTTCGGAAACAACAGTAACGATTCCTGTGCCGGAAACACGCACAATGTTCGGTCAGGCACCGTATATTTTTAATGCAATGTTGAGCTATCGCTTGGATAGTATAGGTTTGATCTTCACTGGGTCATACAATATACAAGGTCCTAAATTGGCATTGGTAGCTAGTTCGGCCTTCTCAGCACCCGATGTATTTGAATTACCTCGAAACATGGTTGATCTCAAAGTGTCAAAACGCCTAGGAGAGCATTTTTCGATAGCTGTTGCAGCTAGAAACCTCTTGAATGCGACCTTGATTCGTGCTTACCGCTTTGAAAATGGTTATGATTTGCACTTTGATAGCTACCAATTTGGTACGGTTTACAACTTTAGTGTTTCATACGATCTATAATGTTATGAAAGAGTTTAATAGAATATTTCAATTTGGACTGTTGTCTGCTTTATCTGTTTTTTTTTTCAATTCAGCTTCTAGTCAAGGAGTTTTAGAAAATGTTACAGTAGAGACTTATTACATATCGAATGCTGACGATGCTGCAACAACTGTGGGCGGCACCCTCGATGAAGGATCAGTAACGTACAGAGTTTTTATTACGATCTGCGAGGGTTGTAATTTGAGGGCAATGTATGGTTCAGTGAATCATCCCTTTTCAATTACCTCAACAGAATTGTTTTTTAACAATACCGATCGCGGTAAGACATGGGGTTACGATATTCAAGACAATAGACTTGATGAGAATACGGTAGCGCTGGATTCATGGCTTGGCTTCGGCGGAGCTACTGATGAACATTGGGGTGTTTTGAAATCAATGGATGACAATGGATCGATCATTGGTGGAGCGAATCATGAAGATGGTCTTCTTGTGAACAATGCGAGCGCAATAGGTATTTTGTTGCCAGAGGCCGACGGACTATTACCTGCTTCTGCGACAGCTCCTTCGAATTTCTTTCAGTCAGGAACTGATCCTTCAGCTGTTTTTGGAATTGAAACCATAGGCAACGCATTTGAAAGTACAACTTTCAGAGCGCAGTTTGACCCGATGAATATTCCTGAAACAGGTAACACATTTTTAGTTGCTCAACTTACAACAAAGGGCGATTTGACATTTGATCTTAATTTTGAAATAGAGAATGCAAATGGTCAGCTCGTTAAGGTTGTTTCATCTGACGAAATTCTAGAAGCAGATGAGGTTTTTTCTGCTTTTCTTAGCTACCCTCTTTCTTGTGGATGCACAGATCCTTATTACTTGGAATTTGATGCAACAGCAGCTTGTGATGACGGATCTTGTGTAACTGAAATTGTTTACGGATGCTCTGATCCTGAAGCATGTAACTATGATCCGGATGTAAATTTCAACGTGCCTCAATTGTGTTGTATCCTCCCCGATAACTGTGTCGGTTTGGATTCTGATGTATTGTGTCCAGGAATCGTAGGTATTGAAGATGTAACCACCAATTTCAGCGTGAATATCTACCCAAACCCTACAAATGGGTTACTCAATTTGGAATTGGAGGGTAATTTGACCTCTGTAGATTTGCGTATAATTGGAATGCGTGGAGAAATTATCGTACAGCGAAATCTACAAGCGTCAAATGGACAAATATTTGACCAGTTAGATATAAGCGGACTCGCGAATGGCTTCTACACAGTGCAGTTGATCGCACCGACTTCTGTTTGGAATACCCGTATTTTAAAATCTGAATAGCATTTTTCGTAGACGAAAGCAATAGTCTTTGCTAGGGTAACTTAAACATAACTGTTTTTTCACACCCACAGCATGTGATTAGAATATTTTTGTAGTTCAAACATAAAACACACATGAACCGATTTTTATCCACCCTATCTTTATTCTTAACACTCGTCCCAACTGCTTTATTGGCACAGTATTCACCTCCAGATGGTACTGCTTTAGAGGCAATTTTTGTTGAACGTTACTATGTTTCTGATACATTGGATGTAACAGATGAAGATGGTGGTTTTTTGGATACTTGTTCGGTAACCTACAGAGTTTATGTTGATTTGAAACCGGAGTATCGATTACAGGCTGTATACGGTAATGCGCGTAACTTATTGAAAATAGAAACAGAAACTGTGTTTTTCAACAATGAAGATCGCGGAGAGGTTTCTGGTGATTTGATAGGAGCAAACTTCCTTGATAACAATACAGTAGCCCTTGATTCATGGGTTACGATGGGCCCAGCCTCGAATGCACATTGGGGTATTCAGAAAACCTCTGATAGTGATGGATCAATCGTTGGAGGTTCTAACAATGACGGGGGAAGCGAAGCAATAGAAGGTGGATTGTTAGTTTACAACAATTTGGCTGCTGGTGTAGCTTTAACTGAAGCCGACGGACTATTAAGCGGAGTAGTTCCAACAATTACTGCTGTAGGTTTGGATCTGAGTGTTTTTGACTCTTCAAACTCAGGTTCTTTGTTTGAAACCATGAATGGTGCTTGGTCTGTATTAGAAGGAGTAGTTGGTCCTACTGAAGACAATATTATTTTGATTGGGCAATTTACGACTCGAGGTCAGTTCGATTTCCAAATGAACATTCAAATTGGAATACCACCAGCGTTGCAATGTCAGCATCCTGATTGTCACTCAACCATTCAATATGTTGCTGAATTGCATCCTTTGGATGCCGTTCCGGGAGTTGAGAACGATAATAAATTTCCTTTTGCTGGCTTAACGTATGTTTCGGAACCATTGTTTTGTGATTTCGATAGTTCAGTTTTGGAAGAAGACTTAAGTATAGATTTCAGTGCATTCCCAAACCCAACATCAGGAATGGTTCAAATTTCAATTGATCAGAAGGTTGGTCAGGAACTTGATTTGGAAGTTTATGATGTTTTGGGTAACCTCGTTCACAGTGTTAACTATGGTAATGTTTCAAATCACTTCAATGCCGAAGTTGATCTCTCTGCTTCTCCTGCTGGTGCATACACTTTTGTAGTGCGTTCAGAGAATGGAGCACGTTTTTCTAGAATAGTAAAATATTGATAATGATGTTTGTAGCTCGTTATATTTTCTGTGTCAATCTATGTTTGATAGGCCTATTTGCTTCCTGTCAAGAAGGATTGGAAGATATTTTCATAGAGACCTATTACGAGTCAGATGTGAACCCCTTTACTGGTGAGTCGGCTCATGTAAAGACCTATCGCATTTATGTAGATTTAGCAGAGGGGTATAACCTTCAAGCGATATTCGGAAATTCAAAACATCCAATGTTTTTAGAAGTTTCTGAACCAATATTGAATCAGACCGATCGCGGTTCTGAAATAGGTACATGGTTAGACTACAAGCGCTATGGTGACGGGAATCTGTATTTAGATTCTTACCTAACCGTTGGTGTTGTTGCCAATGCTCAATCAGGAGTGCCGTTGAAGTATGATGTTGATGGTTCGAACTACCCTACATGGTTGGGGGAGAGCTGTCCAGATAAATTTACAAAGGTTGATGGAGTTTTTAAAAGCCTTCCTGCGAACATACAGTTGATTGGCTTGGATGCGTCACCATTTGGTGATAGTCAAGAAGGCAAAAGAATAGAAACTAGCGATGGCTGTTGGGCATTGATGGGCTCTGTAAAAGGAGGTACACCTGAAAACTGTGTATTGATTGCTCAAATTACAACATCTGGTGAGATTTCATTTGAATTGAATCTACAAGTTGGTAAACCAGATGGTTTACCTCAGCAATTCGTTGCTCGCAATCCTACAGGGAAAGAACTACTTTCAGAAAAACTCATTTATCCTCGACCGCAATAAAGAACACCACCCTATAACAACACAAACCTAACCTAACTTTATCATGAGAAATGTGCTTGTTATAGTTTTCAGTCTTTCGATTTCGGTTTTAGGCCGCAGTCAAGGCTTAGAGAATATTCTAGTTGAAACCTACTATGTTTCAGATAGCAATGATGCTACCGATACCGATGGAGGAAGTTTGGAAGTTGGGTCAGTTACTTACAGAGTTTTTGTAGATATGGCACCTGGTTATGAGTTGCAAGCTGTTTACGGAAATGAGAATCACCCGCTAAGTATCTCAACCTCAACATATTTTTTTAATAACGAAGATCGAGGAGAAAGCAAAGGGGATGTAATAAATGATATCCGTCTTGATGAAAACACTGTGGCATTGGACTCTTGGTTAACCATTGGAGCTGCTTCAGATGCTCACATTGCTGTGCCTAAGAATATAGATAGCAATGGGTCTATTGTAGGTGGTATTAACAACGACGGCGGCAGTGAAGGTATTGCTGGGGGTTTGTTGACAAACCTGGTTGGGGTAGGAATTCCTCTAACGCAATCCGATGGTCTGCTAAGTGAAACGTTGCCTAGTTCTGTTGTGACTTTAGGTGTTGATTTATCACTATTTGCGAATGCTAACGCAGGAACTACATTTTCAACGAGCAGCGGCGCGTGGTCTGTTTTAGAAGGATTTCAAGGAGTTACCAGTGAGAATTATGTGCTGATAGCTCAACTTACAACCAAAGGTTCATTGACTTTTCATATAAACCTTCAGCTCGGTACTCCGGGAGGTGGCACTGAGAAGTATGTTTATAGCAATCCCATTGCTGGAGAGATTGGTTTTCCTGCTTTGAATTTTCCAGTTGTCGCGGTAAACGGCTGCACAAGCTCTGCGGCATGCAATTACAATCCTCTTGCTACAACTGATGATGGAAGTTGCTTATTGCCTGTGGTTGACTGTTCAACTTGTGTTGGTGATCAGTTGGTTGTAATTGATACCGACATGGATGGGGTTTGCAATGCGCAAGAGATTCTGGGATGCACAAGTGATACAGCTTGTAATTATAATGTTGACGCTACAGAAGATGACTTTTCTTGTGTTGAATCCACTCCAGGATGCTCATTTTGCAATTCTTCGAACGATGGCCTAATTTTAATCGATAGCGATGGAGATGGGGTATGCGATGCCAATGAAATTTCAGGGTGTTTGAACCCAGAAGCTTGTAACTATAATCCTAATACAACGAATGAAATACCATGTATTATTCCTTTTCCAAATTGTGTAGAATGCAATGTTTTAGGAACAGGGTTGATACTTGTTGATACAGACGGAGATGGAATTTGTGATGCTGAAGATACACCACCTACTTGCCTGGGTGACTTCGATGCCAACGGCACCATAGCATCCGCCGACCTTTTATTTTTTATATCTCAATATGGATGTCAGTCTGAATGCACTGGTGACCTCAATAATGATGGGGTTGTAGATACCAGTGACATCCTTATTATGTTCAGTCTTTACGGAGCCGATTGTCAATAAATAGCATGATTCAACCAAAACCAAATACAATGAAAAATCTTTTAACATCTATCGTTTTACTTCTCTCTACAGGAGTCGTTTTTGGGCAAGGCCTGGAAGACATTATTGTAGAAACATACTACATCTCGGATGCCAATGATGCAACGGATACTGATGGTGGCTTTTTACCTGAAGGATCAGTTAGTTACCGCATTTACGTTGACATGGCTCCAGGATACGAAGTTCAGGCAGTTTATGGAAACTCAAACCATACTTTGCGTATTTCAACCTCTACTTTTTTCTTCAACAATGAAGACCGAGGCGCAACAACAGGAACTGGTATTGCTTTGAATCGTTTTGATGACAATACAGTTGCTGCAGATACGTATGTTACACTTGGCGGTCCAACGGCTACAACTTTGGCTGTTTTGAAGTCGGAAGATACAAATGGTGCAGTTGCGAATAGCGACGGCTTCATGCAAAGTACAAATCCTTTGGCTGGTATTCCTATGTCGGTTCAAGATGGTATGATTCCAGGTTCTTTGCCTTCAGCAGTAGTTTCTGTGGGACTTGATTTGTCGATGTTTGACAATGAGAATAGTTCAGTTTCTTTGCTTTCTAATGGTGGCGCATGGTCTGTATTAGAAGGTGTTGTAGGTCCAACACCTACCAACCGTGTTCTTTTAGCTCAAATCACAACGGATGGAGATTTGGAATTCGAATTGAATATTCAATTGGGTACTCCTACGGGTGGTGTAGAGCAATATGTTGCTAGCAATCCAATTGGAAATGAGCAATTTTTTGCAGGTCTTACATTCCCATCTTTAGGGGTTGATGGTTGTACTAGTGCGACTGCATGTAACTACAACCCATCAGCAAACAACGACGATGGTTCTTGTTTGGAGCCGGTTGCCGGTTGCTCAGAATGCAACGGAGCAGATTTGGAACTAATTGATTCCGATGGCGATGGGATATGTGATGCCGACGATTGTTTGGGAGATTTCAACGGCGACGGAACAATCTCTTCTGCTGATTTGTTGGTCTTCGTTTCTCAGTTCGGATGTAGCTCAAATTGCACGGCCAATTTAGATGCAGATCCTTCAGTTTCAGGATCAGATTTCCTTGTTTTCCTTAGTCTTTTTGGCAGCGATTGTCAGTAATTTTCAATTCATTTCACCCGATGAAACACTTATTTACGATTGTCCTTTCTATCTTCTCCCTCGGCATTTGGGCCCAAGGATTAGAGAATGTTTTTGTTGAAACGTACTACGTTTCAGATGCCAATGATGCCACCGATACAGATGGTGGTAACTTACCTCCAAACTCTGTAACATACCGGATTTTTGTCGACATGGCACCTGGATATGAGTTGCAAGCCATTTATGGAAATACCAACCACGAGGCTCGTATAGAAACAACAACCTTTTTCTTCAATAACCTCGATCGTGGGGAGATTTCAGGTGACATGATTCCTGCAAATCGATTAGATGAAAATACCGTTGCACTTGATTCGTGGGTAGGTATGAGCGGTGCCTCAGGTATTCATTTAGGTGTTCCTAAAAACATGGATACTAATGGGTCCATCATTGGTGGTGATAACAATGATGGTGGTAGTGAAGGCATATCAACAGGTTTGTTGATTAACAATGATCCACTTGCTGGAATTCCGCTTACAACTGCTGATGGGTTGATTACTGGTTTTGTTCCAACAGTAACTGCAGTTGGTCTAGATCTAAGTATGTTTGCTGAATTAAACAGTTCTGTAGCTTTTTCTTCTAACGGAGGTGCATGGTCTGTTCTAGAAGGTGTGCAAGGGCCAACTCCTGAGAATATTGTTTTAATTGCTCAAATTACTACTGATGGCGAACTTGAATTCCACCTCAATCTTCAGTTGGGAATTTTAACTGGAGGAGTTGAACAATATGTTTCTTCAAATCCTACTGGAAATGAACAGTTTTTCAACGCTCTGAACTATCCTTTGCTTCCTGTTTTCGGTTGCACAAGTCCTACTGCTTGTAATTATGACGTTACAGCTGAGGAAGAAGATGGGTCATGTATTGAACCAACCGCCAATTGCGAAATATGCAATGCTACAAACACGGGTCTAGTATTGGTTGATACAGACGGTGATGGAATTTGCAACGCACAAGAAATACCTGGATGCACTACAAGCACTACAGCATGCAACTACAATCCAAATGCAACAGATGAAGTGCCTTGTTTGGAACCAATCATGGATTGTACGATTTGCAATGGAGTAAATCTGATTTTAGTTGATACAGATGGAGACGGTGTTTGTGATGCAGACGAAGTTTCTGGATGCATGGACAACACTGCATGCAATTATTCAGCAACAGCGACAGATGACGATGGTGGTTGTTTGATTCCTGTCGCCAATTGTTCAGTTTGCAATGCCAACAACGACGGCCTTGATTTGATAGATACTGACGGAGATGGCATTTGTGATGCTCTTGAGAACCCAGGTTGTTTTAGCGCAACAGCGTGTAACTACAATTCAGAGGCAACTTCAGATGACGGGTCTTGTATTGAACCAATTGAGAATTGCCAGATTTGCAACGAAACAAACACCGATCTAATTATCTTAGATACCGATGGTGATGGAATTTGTGATGCTCAAGATATGCCTGGATGCATGAGTTTATCAGCTTGTAACTACAACCCATTTGCTCTTCAAGATGACGGAAGTTGTCTTGAACCAATTGACGGTTGTAGTGATTGCAATGATGAGAATACTGCACTTGTGCTTATTGATACCGACGGAGATGGAGTATGTGACGGTGAAGAAATTGCAGGTTGCACAAGCAGTTCTGCATGCAATTACAATGACGCAGCTACCGACGAAGACGAATCATGTATCGAACCAATTGAAGACTGTTACGCGTGTAACGAGACAAATGACGGATTGGATTTTGTAGACACCGATGGTGATGGAATTTGTGATGGCGAAGAGATTTTTGGCTGCACCAATCCTGAAGCTGAAAATTACAATCCTGAGGCCACAGAAGATGACGGAAGTTGCATTGTAAGTGTTGAGGAAATTCAATCTCATTTTAATTTTTCAGTAACACCGAATCCTACAAACGGAGCTTTGCAATTGAATGTTTCAAGCAATATCGGAGGGGTAGCTCAGATTCAAGTTTTGAACCTGATGGGACAAGTAATCTTGGTTCAGGATATCACAATAACCGCTGCGAAGAAATCATTCTTCATAGATTTGTCAGGAAAGTCAGCAGGCGTTTATTTCGTTCGCACAGGATTGAACGATTCTGTTGTTACTCAACGAGTTATAAAGGAGTAAGAATAACCAAACCAATTTTTCATATTGAGCGGGCCTACGAGTTAAAATTCGGTAGGTCCGCTTTCTTTTTGTGCGACTTAAAGTAGAATTGTTATTGGTTACATTCTTTTCATTTTGGGGTAATCGAACCATAGTCTTTAGTTAATCATATTTGGATGATAAGTGATGAATTTTGACCAAGCTCAAAGTGAGCATAAATTTTTAAAGGTTTAACCAATTTCAACCAAAACACATGGCTTTTTTACCTAAAAATTTGATTGTTGCATCGATTGCAATTTTCACAGTAACAACAGCATCAGCGCAACTTGCGTTGGGCGAAGATTGCGGATGTCCTGCTCTTGCTAGCAGAACTGAAGTGAACATCTCTACTCTTACTGATGCTTCTGGAAACCTTCCAGTTGGATCAACTACTTTCACTTGCGACAAAACGTACATGATTGACCAACAAGTTTACGTTCAAGACGGAGCTAACTTGTTCGTTCAGCCTGGTACAGTTCTTCGCGGTGTATTTGGACTTGGATTCGACGCTAACGCGTTGATCGTTTCTCGTGGTGGAAAACTTTTCGCTAACGGAACTGATTGTTGTCCAATCATCTTCACTGATGCGAACGATCCATTGGATGGTTCTTACTCAGTAAACATCCGCGGTCAGTGGGGTGGTGTTATCATGCTTGGAAGAGCTACTAACAACCTTTTGTTGGCTAACGGTGGTCTAGCTGTTGGTGACGGTGAAGGTACAATCGAAGGATTGGTAGCTGGTGATTCTCGTAACCACTACGGTGGTAATGATGACAACGATTCATCTGGTAGCTTGAAGTATGTTTCTATCCGTCACGGTGGAACAAACATCGGTGCTAACAACGAAATCAACGCTTTGACTCTTGGTTCTGTTGGTCGTGGTACTACACTAGAGCACATCGAAGTTATATCTAATGACGACGATGGTGTTGAGTTCTTCGGTGGAACTGTTGACTTGAAGTACGCTAACGTTATGTTCTGTAACGATGACTACTTTGACTGGGATCATGGTTATTCAGGTCGTGGTCAGTTTTGGTACGGTGTTATGCTTCCTGCTTTCGCTCCAATCGCTGGTCAAGGTGACTTCGGTTTCGAAGCTGACAGTGATGACAGCAACTCTGGAAACTTGCCAATCGCTAACCCAATTATCTACAACTCTACTTTGATCGGTCGTGGTGCACAACGTGCTTTGGAAATGAAGGAAGGAACTGCTGGTCAGATTTCTAACTCAATCTTCGTTAACTTTGGATACGGTGTTAACCTTGCTGACGAGGCTTCTCGTGCTTTTGATGCTATCGATAACTACAACACTGAATTGTTGAATTTCTCAAACAACTTGTTTGATACTAACGGTGAATTGTTGCGTGTTAACAACGTTGCAGCTCCTGCTGTTACTTTGGCTTCTTTCCAGGGTGCTGGAAACGTTCTTGCCCCAGGAGTTATCGACTTCACATGGAGCATCGACCCAACAACAAACCAAGTTATCGCTGCTTTGAACCCAGTTCCAACTATCGATGTTACTAGCCCTGAAGTTGCTCCAGTTGACGATTTCTTCACTGGTGCTAACTACAAAGGTGCTTTCAAGCCAGGTGCTACACCTTGGACTGCTGGCTGGACTGCTGGTGCTCTTTTGGGTATCGACAACTCTCTTATCGCTTGTCCGGAAGATATCAACACAGACGGTAACGTTAACGTTGATGATTTCCTTCAGTTGCTAGGTGCTTTCAACACATCTTGCGGACTATAATTTACAAATAGGGGCTATAAAAAAATGTGGGTGCCGACTCTTGCCAGTCTGCACCCACTTACTAATAGCTCCCAAAATTCAACCGATATGGGAAATCTTCGCAATTTACGAAATTTCCTTCTTGCTCTATTCACCGTGGCTTTTTGTCAGGTGGGTTACTCACAGGGGCTAGAAGGTATTATTGTTGAGACCTTTTACATTGCAGATGCGAATGACGCATCAGACACCGATGGTGGTAGCATTGCAAATGGTGCAACAACATACAGAATATATGTAGACATGGCTCCGGGTTATGAGATCCAGGCTGTGTACGGTAACGCTGCGCACACAATGCGTATCGCTACTTCAACTGAATTCTTCAACAATGAAGACCGTGGTGCTATTTCTGGTCACGGTATTGCTTTAATCCGTTGGGATGACAACACTGTTGCTCTTGATTCATACCTTACTCTTGGTGCTGTAACTGCAGCTACTTTGGGTGTATTGAAGACAGATGATACCAATGGTGCTGTTCAAAACGCTGACGGTTTCCTTCAAAGTGCCAACCCACTAGCTGGAATTCCAGTTTCTGTGGCTGATGGTATGTTTCCAGGAACTACTGCTTCTGCCCTTGTAACTGTTGGTTTGGACGCTTCTATGTTCGACAACGTGAACAGTTCAGTGGATTTCATCTCTAACGGAGGTGCATGGTCAGTATTGGAAGGTGTTACAATGCCAGGTGCATTTGCTGCCACCAACCGTGTATTGATTGCTCAAATCACTACTGATGGTCTATTTGAATTCGAATTGAACATTCAATTGGGTTCTCCTACAGGTGGTACTGAGCAGTACGTTGCTAGCAACCCTTCAGGTGCTGAGCAATTCTTTGCTGGTCTTACTTACCCTGCAGCTGCTATTTCAGGATGTATTGACAACACTGCTTGTAACTACAACTCTGCTGCAACAACTGATGATGGTTCATGTATCATTCCAGTTGCAAACTGTTCAGTTTGTAATGCTACTAATGACGGACTAGTTGCTGTTGATACAGATGGTGATGGTGTTTGTGATGCTGATGAAGTACCTGGTTGTACTAACATCGCGGCATGTAACTACAACACTCTTGCTACTGATGAAGACGGTTCTTGTTTAGTTCCAGTTGCTAACTGTTCTGCCTGTTCAGGTGCTGCGCTTGTAGCTATTGATACAGATGGTGATGGTATATGTGATGCTGACGAAGTACCTGGTTGTACTAACAATGCTGCTTGTAACTATAACAGCCTTGCAACTGATGAAGACGGTTCTTGTATCGTTCCAGTTGCTAACTGTTCTGCATGTAATGCAACTAACGACGGACTTGTAGCTATCGATACAGATGGTGACGGTGTTTGTAACGCTGATGAAATTCCTGGTTGTACTTCTGCTACAGCTTGTAACTACAACCCAGCTGCTACAGACGAAAACGGATCTTGTATCCAGCCAGTTGCCAACTGTTCAGCTTGTTCAGGTGGCGTACTTGTTATTGTAGATACTGATGGTGATGGTGTTTGTAACGCTGACGAAATCGTTGGATGTACTGATCCTATTGCTACTAACTACAACCCACTTGCAACTGACAGCGGTTCTTGTAACTACGGTGCAGTAAATGCTTGTGATGGTGTACCAGGTGGTCTTGAAGATATCATCGTTGAGACTTGGTATGTTGCTGACGCTAACGATGCTGCAGATACAGATGGTGGTACTTTGGCTCCAGGGTCAGTTACCTACCGTATCTATGCTGACATGGCTCCAGGATACGAAATCCAAGCTGTATATGGTAACTCTGCTCACACACTTTCTATCGCTACTTCAACTTACTTCTTCAACAACGAAGATCGTGGTGCTGTATCTGGTGATGGTATTGCTTTGAACCGTTGGGATGACAACACTGTTGCTCTTGACTCTTACCTAACTCTTGGTGCAGTTACTTCATCTACACTTGGTGTGTTGAAGACAGATGATACCAATGGTGCAGTGGCTAACAGCGCTGGTTTGCTTTTGAACACTGATGCTGCTGCTGGAATTCCTGTTTCAGTTGCTGATGGTATGATCCCTGGAACTACTGCTTCTGGTCTTGTTACTGTTGGTTTGAACACTTCAATGTTCGACAACACAAACAGTTCACAAGCGTTGCTTTCAAACGGTGGTGCTTGGTCTGTACTCGAAGGTGTAACTGGTCCTACAGCTGCTAACCGTGTATTGCTTGCTCAAATCACTACTGATGGTGATCTTTCTTTCGCTTTGAACATACAACTTGGTACTCCAACTGGTGGTGTTGAGCAGTATGTATCTAGCAATGCTGCTGGTGCTGAGCGTTTTTGCTCTCAGTTGATCTACCCAGGTATCCCTGGATGTCTTGACGTAGCTGCTTGTAACTACAACTCAGGCGCAACATTCGACGATGGTTCATGTATCGTTCCTGTTGCAAACTGTTCAGCTTGTAACGCAACCAACGACGGACTTGTAGCTATTGATGCTGATGCTGATGGTGTATGTGATGCTGACGAATATGCTGGTTGTACTTCTGCTACAGCTTGTAACTACGACGCTCTTGTAGACCTTGCTAACGATAACGGTTCATGTATCGAGCCTATCGCTAACTGTCAAGCTTGTAACGCTACTAACACTGGTCTTGTAATTGTTGATACTGACGGTGATGGAATCTGTAACGCAGACGAAATCGCAGGTTGTACTGACAACGCTGCTTGTAACTACAACGCTTTGGCTACTGATGAAAACGGTTCTTGTATCGTTCCTGTAGCTAACTGTTCAGCTTGTAACGCTACAAACGACGGATTGGTGATCATTGATGCTGATGGTGATGGTGTTTGTGATGCATTGGAAGTTGCTGGATGTACTTCAGCTACTGCTTGTAACTACAACTCACTTGCTACTGATGACAATGGATCTTGTGTTGAACCAGTTGCTGGTTGTTCACAGTGTTCTGGTGGTGTTCTTGTAATTGTTGATACTGACGGTGACGGAATCTGTAACGCAGACGAAATCGCTGGTTGTACTAACAGCGCTGCTTGTAACTACAACTCTTTGGCTACTGATGACAACGGTTCATGTATCGTTCCTGTAGCTAACTGTTCAGCTTGTAACGCTACTAATACTGGTCTTGTAATCATCGATACTGATGGTGACGGAGTTTGTAACGCTCTTGAAGTTGCTGGATGTACTTCAGCTACTGCTTGTAACTACAACTCACTTGCTACTGATGACAATGGAACTTGTGTTGAACCAGTTGCTGGTTGTTCACAGTGTTCTGGTGGTGTTCTTGTAATTGTTGACACTGACGGTGATGGTGTTTGTGATGCATTGGAAGTTGATGGTTGTACTTCTGCTACTGCTTGTAACTACAACGCATTGGCTACAGACAACGATGGCTCTTGTATTGAACCTATCGCTAACTGTCAAGTTTGTAACGCTACTAACGACGGTCTAGTTATCGTTGATACCGACGGTGATGGTACTTGTGACGCTGACGAAAACCCAGGATGTAACAATCCATTGGCATGTAACTATGATGCTAATGCTACTGGTGACGACGGTTCATGTTTGGTTCCAGTTGCTAACTGTTCAGAATGTGATGAGCTTCAAAACGGTACTATTGTTTTGATCAGCATCGATACTGATGGTGATGGTGTTTGTAACGCTGACGAAATCGTTGGTTGTACTAACGTTGATGCTTGTAACTATAACCCACTTGCTACTGATCACAACCCAGTTCTTTGTATCGAGCCAATCCCTGGATGTTACGCTTGTGACTTCGCTGCTGGAACGCTTGTAATCATTGATACTGATGGTGACGGAGTTTGTGATGGTGAAGAAGTTTTCGGTTGTACTTCTGCTACAGCTTGTAACTACAACGCTGCTGCAACTGAAGACAACGGTTCATGTTTCGAGCCATTCCCAGGTTGTTACATTTGTGGTCCTAACGGATCTGTAGTATTTATTGATACTGATGGTGACGGAATCTGTAACGCAGAAGAAGTTCCTGGATGTACTGCTTCTGAGGCTTGTAACTACAACCCTCTTGCTACAGACGATGACGGTTCATGTATCGAGCCTATCGCTAACTGTTACATCTGTAATGCTACCAATGATGGTCTTATCATTGTTGATGCTGACGGAGATGGTATCTGTAACGCTTATGAAATCGCTGGTTGTACTTCTGCTACTGCATGTAACTACAACCCTGCTGCTACAAATGACAATGGTTCATGTCTTGAGCCAACTGAAGACTGTTTGGAGTGTTACTTTGTAGCAATGCACTGGATCCTTGTAACTATCGATACCGATGGTGACGGAGTTTGTGATGCTGATGAAGTACCTGGTTGTACTATTGCTACTGCATGTAACTACAACCCTGCTGCTACAGACAACAACGGTTCTTGTATTCTTCCAGTTGCTGGATGTTCTGCATGTTCAGGTGGTGTTCTTGTAATTGTTGATACTGATGGTGATGGAGTATGTGACGCAAACGAAGTACCTGGTTGTACTTCTGCTACTGCATGTAACTATAACCCAGCTGCAACTGATGACAACGGAATGTGTGTTGAGCCTGTGGCTGGATGTCTTGCATGTTACTTTGATGGTATGCATTGGCAGCTAGTTCTTCTTGATGGTGATGGTGATGGTGTTTGTGATGCTGATGACTTCTGTCAAGGTGACGACGCTACTGGTGATGCTGATGGTGATGGTATCTGTGCAGATCAAGAGATCTACGGATGTACTGATGCTGCTGCATGTAACTACAACCCACTTGCTACAGAAGACGATTGGTCTTGTTTGTTCGCAGTTCCTGGATGTGTTGCTTGTAACTCTACCAACACTGGTTTGATCTTCATCGATGCTGATGGTGATGGTATTTGTGATGCTAACGAAGTACCTGGTTGTACTTCTGCTACTGCATGTAACTACAACCCAGCTGCTACTGACGAAAACGGTACTTGTATTGAGCCAGTTGCTGGTTGTCAAGCTTGTAACGCTACCAACACTGGTCTTGTAATTGTTGATACTGATGGTGATGGTGTTTGTGATGCAAACGAAGTATTTGGTTGTACCAATGCTGCTGCTTGTAACTACAACCCGCTAGCTACAGAAGACAACTGGTCTTGTCTAGTTCCTGTTCCAAACTGTTTGGTTTGTAACGCTACTAACACAGGTTTGATCCTTGTTGATGCTGATGGTGATGGTATTTGTAACGCTAACGAAGTACCTGGTTGTACTTTGATTAACGCTTGTAACTACAACCCAGCTGCTACAGATAACGATGGTTCTTGTCTAGTTCCTGTTGCTAACTGTTCTCAGTGTAACCCAATTACCCAGACTCTAGTAATCATCGATACTGATGGTGATGGTATTTGTAACGCTAACGAAATCCCTGGTTGTACTAATGCTGCTGCTTGTAACTACAACGCTGCTGCAACTGACGACAATGGATCTTGTATCGTTCCAGTTCCTAACTGTACTCAGTGTTACACTACTCAAAGTGGTTTGACTTTCCTAATTCAAATTGATGCTGATGGTGATGGTATTTGTAACGCAAATGAAGTACCTGGTTGTACTAACCCTGCTGCTAGCAACTACGACTCATCTGCTACAGATGATGATGGATCTTGTGTTACCCTTTGTCTTGTTGCTCCTTCTTGTGAGAGCTTCGAGTTGGGCTTGAATGGTTGGTCTCAAGTTGCTTCTGACGACATCAACTGGACGTTGAATTCAGGTGCTACACCTTCGTTCTACACTGGTCCTGATGCTGCTTATGAAGGTTCTGAGTACATCTACATCGAGGCTTCATACCCGAACTACCCGAACAAGAACGCTCAGTTGGTTTCTCCTTGCTATGATCTTGTAACTGGATCTTCGATCTCTTTTGCTTACCACATGCAAGGTGTTTACGATGCAGTTGGTTCATTGTCTGTAGATATTTCTACTGATGGTGGTTCAACATGGACTTCTGTTTGGTCTGCTGCTGGTCACCAAGGTACTACTTGGAACTCTACTTTTGTAGATTTAACAAGCTACACTGGTCAGACTGTTAACTTCCGTTTGAGCGGTACTACTGCTAACTCTTGGAAAGGTGACATCGCAGTTGATGATTTCTGCTTGGTTTCAAACATCTACGGATGTACAAACTCAGGATCAGCTAACTACAACCCAGCTGCTACCATCGATGATGGTTCTTGTTCTCCATTCACATGTGCAGGTACTGAAACAGTTCCTTACTGTGAAAGTTTCGAAACTGGATTTGGTTCATGGTCAAACAGCGCTGCTGATGACTTCGATTGGACTAACTTCTCAGGTGAAACTAACTCTTGGGGTACAGGTCCAACTGCTGCTTCAGAAGGTACATACTACATCTACGCTGAGGCTTCTCACCCGAACTATCCGTTCAAGCAAGCTGTGATCAACACTCCATGTTTTGATCTTTCTGGAACTGTTGCTCCAAAAATCAGCTTCGATTACCAAATGTTCGGAACGTTCGTAGGTTCTATCTACTTGCAGGCTTCAACTGACGGTGTTATCTGGAATTACATATGGTGGTCAACTGGTTCACAAAGTGAAGCTTGGTTATCTGCTGATGTAGACTTGTCAGCTTATGCTGGTCAGACTATCCAGATGCGTTTCGTAGCTCAAACAGCTCACGGCTGGCAGGGTGACCTTGCTATCGACGCAGTTTGTGTTGAAGAAGCTCCAGTGCCAATGCCTGCTATAGGATTGTCTCACTCTGACATCGAGCGTATCCACAACAACTTCACGAAAGTGTACGATGGTGTGTCTCCGCTTCAAGCTGATGAATTTGCTCAAACATCTGTAAACATCTATCCTAACCCTGTAAATGCAGGTGGGGCAGTGCGTATTGATGTTGCTGATATTCAGTCTGATGTCGAATTTATCACTGTTATCGTTCGTGATATCATCGGTAAAGAAATCGCTGCTTCTCGTTACAATGTTAACGACGGTGCTGTAAACGATTACTTGTCTTTGCCTTACGACATCGCTAACGGTACATATATCGTAACTGTTCAATCAGGTGCGACTATGTCTACTGAAAAACTTGTTATCACCAAGTAAGCGTAAGAACTAAGATAACAAGCATATACAAGGGAGGTCGTCTTTTTCGAAAGACGGCCTCTTTTGTTTTTAAGGTTTTCTAGCATGAATGAAGGATTTCAAAATACTCTATCTTTGTCGACTTCCTTCATCCGTAAAATCAATTCTATGCTCAGGTTGTTGATCGCTTCTCTCTTTCTGATCTCATTATTCAGTTGTTCTCAACAGCTTGAAGGGAATGTTCAGATGAGGCTCGAAATGGATATAGATTCTGTCCTAAATGTCGACGACTTTAATGGGGTGGTTTTGGTGATGCAAAATAACGATACACTGTTCTTAAAGGCACGTGGGTTCAATGATTTGGAAAAGGAAATTGAATTGTCTGAAAACGATCAATTTGTTATTGGTTCGATCAGCAAACAAATTACCGCAGTACTAATATTACAAGCTTTTGAGAAGGGACAGTTGTCGCTTGACGATACGTTAAATGCCTACTTCGATACGATTCAACAAAGTTGGATTGATGAGGTAACTGTTCATCATCTGCTCACGCATACGCATGGGATAACTGCGCTTGATGCCCCAACAGAATTTGAACCGGGCTCACAGTTTCACTATTCGCAATTGGGTTTTGAGTTGCTGGCGCAGATACTTGAAAAATCAACGGGTCAGACGTTTGAGGCGCTTAGCGCAGACTTGTTTGATCGTTGTGAGATGGACAATTCCTGCCATCCAAAAAGTAACAAAACTAACAGTCTTGTGAAAGGCTATGAGGAGAATGAAGCAGGAACTATGGTTTTTTCGGATGCCAGTTTTGAAAATTACGTGGCCGCCGGAGGTTTCGTTTCTACAGCCAAAGATTTAGCGCGGTGGAACACTTTACTGCATTCGGGAAGGCTAGTGACAGACGAAACTTTCGCATTGATGAAAACGCCTTTTGCTACCCGCAATCATCCTGTGTTTGATGAGGTGAAATATGGGTATGGCTTGCTGTTTAAAGCAGGGGAGGAAGATTACCAAATTGGCGCTTTGGGCTATACTCCTGGATTTGCATCTGCCAGCTACTATTACCCCAAGTCGAAATCTCAAATTGTGGTCCTGTCGAATGCGGTCAAACAGCTTGAGGATTTCAAATCCGTCTTCAAAGTCCACAGAGCCATTATAAACATAGGGGCTAACTTGCATTAATTAAGTAAAGTCGGTTGCGGTTGAATAAATTGTGTAATTTGATTGTATCAAATTTTATTGGCCATGATGCGTCTTCTTAAATCAACGCTTTTCGTTGGATTTGTTTTCGGGGCTTTTGCCTTTACACCGGTTGCTTCGAAATCTGTTGTCGGGGTTTACGGTGTTTGCGACGACAATCCCTCACAGGTTCGTCTTGAACTCAAGTCAGATAATACTTTCGAATACATTGACAATTCAGTTACACCCAAGTTGAATGTTTCAGGAAATTGGGAATTGACCAATGAACATGTGGTTTTATTGTCATCGCAACAAGGTGCGATATTTCACAGAAAATGGAAGATTTCTGAAGATTGGGAAGTTGCAAAGGCCAGAAAAGGGATGACATTTTACACTTTAAGAAGACAAGGCGAGTGATCGCTCTGTAAATTTTCAGTACTCATTTTATAGGGCTTTCAACATTTTTGTGATTTGTGTGTTTATTTGAGGATGTATATTTGCACACATATCCCCGCTGCTAGCGGAACCCTTCAAATGGAAATCAATCAACTAGCTGTTACCCAGTTACCTACTATTCATGGAACGTTCAAAATGGTCGCTTTCGATAGCGGTGTTGCTGACTTTCCTCATTTCGTATTGTGGAATGAATTACCTGCAGAAATAACCAATGTCCGTGTGCACAGTGAGTGCGTTACTGGAGACGTTTTTGGTTCAGTTCGTTGCGATTGCGGTGAGCAATTGGATGCTGCGTTGTCTGTATTCGGCGCAAGTGGCGGGATGGTGATTTACCTGCGTCAAGAAGGACGTGGTATTGGCATCGTGAACAAAATGAAAGCGTACAATTTGCAAGATGAAGGTATGGACACAATCGATGCGAATTTGGCACTCGGTTTTCATGCCGATAGCAGAGATTACACTCCTGCGATTGCAATCTTAAAGCATTTCAATGTGCTCAAAATCAACTTGTTCACGAACAATCCGGAGAAAGTGAAGGCCTTTGAGGGGTCAGGAATAGAGGTGGTCGATCGCAAACCGGTTGAAATTGCTGTCCGCCTCGAAAACGAAGCTTATCTCAAAGCCAAGAAATTCAGGATGGGTCATTTCTTAGACCGTTTCTAACCCCAAAAATGTCGGGCCAATCTGAAGGTGCTGGTATGTGCATCTACAATGGTGCGTATATCGGGTGCATAGCCTCCGCCCATGGCGCATACAACGGGTAAGCTACGGTTTCGGCAGAATTCGAAAACATGGTGGTCGCGCATTCTACAGCCGTCCATACTTATGTTCAACCTACCAAGTTTATCGGCTGCGAGAATATCAACCCCGCATTGATAAAATACGAGGTCGGGCTGCGATGATTCAACTACCTGAGTTAAATTTTCAGCCAATGTTTTCAGATAAACATCATCTGTTGTCCCGTCAAGCAACTCAATGTCGAGATCACTTTTTTCTTTATGCAATGGATAGTTTTTCTCACCGTGCATAGAAAAGGTGAATATCCTCGGATCATCTTCAAATATGGAGGCTGTGCCGTTTCCTTGGTGGACGTCGAGATCGATGATTAATGCCCGATTGATGCTTTTTTGATTGAGAAGTATGTTGATTGCGATTGCAAAATCATTGAGCAGACAAAACCCTTCTCCGCGGTTGCGAAAAGCGTGGTGGGTGCCTCCGGCTATGTTTAACCCAATGCCGCTATCCAGCGCATGTAAAGCACATAACAACGTGCCACCCATGATGGTTATTTCTCGTTGGATTAAAGATTCTGAGAAAGGGAATCCTGTGCGGCGGATTTCAGCAGGGGAGAGATTTCCCTGTAAAAGCTTTTCAAGATATAACGGCGAGTGAGTTAGTAAGATTTGTTCAACATCCACCCCGTGTGGGTGAAGAAAATCATCTTTTGAAACAATGCCTTCATATAGCAATTGCTCGCGCAAAAGATCGTACTTGATCATCGGGAAACGATGTCCGACTTGCAACGGATGATTGTAAAACGGATGCCAGGCGACTTTCATTGCGCCGACAAAGATAGCTGTCAGCGTTTGATAAGTTGCTGACGATTGAGGATTATACCATTACTTTCGAACTGAAGAATATAGTTGCCGCTAGACACCTCGCTAAGATCGATAATGTTTGTCGACGACCCCGCATCGATATCCCAAACATCGCTCATAACCGCGCGGCCTTGCAGATCAAATGCAGTGAGTTCGATCATCATTTCTTTTGCAGCCTTTAGCTCACATGTAAATCGTCCTTTTCCTGGATTTGGGAAAACAGCAATGAGATCCAATTCGCTATTGTGCGTCAAACTGATGATATCGCTGTAACTATATTCACCATTGAAATCTGTTTGCTTGAGCCGATAGTAAGTCGTTCCGAACGGACGGTTTGAATCGTTGAAAATGTATGAGCTTTGCGTTGCTGAGGTTCCTGCACCTGTTACCATTCCTATTGATTCGAAGTTTTCGATATCTGTTGAACGTTCTATATCGAAATGGCTATTGTTTAGTTCCGTTGCTGTAATCCAAAGCAATTCATTGCGGTCAGAAGCTACTTTTCCAGTAAAAGAAAGTAGTTCTATGGGAAGCAAAATCGCGCAATTCAGTGAAACCCCTGAAAGATCCCAGTGGAAGGTGTACGAGGTATTGTCGGCTGTGTAGTTGTCGATCAACATCACGTAGTACTTATTCAAATCGTCAGAAGATACAGTGATTGCTTCAACCCAAGCATCGCCGCTCGGTGGTTCACTTTCATCACCAGCCCCTACTGTCAGGCCTGTATTTCCGTACACCCCGCTATATGAGCAGCGCAGAGGAGTTTCGTTAGGTGGACAAGGGACATCGTCGCTTGCAAACGGACCCCAGATAGCAAAATCGTAATCGATGCCATTGGAGGGTTCGAGTGTAAAACCAATTGTCCCTTCGGAGACAGGCGAGAAGACATACCAAGAAGATTGATTTTCGCCATTGAGGCAGCCTTGGTTGGTGGCGTTCAAATCTTGGGTGTTTCCGTAGTCGCCATTGTTACCATCAAAGGTATCGTCGCTGCAGAGTGTTATTGAACCACCACAGTCTTTGTTGCCATCTGGAGTGGAGGTTACACAGGTTATTTCGAGATTGAAATTGCCGCTTTGGCTGCTGTTTCCGTGTGCCAAAATGAAGTATTCGATGCCTGCCGATGTTAGCAAAGTCACATAGCCGTCGTCTCCGCATCCGCTGCTGCTGCCGCCTTCACAAATCAGTGCATTGCATGTTCCTGAGAAGACACTGATTTTACTGTTGTAGCTGGTTCCGTTACACATTGAAAATGTAACTTCTTCGCCTGTACCAATGAACAAGTACCACACCGCTGGTGCGGAAATAGACGTCCCACAATTGGCCAAACTTTCAGTGCTTGCCCCTGTCGTAGTGCCTGAAACAAAGTCTCCGCAGCTCACAGCAATGGCATTTTGACAAATATCATTGTTGTTGCCAGAACCGCTCGATGAAACCCAGGTCAATGTTAAGTTTGCTCCACAAGAATTGTATCCTGTGCAATCCCACTCATCAATAAGCACGCGAACGGTACCAGTAAATGTAGCATTCCATGATATAAATGATTGCCAACCGCAATAATCGTCGTTGAAGGCGATCAGACTTCCATTTGAATCGCTGTAAAGTGTTATTAATGTATCCCAATCGCCACCGCAAGTGGAAAACTCATATGTTTCGCCGGTTACAACATCTACAGTATAGTATCTGCCGCCTCTCACGCATGATTTTGTGTCCGAATCTCCTTCTGATGTTAGCGAAAAAGTGCCGTCGAAGGTGTTGTCATTGTTGCATTGAGCAACAGAATGAACATGCCACAACGCAAGAAATATGATAGCTAAGTATCTCATTCTATAATTATTACATTTTCATTTTCCAGTTCCGCTCGCGCGCGGATGGTCATTGTGGACCATTCTTGTGAAGTAACAAATAGTATGTTCTCCATCTCAATACCACGAAAATCAGCCCATCTATTTCTCACTTTTTCAAGTGTGTATGGATGGCTAATCTTAACACCTTCAGCGAATAGTGGTGTTATGAGTGCTACAAAACGTCCTTGAGTATTTAGTGATTGAAGAATGCTAATCCACGGCATTTCTTGTCGACTCATGATTTGTATGACACGGTCGTCGACTTCAATGGTGCATGAAATGGGGTGAGAGATGTGGCCGCGAATGTCATCAATTACTTCTTTGTAATCAGACATCTCCGTAGGGCCAATCAAACGTATGGTATGTGTTTGATAACCATTTTCCTGCGATAGAGCAACGATATTACACTGCAACAGGGTGAATAGAAAAACGATAGTCAACAATTTGTACATCACGATGGTTTGTCATGATATACGGGGGGCTAAATCACTTTGTTTTTAGAAAGTGCTGATAATAAGAGAGTTTAGGAATTGTCCTACACTACAAATACAAGGCATGCATCAATTCCATTCCTACAATTGCACCTATTGTTCCTACTGCATATCCAAGTATTGCGAGTAAAACACCAACGGGTGCCAAAGCAGGTGAGAAGGCAGAAGCTACGATAGGGGCAGAGGCAGCACCACCGACGTTCGCTTGGCTGCCGACGGCAACGAAAAAGAAGGGTGCTTTCACAAGTTTGGCAACAATGAGCAAAATGGTGATGTGCACAAGCATCCAGATGATGCCGATTAGAATCACAGCCCAATACTTGTCCCAATCTTCTATCAATCGCACGATGTTTATTTTCATGCCGATGGTGGCTACGAGGACGTATAGCAGCATGCTACCGATTTTAGATGCCCCAGCGCCTTCGTAATTACGCGCTTTTGTAAATGAGAAAAGGATGCCTACAATTGTCGCAACGATCACGATCCAGAAAAAAGATTTTTCTATTGAGCTAAGGTAAATGACCAAAGAGTCAGGATTTGCTTTGAGGATGGCAGCGAATGTGTCGTGGAAGTAGGTTGAAGCAAAATCGGCAACCAGATGTGCTATTGCAACACCCCCAAAAGCAATTCCGATGATTATTGAGATGTCGGTAAACGATGGAATGCGCGCAATGCCCTCATTGTAGTCTTCGATTTTCTTTTTCAATGCATCGATCGAGCTGCTATCTGCTTTCAATTTCCTATCCATGACGACGCTCATGCCAGCCCCAACAAGCAAAAAGGCCATCCAGATATTGGCGACGAAAATATCGACAATCAACATGGCCGAAAACTGGGTTTCAGGGGTGTCGCTAATTTCTTTCAAAGCTGTTTGATTCGCTCCTCCGCCAATCCAACTCCCACACACTGTTGAAAGTCCACGCCAGAACTCACTATTCATATTCGTAAGCAATGTGCCATCCGGATATGTGCTTGTAAAATCAAGGTTTACAGGTGAAAGATCTACTACAGATGTGTGTGTAGTTGCATCTACGCTGTATTCGTAAATGGTATCAACCTTGAATTTCTCTCCGTCAGGCATGAGCAATACATCGTCGCCAGCTATTGAATTGCCCGACTGCAGGGTGATGTGGTTTAGTCTGCTCGGCGACAACTCTCCAGCTAGTGTGACCTCGGGAGCCATAATAGATGGTTGTATGGCACCAACGATTAAAAGTGCTACAGGTCCCCCCACTACAATCCCTATTGTAGCCGTGAAAAACATGATCAAAGCCTTCGGTCCCAGTCCGATGATGCCTTTCAAATCGATGCTCAAACACAGCAATACCAAACTTGCAGGCAAAAGATAGTTGGAAGCGACTGGATAAAGAGCAGAAGCCTCCCCATCTACAATGCCTGCCGAATTGTAAATGGCAGGTACGAAGTAACACATCAAAAGCGTTGGGACGTATTTGTAGAATTTTTTTGTCTTCGGATGATGGGAAGAATAAAAGATGATTGCCAATGTGGCCATCAATAATCCGAGTACAACGGCGTCATTCGTAAGTGGGAACATAGTTGAGTATATAAGTGTCCGAAGATAAGAACTTCAATTTTAAAGCAAGAATTCGAAAATACTATGTACATCAGACCAATTTTCTACCTTCGTTTAATATTGACCAAATAACCAAAACCATGAAGTTTATTAAAATCATTTTGATCATCATACTCATACCAGTAGTGGCATGGCTGATCATCTGTGCTGTAGCACCATCTAAAATGGAGTTCGAAGTTTCAAAAGAAATGGCCGTTGAGCCAGCAGTAGTCTTTAAAGAAATTTCAGATTTTCGAAACTGGGAAGCTTGGAATCCATGGGCTGCGATGGATAGCACAACCGTAAATTCATACTCTGGTCCAAAAAGTGGCCTGGGCACACGCATGGATTGGACAGGTGATTTGCTGGGGTCAGGATCTCAGGAAATTATTGAAGAGACAAAAAACGAATTCGTTAAAGTGCGCTTGCTATTCAATGATTTTCCAGGAGAGAATTTCGCAAACTGGAAATTGGAGAAGGTAGCTGGAGGTACAAATGTAACATGGACATTCGACGGCGGTGAAATTCCGTTCTTGTTCCGCGGGTTTTCAGTCCTTTTTGGAAAAGAATCTTTAGTTGAAAATTACAACAGCGGTTTGAATGGATTGAAAGCTGTGGTGGAAGCCAAGCCAGTTATGGAACCAACTGTAGAAACTATATCAGATACTTGGTATATCGGAGTCTCGATGGACAATATTACCGAGGCTGATTTATCAGGTGGTAATGTTCATGGTCCGGCTTTCGGCAAAATCATGGAGTTTTTAGCAGGTGAAGGTGTAGATGCATCGGGCATGCCTATCACCATTGTTAGACGTCATTCAGAAGAATCAATGGATCTTACTTTTGCCATTCCTGTTGCAGATAGCATTGCTGGTTCATCGGAATTAATTGTTTCGAAAATACCAGGTGGAAAGGCGATGTCAACAATTCATTACGGCAGTTATGAAAGCTCTGGCGAAACATGGTATGCAATAGGAGACTATATCGAAGGGAATGGTGTGGCAGTGCGTTACTTCCCTTACGAGATTTACTTGAATGACCCCGATTCAGTGGCTGAATCTGAGATTATGACCAAGATTGTTTTCCCGGTTGCGGATTAGAATTTTTGAAAATATTGGGAATCGAAAAGCCCACCCCGCGTTAGCGAGGTGGGCCTTTCTTTGACCAAGTAAATTGGTCTCCACCCTATATCATTTAATGATCAACTTCTCTTCAACTACATCTCCCTGTAGGCGGATTTTTAGGAAATAAATTCCCGCAGAAAGTCTGTTACGGAATTGGTATGTAAGCGACTCTTTACGAGCCAATGTAGATAGTGTTGTGTTTTCAATTAGTTTACCGCTTCCGTCGTAAACTTCTAGGTCTATTACGTGTGCACTAGATGGAAGGTTTCGGAAATTGAAAGAAATATTTTCTCCATCGTTTGGATTTGGGTAGATACTTACCTCAAATCCACCATGGACGTCTGTTGTTACACTTTGAGCATTTTCGTAGGTCAACGTGCATGTGCTGCCCCAAGCACCCCAAACTTCGCCAACGGCAGCGCGGACGCGAATGCCATAGGTTTCTCCAATGATCAGATCATCGGCGTTTGTAAGATTGAAAAGGTTCATAAAGCTGGTGTAAACGATTTGATCGTTTCCAGCAGTAAACTGCCATTCGTAGCGATCGGCACCAGGTACGTTGTTGCATTGAATCATATTGCCGGCTAGCATAACACCTGCTGAACAATCCGAATTGGAAATACTTGTCTGTGGGATGTTGTCAGACATGCTGATCAAACAAGCTTCTCCCCAATCAGACCAGATTTCACTTTCGTTGAGTACACGCAGCATAACACTCATGGTCATGTCGTACGTCAGGTTTGGAACAGTGCTCAACATGAAGTTCGGGTTGCTGCCCAATGTGTATTCGTCGCTGAAAGCGCCTGAGGCTATGTTGCTAAATCGCCATTGATACATGCTTGCACCATCTACTGGGATGCATGAAATTGTTTGCGTCATCTGCAATCCGCTGGCGCCGCAACTTGCAGCATCCAACATGGTTGGCTCGGGAGCTTGATCACAGTTGTATGGGATGCTAATAGTGGCATTGGTTGAGCAACCATTGTCGTCGGTAACTGTAACGACATAAGCGCCAGAACTAGCGTTCGATAACATTTGATTGTTGCTGCCGTTCGACCATGAATAGGTGTAGTTGCCTGTTCCTCCCATGGCATTCACGATGGCTTCACCATCCATTCCTGCGCAGCTTTCGCTTTGAGAAACCAGGGCAGAAGCACTTATTTCAGAAGGCTCAATGATTTGAATCGATTCTTCTGCGTTACATCCATGGCTATCGGTGATAACGAGGGTATATTCTCCAACGCCCAATCCTGAAATGTTCTCTGCTTGTTCTCCGTTGCTCCAACTAAATGCATACGGTGCTGTTCCGCCGGTGGCTGTTGCGCTTGCGGTTCCATCATCGTTTCCAAAACACGAAATATCAGATTTGAAAATTGCCAAGTTCATTTGACTCGGTTCGATGAGTGTAACTTGCGCGCTGCCCGAGCATCCATCGCTATCTATTACATTGAGTGTGTATGTGCCAGGTCCTCTTCCAGATATAGATGTTCCTGTGTTTCCTGTGCTCCATGAATAAGTGTAAGGTATATTTCCTCCACTCACTGTTGCTGTTGCACTGCCGTCGTTCATTCCGAAACAGGAGATTTGTCCGGCATTAATGTTCACGTTCAACTGATTGGTTTCAGTAATGGTGAAGTTTTGAATAGACGAACAACCATTGCCATCTGTAGTCGTTACGCTGTAACTTCCTGCATCAAGGTTGCTAATGGTACTTCCTGTTTGTCCGGTGCTCCAACTGTTTGTATAAGGTGGTGTTCCACCCATTGAACTGATACTGGCTGATCCCGGTTGTCCGTTACATGAAATGTTGTTCGCGGTCAAATTTGGCACCAACACTGTTGGCTGCGATATAGAAAAGCTGCTTGTTTTAGCACATCCATTGGCGTCAGTAGCTGTTGCCTGATAGTTGCCCGGCGTTAATGAAACGATGTTGTTTCCATTCTGTCCGTTGCTCCACGACAAATTGATGCTTCCTGTACCTCCCGAAGTAATAGCAGATGCTGATCCATTGGCTGCGCCATTGCAGGTTATGTTGACGGGTGTAACAGACAAGTTAACATTGGTAGGTTGTGTAACGTTCGCAGTGGCTTGCTGACTGCAAGAGTTGCTGTTGGTTACGGTTACGGTATATGATCCAGCGCCCACATTCGATAGCGTCGCGCCTGATTGTCCGTTGCTCCATGAATAACTGAATCCATTGCCACCGCTTGCGGTTACCGTTGCACTTCCATTCGAACCTCCATTGCAGCTGACAGAAGAAATTGAGGTCGAAAGTGTCGGTTTCGGATGAATTGTTAAATAGGATGTCTTTGTTTCTACATCGCTTCCAGCTCCATTCGATGCTGTGAGCGTCACAGCATAGGTGCCAGCCGATGCATAGGTAATGTTTTGTGGATTCGCAACAGATGAACTTGATGGACTACCACCAGGGAAGCTCCATGTCCATGCGGTTGGAGAACCCAAACTCAAATCACTGAAATTTACTGTGTTTCCTGCGCAAGTTGATGTTGCACTAGCAGCAAAGTTGGCGGTTGGAGTTGTCTCGGTGTTCACATATTCGACACAGAAATTGTGGACGGCTTCTAACCCGAAGTTTCCTCCGCCGTTTGCGAGAACAACTCCGTCATCGTCTGTAAGACTATAGGTGCCGTTTATGAGCGACATGCCATCACCGTAGGTGTCGTAAACATGCAGTGTGTAGCAATCGCTTGGCATACAGACATTGGAACTAAATACAGCACCTTGGTTTGAGTTGTTGTATGGTCCGCCACTGGCAACCACATCGCCATCAAGTTTGATGTCCCAAGACGTTTCAGCACCAAAGTAATCAAGCGTAACCGTCATGGTTACGCCAACGCCTGTTGCGACGGTGAAATTTTTGGTGTTCTCATCGTTGCCATTGTTTTGATCAGCAACGCCATTTGGGTTTGTGATCCAAGCATTGAAGGTGTGACTGCCGAAGTTGGTCGCAACTTGAGGAAGTGCTACATCTGTGCTAGATCCGCTAGCTAAACTACCTGTCCATGCATACGTTTGAGTGCCTATGTTATCAACGTTGTAGTTAAATGTAACCGATGTGAGCGTTGAAGATCCGAAGTTTGTAAGCGTAACATTTGGTTGGAAAGTGCTATTGCATCCGCTGGCAGCCGGCGCATTGACGGACGTGATACCCGCGTCGTTACTGGTGACAGGCACACATCCGAAAGAGGTTGTTAGTGAAAGTCGCTGCGTCAAAAGCGTATTTCGCATCCTGTCTTTTTGTCCTTGCGAAAACATGTCTCTGCAGCTCTCAGGAGTATAGTCCATATAGTTTTCAACCTGTTGAGTGCCACTGCAAGCTGGATTTCCACAGCTCGATGCGAGAATGGTAGGAGGGGTGTCGCATACCCGGTCGCCTTGTGTTGTGCAATTCGATTCAGATGTGCAATCGTTTGTTAAGTGGAAGGTATGGTACAAACCGAAAAAATGCCCGACTTCGTGAGAAAGCGTTCTGTTGAGTGCGGTGCTTGGCTTGATGTTTCCAGTTGTCCCAACTGCGTTGTGCAGCATTACAATTCCGTCGATTGGATTGTTGATTGGGAAATAGGCGAAACCTTGAATCCCGCTTGAAGCGTTGTTGTCTTCAATTTCGTTGACGACCCAAATATTGATGTATTGTTCTCTTGGCCAGGTCGACAGTGCTTTTACAGTTGCTTCATCAGCGCCTACTGATCCCGTTGCACGGATGCCTTGTTCTGCGTAGTTCGGAATCGAAGAACCATCTACACGGACAATTCCCGTAGTTGAGTTTCCACTTGGATCGCGGCTAGCGAGGCAGAATTCAAATCCGACATCTACACCATTTCCATCGCCATTGGAACCAGCAATTTTTCGAAAATCTTCGTTCAAGGCGTCAATGGCACTGAAGATCTGTGCATCAGAAATGTTTGAACTTTGTCCGATTGGCTCGCCTTCATGAATGATGTGAAAGACGACAGGGAAGACATAGATTGTTTCATCTCTGTCACCACTTTCAGCTTGCTGATTCGCGAGTTGAAGCATGCGTTGTTCGAAGTTGAACCACGAACGCTGATAAAGGGTGTCTGATTCAACCAGTTGCTCATGTCGATGTCCGGAGGCACATGGTGCAACTTCCGATTGTCCAAAAACGCTACCAACCATTATGGTAAATAGCAAAATCAGAATTGATGTCTTCATTTTCATAACGCTTTCCTCCATGCAGTTAGGGCATATACTCGTTTTTAACTATTTGGGTTACATGAAAAAGACAGGTGGTATTGTTAACTTTCGGAAAGAAAAAGAGCCATGAGCGACAAAGAAAAATACAAGCCAGTGAGCTGCACTTTCATGGATGAGGTTGAGAATTTGGCCACATTGAGAAAGAGTGGACGTATAGAAAAAGGCCGCATTGTGTATCGAAATAACGGCGATGTGATCACAGTTGAAGATGCTATTTTGACGTGGGAATCGAGAAATGGAGCTGAGTATTTGTTACTCGAAGGCGGATTGGAGATCCGAATGGATTATGTTGTTAGTATTTATGAGGTTCGCGCCAACAGCGCGGATAAATAGGCCTTAGCGAGAGTGCAAGTAGCGCGAGTTGAAAAATCTGTCTTTTGTAAACTCAATGTCGGATAGGGCATGGGAAAAACAGTGTGAGAAAGAGAATGAGAGCGATGAAGCCGAGAATAGATTGGGAATAAGTCGGAAAGCATTGATAATCAAAGGCATGACCCTCGCGGGTCCCGCCCGCCCCCGCCCAACCAAACCGAGCGTAGCGAAGGTACAAAAGTCTGAAATGCTTGTCAATAGGCACTTTGCGGATGATAGAGAGAACTTTGTAGATGCGCGATTTTGGAGGTTTTTG